>JAGATD010000053.1 GCA_017621415.1 Clostridia bacterium
CCGTTTTGATACCAAAGAGAATAATAAACAACGGCAGGAATGTGAAAATTTTTGTCGTTGATTTATTGAAAATATCCATTTTGTGTTGACAAAACAGCATAAAAAGGATATAATATAAGTGCGGGTGTATCTCAGCCCTAAATGAGAAACTTACTAAGCGAACTTCTCTTGGTTCTTTCAAGAAAGTTACAAGTGAGTGTTTCGCTACTCAAAATGCGAAAGTTATGTAATGGGGGCAAGGCACACTTGCCCTCATTTGCTTTTTAGGAGAACTCAATGGACAACCTTAAGCTTTACGAAATTAACGGGGGCTACATTACATATCTCTCGGCATATGCTCCGCATCTGTTTCAGAATAAGAAATCCGGGCAGAAGAATGAGAGAAAATATATCGGTATCGTTTTACAAATCAATGGCTTTGATTACTTCGCGCCGCTTTCCTCTTTTAAGGACAAGCACAGGCTGATGAAAGAAGGTCTTGATTTTATCAAGATCAAGGACTATGCCGTTATCAATCTGAATAATATGTTCCCTGTGCCGCTGAGCGAAACCAAGTACGTTGATATCAGAAATGAGCGAGATCCGCACTATCGTTCCTTGCTTTTATCTGAGTACCGTTATATCAAGTCTATTCAAGAGAAGATTTGGAAGAACGCGCAGAACGTCTATAAGATCAAAATTAAGGACGGAGATGCTTCATCTCTTGCCAAGCGCTGCAACGATTTTCTTCTGCTTGAGAAGGCGTGTGCAGATTATATGAAGTAATATTCCAACGCAGATCGTGAGGTGAAATGAATAGTATGGGAAAATACAGCAATTTGATAAAATACTTAGATTTATTTCCCAACGATAACTTTGGAAAGTGGTTTGTCGATATCGAAGGTGATGGTACTTTTGAACGCCCGTATCAATTTCCCCATGTTATGTACTCTGAGTTGGTAAACGAATTTATTCATGATGTACATAATTGTGCTGATCAAATAGGACTCAATGATTATGTAGAGATATTAAAGCGACATAGCATTGAATGGGGTAGCAAATCAATGAGCGGGGCTGATGTTACACAGCTTTCTGCAGATGTCATTTGCGCGTTATTGCTTGGTGCTGTTCGGGCGGAAAAGTTTTGCGACGGAGCTTTGTTGGGCTTCTTCGAGGACGGAAGTATACAAAGATGGTTAAATGAGTTGAAAATCAAAGCGGAGGGTGAAAAAATGTCTTGCATAAGGATAGATGATTTGTTGAGAATTCCGGCTTCTGAAGCAACCAATGTGAAAGTTAAATTTAATCAAAATAATGGCACTGAAGATCCGATGGATTTGTATTTAAAAAATCCCGAAATTGTGAACTGTCAGTGGCTATTTTGGCGTAACAAGCAAAGATATTTTAATGTTGGACAGATAGCAATTTGCCTTTTAAAATTATCATATGACACATGGCTTTTAACTACCATCAAAAGAGTTACGGAAGAACTTGGAGTCGTTAACGGAATTAACTACAAGGGTGAGGAGATTGCAGAGTATAGTCAGTATTTTGGCAGAGTGATTATTAAATATCACAAAACAGCTCAGACGCAAGGCATGTTTTATAATACAGTCTGTGATGAGTTGGAGGTGCTTGAAGTCCTTCCCAATGTGTTTGACGGCGACGAATTTCCCGGCTACGACAAGGTTCGCCTTTCGTATATGCAGTTGCAATCAATCATTGAACGGCAGAAGAAAAGTTGGATAGCTGCTCTTGAAAATCAAAAGGCGGTATATCTTATTACAGACAAAAGTAACGGAAAGTTGTATGTTGGTTCTGCAACAAGCGATAATGGTATGTTGCTTACTCGTTGGTCAAATTACGCCGAAAACGGACACGGGGGCAATGTAGAGTTGAAAAAACTCGTTGCCGAAAAAGGATTCGATTACATAAAGCAGAATTTTCAATATTCGATATTAGAAAATTACAATGCAAGAGTTGATGATCACGTGATTTTAGATCGAGAGTCTTGGTGGAAGGAAACCCTACAAAGCAGAACTTTCGGTTATAACGATAATTAAACAATTTGATATTAGCAAAGGAAGATTAAGATGATTGGTGAAAAAGTTCGTCATTCCATATTTGGAGAAGGTACAATAAAAGAGATCAAAGACGGCTCAAAAAGCTATCAGAAATATATTACCGTAGAATTTAAAGTATGCGACAAAAAGTTCATATTCCCTGACATTTTTGAAAAATACTAAAAACAGATAGTGAAGTTCTCAACAGAGAAATCCAAACAGCATTTGAGAACATCAAGGCAGAACAAGAGAAGGAACGCATCGAGAAGGAAAAAGAAAAGGCGAGAATTGAGTTTGAAAAAGCCGAAGCTGAAAGAATCCTTCTTGAGAAAAAACAAGCTAAGAGAACACATATAAATACAACTGTTATCAGTGGAAATCTTATTAAGGGGCAGGTTTATGGAACTGCCGCCAAAGATATTTTTGAGGCTGGTTGTGACGCTTTTGCTTGGAATCAATATGAATCAAAATGCTTTGGATGGCAAACGCCAAACTATAGCGAAATTGCAACCAAGGAAGGTTATAGCGTTTGGTTTTTAGCACACAGTAATTGGACAAATACCGATACCGCCGGAGTTAAGAACAAAATTTCCGAAACATATATGGAACAATGGTGGATGGAGTCAGATCACCCCGTTGCTACAACTCGCAAACGATTGATATTCGCAAAAAAAGATAATCATTACATATTCTTGGGATTGTTCAAGTACATTGGTAAAGAGTGCACGGAAATACAAGATGGGAAAATCTATTATATTGAGAGATTCGACCGTGTTTCAGAAGAATATCCAGAATAATATTGTACCACATCGGTGCTATAAAAAAGTGGAATCTTTCTCCGCAAACCTCTTGTAATTATTCCGTTTTTATGGTATAATAAATCAAACAGAGATAGTGTGTTTTTCGGGTGGTATCGGTGATACCAATTTGATACCGTTTTTTCGTATACCCCATAGATTATGGGGGGAAAGATAGGCGGATTACCCGAAAAAAGCACGTTAAAATACCTAATTTCACTCTGAATATTGCTAATTTAAGCGAGTGGGAATAAGGTTTGCTTAGCGAAACCCAATTATGATCGTTTCGAAGAAACGGTTGTATCATAACATTTGGCGAAGCCAAATTCATAACTCCAAACTCATAACCCATACTTTTTCAATCAGCGAAACGAGTTATCGGTTATGATTGCTTTAGGCAAGTTATGATTGGCTTCGCCATTTTTTAGGACTCTTGAAATAGCGGCTTCAAGTTGTTTTTTGCTGTTGTTTGTTATTGTTTGTTATTTTATAGTTTGCTATTGCATTTATTGCCAAAATTTGTTATAATGTAGGGAAGAAAGAATAATCCGAACTCGCTCTAAAACCTGAATTTTCAGCGCTTTCGGCACTTATCACTCTTGCCTATTCATCAATATTTTACGGGAGATTTGCATGAACAAGAAAATCGGTAAGGCTTTTTATTTTGTAGTTCATATTCTTGAATATCTGATAGCCCTTATAACCCTTGCGGTGCTTGTGTTTATGCTGGGTTACGAGATTTATAAAATGTTTGTAACCGAGGGCTACTTTAACCAGGTTGACACCTATTTACATAACATACTGACAATAGTTGTCGGTCTCGAGTTCGTCAGAATGCTTATAAACCTTACTCCGGCCAACACGCTTGAGGTGCTTATTGTGGCTATTGCCCGCCAGGTTATTGTTGACCACTCGGGATTGCTTGAAAACATTGTTTGCGTGCTCTGTATTGGCGGACTTTTCTCAATTCGTAAGTTCCTTATTTCAAAGCATGATTTAAGCCGAGAGCTTTCTGAGGGAGATGAAGAGTAATTTGTGTTTTTCGGCTTCGATATTTTTGCTTAAAGCATTTTGTTTTTTAGCGTTGTAATTAGCATATTGTCACTAAATTAGCAAAGAAGAGGTTGTTATGAAAATAAAGACAAACATTTTCTCTCTGATTTTGACTGTATTAACCTTAATTTTGGTTATGTCGTCATGCGACTCCGTTATAGCAGAGGCTCCTTGCGATCATTTATGGATAGATGCCGATTGCAAAACAGAAAAGCACTGCGAGAAGTGCGGTGAAACCGATGGCGAAGCACTGGGTCACACTCCGGGTGCAGAAGCAACCTGTACTGCCGACCAGACCTGCACCGCGTGCGGCGAAACTCTTGTAGCAAAGCACCATACCCCCGAAGCGGTTAAGGGCTATGCCGCCACCTGTACCGAAGACGGCATGACCGATGGAGTAAAGTGCGGAAAATGCAGCGAGGTTATTACTCCCTCGGAGGTTATAGACGCAAAGGGACACACCCCCGGCGACGAAGAAACCTGCACCACCGACCAGACCTGCACCGTGTGCGGTGATACTCTTGTAGCAAAGCACCATACCCCCGAAGTGGTTAAGGGCTATGCCGCAACCTGTACCGAAGACGGCATGACCGACGGAGTAAAGTGCGGAAAATGCGGTGAGGCAATTACCCCGTGTGAGGTTATAGATGCAAAGGGACACACCCCCGGCGCAGAAGCAACCTGCACCACCGACCAAACCTGCACCGTGTGCGGTGATACTCTTGTAGCAAAGCATCACATACCAGTAGTGGTTAAGGGTTATGCTGCCACTTGTACTTCAACGGGGCTTAGCGACGGTGAAAAGTGCGGCTCCTGCGGGGAAATACTTACCGCGCAAAAGACTATAGGGCTTAGGCCCCACACCGAGGTAGAAATTTCTGCTGTAGCTCCTACCTGTTATGATAGCGGGCTTACCGCGGGTATCAAGTGCGACGTGTGCCAGCAGGTCATCAAGGCGCAAACCGCGGTTTCTGCCGCAGGACACAGCTTTGAAGACGGCGTATGTACAGTGTGCGGACAGGGTTATTATAACGAGGGTATGGTCTTTGAGCTTGATAATACAGAATCATACTATATAGTCGTAAGAATAGGTTCCACCTCCGACAAAAACATAGTAATTCCCGCAACATACAAGGGGCTTCCCGTAAAGACGATAGGTCGCGACTTTACAAGATACAATAGCAATAAGGCAAGCTTTGAAACTATCACAATTCCCTCCGGCATAAACTGTATTGAGGCGGACATCAGCTACTCAGGCAAGTATAGTCCTTTTGCCGGTTGTGAGAACCTTAAAAAGGTTTATATCGAGAGCCTTGACTCTTGGTTCGATATGCAGATTGGCACTTGGGGAGTATGCAATCCTTTGCATTATGGCGCTGAGCTTTACTGTAACGGAGAGCTTGTAACGGAGGTTACGGTGCCCGAGCGTATAACCGAGCTTTATAATGATTTGTTTGACGGTTGTTCATCAATTACAAAGATCAACTTCCACAATTCTATGTATGTAATAGGCGGCTTCTACAATCTGCCTAATCTTACCGAGGTTAAAATTCCTTCATGTACTAAGGTAATTGTTTCGGCATTTTCGGGCTGCTCATCACTTAGCGTAATTGATATTCCCGATACAGTTTATCATATTTTTGCAACCTTTGAGGGCACTGCTTATTACAACAATCCAGACAATTGGGATGAGGGCAATGTGCTTTATGTAGGTAAGCATTTGATCAAAGCAAAAAATACAATAACAGGCGAGTATACTGTAAGAGACGACACTAAGAGTATTTCTGCATTTGCATTTAATGGCTGCCGTGGTCTTACTAAGCTTACTCTTAACGACGGGCTTGTGACCATCGGCAACGGAGCCTTCGCCAGCACTGCAAATCTTCAGAGTATAACCATTCCCGCAACCGTACGATACATTGGTTATAATGTCTTCGATTATATGTATAACAACAGGTACGGATTGGAAATCATCTTCAACTACACAGGCCCTTGGTATCAGCACGGCGACTTGTACAAAAACCTTGCAAATTCGTCTTATATATACGGTACGAGATACAACACCGTAGTTGTATACTATGTTAACAATCAAAAGGTTACCGGCGGCACTCCGGGCATGAAAGATACCACCTATTCCGAAGCGATTTGCCATTAGGAATGTACGAAATCTCGAAAAAAGGTGATGCGAGAAATCGCATCACCTTTCATATATGTTCAAATAGATACAAAAACCACCTAAAATGCAAACATAAAGTTGCAAAACAGGCGGTTTTTGTTTTGGTTAGATGTTTATTTTGTTTTCAACGGTGTAAAGCTGCATAAGATTATGAATTCTGTCATCTATACGAGCCTTCATAGCCGCAATCTCTTCTTCGTTGAACTTATCAAGCTGACCGGGCTTTAATGTATTTTTATACATATTATCCATAGTGAGAGCAAAGTTGATATCAAGGGTAACAAGCTCACCTGCGCGTTCGCATACAACAACATTTGATTCACCGCGAAGAAGCGCCTCTGCGGCAAACACGCCGAGTCTTGATGCGAATACACGGTCAACAAGTGTAGGATTTCCTCCTCTTACAATATGAGCAAGGCGGGCAAATTTTGTTTCAACACCGCTCTCAGCCTCAATCTTTTTAGCAAGCGCAGGACCGTACTCGCTGCCAACACCCTCGGAAACAATAACGATAAAGTTACGCTTACCCATTTCGCGCCCCTTTTTAATTCTTTTGCATATGGAATTGTCGTCGTAGGGGAACTCGGGGACAACAACTGCGGTAGCGCCCGATGCTATAGCGGTGTTAAGCGCAATGTCACCGGCACCGCGGCCCATAACCTCAACAACATTGCATCTTGCGTGAGATTCGCAGGTGTCTCTCAGCTTGTCTACAAGCTCAATAACTGTGTTCATAGCTGTGTCAAAGCCTATTGTGTTATCGGTGGAGGTTATATCATTGTCAATTGTAGCGGGAATACCGATGCAGGGAATACCGTGGTTGGTAAGGTCGGTAGCGCCTCGGAATGTTCCGTCGCCGCCTATCGCTACAATACCGTCAATACCAAGCCTCTTGCAGGTCGCAACAGCCTTAGCCATGCCCTCGGGGGTCTTAAACTCGAGGCAACGGTCCGAATAGAGGAATGTTCCTCCTTTGTTAACTATATTAGAGACGTCTCTGGGTCCCAATTTACGGATATCACCGTCAATAAGTCCTGAGTATCCGCGGTAGATGCCGTAGACCTCAACTCCTCTGGCAAGGGCTGTACGCACAACTGCTCTTGCAGCCGCATTCATACCGGGCGCGTCGCCGCCGGAGGTAAGTACGCCGATTGTTCTGAATTCTTTCATTTCACTGTTCCTTCCTAATGGCAGGGCAGCAAACCTGTACAAAATTTATGTTCGCTTTTTGCCCTCGAAAAATATCGCAAGCATAATTATACAATAACTTTTCTTTTTTTACAATACTATTTACAGAATTTTTTTTATTTTTTTGGAGAAAATGCTTAAATTTTGTAAATAAATTATTTTGTGATTGACAAAATACCCATGTAGTGATATAATAAAATAAAATTTATGTCCTAAAAGGAGGATGTTCAGTTAGCCTATGTATATTGCCCTTATAGCCGATGACCACAAGAAAGAATTGATGGCGCAGTTTTGTATTGCTTACTGTAATATACTCTCAAAGCACCACCTTTGTGCAACAAACACTACCGGCCAGTACATTTCAGATGCCACAGGCCTTGAGATAGAAACCTTTCTTCCGGGAAGCACCGGCGGTATGGATCAGATAACATCGAGAGTTTCTTACAATGAGATTGACCTTGTTTTCTGTTTCAGAAGCACCGACCCAACAGTGCCTCCTTACGAGTCAGAGCTTAATCTTCTTCGTCAATGCGATGTTTATAATATCCCAATGGCGACAAATATTGCTACCGCTGAGGTTCTCGTTACCGCCCTGGAGGCAGGCAGCTTTGATTGGCGCAAATACGTTAATCCTATCAGCGACTACTCTGTGGGTAAGAGAAAAAAGTAATTAAATGACAAAAACGGAAGTTTTGGCTGCCGTTTTTGTCTTTTTTGCAAGAAATACTGATAAAGGAAAGGTGTCCTGCCGTGAAGCTTTCAGAAGTGACTGTCAGAGTCAGCTCTGTAATAGAGGATAACGAAAAAATGCCTTCAGCAGAAGCAGAAAAAAACGAAACAACATCTGTCGGATATCTTCATATATATGATGACGGCAAAGCTCTTGTTACCTATGCCGAGAGCGGCGAGGGGGGGCAGATTACTACCGAAATACTCGTTTCGGGAAAGGTGGTAACCGTCAGCCGCCGCGGAGCGATAGAAAGCTCTATGCGATTTGAAGAGGGGGTAACACATAAATCTCTCTATTCCATTCCCCCGTATCGCTTTGATGCCGAGGTCAGGGCGAGCCTTGTAAGGAGTGAAATCTATCCCGAAAAGGGAAGAATAGAATTAAAGTATACTATGAAAGTAGGCGGCAGCGAGCGCTCCGCGACAATGAAAATATGGATATTGCCGAATTCAAGTCTCGCTTAAAGGATAAAAGAACAGAGGGAATTTACATTTTTGCGGGAGAGGAAGAGTATCTTGTAAGATATTATCTCGGCTCACTTCGCACTTCGCTTGAAATTGACCCGACCTTTGCGGTTTTCAACAATCCCGTATTTGAGGGCGGGGAGGTCGATTTTGCGGAGCTTTACGAGGCGGTAAAGTCGCCGCCTATGATGAGCGACTACAAGTTTATTGAGTGGAGACACGCTGATTTTTCCGCTATGAAAGAAAAGGATCTTGATGCTCTCTCGGAGCTTGTTTCGCTGGTAGAGGAGCATCCTTACAGTGTTGTAGCCTTTACCGCAGAGGGGGAGAGGCTTGACTTCGGAATGCCAAAAAGACCCTCTAAATTCATAACCGCGTTTGATAAGAAAATAAACATTTTAAGGTTTGACCGTTCTACCGAAAATCAGCTGTATTCCTGGCTTAAGCGGCATTTTGACGCTATGGGTGTGGGAGTAAGCATGGATGTGCTGAAAGCGCTTGTTTTCAGAGTTGGTCGCTCTATGGATGTTCTGCTCTCCGAGGCGGAAAAGCTTGCATATCTTGCTTTGTCAAGAGGAAAGGGAGAGATAACAGCAGAGGATATTTCTGAGGTCTCGGTCTCCTCACCTGAGTCGGACACCTTTGCTCTCTCAAATGCAATAACCGACAGGAACAAGCAGGCGGCATTTTTAGTCCTTGACGACTTAAAGAGCCGCAGAGTTGACCCGACGGTGGTGTTAGGTATGATTGCCCGCACCTTTGACGATATACTTTCGGTGTCAATGATGCTCTCTGACGGAGAGGGGCTTCCCGCTATTGAGGCGGCTCTTAAAATGAATCCATATAAGCTGAAAATTTATGCCTCTGCGGCAAAAAAATATACTTCCCGCGCTCTTAAAGAGACCGCTGCGGCTCTTGCTAAAGCCGATGCCGATTCAAAGTACGGCGGAGTAACGGGATATACCGCAGTAGAGCTGTTTTTAGCAAGAAATTTATAAGGAAAAGGCGATATGTCAAACAAAAAAAGACGAAATTTAAAGCCCGATAACATGAAGTCTCAGGGGGCTGAGACCGAGGCGGCAAAAAAAGCAAAAACAAAAAAGATTGTAATTCTGACAGCCTGCGCCCTGGCAGTTTTGATTGCGGTTTTGGGCATAGCTTTTGCCTGCATTTATAATTCGGGCGAGGAAATGGGCACAGGAGCTTGTGAATATCTTGAAACAAGAGATATCTCAGGAAGAGATATAAAATATGTTGAAATGTGCGTTGAGGATTACGGAAAGATCGTTATTCTTCTTGATGCTACAAATACACCCAAAACGGTAGAAAACTTCTTGAATCTTGTTAATCAGAAATTTTATGACGGACTTACATTCCACAATGTAATTAAGGATACCTTGATTCAGGGCGGCGATCCCCTTGGCACAGGATACGGAGAGTCTACCCACCCGGTAAAGGGCGAGTTCGCCATAAACGGCTGGAACAATGAAATACTCCATAAGCGCGGTGTTATTTCTATGGCTAGAGATATAAATGCAGACTGCGATAGCGCTACCTGTCAGTTCTTTATATGCACTGAAGATCTTACAGGCATTATGGATAAATATGAAACACCTTTTTATGACGGCAATTTTGCCGCATTTGGCTATGTTGTTGAGGGAATGAGTGTTATTGACCGGATAGCAGAGGATTACGAGCAGTATAACGGTGTTATTGAGGACAAGACAAAGCAACCTGTCATAAAGTACATCAGACAGCTTAGCTCCTGGAGCAAGCCATAATAAATATAAGGAAAGATTAAGATTATGGGAAACAAGAAAAAAGGAAAAAATTCAAATTACAAAATAAGCTTTGACAAGCAGGAGGCTGCCGATAAGCGCAAGAATAGAATCATACTGATTGTTGGAATCTTAATTTCCGCGCTTGTTTTGGGCGGTATTATTGCAGCGATAGTCATATCATCAAATGATCCCGATGTCGGAGGCGATGGCGGTCCCCAAGCTCCCGATGTTACTCCTTACGGCATCCACTATGTTGAAATGGACTTCGGAGATTTTGGCAAGGTGGTTATCAAGGTAGACGGTGATGCAGCTCCTATAACAGCAAGAAACTTTATGGAGCTGGTTGAGGACGGCTTCTATGACGGACTTACAATCTTCCGCGCTCAGGAGGGCTTCGTTATTCAGGGAGGCAAGGATGATGAGGCAGATCTTACACCTATTGTGGGCGAATTTTCCTCTAACGGTTACACCAACAACATCTCTCATCTGCGCGGTGTGATCTCTATGGCCAGAACGGACGATCCTGATTCTGCGACGAGCCAATTCTTTATTACCCTTCATGACCAGGCTAAATATTCCCTTGACGGAAAGTACGCAGCATTTGGTTATGTTGTTGAGGGAATGGACGTGGTTGATGACGTTGCCGAGGCTCTTATGGAATCTCCTAGCTCGGGATATATGGGCTTTGTTGACGATTCGGATGCCATAACTATAATTTCTGTAAAGAAAATCGACTACCAAAAGTAAAATACAAAAAATTCTGTCGATAAAACATTGACAACTACAAATAGTTGTGTTAAAATATATCCTAATAATTAAGTTATAAAAATTTTTGTTTATATATAGGAAGTGAGGAAGTACAAAAATGGCTACTTATATTAACGAACCTTCGCATACCTTTAGCGAATATCTGCTTATCCCCGGTTATACCGACGAGAGATGCATTCCTTCAAATGTTTCTCTTAAGACCCCCCTTGTTAAGTACAGAAAGGGCGAGGAGGAATGTCCTCTCAGCCTTAATATTCCTATGGTGTCTGCGATAATGCAGTCGGTTTCTAATGACACTATGGCAATAGCTCTTGCGAGAGAGGGCGGCGTATCCTTTATTTACGGCAACCAGTCTATCGAGGACGAGGCTGCAATGGTAGCAAGGGTTAAGAACTACAAGGCAGGCTTTGTTGTAAGCGATTCCAACCTCACACCCGATAATACTCTCTCAGATGTTCTTGAGCTTGTTGAAAAGAACGGTCACAACACTATGGCGGTTACCGACGACGGCACAGCAACAGGTAAGCTTCTCGGAATTGTTACCGGCAGAGATTACAGAGTATCCCGTATGTCTACCGACGAAAAGGTTTCAACCTTTATGACTCCTCTTTCAAAGCTTGTAACAGCTCCCGAGGGTACTACCCTCAAGGAAGCTAACGACATTATATGGGACAACAAGCTTAATTCTCTTCCCATAGTTGATAAGAACGGCAATCTTAAGTATTTTGTATTCCGCAAGGACTACTCCCAGCATAAGGAAAATCCTCAGGAGCTTCTTGACGCAAATAAGAGATATGTTGTTGGAGCAGGTATAAACTCCCGCGACTATGAGCAGCGTATTCCCGCGCTTATTGATGCAGGCGCTGATGTTCTCTGCATTGACTCCTCCGAGGGCTTTACAATCTGGCAGAAGAAGACCATTGACTTTGTTCGTGAGAGATACGGCGATTCTGTAAAGATTGGCGCAGGTAACGTAGTTGACCGTGACGGATTCCGTTTCCTTGCCGAGGCAGGCGCTGACTTTATTAAAATCGGTATCGGCGGCGGCTCTATCTGTATTACCCGTGAGACAAAGGGCATCGGACGTGGACAGGCAAGCGCTGTTATTGAGGTTGCTGCGGCTCGTGACGAGTATTACAAGGAGACAGGTGTTTATATTCCTATCTGCTCTGACGGCGGTATAGTTCACGATTATCATATGACTCTCGCTCTTGCTATGGGCGCAGACTTTATGATGCTCGGCAGATATTTTGCAAGATTTGACGAGTCCCCCACACCTAAGACTATGGTCAACGGTCAGTATGTTAAGGAGTACTGGGGCGAGGGCTCAAACAGAGCGCGCAACTGGCAGCGTTATGACCTTGGCGGTAAGGCTAAGCTCTCCTTTGAGGAGGGTGTTGACTCCTATGTAACCTATGCAGGACCTCTTCACGATAATGTAGAGAAGTCTCTCTATAAGGTTAAGTCCACCATGTGCAACTGCGGCGCAATCACCATCCCTGAGCTTCAGGAAAAGGCTAAAATTACCCTTGTATCCGCGACAAGTATTGTCGAGGGCGGATACCATGACGTCACTTTGAGAAAATAATTTCCGCGATTGCGGCAGAGTTTTTAGGCTCGACGTAGGTTTCTACGCCTATCGCCTAAAAATCTTTGCACTAGCGAAAATTCTAATTCTCAAAGCTGTGCAGAGTTAAGCGACACAAAAATCTTTGCGCTTATCGAAAAAATTTCATCCTTATCGCAAAGTCGTTTAAGCCTGTCGCCTAAAAATCTTTGCACTGGCGAAAATTCTAATTCTCAAAGCTGTATAGCTTTAGGCGAGACAAAAATCTTTGCGCTTATCGAAAAATTTCGTCCTTATTGCAAAGTCGTTGTGCCTATCGCCTAAAAATCTTTGCACTGGCGAAAATTCTAGTTCTTAAAGCTGTATATATTTAAGCGACAGTTATCTGATTTTTAGCAAATAATATCAATCATTAAAGAATTTCGTGTCTTACGGGACACGAAATTCCAATTTAATTCAAAGGAAACAAAAAAATGAGCAAGCTTTTTATCCCCAAGGATTATGCTCCTGCCCTTGACGTATACGATACGCAAAAGGCGATATCGTTTATAAAGCAGACCTTCCAGGAAAGACTGGCTAAGGCATTAAATCTTAAGCGCGTTTCGGCACCCCTCTTTGTAACAGAGGCATCCGGCCTTAACGATAACCTTAACGGCACCGAGCGTCCTGTAAGCTTTGATATTCCCGACGCAGGTGAGGTAGGGCAGGTTGTTCACTCTCTTGCAAAGTGGAAAAGACAGGCTCTTAAGGACTATCGCTTCTACGTTGGTAACGGTCTTTATACCGATATGAACGCAATAAGACGCGACGAGGAGCTTGATAACATTCATTCTATATACGTTGACCAGTGGGACTGGGAAAAAATAATTACCCGTGAGGAGCGCACTCTTGATTATCTTATCAAGGTAGCAACCGATATCGTAAATGTTATATGTGATACCAGTGAGCTTTTGCGCATTGATTTTCCTCAGCTTAAGATAAAGCTTAAGAGAGAGCTGTTCGCGGTTACAACCGCAGAGCTTGAGGAAATGTATCCCGACTTAACGCCCAAGCAGCGCGAGGATGCCGTTGCTAAGAAGTACGGCACAGTTCTTCTTATGCAGATTGGCGGCAAGCTGAAATCAGGCAAGCCTCATGACGGCAGAGCTCCCGACTATGACGACTGGGCGCTTAACGGAGATATTCTCTTCTACAACGAGGTGCTTGAGAGGTCCTTTGAGATTTCCTCTATGGGTATCCGAGTTGACGAGGAGTCGCTCGACCGCCAGCTTAATGAGCGCGGATGCAATGACCGCCGTGAGCTTCCATTCCACAAGGCGCTCCTGAACGGTGAGCTTCCCCTTACCGTCGGCGGCGGTATAGGTCAGTCAAGACTCTGTATGCTTATGATGGGCTCAGCTCATATTGGCGAGGTCCAGTCCAGTATATGGGACAAGGCAACAATCGACGGCTGCAAGGCCGCGGGCATAAGACTGCTTTAATGAAAGCAAACCCCTGACTTTTCGGTCAGGGGTCTTTGTTAATCATAATATTTAGAATTAAATTCTTTTTTGCCATTCTCGAGTAGATAGTGGTTCAATTCCTCTTCCGTAAATTGCACGCTTTTCTCTTCATCTTGCTCGTTTTTTCCTATTATGATTATAGTGTCGTTATTGATAATTGTTTTATCGCTACTTTCAAGGTCGGTTTTTTCCAAAAGATCTGCAAAAAGCCCATTTTTGTAATCGTAGGCAAAGGTGGTATACGGTGCCGCCCAATAACATCCATCGAAAATGATCAGACTTCCAAAAGAGCAAGCAGAAGTTACGATAAAGGATTCGCCGCCGCTCAAAACTTTATCGGGAAAATAGCTATATACCTCACATAGAGTTTCCGCATTGATAAAAGTAAAGCCATAAAGAGATTTTGATAGGCAGATGCACCTTTCACCGCAATAGTTAACGTATGAGAAGCATTTTCCCATAGATATTTGGTCAACGGCATCATATTCATAAGAATATTTACCTTTTGTCAATACAAAATGTGCTTTTGTCCTAAAATTAAATCTATCGTTGTGTTCAAAAACGTCAGCCTCTATATTTATGCCATCTATTATGCTTGATATATGTTCTTTAAAAACGAAATCAAATCCGTTGCAATAGTCGGAAATATATTTGTTTATCATTGGAGTTTTCTCCTAACACTTACCTCGCCTGTAAAGAGAATTTCTTCGTTGCCGTCGGGCAGGGTAAGGGTGAGGGAATAGTCGGGATTAAGGGCTTTTACTGTGGCTGGGTAGCTTGTGCCGGGCTTTATGACATTTACCTCCTTGCCGAGTGTATTAAGCCTTTTTTTGTAGCCTGAGAACACACCGTCTGAGTCGAAATCCTCAAACGAAGATAAAATTTTATTTATCAAAAGAGCTGCAAGCTCCTCTCTTGAAATTCTTTCTCCCGATGCTTCTTCAAGCGAGATTGCAATGCCCGAAATTTCGTCAGGAAGTGATGTTTTGTAAACATTTATTCCCAAACCACATACCAAATAGGCGATTTTGCCCTCGGAATTCATCTCGCCCTCAACCAAAATTCCCGCAAGCTTTTTGCCGCTTGCATACAGGTCGTTTACCCATTTTATCTGTGGTTCAATGTTTGCCACTTCTTCTACACATTCTGCGAGCTTTACTGCCGCAAAGGGGGTAAATTTTGTAATAAGAGCGCCAACACACTTCGGGTAGAGAAGAAATGAAATATAAATTCCAGCCTCCGCCTTGGAGCAAAAGCTTCTGCCAAGTCTGCCTCTGCCTGCCGTTTGTGAGTCAGCAATAAATATTACAGGTTCTCTTGACGCGGTGTATTCCTTTGCATAAAGCTTAGCTCTTGTGTTTGTTGAGTCTGTTTCGGGGTAATAAATTATTTTTGGCGCCTCTTTTCCAAGTACTGTCTTGATTTTATTTATATCCAGCATTGTTGTCTCCGTAGCAAAACTATATTTAAAGTATAACAAAAACCAAAAAGCTTGTCAATATATTTTTAATATTGGGTATTGACAAAAGTGTTTAATTTAGTTATAATATTGGTTGATGTTAAAAGCTATGATGAAGACAGTAGCGTTTGGGGTGTCTTAAGAGAGGCGGCGGTTGGTGTGAGCCGTTGACAAGCTTTACGTGAATATCACTTCGGAGCTGCGCAGGTGAATTTTTTTTAGTAATCTGTGCCGCAGGCTCAGCGTAAAAGGGGCGCGTATTGATTGATGCGTGAAATAGGTGGTTTATTCCGTTTCCGTTTTGGGGACGGATTTTTTGTTAAATCGAGAAACTAATTTAGGAGATATAAAGATGGAAATTTATGAAAAGGTCTCAACAAATCTAAATTTTGTTGAGCGCGAAAAGGCTACCAGAAAGTTCTGGGAAGCAAACAAAATTTTCGAAAAGAGCATTGATATCCGTGAGGGAGGCGAAAACTACACATTCTATGACGGCCCCCCCACAGCAAACGGTAAGCCTCACATAGGCCACGTTCTTACCCGTGTTATCAAGGATATGGTTCCGAGATACCACACAATGAAAGGCAGACGCGTGCTTCGTAAGGCAGGCTGGGACACCCACGGTCTTCCTGTTGAGCTTGAGGTTGAGAAGAAGCTTGGCATTGACGGCAAGGACCAGATTGAGGCATACGGACTTGAGCCCTTTATCGCTCACTGCAAGGAATCCGTATGGAACTACAAGGAAATGTGGGAGGACTTCTCGGGCACTGTCGGCTTCTGGGCTGATATGAACGACCCCTATGTAACCTATACAAACGACTTTATCGAGTCCGAGTGGTGGGCTCTTAAGAAGATTTGGGACAAGGGACTCCTTTATAAGGGCTTTAAGATTGTTCCTTACTGCCCCCGTTGCGGTACTCCTCTTTCCTCTCACGAGGTTGCTCAGGGATATAAGACCGTAAAGGAGCGCTCGGCTGTAGTTCGCTTTAAGTGCGTAGGTGAGGATGCATATTTCCTGGCTTGGACAACCACACCTTGGACTCTTCCCTCAAACGTGGCTCTTTGTGTTAACCCTTCCGACACCTACTGTAAGGTAAAGGCTGCCGACGGCTACACGTACTATATGGCAAAGGCGCTTCTTGACTCGGTGCTGGGCTCGCTTGAGAGAGAAGAGGGCGCACCTGCGTACGAGATACTTGAGGAGATGAAGGGTATTGACCTTGAGGGCAGAGAGTACGAGGCTCTCTGGGCTTGCACTGCCGAGGCTGCAGCGAAGCAAAACAAAAAAGCGCACTACGTTACCGCTGACAACTATGTAACCATGTCCGACGGTACAGGTATCGTTCACATAGCTCCCGCATTCGGTGAGGACGACAATAAGGTGGGCAGAAGATACGGTCTTCCTTTTGTTCAGTTTGTTGACGGCAAGGGCGAGATGACTAAGGAAACTCCTTATGCGGGTCTCTTTGTTAAAAAGGCTGATGCGCCTATACTTGTTGACCTTGACAAGGAGGGCAAGCTCTTCTCCGCGCCTAAGTTCGAGCACGATTATCCTCACTGCTGGAGATGTAACACACCTCTTATCTACTATGCTAGAGATACCTGGTTTATCGAGATGACAAAGGTACGCGACAGACTTATTGCCAACAACAACACTGTAAACTGGATTCCCGAAAATATCGGAAAAGGCAGATTCGGCGACTGGCTTGAGAATGTTCAGGACTGGGGTCTTTCACGTAACAGATACTGGGGAACTCCTCTTAACATCTGGGAGTGCGAGTGCGGCCACAAGCATGCTATTGGCTCTATCGAGGAGCTTAAGTCTATGAGCGACAATTGCCCTGAGAATATTGAGCTGCACAGACCCTTTATTGATAACGTAACTCTTAAATGCCCCAAGTGCGGCGGCACAATGAAGAGAGTGCCCGAGGTTATTGACTGCTGGTTTGACTCCGGCTCAATGCCATTTGCCCAGTGGCACTATCCCTTTGAGAACAAGGAGCTCTTTGACTCCCAGTTCCCCGCAAACTTTATTTCCGAGGGTGTTGACCAGACAAGAGGTTGGTTCTACTCTCTTATGGCTATATCCACTCTTATCTTTGACTGTGCGCCCTATAAGAACGTTCTCGTTCTCGGCCACGTGCTTGATAAAGAGGGACAGAAGATGTCTAAGTCTAAGGGCAACGCGGTTGACCCCTTTGAGGCTCTTGAGCAGTATGGCGCAGATGCTATTCGTTGGTACTTCTACTCCAACTCCGCGCCCTGGCTTCCCAACCGCTTCTTCGGCGAGGCAGTTGTTGAGGGACATAGAAAGTTTATGGGTACTCTCTGGAATACCTATGCGTTCTATGTTCTCTATGCGAATATAGACGGCTTTGACCCAACAAAGTATCAGCTTGATAAATCCACCCTCTCCGTAATGGATAAGTGGGTGCTCTCAAAGCTTAATACCGCGGTTAAAAAGGTAGATAACTATCTCGAAAACTACAAGATTACCGAGGCAACAAGAGTTCTTGAGGAATTTGTTGACGGTCTTTCCAACTGGTATGTAAGACGCTCAAGAGAGAGATTCTGGGTAAAGGATATGCCTACCGATAAGGTAAATGCTTATCTTACACTTTACACCGCTCTTGTTACTATCGCCAAGGCGGCAGCTCCTATGATTCCGTTTATGGCAGAGGACATTTACCGTAACCTTGTTTGCTCGGTTGATAAGAATGCTCCCGAGTCGGTGCACCTTTGCGATTACCCTGTGGCAGATGATATGCTTATTGACGCAGCCCTTGAAGAGAATATGGACGAGGTTATCGACATTGTTGTCCTGGGACGTGCCTGCCGTAATGCTGCGGCTATCAAGAACCGCCAGCCTGTTGCCAAGATGTACGTAAGCGCGGAAAAGACTCCCGATGACAGCTTTATCTCTGTTATTGCCGAGGAGCTTAATGTTAAGAATGTTGAATTCACCGATGATGTTTCTGATTTCACAACCTATACATTCAAGCCTCAGCTTCGCACGGTAGGACCTAAGTACGGAAAGTACCTTGGCGGAATTAAGAATACTCTTGCCGAGCTTGACGGTAATAAGGCTTATGCTGAGCTTAAGGCTAACGGCTCTATCAAGTTTACCGTAAACGGTGACGAGATCATTCTTGAGGAAGCGGACCTGCTTATCGATATGACAAAGAAAGAGGGCTTTGAGTCGCTTTCTGACAGAGGAGTAACCGTTGTTATCGACAAGAATCTTACTCCCGAGCTTATCGAGGAGGGTAATGTCCGTGAGATAATCTCAAAGATTCAGACTATGCGTAAGGATTCCGGCTTTGAGGTTATGGATAACATCAGAATTGCATTCTCCGGCAACGATACAATTGCCGCTATCGCAGAGCGCAATGCTGATGAAATAAAGGATGAAACTCTTGGTGTTGAGCTTTCTGTAAATTCTACTCTTGCGAATGCTAAGGAGTGGAACATTAACGGAGAAAAGGTTACAATTTCTGTGGAAAAAGCTTGAAATCGGTGAATTTTGGTGTCTTTTCCCGTTTTCGCCCTGACTCGACGTATGTGAATACGCCTTCGGGTCGAAAAACAGAAAAATACGCTCAAAATTCCCTCGATTTCACAATCGACCATCGCAAATCGGTATAATTTCTCGAAATTGTAAAAAAAAATATACAAAAACAGCCCCTGACCGTAAAAAGTCAGGGGTTTACTATGTCAAATCAAATAAAAAATTTGTTTCAAAACTATTTTCTGCGCACTTCGCTTACACCCTCAAGAATTTTCGCCCTGGCTGCATCCGCCTCGGCTTTTGTAGTGGGTGCAAGACCTTTCAGAGGGTAGGGGATTCCCAGCTCACGGTACTTTACCTCACCAAGGTTATGGTAGGGCAAAACATCAAGGGCTTTAAGATTTTTTAGCCCGCCGATAAATCTGCCAAGGGCTTTGAGCTGCTCGCTGTTATTTGTGTAGCCATTAACAACAACGTGGCGCACCCAGAGGGGAATTTCCTTTTTCTCCAGGTATTTAGCAAAGGCAAGAATCTTTTCGTTACCGTGACCTGTAAGAGTCTTGTGCTCTTCGGAATTAATATGCTTGATATCAAGCATTACAAGGTCGGTATATTTCATCATCTCATCTAACTTTTCAAGATAATTCTTGTTAGTCTCGGAGTATGTGATACCCGAGGTGTCAATACAGGTGTGAATACCTTTTTGCTTGCAAAGCTTGAAAAGCTCTGTGACAAACTCTATTTGTAAAAGAGGCTCGCCGCCTGTCACTGTTATACCGCCCTTTTTATAAAAGGCGCGGTTTTTGTTATATTCTGCGATAACCTCCTCGGGGGTTATCTCCTCTCCGCCGCGAGTTGCCCAGGTGTCGGGGTTGTGGCAGTAAAGACAGCGCATAGGACAGCCCTGTAAAAAAAGCACGTATCTTATTCCCGGTCCGTCAACTGTGCCGAATGATTCTTTTGAATGAATGTAGCCTCTGATTTTTTCGTTCATTTCGGTTCCTCAAGTGTTCTTTGTCTTTATTATAACACCGAGGGAAATAATAATCAAGAAGTTTTGTGCAAGAGGCAAAAATTATTTTTCTTCTATTTCGGTCAATTTGTATTTTGGGTTTCTTACCAGTATACCCTCATCCTTTAAAACCAGCTCCACTTGGCTTTCCATCTTAAAAAGATTTCGCATTTCTTTTGGAATGACCAGCCGCCCCAAAGAATCAATTTCCTTGTTTATTCCTATTTCCTTATCCATGTCATCCTCCTGTGTAATATGTAGCACAAGATTTCTTATATCTTACATTTCTATTATAACTTGTTTATAATATATTTGTCAATACTTTGGTATGAGGTTTTTTTATGAATGAGTATGGAACAATAAAAATTAAGCTTGATGAGCTGATAAAGAAAAAGGGAATAAGCAAAAACAAATTGAGCCACAAGGCAGAAATGCAAAGAACACAAATTAATAATTATTGCAAAAACGAGATTACAAGGCTCGACACAGATGTTCTTGCGAGAATATGTACTGTCTTAGAATGCAGAATAGAAGATTTGATTGAATTCATACCGCCAAAAAGCGAATAAAAAGCTCGGAGCATCAAGAAATGCTCCGAGTTCTTTTTTATATCTGATTGTGGAATGTTCTCGAGATAACCTCGTCCTGCTGTTCCTTTGTCAGCTTAATAAAGTTAACAGCATATCCGCTTACTCTTACGGTAAGCTGAGGATACTTTTCGGGATGTGCCTGAGCATCAAGCAGGGTTTCTCTTGTAAAAACATTAACATTCAGGTGGTGGCCGCCCTTTTCAACATAGCCGTCAAGAAGCGACACAAGGTTATCTATCTGATTTTCTGTTGCTGCCATAATGTGTTCCTTTCTGTTGGATGAAATATTTTCAGGTGAAAATTATTCTCTGTCAAGTCCCTCGAAGAGGGTGGGTGAAGAGCAGGCTCCGCTGCCGCAGTCAATGTCGACCTCAATGTCTCCTACAAAAATTCGGTCATCCTTGCCGAGAGCACCGGGAATGATAGAGAATGTGTTTGAAATACCGTCTTGCGCATCACGGAAGGGAAGCTTTGCCACAGAGGCAAGAGATGCCACAGCACCGTGTGTATCACGTCTGTGCATAGGGTTAGCTCCGGGAGCAAATGCCTCACCGCGCTTACGTCCGTCGGGTGTTGCGCCTGTGTTCTTACCGTAAACTACGTTTGAGGTAATTGTAAGAACAGAGGTTGTGGGAATACTGTCTCTGTACGTCTGCTTCTTTCTTATATGGTTCATAAACATCTGGATAACATCGTAGGCGAGAGAGTCAACTCTGTCATCATCGTTTCCGTACTTGGGGAAATCGCCCTCAATTTCAAAGTCAACGGCAATTCCGCGCTCGTCTCTTATAGGCTTTACTTTAGCGTATTTGATAGCCGAGAGGGAGTCTGCAACAACAGAGAGTCCCGCAATACCGGTAGCAAACCAGCGGGTAACGTGCTTGTCATGAAGCGCCATTTGTATCTTCTCGTAGCAGTACTTGTCGTGCATATAGTGAATAATGTTAAGTGTGTTAACATAAACCTCTGAGAGCCACTTGAGCATTGCGTTATACTTGTTCATAACATCGTCAAAGTCGAGATATTCACCCTCAACCTTGCGGTACTCGGGGCCAATCTGCTTTCCCGAAATTTCGTCAACACCGCCGTTGATAGCATAAAGCAGGCACTTTGCAAGGTTGGCTCTTGCGCCGAAGAACTGCATCTCTTTACCTATCTTCATAGAAGAAACGCAGCAGGCAATAGCATAGTCGTCACCGTGGGTAAAGCGCATAAGGTCGTCGTTCTCGTACTGAACCGACGAGGTCTCGATAGAAATGCGCGCGCAGAAGCGCTTGAAGTTCTCGGGAAGTCTTGTAGACCAGAGAACGGTAAGGTTGGGCTCGGGTGCGGCGCCAAGATTCTCTAAGGTGTGAAGATATCTGTATGACATCTTTGTAACCATGTGGCGGCCGTCAACAGACATACCGCCGATAGACTCGGTAACCCACTGAGGGTCGCCTGAGAAGAGCGAGTTGTATTCGGGAGTTCTTGCAAATTTCACAAGACGCAGCTTCATTATAAAGTGGTCAACAAGCTCCTGAATTTCACTCTCGGTGTAGGTGCCTCTGGCCAGGTCGCGCTCTGCGTAAATGTCAAGGAATGTTGAGGTTCTTCCAAGAGACATTGCCGCGCCGTTTTGCTCCTTAACCGCTGCGAGATAGCCAAAGTAGAGCCACTGAATAGCCTCCTTTGTGTCCTTTGCGGGCTCGGAGATGTCAAAGCCGTAGGAGGCTGCCATTTTCTTCAGGTCCTCAAGGGCGCGTATCTGCTCTGAGAGCTCTTCTCTGTCACGGATGTTGTCGGCAAGCATGGTTGTACGCGATGTGTCCTTTTGCAGCTGCTTGTCCTCAATAAGTCTGTCAACACCGTAAAGAGCAACACGGCGGTAGTCACCGATAATTCTGCCTCTGCCGTACGCATCGGGCAGACCTGTTATAATATGGCTCGAGCGGCAGGCACGCATCTCGGGAGTGTATGCGTCAAAAACACCCGCATTATGAGTCTTTCTGTGAATTGTAAAGAATTCCTTAACCTCAGGGTCTATCTCATAGCCGTTGTCCTTACAAGCCTTTTCCGCCATTCTTATACCGCCGTAAGGCATAAGCGCGCGCTTAAAGGGCTTGTCGGTCTGGAATCCGACAATTTTCTCCTTGTCTTTGTTGAGATATCCCGGACCGTGAGAGGTTATGGTAGAGATGATTTTGGTGTCCATATCAAGAACACCGCCTGCCTCTCTCTCTGCCTTTGAAAGCTCAAGAACCTGAGCCCAAAGCTCGTTTGTGCTTTCGGTAGGTCCCTCAAGGAAGCTCTCATCTCCGTCATAGGGCTTATAGTTATGGGTTATAAAGCTTCGAACGTGTACTTCTTTTTTCCACTTACCCTCTTCAAAGCCTTCCCAGCCAATGTAATCGGTTTTCATTTTTTTGCTTTTCGCCTTTCTTTTATGATGTGCGGCTAGTATTCCCCAAAAAAAGGGTAAATATGATTAAGCCGTCGAAATGTCTGTCATTATATTATACAATATCAAGCTAATAAAGTCAATGAAAAAAGAAAGAAGTTTTTGATAAAAAGCGCATTTTTACGGCCTTAAATTTATGGGATAACCACGTCAGCATCACCGAAGCCGCTAAGGGCATCTTTGCCGCACACAACACAGAAGTCTGCACCGTCATTAAGCCCATCAAGAACATCAGCCACTCTGAACAAATCCTCGTAAGTGCAGCAGAGCATATTCGATATAAGCTTATTTTCTTTTTCCGCGCTCCAGCCTGTAATAAAGTCGGCAGCGGCCTGAGCGGCAGCGGTGCGCGGTGTTTTGATAATATCGTAATCTCCTACAGCTCCGATGATATATTTGGTTAAATCCGGGCTTGATGAGAGGAAATCTCTCAGGAACTTTGCGGCGCCCTTAAATATTCCAAGAGTTCTTTTGGGGTTTGGGTCTCTGTATGAGGATAGAATTATTCCGCCGTATCTGCGCGCCGTCATTGACGCACCGTATGCTCCGCCTATAACTCTTACCGCTCCCCAAAGATACTCATAGGAGAGAATGTTGGCTGCAACCTTAAATGCGCCGAGCATTTCCTTTGCCCTCTCAGAGCATATGCCCATAGCCGTGTGAGCAACTCTGATAGGCAAAACAATACATTCGCAGCGCGCCTGAGCCTTTGGTTGTTCTGCCCTTTCGCGTTTTTTGCCATCTGGGAACAGGGATATAATATCCTCGCAAAAGTCGGAGGGTGTATCTGCCGCAACAGAGAGCAACATATTGCTTTTTGTAAACAATCTTTTTGCAATAGACTCAAGCCTGTCAATAATTTTTTTGCTTTCCACATCAAAGTTGTTTTCAAGCTCCTTAAGACGCCTGTAAGCGGAAATACCCATTATTTCCTCGTTTGATGCACCCGCATCCGAAAGGGCGCCCTCGATACGTTCGGTGACAATTCCGTCACCGCTTGCCAGCACAACATCCTCTGTTGCTGAGCGAATTTGGGTTAGAATCTCTTTGATTTTATCCGGATTATCGTAATGTGTTTTGAGGAGAACCTCCGAAACAAGTCTCTTTACAATATCCGCATTCTCGCTTAGGGCGCTGACCTTGAGAAGCAAAAGCGGAATAGCTCCGCCACTTGTTACATCAGTATAGGATATTGACAGCGGGCTAAAGCTTCCAAGATGGGTTTTGATTTCGTTTTTCAGCTCTCTTGCCGACATACTATCGGTGTCAAGATTTGTGAAAAGAGAGGTTAATAGCGACAGGTCTGTAAGCTCTTCTTTTTTTAGATTTTCTGCGAAAAAGTAAAGTTCTGTGTACAAAATTCCTTGTATATCCGCTTTGTGACGCAGAATTTTAACGCCATCAACCTCGGAAACAACAGGACTTGTATCGCTGTTGTTCACTTTAATATCATCAAGTGTCAGAGCCGGTATTTTCGCAAGAGTCTCTTCTGTATCGGGTGTCGATTGCCATTCCTTAAGGTCGTTAGCCGCTGATATTACTGCTTTAATATCCCGCTCTGACATTCTTTCCCTTAGGGATTTTTGCCTTTCCAAAAGGCTTTTTGTCATTTCTGAGGGGGTATTGGTCGGAAGCAAAAGAAGAGACGCTCTGTGACGGGACTCCAAGGTGATTTCTAAAAGTAAGCTTTCATAGAAATCAGTCTTAATATACTCGTCAAGCCTCTCAAGAGTTTCCTCTGATGTAAGCAACTCGACAGGAGAAATGCCGTATTGCCAGCCCTCAAGAACAGACAGAGCATAGGCAACACCTCTGGGAAATGCGCCAAAATCTCTCTCTCTTTGTCTGAATTTCATTCTGCCTATGGTTGCTCTGAGAAGCTCCTTGTCTATACCGTCGGCCAAAATTTTTCTGATGCTCTCTTTAAGAAGCGCTGACAGGGTGTCTAAGTTATTTTCTTCTATTCCGTGAAGCTCAAGAGTAAGTGTGTTTAAAAGAGATTTGTTTGTGTAAACACCGACATCCTCGCAAAGTCCCGAATCAAGCAGTATTCGCTTTAATGGCGCTTCGTTTGAGCCAAGGAGCGCGTCAGAGAGCACAGCCGAGCCGAGAATCTTTTCTTTGTCAAAGGCGGTGGAAGCAACCGATGATATCATAAGCCGTGCCTTGCCGTCACCCTGCGCAGCCTCGTAATATATGCGCTCTGTAGGTAAAATTTTAGCTTTCGGTATATCGAAGCTGACTCTGTCGATAGTTTTGGTATACTCCGAAAGATAGGAGTCAATAAGACTTAGGGTTTTATCAAGATTTACCGAGCCGTCAATAATTATAAGAGCATTTTCGGGGCGGTAATATTTTTGGTGAGCCGCGCAAAAATCTTCATAGGTCAGGTCGGGTATACTGTCGGGTGAGCCGCCCGAGTCATATCCGTAAACAGAGCCGTCGAAAAGAAGCTTAGAAAGCTTTGCTCCGCCAAGCTCATCGGGAGAGGAGTAGGCGCCCTGCATCTCGTTAAATACAACACCGCTGATGTTTAAGCTGTCGGTTTCTTCATCATATTCAAGATGGTGCCCCTCTTGCTCAAATATGCGCTTGTCCGAGAGCATAATGGGGTGAAAAACCGCATCAAGATACACATCTACCAGATTATAAAAGTCAGCTTCGCACCTAGAGGATACGGGATATACGGTTTTGTCCTCGTAGGTCATAGCGTTAAGAAATGTATTAAGCGACCCCTTGAGGAGCTCAACAAAGGGCTCCTTTACAGGGAATTTTTTCGAGCCGCAAAGCACCGAATGCTCTATAATGTGAAAGACTCCGGTGTTGTCGCTCGGAGGTGTTGCGAAGCTAATAGCAAAGGAGAGGTTGTTGTCCTCTCTTTCAATAAAGCAGAGCTTAGCTCCGCTCCTTTCGTGATTGAATATATTTATTTTCGCCGATATCTCGGGAGCGTCTTCTACCGAGACCGACACAAAGCCTGATATTTTTTTATTTGTTTTCATTTTTAGTCCTGCCTCTCTTATTCCATTTTATCATAACCTGTGGTTAAAGTCAATACGGAGCAAGGCGAATAAAACAATCACTCATTTATGATTGTTTCTCTTTTTTAGCGCCGCATATTGAAAAGTAACACAGTGTGTGTTAAAATTATAA
This sequence comes from Clostridia bacterium, assembly GCA_017621415.1. Classification (GTDB taxonomy): domain Bacteria; phylum Bacillota; class Clostridia; order Oscillospirales; family CAG-272; genus UBA1740. The sequence goes on from JAGATD010000053.1 coordinate 26,231, forward strand.
ATGTATGGCAAAATAATATCAAAATATTTTTGGGAGTTTTTATGGTAGATGTACTTGTTATAGGCGCGGGCGTTGTTGGCGGAATGATAGCCAGAGAGCTTATCGGATACACCTCATCGGTTGTTATTGCCGAGGCGAGAGAGGATGTTGCCCTTGGCGCAACAAGAGCAAACAGCGCTATAGTTCACGCAGGCTTTGATGCCAAGGAGGGAAGCCTTAAGGCGCTCCTTAATGTTCGCGGTTCAAAGATGATGAAAAAAACCGCCGAGGAGCTCGGAGTCAAATATAAAAACAACGGCTCTTTGGTTGTTGGCTTTAGCGACGAGGACAGAAGCACTCTTGAAGAGCTTAAAATAAGAGGCGAAAGAAACGGTGTTCCGGGGCTTAAGCTTCTTACAAGAGATGAGCTTGTTAAAATTGAGCCTAACATCGGTGAAACTGTTAGCTGCGCTCTTCATGCTCCTACAGGCGCAATAATCTGCCCCTATGAGCTTTGCATGGCGGCAGTTGGCTGTGCTATGGATAACGGAGCCGAGCTTAGGCTGAATTTCAAGGTTGCAAAGATAGAAAAGAGCGAAAAAGGATATATCGTAACTGCAGAGAACGGTGAAACAGTAGAAGCAAAGTACGTAATAAATGCGGCGGGCGCTTACTCTGATGAGATAGCAAGGCTTGCGGGAGACGAGAGCTTCTCTGTTCATCCAAGACGCGGACAGTATATGCTTCTTGACAGGGACTCGGGCGATCTTGTAAGCCATACTGTATTCCGCTGTCCCTCTAAAATGGGAAAGGGAATACTTGTTTCTCCAACTGTTGACGGCAACCTGCTTCTCGGTCCTACCGCAGAGGATATAGATGATAAAACAGATACAAAAACCACTGCCGATTCGCTTGCAAAGATTAAAGCGAGCGCCCTTGAGCAGGTTAAGGGAATTAATTTCGGAAAGGTTATAACCTCATTCTCCGGACTTCGTTCGGTTGGCTCAACAGGAGACTTTATTATAAATTCTCCATTCGAGGGATTTATAAATGTTGCGGGAATTGAGAGTCCCGGTCTTTCTGCAGCTCCTGCCATTGCCGAGTATGTAAGAGATATGCTTATCTCTATGGGTGCGCCTCTTGCCAAGAGAGATGACTATAATCCTACACGAAGACCGGCTCATTGGTTCTCCGAGCTTTCTGTGGAAGAAAAGAACAACTTAATTGCCGAAAAGCCCGAGTATGCTAAAATTGTTTGCCGCTGCGAGCTGGTCACCGAGGGTGAGATAAGAGATGCCATACGTACAAATCCTCCAGCGCGTGATATTGACGGAGTAAAGCGCAGGACAAGGGCAACAATGGGCAGATGCCAAGGCGGCTTCTGCACACCGTATATTGTAGAAATTCTTGCCGAGGAGCTTGGTATAGACTATACCCGGGTTACAAAGTTTGGCGGCGAGTCTTATATTAATATTTCCAGAACTAAGGAGGTGTAATCAGATGAAAGCTGACTTGGTTATAATTGGCGGCGGCCCCGCAGGCATGGCGGCAGCTGTTTCTGCCCGTGAGGCAGGTGTTAAGGATATTCTTATTCTTGAGCGTGATGAGGCTCTTGGCGGAATTCTCAGGCAGTGTATTCACAACGGATTTGGTCTTCACCGCTTTGGAGAGGAGCTCACAGGTCCCGAATATGCCGCAAGATATGAGGAGATGGTGAAAAATATGGGTATCCCCTATATGACAGGCACCATCGTAATAGAGATAAATGATAAAAAGCAGGTAACTGCCATGAGTCCCGAAAAGGGAATTTTCACAATAGATGCAGGTGCGGTAATTCTGGCTATGGGCTGTCGTGAAAGACCTAAGGGCGCGCTTAACATAGCGGGTACAAGACCTGCGGGAATTTACACCGCGGGAACTGCGCAGAAGTTCGTTAATATGAAAGGCTATATGCCGGGCAAAAAGGTTGTAATTCTCGGCTCGGGTGATATCGGTCTTATCATGGCGAGAAGAATGACCCTTGAGGGGGCTGAGGTAAAGGCTGTTTGCGAGCTTATGCCTTATTCGGGCGGTCTTGCAAGAAATATTGAACAGTGCTTGAATGATTTTAACATTCCTCTTCTTCTTTCCCATACCGTTGTTGACATTAAGGGCAAGGAGCGTCTCGAGGGTGTAACCATTGCCAAGGTTGATGAAAACAGAGCGCCCATTCCCGGCTCTGAGCAGTATATTGAGTGCGATACGCTTCTTTTATCCTGCGGTCTCATCCCGGAAAACGAGCTTACCCGTTCGGCAGGTATTGAGCTTGACAGAGTTACGGGCGGAGCTGTTGTAAACGGCAACAGAGAAACAGAAATCCCCGGAATATTTGCTTGCGGAAACGTGCTTCACGTTCATGACCTTGTCGACTATGTTTCGGAGGAGGCTGCGATTGCGGGACAGGCTGCTGCCGAATATCTTGGGGGCAACAGTGCGGCGGCTCTTTCCATAAAGGTAAAGGGTGTATCAGGTGTGCGCTACACCGTGCCTCAGATAATAAGCGCTGCCGTGGAGACAAAGATATACTTCCGTGTGGGAAATGTTATGCGTGACAAGCACCTTGTAGTACGTGACGGCGAGAGGGAAATTGTTAAAAAGAAAAAGTTAAAGCTTGCTCCTGCCGAAATGGAGACCGTTACTCTAACGAAAGAGATGATAGAGGCGCTTGAGCATAATGAAATTACTGTGGGTATAGAATAAGGAGGTAAAAATTATGTCTAAAATAAGAAAGCTTACCTGTATTGTGTGCCCCAGAGGCTGTGAAATGGAGGTTACCCTTGGCGGCGGCGGAGAGGTTATCTCTGTTTCGGGTAATGCCTGCAAGAGAGGCGCAGTTTATTCAAATGATGAGTGTACACACCCCCGCCGTACAGTTACCTCAACAGTAAGGCTTGAAGACGGAAGCCCTTTGGCGGTAAAAACCTCCTCTACTGTTCCTAAGGAAAAAATATTTGAGGTTATGGCAGAAATAAACCGCGCTGTAGCAAAGCGCGGCACTAAAATAGGTGATGTTATAATTGAAGATGTTGCAGGTACGGGTGTTTCGGTGGTTGCAACCGCTAATTCTTGATTAGGAGTTAGGAGATAGGGGATAGGAGTTAGGAGCTAGGAGATAGGGAATAGCGAGAGAATAAAGAAAAGACCGTTCAAGCCGAACGGTCTTTTCGAATAATGTATATTATTGGTTGGTTCCCTCTTCGGGAGTTGTGGTCTCAGCGGGTCTTGTTGTAGTAGCACCGCAAGGACAAGTACCATTCTCTATAGTGTTATCGTTTTCGTCAACTTTCCACTCATAAACGTGAACATCGGGATCTTTTTGTGTTTCAATCTGCTTTTCGATAACATTACCGCAAACTTTGCAGCTCTGTTCAGCAGTGAGGCCGGTTTCCTGGCAGGTAGCAGCCTTTGCTTCCTTGGTTACCTCAAGGGTGTGTTCGCCTGTAGGAGGAACTATTGTGGGCTCTTTGATGGTGTTGTAGCAAACTGAGCAGTGAGTACCGCCGGTAGAGCCTGCTTTGGTACAGGTTGCGGGAACCTCAGCGTTAGCAACCTCTGTGTGCGCAAGCTTAGGAATAATGGTGGATTCCTTTACGAAAGTAAGACAAGCATTACATCTTGCACCCTCGGTCTGTCCTGCGCTCTCGCATGTAGCTGCTATAGCGGGAATTTTAACGGTTGTACCAACGTGGTTATATGCTGCGATAGGAGTCATACCCTCAACAGCCTTACCGCACTTAGTGCACATCTTACCCGCGGTGTAGCCGGCTTCAAAGCAGTCAGCCTTTTTAGCCTCTACCTCAACAATCTTATCTTCGGGGTGATCACACTTTTTCTTATCATCGTCGTTATCGCTGCACGAAGCCATGGTAAATATAGTAAGTGCAAGAACTAACATTGCCAAAAATAACTTTTTCATCAATCAATCTACCTTTCAAGGATATTTTTGTACATCTATTTTATAACATATGATTCTTAAAGTCAAGGGATGAAGTCAAGGAAAAATAAATAAAATCAAAAAAAATCGGTTCGTTGCTAAATTTTTTTCCTGAGTTTTGTGCAATTTACCCAACAGGACAGAAAAATGCGCTTCTATACAAGCCTTCTGTCGGGTCCGACAAAGCAGAGAACACGGTAGTCGGAGCCAATAAGCCTGGAATAAATTCTATCCTCGTATCTTGACAAAAGCTCTTGCTGGTCAAGATTCGTTGAAATTATTGTGGACAGTCCGCGGTTTTGCCTTGTGTTTATCAGGTTGTATATGCAGGAAACGGTAAAGGGAGTTGCAAACTCTGTGCCCAGGTCATCCATAATGAGCAGATCGCATTTCAGATACTTTTCCGCAAGCGGCTCAGCCTGAGAGTATGCGTTTTTAAATCTGTCGGTTTCAAAATCCGACATTATGTTTTGGGTGGTGTCATAAATAACATCAAAGCCGGACTTGATAATCTCTCTTGCGATTGCGGTTGAAAGATGTGTCTTTCCTGTTCCTGTTTTTCCCACAAACAATAAATTTCCAGGCTCGGTTCTGAAATTCTCGACAAAGCGCTTTGCTACCTCAAGGTTGTTCTTCATACGCTTGTATATACGTTCGTCTTTTTCGTATATACCCAGCTCGAAATTATCAAATGACTGCTTCTCAATGAGATTGCCTATTCCTGAGGAGGCAATAGTAGCCTTTATCAGCTCTTCCTTTAAGCATGAGCAGACCTTGCTGCCGCCAACATATCCTGTATCACGGCAAAGGGGGCAGGTGTAGTGAACATCGGTGTAGTCCTCAGGATATCCAAGAGAAACAATTATCTCACGTCTTTTTTTGTTAAGCTCTTGGTTTCTTTCTTTAAGAGGGATAAGGTCCTCGCCCGCAAGAGCCGCTTTAAAAAGCTTCATACCCGTGCCCGAAAGTTCTCTATCTATTTCGGCAATTTCTGCAGATTTTGCTCTCAGATCGGCAGATCTTGAATCTGCCTCTGCCTCTGCGGCAAGACGGCGGCGCTCTATCTCTGCTTTTACCGCTGTATATTTCTCATAATTGTACATATCAGATTTCCTCTATGTGTTTTATTGTAACTATAGTTCCTCGGTTCCTTAATTGATCGTTAATCCTCATAGCTTCTTGCAAGGGCCTTTGCAAATGCGTCATCAACATCAAAATCACCGTACCTCGGTTTTGGCGGCTCGGATTTTGAGCGTCCTCTTTTAGCAGTATCTGAGGATTTAGTCTCCGACTTTGATATAGAGCGCAAAGCCTTGCATTCCTCCAGTGTCTTGCAGCCTGCCTCGTGCCATGAGGACAGTATTTTATCCATGTAGGCAAATGAGAGGTCGCCGGTATTCATAACACAAATGTCATAAGCCTCGCTTATAATAACAGGGGAGTAGGCGAATGTATCAAACCACTTTCTTATCATAGCCTGCTCGCCTGCGGAAAATGTTCTTTTCCATACACCGATAATTCTTCGCATTTCATACTCGTTTGAGCTTTCCTGCTCCTTGTCCTTAAGGTAAATTTCCAAATCCTCGGTGGTGGATATTCCCTTAGAGGAGAGAGCAATCGCTCTGTCCCGGAGAGTCGGTGCTGTCAAATGGTTTTTTGCGGCAAGGTGAGCCGCCAAGGTCAGAATATAGTCCGGAGTCAGCGAATACTGGTCTGCAAGACCTACAATACACTTTACCTCCTCGGTTGTAAGAGCAGGTTTTTTTAACAAGACCGCGCACTCTTCAATAAGCTCGGAGAGTCCCTCGTCGCGAATAGACTCGGCAACCTCCTTGGCGGGGGTCTCCATCAGCTCGCACGGACGCAGTCTGTCGGCAAATTCTTCTTTCACGGTGGCTTCCGCACACTCTTCGATAACCCCCTCTGCAAGCCAAAGAGCTATTGCGCTTTTTGCTCTTGCCTGAGAAACGCCTGCCGCGGCAGCAATGTCCGAGTCGGATATTCCCTTGGCAAAGCTTACCGCAACAAGAACCCTTAGCTCCTCCTTTGAGGCCTCGGAAAAGCAGGAGGCGGTAGCGGGGTTTTTACCCTCTTTGATTTTGTAATTACTCATTTTCGGGAGCCTCGTTTGTCCCCGGAGTGCGGAAATTTTCTTTAATTTCGTAGCAGAGAGTCATAAGCGAGTCGCCAAGATGTATGTTTTCAACTATTACTTTTTCGTTATCAAGCTTTAACTCCATATTAGCAAAGTTCCAAAGCCCCTTTACACCTGCATCCGCCATAGTTTTAGCAACCTCATAAGCTGCCTCTTTAGGAACTGTAAGAACTCCTATGTCAACCGAGTTTTCGGTACAGAAATTATATAGCTCGGATACATGATAAACAGGGATTCCATGTATTTCGGTTCCCACGATGCCTTCATTAGAGTCAAAGAGGGCAAGTCTTGTAACTCCTCTGCGACGGAACATATTTGTGGAAGCCAGCGCTCTTCCCAGATTGCCCGCACCGACAATTACGGCACTGAATCCCTCGGTAACGCCGAGAAGCTCGCTTATCTTGCCGTGAAGATATTTAATGTTGTAGCCGTACCCTTGCTGACCAAATCCGCCAAAGCAGTTTAAATCCTGGCGAATCTGTGAAGCGGTAACATTCATAAGCTTTGAAAGCTCGGCGGATGAAATTCTCAGCTGTCCCTCCGCAAGAAGATCGCCAAGATAGCGGTGGTAGCGGGGAAGCCTTTTGATTACCGCTGAGGGGACCTCGCCCTTTGTCTCTTGGGCAACACGCCTGTCAAATGTGCCGTTTATTTTGTCAATACTTTCCATTTATGTAAAGCCTTTCTGCTTAGTTTATTAAATTGTGAGGAATAAATTTTAGGTAATTGAATCAAGAGCCGATGCGTTAAGAGAGGAGTCTGAGACGTTTCCTGCCTTATATTCATAGTAGCCCTGCGCAGCAATCATTGCTCCGTTGTCTCCGCAAAGGGAAATGGGAGGAATAAACAAATTTCTGTTCATTCTCCGGCAAAGGTCGGTAAGTCTTGCTCTTAAGTGTGAGTTTGCCGCAACACCGCCCGCCATAACAAGGTCGAGCTCAGGGTACTTGGTAAGCGCCTCGCCTATTTTTTTCGCAACCGCTTCAACCGCCTCAAAGGTGTATCTTGCGGCAAAAAGCTCGGTATCGAGAGCTATACCCGATTGCTCATGGCGGTGAAGCAGATTTATTGCCGCCGTCTTAAGCCCCGAGAACGAAAAATCAAGGCTGTCGCCCGCAAGTGCGGGGCTTGGCAGAGTCATAGACTTGTCCTTGTAGGCGGCAGATTTTTTGTACTTCGAATAAAAATCCGTTTTTTCGCCTGTTGCTTTGATAAATCCGCGGGTAGAAAGCTCGTCAAAGCCGCGGCCGGCAGGGTAGGGGATACCTATAATTCTTCCTATCTTGTCAAAGGACTCGCCAATAGCATCATCTCTTGTTGTACCGATGATTTTGTAGTCGGTGTGGCTTTCAGCAAGATAGATTGCCGTATGCCCGCCTGAAACCGCCAGAGCAAGAAATGGAGGCTTCGGAGCCTTGTCCAAAAGGTATGCCGCTGCGATGTGCCCTTTAATATGGTCAACCGCAACAAGCGGAATACCGTTTGCTGCCGCCAGAGCCTTTGCAAAATTGACTCCCACAAGCAAAGCGCCTATAAGCCCGGGATTCGCGGTAACCGCAACAAGGCTTATGTCCGCAAGGGTCACACCGGCACTGTCAAGTGCCTCATAGGTTATGCGTGAGATAGCCTCGGTGTGGGCTCGGCTTGCAATTTCCGGTACAACGCCTCCGAAAACCCTGTGTGTTTCTATCTGAGAGGCTATAATATTCGATTTTACCGAGAAGCGCTCTCCGTCATAAAAAACAACAGATGCGCTGGTCTCATCACAGGAGCTTTCAAAAGCTAGAATGTTCATTGTTTTCTCCGAATATGTAAATAATAATTGTCAAATTTAATATTTTTTCTCGCCATAAAGCATAATTACAGCATTTTCAATAGGGTTTTGATAATAATTTTTTCTGATGCCTATTTCCTGAAATCCGAAAGCGGAATAAAGGCTTATGGCAGCCTTGTTGCTCTCCCTGACCTCAAGAAATGCGGTTTCAAGACCGTGACCTCTTTCGGTTTTCATCATGTATGAAAGAAGCCTGTATCCGACACCTCGCTTGCGCTTGTCCTCTCTTACGGCAATTCTGTATATTTCAGCCTCGGGGGCAATAAGTCTGCCGAAAACATAGCCTATTACCTCCTCTTCCTCCGCGGCTACAAAGCATATTCCGCCCTCGGAGCAAACGGTAGCGAATATATCCCGCTCACTCCATGGGTCGGCAAATGAAGAAGCCTCAAGAGTGAAAATTTTCGGCACGTCGTCGGGCATAGCGCGTCTTAAGTCCATAGCTGTTCCTTTCTGGGGGTTAGGAGTTAGGGGTTAGGGGTTGGTGTTAGGGCGGAGAGAAGAATTTTCGCCGCTTCTTCGGCGCTCTTCGCCTCAACTGTGCAGCCTGCGGCTCTTATGTGACCGCCTCCGCCGTGAGTTGCGGCAATTTCGGCAACATTTTTACCCGTTGAACGTAATGATGCCTTAAACTTTCCGTCATCGGTTTCCTTGACCACAAACGAGCAGATAGCGCCCATAAGGGTACGCACAACGTCAATAGCACATTCAAAAGAGGTAAACGGCAATCCCATCTTATCTCTCTCGGCTTTTGTTATCACCGCATAGGCAATTTTACCGGCGTCAGCAGTTTTTATTTTTGTTGCAACATAGCCCTCTGCTCTTAGCTGAAGCTCGGGCTTTGAGTGAAACAGGAGTCTGTTTATTTCGGCATGGTTAATGTCAAATGAAATAAGCCTTGCAGCAGCAAGATAGGTATCTTTTTTGGCGGAAGAGAAGATAAATCCGCCTGTATCAGAGCTTATAGCCGCATAGAGCAGTGCGGCAATTTGTTTATCAATAGTGATTAACCCTCTTTCCTCAAGACGGCATGCAATGTTATAAAGCACCTCACCCGCGCTTGATGCAGACGCATCTGTATAATGGGGAGCAAAGGGAGTGCCTACTGCATGGTGGTCTATCATAAGCTTAATGTTAAGCCTTTTTATGATATCACCAAGCTGAGCAGGCGAGGCAACGTCAATAGAGACCGCCTCAAGACCCTCATATTCATCAAGACGTGTAAGACCTTTTGTAAGGAATGAAAGGCGCTCGGGTATTATATCCTGAGAGGTGTAGTATACCTTTTTGTTAAGTCTTTCAAAAATCCTGCAAAGAGCAGCGCCCGAGCCAACAGTATCACCGTCGGGGCGCACGTGCATAACGACTATCGGTTTTTCAATTTTTAAAAGCTCGTCGACGCATTCATCAAGAGTCAAAGCTTTAAAATCGGCCATTTTCCTTGTCCTTTGCCTCACTGTTTTTCAGTTTTTCATCGTTTATCCTTATTTCCTCCAGCGCCTTTGCTATTCTTGCGCCATGCTCGATAGAGCCGTCTTTTACGAATCTAAGCTCGGGAGTTATACGGAGATTTAATGTTACCGCCAGGTGATGTCTTAACATTCCCGTGCACTTCTTGAGTCCCTCGGCTGCCTCGTCAGAGTCGCCTATGCAGGAGAAGTAAACGCTGGCAAATTTGAGGTCTGGAGCAACATCGGCTCTAGTAATGCTGACAAAGTTGTTCTGCACCTTGGGCTCTCTTACCTCGCGCAGAGCAACTGCCAGCTCCTCGGCAACTGCATCGTTTATTCTTCCTCTTCTGTATTTTGCCATTTTTATATATCCTTTCTTTTATTCGGTATAAAGGCAAACGCCCCTCTCCATTTTTTCGGCTTGGATTTCCGAAAGCAGGGCAATCGCCCCCTCTTTTGCGGAATTTACTATTTTCACCCTCGGCAAAAGAGCCGAAAGAGTTTTTTCCAAATGAGAAAAATGAGTGCAGCCAAGCACCAATGTGTCGGGGTTTGCGGATTTGATTTTTTGACTTACATTAAAAACAGTTTTATATCCCTTTTCGGTCAGGTTTCCGTCGTGCTCGCCCGATTCAACAAGAGAAACAAGCTCCTGGGCGCAGATTTGCGCAACCTCCGCTTTTGAAAAGTAAGCGATTTTTTGCTTAAAGATCGATGATTCCACGGTATGCTCGGTTGCGATAACTGCAATTTTTCGCCCCCTTGACGCAAGGAGCGCCGCAGGCTCGATTATGGGCAGGGATATTTTTTTCAGCTCATTGTCTAAATGCTCATAAACCGAGGATGCCGTGCAACAGGCAATAAGACAAATCCTGCATCCGTAATTCTTAAGGCGCAAGATATCATTTGATACAAGCGAGATTAGCTCTTCTTTGCTTTTTGTGCCGTAGGGGGCATTCTTTCGGTCTGCAAGATAAATTATATTTTCTGCTTTCAGCCGGCTTCGCAGCACTCTCGCTGAAGCAAGCCCCCCGACACCGCTGTCAAACACACCAATCACAGCGAAGCACCCTTTATAAGGCGTGTAATAAGCTCTCGCGGAGCAATTCCGCATCTCTCTATGAGCCTTGGATAAAGGCTGGCAGCTGTAAAGCCCGGCATGGTATTTATCTCGTTAAAAACAATACCGCCGTCATCTGTTAAAAAGAAATCTATTCTTGACAGCTGTTTTATATCAAGGCAGGAGCAAAGGCTTTCCGCATAGCTCGTTACAGCACTGTAAACTCCTTGAGTTATGGGAGCAAAGGGGGTGGCAGATGCTCCGCCAAAGTATTTTTTGTCAAAATCATAGAAGCCGCCGCCCGTGCTTACAGCTCCGATTTTTGTAAATATTTGTTTACCGTCAATAAGCACGGCACATTCTAATTCAAGTCTTACAGATATCGCCTCTTCAGCGATAACTCTGTTACCGTATTTTGCCGCTTTAAGATAAGCCTCTGAGAAATCCTCGCTCCTCTCTATTCGGGAAATGCCTATCGAGCTTCCGCCGACCGAGGGCTTGATAAACATAGGGTATCCAAATGCAAGCTCTGCTTTTAGCTTGATTTTTTCAATATAGCCGTCTGTGGGCTCTTCGTTTCCGAGAACCCAAGGGGCGGTAGGTACAGATGCCGCCTCGGCAATTTGCTTTGTGAGAGCCTTGTCGGCAGACAGCGCGCCTGAGCAGGTCTTGCAGCCTACAAAGGGAATCCCCGCACAGGTAAGTGCGCCTTGGATTATTCCGTCCTCGCCAAAGTCACCGTGCAGCACGGGAAATGCGGCAAAAAGAGGAATAAATCCCTCCGCCGTCATAAGTCCGCAACCGCATTTGGTTCTAGCAGGATAGCAGGCAAGTCCCTCTGTCTTTTCATCGGGCGCTTTGATAAACCACAGTCCGTTTTTAGCAATAAAAACAGGCAATGGAGAAAAAAGCTCCCTGTCAATTTCAGATAAAACAAATTTTGCCGAAAGGGCAGAAATTTCACTTTCGGTACCCATACCGCCATAAATAACAGCAACACGATTTTCCATATTTTCACCTCGCTTTAGAGTATGAAAAGATGAAAAAACCGTTCCTGCTATGGCTTTTGTTTAAATAAGCGGTCTGAGAAGAGCAACTCTGTCTCTTGCGCCCATGTCCTTGTAAATACGGCAGGACATTTTGTTTTCCTCTGCGATAGAACGCAGCATATCGGCTTGGTCAAATCCTATTTCGTATGCAATAAAGCCTTTTGGGTCGATGATGTCTCTGTACAAGGGGGTAAGGACTCTGTAAAAATCTCCTCCGTCATTTCCGCCTACAAAGGCGGATTTCGGCTCCTTGAAAATCTCCGGCTCGAGAGTCTTGTAACACTCGTCAGCCACATAAGGGGGATTGGACAAAACCGCAAACACCCTGTCGCACACAGGCGCTAAGGTGGCATCTGCAAGCAGGAATTTTACCCTGTCCGAAACTCCGAGAAGCTCGGCGTTTTTCTTGGCAACCGAGAGTGCGCCCTCGGATATATCAACCGCCAACGCAGTAGTGTTTTTTGTATTTCTCAGAGTAGAGAGGGCAACGCAGCCTGAGCCTGTGCCAATGTCAATAAAGCTCTCGCCATCGGGTATCATGGATACCGCTATATCAACCAGAAGCTCTGTGTCAGAGCGGGGAATAAGACAGTCGGGAGTGACAATGTAGCTTTCGTTATAAAAATCGATACTGCCTATGATATAAGCCAATGGCTCTCTGTCGGCTCTTCTGTAAACGGCCTTTATTGCCTCCTCGCTCTCTGTTTTGTAAGATGGGGTAAGCAGCTTGTAAAGAGGCTCGCCTCCAACTGTTGCGAAAATTATTCTCGCCTCGTGTCTTGCGTCATCAATGCCTGCTGCTTCAAGTATTTTTTCAGCCTCGTTTAGTGTCACAGATAATTACCTCTCCTGCTGATATCAACGCTTCCGTCTGAAAGATTGATGCGCATGCAGGTGTCCTTGCGGAGCTTTGCCGAACCAAATCTTATTTTGCGTTTGCTCTTTACGGTCGCAACACCGGGCGCAGGCTTCTTTTTGCGAGGAGCCTTTCCCTTTTTCTCTCTTGGCTTTTTCTCTTTGCGGGGCTTTTCCTTAGGCGCCTCGTCTTCTGATACTATAGGCGCAGCAGGGGAGTCAGCCGCTTCTGCCTTGCTTGTATTTTCTTCGGGCTCTTCGGTCTGCTCCTCATAAGCCTCGATATTACTGTCTTCGGTTTCTTCAAGAAGGGTGTCAGCCTCCTCGCCCTCGGGCTTCTCCGGCTCCCATGCTCTGTCCTCATAGAACTTAAGGAACTCGGGGAACTCGTCTCTGAGAGCGCATTTAATCGAGGTTATGGCAACCTCAAGCATATCGGGAGTAGGCTCCTTTGTGGTAATTCTCTGCACCCAAAGACCGGGGGTGGATATAACTCTTGTTACAATGTTGTCATGCTTACCCGCAAGCATTATAACCTCGTATCCTATACCCATAAGCAAGGGAAGAATAAGTATGCGTATTCCCGAGTATGCCCACACGCTGAGTCCGGGGATAAGCTGCTTAATGATAAGTCCCGCAAAGATTCCTAGAAGAATCATAAAGAACATAAAGCTTGTTCCGCAACGGGGGTGGAAGCGCTTGTGCTTTGCTGCGTTCTCGGGTGTAAGCTCGTCGCCCGCCTCAAAGCAGGCAATAGACTTGTGCTCGGCTCCGTGGTACATAAAGGTGCGCTTTATGTCGGGCATGAGAGAAACAAGAGAAAGATAAGCAATAAAAATTCCAACCTTAACAACACCCTCAACCACTGCCGACAGGACTCCTAAAGAAAGTCCGAATAGCGACAGAACCCAGTCAATAGCATAGGAAATCCAGCCAGGCAGCAGTACAAAAAGCAATACCGAAAGGCCAAGACCAAGTATAAGCGAAACAACCATAATAAAATCGGTAATTCCAACACCCAGTCTTTTAGCCAGCCACTTTTCAAACTTTGACGGCTCCTCCTCTTCAAGTCCAAGAGCATCGGCAGATGCGCCTAAGGTTTTAAACGAGAGAATCATCATCTCTATAAAGTTTACAACTCCGCGAATAACGGGAATGTTAAGAATTTTGTATTTTTTTCTGATAGATTTAAAGCTGTCGTCGGTAACAACAAGCGAGCCGTCAGCCTTTCTGCAGGTGGTAACAGTGCGCTCACCCGCCTTCATCATAACACCTTCAAGCACTGCCTGTCCGCCAACCTTGTTAAGACGGCAGGAGAGCTCGTTACTTAATCTCTTTTTTGCCATTTTTATTATCCTTTTTGTTTGTTTTGAAAATCGGCGATACCTCGCTGATTATATCATTATAGCATATATAGAGAAAAAAATAAATAGAAAATAAAAAATTTACATTTATTTTTTAGCACCATAGACACAAAAAGAAAAGACCCAAAGCTTGTCCTTGGGCCTGTTATGCTTATAATGCTATTATTTCTGTCTTCTGATTGAACGAATGCCGTTTAATAAAGCTTGTGGCGTCGAAACGTGAGTCCTGCGGGTATATAACGGTATCAGCTCGGTTGATTACATTAATATCACGAAGTTTTTCAGCTTCTTTCGGTGTGTGTGCTGTAAGAGCAACGTCAAAGGATATAAGCCCCTTTTCTATCAAGTCGCCTTTGCCCGACCGCATCAGCTCATTAAGAAAGATGTCGTTTGATAAAACCGCAAAAAAGCTGACGGATGGGTAATGCTTGCTAAGATTACATAAAAGCTTAAAAACCTCGTTATCTCCGTCTATCCCCGCACTGACAAAAAGAACCTCGCCTCGGTCTAACCTTGTCACTAATATTTCCTCAAGCTCGGGAATTTTTTCCTCACTGAAATCCTCAGCGCCTAAAATCGCTATTATCTTGCGGTTTTGTAAATTCAATGTTTTGTACCTCTTTTTATTAATTTATTCGGTCATTTGGTGAATTTATTATAGCATAATTAAAGTAAAACTGTCAATATGTGAAATTAATTAATAGTGTAGGAAAAGAAAAGAGGATATACTAGCTCTATAAAGCAGAATGGAGTTGGGCAGAATGACAAACACATATGACGAGAGAGCTAAAAAGGACTTAGTGCAAATAGGCATAAATATTGCGGCGTTGAGAAAAGCAAAACAATATTCACAAGAGGTACTTGCGGAAAAGGTTGGATTATCAACGGTAGATATTAGCCTAATAGAGTCTGTGAATGTTGATAATAACTGTTCGATGGAAGTTATTTATAGCATAGCGTCTGCTCTTGATGTAGCTCCGGAAGAACTCTTTAAAGGTACAAGCGCATTTTAGAGTAAGGAGAATTTAAAATGGCAAAAACTGTTAGCTTTGAAAACAGAGATAAATTTGTTCAACTGGGAATTGCAATATCTGCTCTTCGCCGTTTTCGCGGTATGACACAACAGGATTTAGCTGAAAGGATTGGTGTTTCTCGAGACACCATTCGTAATATAGAAAATCCTAATGTAATTCGGTCATTTTCTGCCGATACTTTTTTAAAGATTACCTATGCTCTTGATGTAAAGGCGGATGTTTTGCTGAATGCTTCTGTTTTTCCCGATAAGATATTGAGCAACAAAAAATAAGAATAGCGAACGAATAAAAATTACGAAAATAAGAATAACTAACGGGCCGCCTGTGACGCCGGTCCCTACGGTTGTACATTCAAATTGCGATAAGAGTTTGTATTTGCTAACAAAGCAATTTCGCAAAATGTGCACTCTGATTGTAGGGACCGGCGTTACAGGCGGTCCTAACAAAAACTCAAGAGCCTTTGAATGCAGAATTGTTTGAAATCTTCAGATTGTTCAAATATTTTTAGTTGACAACCGCTATTATATATGTTAAAATAAAAGTTAGAAAATTTTAAGACAAAAAAGGAGAAGAGCCATGTTAAAGGTTGAGCAAATTTCTGTTATGAATTTTGAAAATGCTATAAGAGGAGCCAGAAACCCTATGAACAGCTGGGCAAAAATGGACTCTTATTACGACGAGGACGGCAATTATGTTCTCGGCGAAAACGATATATCGCTGGCAACAAGGCTTGCAAAGGCCGGCTCGGACCACAGAAAATTTTTGCGCCAGGTTATGGTGTCTATGGATATTACCGCACCCCTTTACTGGTGGAAGGAATTTGATACATACAAGGTGGGCACGGTTGCTAACTCCACATCAACAATGCATAAAATTCAGGCTAAGGAGTTTTCCCGCGAGGACTTCTCCTGTGACAGAATGAGTGAGGATTGCCTTAATGTTCTTGATTCTGTTATAGCCTATCTCGAGGGTGAGAGAATTAAGTTTATTGAGACTAAAGAAAAGCAGTATTGGCATAATATGATTCAGCTTCTCCCCTCGTCATATAACCAAATGCGTACTGTTACCATGAATTACGAGGTGTTGATAAACATCTATTACGCGAGACGTCACCACAAGCTTGCCGAGTGGCACGTGCTTTGCGACGCTATTGAGAATTTGCCTTACGCAAAGGAGCTTATCCTTGTTAAAAAAGAGGAAGAATAAATGAAACACGGAATAATTAAGGTTGCGGCAGCAACACCCGCTATAAGAGTTGCGGATATAAAAAATAATCTTACCGAGTGTATAAGACTTGCAGGCGAGGCAGCAGAGAGGGGAGCGAAAATTCTTGTTTTTCCCGAGCTTACGCTTACCGGTGCGACTGCCGGCGACCTCTTCTTTACCAAAACACTTCTTTCATCGGCTGAGGATGCGCTTTCGGAATTTGCAGATGCTACGGCAGATATGGACATACTTGCCTTTATCGGTCTGCCTGTGTCGTTTGGCGGCAGGGTATATAACGCAGTTTGCGCAACAAACAAGGGCGATATACTTGCTGTGATTCCAAAGCAGCAGCTCTCCTCTGCGCAAGCAAGATGTTTCGGCACAAGCGATGAGAGCTTTGAGGTGGTTTTCGCAGGGCAGGAGACATTCTTCGGCAGCGATTTGCTTCTCTCGTGCGACTCTGTTGACGATTTGACGGTTGCTGTATCGGTGGGCTCGGAGATAGAATCCCCATTAAGCACCACCCGCCTTGCGGCTCTTTCGGGCGCTTCTGTAATAGTTAATCCTTATGCCGCTCCCGAGCTTGTCTGCCGCGGTGAAAAGGATATTGCGTTCCTCAAATCAGAGAGCCGGGTAAGCTTGTCCTGCATAATAAGAGCAGAGGCCGGCTTTGGCGAAAGCGGAACAGACGGTGTATATTCGGGCAGGTCGGTAATTGCCGAAAGAGGTAATATTCTCTCGGTTGCCGAACCTTATACCGACGGACTTATATATGCGGATATTGATACCGAGTTTATTAACAAGGACCGTCTCGTATCGGGCGAATTCGGCGGTGAGTCGGGAGATTATACTCTCGTTGATTTCAGTCTTGATGTGACAGAAACCAGGCTTGAAAATGCTCCCGCAAGGCTTCCCTTTGTTCCTGAGGGCGAGGAGCTGAAAAAGAGATGCTCAGACATAATCAAAATACAGTCTTATGCGCTTGCGGGCAGAATAAAGCGCTCTTACTCCAAGGGAGCTGTTGTCGGTGTTTCTGGCGGACTCGACTCAACACTTGCGCTTCTTGTGGCAGCTGAGGCTATGGATATTCTCGGTGAGAGCCGTGAAAAAATTCTTGCTGTTACCATGCCCTGCTTCGGAACAACAAAGAGAACTAAAGGAAATGCCGAGCGCCTTGCCGAAAGCCTCGGAGCAACGCTTAAATGTATAGATATAAAGGCATCTGTAAGTCAGCATTTTGCCGATATAGGTCATAATCCCGATGATTTCAGTGTGGTTTATGAAAATGCTCAGGCAAGAGAGCGCACTCAGGTGCTTATGGATATAGCAAATGCCGAGGGAGCTTTAGTCGTCGGTACAGGCGACCTTTCAGAGCTTGCCCTTGGCTGGGCGACCTACAACGGAGACCATATGTCCATGTACGGAGTAAATGCGGGCATACCTAAAACCCTTATGAGATATATAGTTTCGTACTTTGCGGATAAGGCAGAGGGCGAGGGAAAAATTAAGGTTGCGGATGTGCTCCGCGATGTGCTTAACACTCCTGTCAGCCCTGAGCTTTTGCCGCCTAAAGACGGTGAGATAGCCCAGTGTACGGAGGGGATAGTAGGACCCTATGAGCTGCATGACTTCTTCCTCTGGTACCACGTGCGCTATGGTGCATCCCCCGACAAAATTCTCCGTCTTGCATCTGCCGCCTTTGACGGTGAATATGACGAAGAAACGGTAAAGGGCTGGCTTAAGGTATTTCTCCGCCGCTTCTTCTCTCAGCAGTTTAAGCGCTCCTGTCTGCCCGACGGACCTAAGGTTGGCTCTGTTGGATTCTCCCCCAGAGGCGATTTTAATATGCCATCTGATGCGGTTAGTGCGCTTTGGAATATATAAAAGCGAGTTTTTGTAAACAATGGCTAACATATTTGACCTTTTTAAGAAAATTGAGAGCACTTCCGCTTCTGCCGCTCCCGTAACTCATATAGTTGTAGGGCTTGGAAACATCGGTAAGCAGTATGAAAAAACCAGACACAATGCGGGATTTATTGCAATAGACCGTATTGCCGAGGTCTGGGGGTGCAAAATTGACAGGGTGAAGTTTCACTCCACTGTCGGTGAGGCAACTTTCAAGGATAAAAGAATACTCCTTATGAAGCCCTCGACTCTTATGAATAATTCGGGTGTTGCTATCGGTGAGGCTGCCGCCTTTTATAAGATACCGCCCGAAAATGTTATAGTTCTTCACGACGAAATAAGCTTTGACCCCGGAGTAATACGAATAAGACGCAAGGGCTCGGCAGGCGGTCACAACGGATTAAAGAGCGTTATTGCCCACCTTTCATCTGAGGATTTTCCGAGAATTAAGATAGGTGTCGGAAAAAAGCCTACCCCTGACTACGACCTTGTTGACTGGGTGCTTGGTAAATTTCCCGATGCCGACATTAAGGCTATTTCCGACAGGCTTGATGATATAAGGCTTGCCTGCGAGGATATTATCTGCGGAAATATTGATTCCGCAATGAACAAGTATTCAAAATAAATTATAAAGAGAAAAAGAATGCAAGGTATAACAGCTCTTATCAGAGCAGACAAGGAGTATCGCGCCTTTCTCGACACCCTGAAAGAAGCCTTTTACAAAAAGGAAGAGCTTTTACCCATTGCGGTAAACGGTCTTTCGGGCGGTGCCGAGGCGGCATTTATTGCCGAGACCGTAAAGGAAGCCGTAAGGCTTTCGGGTGAGCCCGTTTTAATCTTTGTTTCGGGCGACACAGAGCGAGAAAAGCTTGTCAGCGCACTCTCTGCCCAAGGCGTCAGAGTCCGAGGGTATAAGAAGAGGGAAAGAGTATTTCATAATATCAGAGCCTCCCACGACATAGAGCGTGAGAGGCTATCGGTGCTTTCGGAGATAATATCCGGTGGGTGCGATGCGGTAGTTACTACGCCCTCGGCAGCCCTTTCATACACAGTTCCCGAAAAAACACTTATGGACCTTACTCTGTCGCTTAAGGTAGGACACATCATCTCTCCGGAGGAGCTATCCGAGAGGCTTGTAACATTGGGCTTTGTCAGGGTTGATACCGTTGACGGCAGAGGACAGTTTTCAAAGAGGGGCGGTATTATAGACTTTTTTGGCGGTGAGGAGGAGTCCCCCGTAAGAATTGAATTTTTCGGCGACGAGATAGACCGCCTTGTTTACTTTGACCCTCTGACACAGCGCACTCTTGGAGAATGTGATGAGGCAAGGCTTCTGCCCGCCTGCGAAGTGCTTTTATCAACCAAGGCAAGAGAGCGGATCTTGGCTTGTGCCGAAGATCTTAAGAAAAAAGCCAAGGACAGCATTACCGCCGAAAAGCTGTCCCGCGAATGCGCAGTGCTTGAGAGCGGACTGGGAGTTGATTTTAGAGACAGATATTTCGGCTTGGTTTATGATAGTCTTGAAAATCTTCTTTCTTACTTTAAGGATTTTCCGAGGACTGTTACTCTTTCGGTAGGCAGTACAGAGTGCCTTGATGAGCTTAACAATTATCTGAAGTCTCAAAACGAAGAAAGACAGGGCTTTATCGATGCGGGACTTATAACCGAAGAGGTCGCAAGATATACAGGCAGCGAGGCGGATTACAAAAAATTCCTTGACGATAGCCTGACAGTGTATGAAAATCCATTTGCGGGAGGTCTTGGAGGAAAACGTCTCGCAGGGCTTTTTGGCTTCAGATGCCGAAAAACCGTTTCGTACGGCGGAAATTCCTCAATGCTGAAAGAGGACCTTGTCTCCTTCAGAAAGGGCGGATACAGAGTGCTTATTCTGTGTGAAAACCGACAGGGAGCAGACTCTCTTGCTGAGGCTCTTGCAGCTGAGGACATAGCTATAGCCCGTGTGTACGATAGTCCTGATTTTGACCTTTCTTCAGCAGAGGGGGGCAGAATATTTGTAACCGTCGGAGACCTTCAGGGCTTTGATCTTATAACGCCTAAAATTGCCGTTATATCAATGGCAAAGGACGAGGGACGGGCGGTAATGAGCCACCGTAAGCGCCAGCGCATACTTCGCGAGGCGGGAGCGCCGAAGCGTCTTATGAGCTATGCCGAGCTTACTCCCGGTGACTATGTTGTGCACGCAAACTACGGTATAGGCCTATTTGAGGGTATTGAGACCGTAACTGCCGCAGGCGTTACAAAGGATTATATAACTATAAAATATGCGGGAACAGATAAGCTCTTTGTTCCCTGCGACCGCCTTGAAATGATAGGTAAATATATCGGAGCCAGAGATAAAGACGGAACTGTAAAGCTTTCTAAAATGGGCGGTTCGGATTGGTCAAGAGCCAAGTCTAAGGCAAAAAGAGCAGCAAAGGACATAGCCGACAGTCTTATAAAGCTTTATGCCGAGAGACAAAGGCTGCCGGGCTTTGCTTTCCCCGAGGACTCTGATTTCGAGAACTCATTCGCTGCTGCATTTGACTATGAGGAAACCGAGTCGCAAGCGGTTGCAATTAAGGAGATAATGGCGGATATGACCCGCCCTGTGCCGATGAACCGCCTGCTTTGCGGTGATGTTGGATTTGGTAAAACCGAGGTAGCCCTAAGAGCCGCCTTTAAGGCCATAATGGGAGGAAAGCAGGTAGCATTTCTTGTTCCCACGACAATTCTTGCTCTTCAGCATTATCAGACAACCATCTCAAGAATGCGAGGCTTCCCGGTAACGGTAGAAATGCTTACAAGGTTTAAGAAGCCGAAGGAGCAGGAGGAAATTTTACGTAAGGTAAAGAGGGGCGAGTGCGATATTCTGATAGGAACGCACAAGCTTCTTTCAAAAAAGCTTGAATTTCGTGATTTAGGTCTGCTTATCATAGATGAGGAGCAGCGCTTTGGCGTTTCACAAAAAGAAAAGCTTAAGGAAATGGCGAAAAATGTAGACACCTTAACCCTTACCGCGACACCTATTCCGAGAACACTTAATATGGCGATAAACGGTATAAGCGATATTTCTATCCTTGACGAAGCACCGGGAGATCGCCGCCCTGTTCAGACATATGTTCTTGAGCATGACGAGACCTTGATACACGAGGCTATTCGCCGTGAAATGGCGAGAGGCGGACAAACACTTTATTTATATAATAAGGTAGAGGACATAGACCTTGTCGCCTCCTCGATTTTGCGCGCCATTCCCGAGGCTCGAATTGCCTATGCTCACGGCAAAATGGAAAAAGAGGAAATAGAGGACATCTGGCAAATGCTGGTAAAATCAGAGCTTGATGTTCTTGTTTGTACCACAATAATAGAAACCGGGGTAGACCTGCCTATGGCAAACACTCTGGTTATAGAAAATGCTGACAGATTTGGTCTTTCTCAGCTGCATCAGATAAGAGGAAGAGTAGGAAGAAGCAGCCGTCAGGCATATGCTTACTTCACTTATCGCCCGGGAAAGGCTCTTACAGAGGTTGCCGAGAAGAGGCTCAAGGCAATAAGGGAATATGCCGAGTTTGGCGCAGGATTTAAGATTGCTCTTTGCGACCTTGAAATAAGAGGCGCGGGAAATCTATTGGGTGCTGAGCAACACGGGTATATCGACTCGGTAGGCTATGACTTGTATGTAAAGCTGCTTAACGAGGCGGTTCTTGAAGCCAAGGGCGAGGCAAAGCCCGACGAAAAGAAGACAGAAACACTTATAGACATTAAAACAAGCGCCCACATCCCCGAGCACTATGTACCTGTCGGTGCGCAGAGAATGGAAATGTATAAAAAGATTTCGCTTATTCTCACCCCCGAGGATGAGAGGGATATTATCGACGAGTTTATAGATCGCTTTGGCGACCCGCCAAGAGCTGTTTTGCGCCTTACAGGCGTGGCTCTGACAAAGGCTCTTTGCGAGAGAGCAGGGATAGAAAAGGTTGTGGCCGATGATGTAACGCTTAGCTTTATTATGCCAAAAACCGACCTTGCTCTGTGGTCAGAGGTGTTTATAAAATATCCGGGAATGCGTATTTCTCCATCCGGTGACAGAGTGATATACAGATTTTCCGATCCTAAACATACAGACGCGGCTATCCTCGCAGCCGAGATAATGCGAGAATACTACAAAGCAGAAAAGGAGGATGAATAAATGCAAAATAAAAATGTAAAAAAGCCTAAAATGAGCAAAAACAACCGCATTCTGACAACAACTATTTGCATTTTCTTGTCTGTTCTGTTGCTTGCAGGCATTGGTTTTGGAATATACTTTGCCGTTGAAGAGGCTAACACACTTGTTCGCCTTGAAAATGTGAGAATGGACGAGGGGGTTGTAAGAGTACTTGCTTCCTATCACAAGGACCGTTATATGACTGTTCTTAACGGCCTTGGGTACAGTAATGTAAGAGATACCGATACATTCTGGAACAGTCTGCACGCAAACGGAAAGACTCACGGTGAACTTTATCTATCCTCGCTTAAGAGCTATATCGCAGGTGTTGCGGCAGGCGCAAACCTTTATCTATCTTCATTCAAGCTCACAGACGATGATAAAGCATATATAAGGAGCAAGACCGAAGCGTTTATATCTGTCTACGGCTCGGAAGAAAGCTTTAACGAGAAGGCGGATAAGTTTGGATTTGACTATAATGATTTTTGCCGCGCAATGGAGCTTACGTATATTGCCGATATTGCGTTTAGCAGTGTGTACGGCAGTAATGGCGAATCGCTTAAGGCAGCCGTTTTTTCAGACAGATGTGACGAATATCTTGAGAGCTATTCAAGGGTAAAAGTTATATATATAGCCCAGGACAAAATATATGATGAAGAGATAAAAGATTTGCGTGACCTTACCGAGTCGGAGAAGCTCGCCAGAAATAAACAAATTGATATATTCAAATCGGCCATTACCGAGGGCCAAATGATTGAAGAGACATTTGACGCGTATCTCCTTGACGAAAGCAAGATAAACGACGGTGATATCGCAAACGGTGTTAACGGCTATTATATAGCAGACGGCGCAGGACAGAACGAAAGCGAGTATCCCGAGATAATAGAAGCGGCTCTAGACATGGAGATTGGCGAGGTCAGAGCGGTTGACTGTAAATACGGTATTGCCTTTCTCTGCAGATGCGAGGTTGTTTCGGGCGCATATGCCGACGATGATGCTGAGTTCTTCCCCGATTTTTATAAGAATGCTGCTCTTGAGTTTTATACCGAGGATATAGAGCTTCTTTCCACCGAGGTTGATTTTAAAGACGGATATTATAGTATAGACAGCCTGGCAATTCCCGCTAACAGAGACATTTTTGTTACCGTTTGGAAATAAAACAAATAAAACTAAGTTCTTTTTTGTTTTCCTATTGACAAAAGGCTCTGTTTGGTATATAATATAGGTACTTCACCAAACTAAAGTGAAAAAAGATAACTAAAGGAGAAATAAAAATGAAAAAAATCATTGCGCTTACACTTGCGCTGGTTACACTGGCATGCTGCGGACTTGCGTTGTCCTCCTGCCAGCCCGAAGAAGAGGAGCTTATCATCGGTATTACCTACTTTGCTCCTATGAATTACAAGGATGATAGCGGCAACCTTATCGGCTTTGAGACCGAGTTTGCAAAGGCTGTTTGCAAAGAGCTTGGTATGAAGCCCAAGTTCCAGGAGATTGACTGGGAGGCTAAGGAAAACGAGCTTAACGGTAAAACCATTGACTGCATCTGGAACGGTATGACCATTACCTCCGAGAGAGCAGAGAATATGGCTATCTCTACTCCTTATATGAAGAACAAGCAGGTTCTTGTTGTTAAAGAAGAAAATCTTGCGCAGTATACTGCTAACGCAGACCTTACAGGCAAGGCTCTTGTTGCAGAGAAGAAGTCTGCGGGCGAAACAGCCGCTCAGACCGACGAGTATCTTAAGAAGGCAACCTACACCGGTGTTGACAAGATGGCAACCGCTCTTATGGAGGTTAAGGCCGGAACAGCTGATGCTTGTGTTATTGACTATGTAACCGCACTCGGCTCTATCGGTGAGGGTACCGACTTTGCGAACCTTGTTGTTGTAGAGGCTCTTACTTTTGGCGCTGAGGAGCAGTACGGCATTGCTTTCAGAAAGGGTGAGGACGACGCTCAGCTTGTCAAGGATGTTAATGCCGCTATTCAGACGCTTGCTGAAAACGGTGAGCTTAAGAGAATTGCAGAAAAGTACAATCTCGAGGACTACCTCCTTGTGGGTAACAACTGATTGGAGTAAATAATGGATCAGTTCCTTGGTGTAACAGGGAATTTGCTGCTTGGGTTTGCGGAGAACATGAAATTGTTCTTCGCAACTCTGCTTTTTGCAATTCCCCTAGGGCTTATAATAGCTATTTTCCTGCTTTCAAAGTTCAAGCCTCTTAAGGCGCTTTTTGAAATTATTGTCTGGATAGTCAGAGGCTCGCCTCTTATGCTCCAGCTTTTTGTGGTGTTTTATGTTCCCGGTATACTGTTTGATATGCCTATGCGTAACAGATTTCTTGCAGCACTTATAGCCTTTGTTATAAACTATGCCTGCTATTTTGCCGAGATATTCAGAGGTGGAATAATAAGTATTCCCCAAGGACAAAGCGAGGCGGGCAAGGTTCTTGGTATGACAAAGTCCGAGATATTCTTCAAGGTCACTCTTATGCAGGTGGTAAAGCGCATTGTTCCGCCTATGGGCAACGAGGTAATAACCTTGGTAAAGGATACGTCTCTTGCCAGAGTTATCGCGGTTTCTGAGGTAATAATGAGCGCTACCGAGTATTCTGCGGTAGGAATTATATGGCCCCTCTTCTACACGGGCGCATTCTTCCTTTTGTTTAACGGATTGCTTACCATTCTTCTCGGCAAGCTTGAGAATAAACTGGATTATTATAAGGGGTAAAAAGATGCCGGTACTCGAAGTTAAAAATTTAAAAAAGTCCTTTGGGCAAAACAAGGTTCTTAAGGGAGTAAATCTTACGCTTGAAAAAGGTGAGGTGCTGGCAGTTATAGGCTCCTCCGGCGGCGGAAAAACCACACTGTTAAGATGCCTTAACTTTCTTGAAATAGCCGATGAGGGCGAAATTATTGTAGACGGTGAAAAGGTATTTTACATAGGAGATGACGGCAAGCCTCATGTTCCAAATAACGGCGGTGAGTATATGGGACTTGTGTTTCAGCAGTTTAACCTCTTCCCGCAGTACAGTGTTATGGATAACCTTACCTTAGCGCCGCGACTTGCGGCAAAAAGGTGTCCCGATTACAAAGAGAATAAAAAAAGCATTATAGAGCAAATAGAGTCGCAGGCGAGGGAAATTCTCGCTGCCACAGGCCTTTCCGAAAAGCATAGCGCATACCCTTGCCAGCTTTCCGGCGGCCAGCAGCAGAGAGTAGCCATTGCAAGAGCCCTTATGATGTCACCTAAAATTCTCTGCTTTGACGAGCCTACATCGGCTCTTGACCCGGAGCTTACAGGCGAGGTGCTTAAGGTTATTCGCTCACTTAAGGATTCTAACAGGACTATGGTTATCGTAACTCACGAAATGGAGTTTGCAAGAAATGTTGCGGACAAGGTTATTTTTGTAGCTGACGGTATAATCGAGGAGGAGGGAACACCCGAAGAGGTGCTTTCAAACCCCAAGAGCGAAAAAATTAAACATTTCCTCTCTGTTTTGAAAAAAGACGAGATATAATGCACAAGGGCGCTGTAAGCATTTATGCTGCGGCGCCTTTTAAAAATAAAAACAATTATAGCTCTTGACAAACCTCTTGTGTTGTGATACAATAACTACAATAAATAAAAAGGCGAGGACGGAGAGGGTCCTGCAGGAGTGTTTTCAGAGAGCCGCAGAGGGTGCGAGGCGGCAACACAGGCGGCAGGCGCTTATGGCTCCCGAGTCGGCAGAGTGAGCTTTTTGTAAGCTCTGCACGCAGGCGCAGCGTTACAGGCGCAGGGCTTGTTTGAGCCTTATGAGTGGCGCTTTTTGCGCAATTTGAGTGGTACCGCGGACTGTCGTTCGTCTCAATTTTGAGACGGCGGCTTTTTTCTTTTCTCTGTGAAAAGAAAACGGGATGATAAAATGAAAAATTACCTTTAAGGAGGATTTTATAAAATGAGCAAAACAAGAATTGAGACAAAGTGCGTTCAGGGCGGTTACAAGCCCGGTAACGGTGAACCGAGACAAATTCCGATAATTCAGAGCACAACCTTTAAGTATTCTACAAGTGAGGATATGGGTAAGCTTTTTGACCTTGAGGCATCAGGCTATTTCTATTCCAGACTTCAAAACCCCACATGCGATACTGTTGCGGCCCGCATATGCGAGCTTGAGGGGGGTACTGCAGCAATGCTGACCTCTTCGGGGCAGGCGGCAAACTTCTTTGCGGTATTCAATATCGCATCTCAGGGAGACCATGTTGTTGCCTCCAGCGCGATTTACGGCGGAACCTTTAACCTCTTCTCTGTAACTATGAGACGTATGGGAATTGAGTTTACCTTTGTTTCTCCCGATGCTACCGAGGATGAGCTGAGAGCCGCAATTAAGCCCAATACTAAGGCTGTTTTCGGAGAGACTATTGCCAACCCTGCGCTTACCGTTCTTGATATAGAGAGATTTGCCAAGGTTGCTCATGAGGCCAATGTTCCTCTTATCATAGACAATACCTTTGCAACTCCCATAAACTGCCGTCCTTTTGAGTGGGGAGCGGATATTGTTACTCACTCTACAACAAAGTATATGGACGGTCACGGCTCGGCTGTCGGTGGCTGTATTGTTGACTCTGGTAAGTTTGACTGGAAGGCGGCAGGAAAGTTTGACTGCCTCTGCACTCCCGACGAGAGCTACCACGGTGTAAATTATTATGAGAGATTCGGTATGGCAGGAGCTTACATAACCAAGGCGACCGCTCAGCTTATGCGTGACTTCGGCTGCACTCAGTCTCCCCAGTCCGCGTTTATTCTCGGCCTCGGTCTTGAAAGCCTTCATGTTCGTATGGAGCGCCATTGCCAGAATGGTCTTGCTGTTGCGAAATTCCTTTCAAATCACCCTAAGGTTACCTGGGTAAGATATCCCGGACTTGAGGGAGATAAATATTACGATATTGCTAGGAAGTATATGCCAAAAGGCACCTGCGGTGTTGTAAGCTTTGGCGTTAAGGGCGGACGCGCCGCTGCCGAAAAGTTTATGAAAAATATGAAACTTGGCGCAATAGAGACCCACGTTGCCGATGCGCGCACCTGCTGTCTCCACCCTGCAAGCGCAACTCACAGGCAGATGAACGACGAGGAGCTTGTTGCAGCAGGAGTTTCCCCCGACCTTATTCGTTACTCATGCGGAATAGAGAGCGCAGAGGACCTTATAGAGGACCTTGCACAGGCGCTTGAAACCGTATAATCCTCATCAGTCAGGCTTTGCCTGCCACCCTCCCCGGCTTGGGGAAGGCTAAAATACACAGAAAGGGGCTTACACTATGCCCATTAAGCTTCCAAACGAGCTTCCTGCCGTTAAAATCCTCGAGAACGAAAACATTTTCGTCATGACCGAGACTCGAGCAATAAAACAGGATATAAGACCTTTAAAAATACTTATTCTTAATTTAATGCCAACAAAGGTTGACACCGAGACCCAGCTTTCACGTGTTCTCGGCAATACTCCCCTGCAGGTTGAGCTAGAGCTTATCCATACAGAAAGCCATAAATCAAAGAACACATCAGAGGAGCATCTCCTGGCATTCTATAAGCAGTTCTCCGACGTCAAGGATAACTACTACGACGGAATGATAATTACAGGAGCTCCTGTTGAGAAAATGGAGTTTGAGGAGGTTGACTACTGGCAAGAGCTTTGCGAGATCATGGAATGGTCAAAGTCTCACGTGCAGTCAACACTTCACATATGCTGGGGTGCTCAGGCAGGCCTCTATTACCATTTTGGTGTTAAGAAATATCTTATGGAAGAAAAGCTCTCCGGTGTTTATGCGCACAAGGTAGATTATAAAAAATCTATTCTCTTCCGCGGCTTTGACGACATATTTTATGTTCCTCATTCAAGATACACCACCGTATCAAAAGAGGAAATACAGGCCGCAAAGGGACTGCGCATTCTTGCATCATCAGATAAGGCAGGAGTTTATGCCGTTTCGACAAAGGGCGGCAGACAGATATTCTTAACAGGTCACTCGGAATATGACAGCGATACTCTTAACAAAGAGTACACAAGAGATAAAAATGCGGGCATCAACCCTAACATTCCCGAGAATTATTTCCCGAACGACGATGATACAAAGCCCCCGCTTAATACCTGGAGGGCTCACGCAACTCTTCTCTTTACCAACTGGCTTAACTACTTCGTATATCAGTCAACTCCTTATGACATCATGAAGATTAAGGAAATGAAGTTGTAATATAAAAAAACCGCCGAGGAATATGCCGAGGCGGTTATCTTTGTTTTGTCAAGTTGGACAAGATATAGAGCATGTGTGTCTGTATTAACAAAAAACATCTTGACAAAACCTTAAAAAAGTTATATCATATATGTTATAAAATAAATGTAATAAATCAAAGAAAAAGTTAGGATTTTTAAATTTAATGTGGCTTTTACACGTACATTCTGAGAGCGGCATCAGTCTTGCCTCGGTTATGGAGGAGGTTTTTCTTCACGGACTTATTGATACCCTGAAGCTTGTGCCTTTTCTGTTTTTAACCTATCTCCTAATGGAGTTTATAGAACATAAGGCATCTGACAGGGTAGAGCGGTTTATGCAGCGCGCGGGGAGACTTGGCCCTGCCGTCGGCGGTCTTGTGGGTGCTGTGCCTCAGTGCGGATTTTCTGCCGCTGCCTCAAACCTCTTCGCGGGCAGGGTTATAACCGTCGGCACGCTTATTGCCGTTTTTCTCTCTACATCTGACGAGATGCTTCCTATAATGATTTCGGGCGGAATTGCTCCGGGAAAGGTTGCTCTTATACTCGTATACAAGATTGTTTGCGGTATTATAATAGGATTTGGCGTTGACCTTTTACATAAGCTTTTGCATCGCCCCGACGAGGAAATAAACATTGATGCCATATGTGACGAGGATAACTGTCACTGTGAGAGGGGAATTTTTTATTCCGCTCTGCATCATACCTTGACTATATCGGCATTTGTACTTATTATTACACTGGTTATCAATGCTCTTGTGTACTTTATCGGCACAGAGTCTCTCGCAGCCTTTATGAACAGTCTGCCTGTCGTAGGCCATACAGTCTCGGCTCTTTTCGGGCTTGTACCCAACTGTGCCGTATCTGTCGCTCTGACAACCCTCTACACAGGCGGTGTTATAACCGCGGGTACGATGATGTCTGGTCTTTTCTCGGGCGCGGGAGTGGGTATCCTTGTGCTCTTTAAGGTAAATAAGAACATCAGGCAGAATTTGTGGATAACCGCGGTGCTTGTTTTGTCCGGAATAGTGTTCGGTCTTATGTTTGATTTTGTTTTTTCGGCGATTGTATAAAAATCACCGTTTTTGGTCTAAAATAATATAAGTATATAAAGGGAGGAGAGTGTTTATGGAAAAGTGGAAAAAGCGTTCCGTAGATTTGCTTACCTCCCTTTATCTCGGCTCAAAGGAGGAGGGCTCTTCGGTTATACCCTATTATCCGCAAAAGGTTGCGGTAAGCGCGAGCGAGCGCCCATTTTTCAGGCGGACTACTCCCGAAAGACACGGCATTTCTTCAAAAAGAATATATAATATGCTCTCCGAGCTTGAAACCGAGCGTCGCGCCAACGTACATAATCTTATGGTACTGAGCGGCGCTGAGGTAATTGCCGAATGCTCGAGAGAGGGGTATAATACGGGAGTTTGGCACCTGTCACATTCTATGTCAAAAACTGTGACGGGCTTTGTTATAGGAACTCTTTTTGACGAGGGGCTTGTTGATGAAAATATGACTCTTGTCTCGATATTCCCCGAAATAAGCTACCGTGACAAACGCTTTGCGGATATAACCATAGAGCATCTTTTGACTATGCGTTCGGGTGTCGATTTTTCTGAGGCGGGAGCAGTTACCGAGAGCCTTTGGACCGGGGCATTTTTTGATTCAAATCTGAAATTTCAACCGGGCACAGCATTTAACTATAACAGTATGAATTCATATATTCTCGCTAGAGCCGCAGAACGCATTTCTGGCAGAAGCTTTGGTGAGCTTGTACGCGAGAGGCTCTTTGAACCTATGGGTATAGAGAACTACCTTTGGGAAATCGGCCCTGAGGGAACAGAAAAGGGCGGTTGGGGACTTTATCTTTCTTGCGAATCCTGGGCAAAGTTTGGATTTCTTGTTTTGTCCGGTGGTGTATTCTTTGGAAAAAGGATAATTTCCTCCGAGTGGATAAAGCGCTCCACAAGAGTTATTTCCACCTCGAATGAAACTAATTCTGAGTTTGGATACGGATATCAGATTTGGGTAACAGAAGAGGGGGAAATCCTCTTTAACGGTATGCTTGGTCAAAATGTTTGGATTTGTCCGGAAAATGACCTGGTTGCTGTAATACAATCTGGCAATAATGAGCTTTTCCAGGATAGTCCTGCGCTTCTGATACTGAGAAAATATCTGAGGGGCAGTATTGAAGATAGTCTGCGCCGCCATGATATAAGGGCGCTGCACGATAAGGAGCGCAGGTTTTGTGACGCAAGAATGTGGGTAAAGCCGCTGAGGCGCGAGCGCGGATTTATGCGTTTTCTCGGTCTGAGGGATACAAAGAGCTTTGACAGTCGCTGGACAGATGTTCTCGGCACGTATGTTTTTGCAGGCAACAATTTGGGACTTTTGCCCCTCTTTGTCAGAGGCATGCAGAATAATCTTCATTCATCTATAGGACGTCTTGCCCTTGAGAAAATGGGTGAGGAGCTCTATCTCACAGTTACAGAAAGCGGGGCAGAGTATAAAATCCGCGTGGGACTTTACGGCTATGAGGAATGTGTGCTTGACTTCCGAGGAGAAAAATATATGGTTAAGTGTATGGGTGAAGCCTGTCATTCTCCGTTTGGAGAGAGGGAATTCAGAATAGAGCTTTTGTTCCCCGAGCTTCCCAACACCAGAATGATGAAGATAACTATACCAAGAGAGGATAAAATCCGACTTGAAATGTCGGAGGTGCCCAACAACAGGGTAATAGATGAGCTTGTTAAGAGAATGCCTGATGAATCACCTCTTATCAGCTTTGCCTTTGGGCTGCTCTCCCGTGGATTTGGTGATGATTTTATTGCCAAGCGCACCGAGGAGGCCTTTTCTCCCGTTCTTATCGGAGCAGACGTTGATTTTGAGGGATACGAGTCTATTGTGGATGCCGAGAACATCGGAGTGCAGAAAAAAGCCAGAATAGGCAGACTTCTTCATCTTGTTGTTGACAGACTGTTTGGCGATGATGAGGTGGGAGAGAAAAAGCGCATATCAAACAAGGCATTTTTCTCGGAGCTTTTTTCCTTGATACGTGCATCTGATGAAAAAGAAAAACAAAATAAAAAAGAACAAAAATAGGCAATATTGCAAATAATTATTTGCAATATTGCCGCAAAAGAGCGAGGCTGACATTTTTTATGAGGGCATCGCTCTTTTGTTATAAATGCAATTACAGATAAGACCTTAATTCCTTAGAGAGATATTCCTCCGAGGCAATAAGCCTTTTTGCAATATCTCGTGACTCCTTGTCTGCCGCTTTATATTTGTTCAGATACTTTGACAGTGATTTAACTCCCATATCGCATCCGTCGGTAATAACATCAGCAACGGTTTCGTCTTTGGGGCTCATCATTTTAGCATATATCTTCATATCGCTCATTGCTCTGATTACAGGGTGAGGGTCCTTTGTCTCAGCTCCGAGAGAGAGCAGCTTTGCATGAGTTTCGTCGCCTAAAGATGCGTGTGTATTTTTGCACACCTCAAGTGTTTTTTTCATTTCTTCATTTTTTGCATGGGGGAGTACCTTTGAAATGGCGCTTTCTCCCATTTTTATTCCTGCGTTACATTCACGCAGCAGCTTTACTGTATCGTTTTCCATATATATTTATTCCTTTTGTAATCGGTTTATGCTTATTATGCTTAACAGGGACAAAAATATACGTAGACGCTTTTGTATTATCAGGCTTCAGTAAATTCAAAATTCGAATATAAAAGTTTTGTGCCTATGTCAACACCGGGCGGAAGCAGAGCCATGGCGATAAAAAGCTCCTCGCCGTCAGACTCTCGGCTTAGATATGCGTAATCTCCCTCAATTCTTGTAATTCTGTAATGTTCTTCCATTATTTTCCATTCCTTACATTATAATATATATGTTAATTTAAAAAATATTTAAATATTTAGAATTTCTGCTGCTCAGAAAAATTGACACAAAGAAACCCCGAATGCCCTTATCCATTTTGCATCCGAGGTTTCTCTGTTAAGTATTAGTCAAGGTTAAGTGCGTTGAGCATATCGCGGAGAGTTTTAGCCTCAGCGACAGAAATGGTAACACCCTTGCCCATTTTCTCGTGGTCGGGAGACCAGGTGCGAATATCATAAACAGGCTCTCTCTCGTTCCAGCTGATAAGGTTAAGCTCCTTGTTCCAGCCGTTGTTGCCTTCGCTTACAATACCGATTTTGTCCACAACCTCATACTTGATTTCAGGCATTTTCTCTTCTCCTTAATAAAATAGTGGTATAAAATCTTTTAAAATAAATAAATTACTTATTTTGATATTATTTTAGCACACTATTTTGCACTTGTCAAGGAATATGTAAAAATATGACGAAAAATTTTTAAAAAATTAGTTACTTTTCAGTCTTTTTATCAAATTTTGTTCATTTTTTTGCCAAAAACAACAAAAAAGCATAAAAAAGCTCCCCCCGAGTGGGGGAGCCGGACATTTTTAGTGTTTAATTATCAGCTGATAACGGTCTGCAATAATATGCTTATTTTGCGGTAGCCCACATATCTCCGTTATATTCTTGAAGGAAGTCCTCGCCAACCTTTCTGAACTGAGCAGCAGCGTAATTGTCTCTGAAGGCAAATACACCGCTCATGAGTCCGAAGTATCTGTCAATTATCTGAGCAAAGACAATAAGCTTTTTGTCCTCGAGCCATGCAAAGGATACGGCATCGTCATACATAAATCCGTCGGTAGTTCTGAGTCCGCCGTGGTCGTTTGAATAACCAAGCTGAGGGAATTTGCCAAAGACGTTGTGGTTAACACCGAATGGGAGAACCTTGTCGCCCTGAGCATTGGTGTAATGAAGCTCACCTGTTTTGCCGTCATCGGAGAATGTAAAGTGGAACTTTGTAATACCCATGGGGTTCTCTTCGCACTCGTAAACTTTTCCGTTAAGCTCTTTTCTAAAGGAGGAGTCCTCCATACCCTGCATCGAGCGGAGCTTAAGGTCTGATGTGCGCTTTGTAAGTCTCTCAAGGGCATCCTTGTCCTCGGGTAGAGGCTCGTCGGAGAGGTTATCCACGATTATATCAAAGAATGCGTTGACCATAATGTTTCTGATAAGGTTGTCTGTTCCCTGGTGGTCTGCGGTGCAAACAAATACAAGTCCTCTGTCGGGAAGAGCTATTGTAATTTCGTCACCCATACCTACGAAGGCAAAGCCGTTCTGCTCGGTGCGCCAAATCTGATAGCCGTAGCCGTGGATAAAGCAGGCATTAAACCACTTTGAGGAGTTGTCAACCTGCTTTGAGGTTGCGTCTTTAACAAATTTCTCGTTTATAAGACGCTCACCCTCCCATACGCCGCCGTCCATAAGAAGCTGTGCGCATGATGCCATATCGCGGGTGGTGCAGAGCAGTGCCGAGTCGCCCCAGGAGTCATTATTTCTTGTTTTAAGAATATTTGCGGTCTTAAATGTGCCCATTTTGTTAAAGAGCTTCGATTTTAAGTAATCAAGCATCGGCATTCCCGAAAGTCTCTCTACTATGGCGCATAGAACCTGTGAGCCGGCGCTGTCATACTCCCATATCGTTCCAGCAGGGTGAACCGATGTACGCTCATTAAAATAAATATGAGTTCTGTCCGGGTTCTTTGTGTCATAGAACCAGTTTACGGGATTGCCCACGGTTGTCATAGTGAGCATCTGGCGAACGGTTTGCTCCTTAAGGTGAATTGATATCTCACCGTCAATCTTATCAGGGAAGATGTCGCATACCTTATCATCAAGGGAGAGTTTTCCCTCCTCCTCAAGAAGTCCGATAGCGATAGCCGCATAGCTCTTTGTCTGAGAGTACATACGGTGGCAAAAATCCTTGTTAAAGGGCGCCCAGTAGTTCTCGTTGAATATTTTGCCGTGACGCATCATAAGAATACTGTGCATTATTGCGCCGCGCTTCTCTATTCTGTCAATAAATTTTACTATTTTGTCGGAGGATATGCCCGCCGCCTCGGGTGTAATTCTTTCAAACATTTTATTTTCTCCTTAATTGTTTTTATAAATCTGTCTTTTAGCTGTCGCATAGCCGTCGTATTCGTTAAGGAAGTCCTCAGCGCACTTTGTCATTCTGACAGTAGCATCGTCGCCCTTGAACGCGAATATCCAGTCTGCGTTACCAAAATATCTGTCTATAATCTGTACCGAAAGGCGAATCTTGTTGTCCTGCAGCCAGGCAAAGGATACCGCATCGTCATACATAAAGCCGTCGGTGGTTCTGAGACCGCCAAAGTCGTTTGAATAGCCAAGCTGTGGGAACTTGCCAAATACGTTGTGGTTTATGCCAAATGGCAAAATCTTATCACCCTGCTCATTGGTATAGTGAAGCTCTCCTGCTTTTCCATCGGGAGAGAAATGGAACGAGAAGCGGGAAATTCCTATAGGGTTTTTGCTGCATCTGTATTCCGCTCCGTCAAGCTGCGCTCTGAACGGTGAATCCTCAGAGCCCTTGGCGGAAATCAGCTTAAGGTCTTTTGTAGCCTCTGTAAGAGCTTCTTTAGCTGCTATATCTTCGGCAAGAGGCTTTTCAGAGTAGGAGTCCATAACAATATCAAAGAAGCCACCCAGAATGCACTGTGCCGCAGAAGCGTTGCCTTGAGTGTCGGCGGTGCAGACAAAGATTATATCATGGTCGGGAAGGCAAATTGTGAACTGAGAGCCCATACCGTAAAAGGCAAAGCCGTTAAGGTCTGTGCGCCAAATCTGGTAGCCGTAGCCGTATCTCCATATGCTCTCGCTGTATTCGGTGTTATCTACCACCTTTGAGGTAGCAAGGCGAAGATACTTTTCGTTCATCAATCTTTTGCCGTTCCAGGTGCCGAAGTTCATTACAAACCGAGCAAAGGACATCATATCTCTTGGAGTACAAATAAGAGCTGAGTCGCCCCAGGAGTCGCCGTTTCTGGTTTTAAGCATTGTGGCGGTTTTAAAGGTACCAAGGTGCTTAAAAATCTTTTCGTTAAGGTAATCAAAGGTAGACATGCCCGAAAGCTTTTCTACAAGGCTTGACAAAACCTGCGAGCCCGCGCTGTCATATTCCCAAATCGTACCTGCCGCACGGCAGCCCTCGTATCTGTTATGATTAAAATAGAATACTGTTCTGTCGGAGTAGGAAGTGTTTTCAAACCAGCTTCCGCACTCGCTGACGGTGGTCATGGTCAACATCTCACGAACGGTCTGCTTTTTTAGATTTTCGGGAATAATATTGTATATTTTCTCGGGGAAATATTTTATTATAGGGTCGTCAAGGTGGAGCTTTCCTTCTTCCTCAAGAAGACCGATAGCTATAGAAGTATAACTCTTTGTCTGAGAATACATTCGGTGGCAGAAATCCTTGTTAAATGGCGCCCAATAGTATTCTGCGAATAGCTTGTCGCCTTTCATCATAAGCACAGAGTGCATCTGCATTCCGCGTTTATTCAAGACGTTTATGTACTTTGCCAAGGCCTTAGAGCTTATACCGGCAGCCTCGGGAGTGATTTTTTCAAACATCTGATTTACCTCTAAAATATTTTATTATTTTACAACAAATACAGTATACTCTTTTGTACCCTAAAAGTCAAGCCCGAAAATCCTATTTTTTGTCCTTATTTTTTGTACTATTCTCCAAAAACGATGATATGGTCGCTGAAGCAAGAATAAGAAGAGCGCCTATGATAAATTTAAATGACAGGTGGTCTTTGCCCATAATGAGGGAAATAATCCCTGTTATGACAGCAGACACCGGACTTACAACAGCGACGGTAACAGAACCAATGTGTTTTACCGCAGTAGTTCTTAAAAGCCAACATAGCCCGATTGAAGCAATTCCAAAAAGCAAAGCGGGTATAAGGTGAAAGGCAGATAGGCTAAAGCGTATATTTTCAAGAGGCTCACCGTTTATCTTTATGACATCTAGAAAGACAGCTGAAATAAGGCTTGTAAGAAAATATACAAGAAGATAAACGTTGTTGAAAAGAGTTGTATCAAGCTTTTTGGCATAAATCCCAGTGGCGACTGTTGATACTCCGACAAGTATTCCAGACATGGCACAAAGCAATTCGCCTATACCCAAATTACCTCCAAATCCCCCGGCGAATATAAAGCAACCCGAAATGCATATGACTACAGCAAGAATTTGCTTAAACGATGGGCAGCGGCCTGTAAAAGCGAAAATGGCAAAAGGAACCGCTGCGCAGGAAAGATGCTCAAGAAAAGCATAATTTGACGGGGTTGTGTATTGAAGCCCTATTCTCTGCATCACCATAGCTACAGAATTGATGAGGCATATGGGCACAGAACGGATAATAAAGCTTCGGTCAAGCTGCTTCAGCTTTGTTCGCGATATCGTCAGAAAGAATATCAGAGACGAAAAAGTAAAAACAATGCTTAGAGCGGATGCAGAGTAATAATCAAAAAAGCCTTCTATTATAATGGGGTCAAATCCCCATATTATAACAACAGCCAAAAGCGCAAAGTAGTACATTATTTTTGTTTTTCTCTTTTCCATCTTCAATTTCTCCGTTGTGCCAAGATATGGTATTTACCGGATTATTTTAGCACAGGACTTGACTTTTTGGAAGTGAAGCATTATAATGATGGGTGTGAAAAACTTTCATACCAGGGTGGAAAAATGGACACATTTAAAATAAAAGCAATGCTTGCCGCAGTTCGTCTTGGCAGCTTATCCAAGGCGGCAGAGGAGTTTAATTATACGCCGTCGGCTTTTTCTCATATTCTTACGTCGCTTGAGTCAGAGCTTGGTGTTTCGCTCTTTGTCAGGAGTTCATCGGGTGTCAGACTTACCGAGGCGGGGGAAAGGCTTTTGCCGACTTTTTCTGCTATGGAGGAGTGTGAGGAGCAGCTTTTATCAATAGCAAATGAGCTTTCGGGACATGCATCTGGCAGACTTCGCATTGCTACATATTCAAGCATTTCGAGAAACCTGCTTTCTGATATAATAAAGGAGTTCAGAGAGCAAAATCCCGAAATAAGTCTGACTATAAGTGTTCTTGATGACCTTAGCGGCGTTCTGGAAAACGACCTTGCGGATATTATTTTCTCTGACGATATAACATTGAAGAGCTTTGAGTGGACCCCTATTGCAGAAGATAGGTATTTTGCTGTAATGCCTCTCTGCGAGAATGTGAACGGCAAGGCTATGGCTCTTGATGAGCTATATCGAAAGCCGTTTATCTTTACTAACGACAAGAGTCTCGAGCCATACATAGATAAATCAAGATTTTCTGAAATAATCAACCTAAAGTCAGAAGATGATTTGTCCGTTGTGAATATGATAAAGGTTGGAATGGGATCGGCTCTTTTGCCGGAGCTTGTAATAAAGGAAATATCAGGCGGGGTTAAGGTTTGCCCCGTAGAGCCGCCGATTGTCAGAACTCTTGGCTTTGCTTATAAAAAAGGACATCGAACGAGAGCGTTGACCAGGTTTATAAGACTGGTAAAGACTGCAAGAGAAAAATAAAAAACAAAACGGTGAAGCTGTATGCTTCACCGTTAAAGAATGCTTATTTCTCGATAATATGTAAAGTTGGGTTTACAATTTTGTCGCAAGCGATAACGCTTGTCTGCCTTAACTGCATAAGTCTGATACCGATGTTTTCGATAATATTTTTAGGAGGCAGGGGAAGCTCGCGCATCTCTTTGGCATTTATCTGCTTAGATTTTGATATA
>JAGATD010000054.1 GCA_017621415.1 Clostridia bacterium
CCTTAACTGCATAAGTCTGATACCGATGTTTTCGATAATATTTTTAGGAGGCAGGGGAAGCTCGCGCATCTCTTTGGCATTTATCTGCTTAGATTTTGATATAATAGAGAGATATCTGTCATATATAGTGGAGTTAAGCAGAGCGAAGAGACCGAATGCAAGTCTCGGGGAGAGCTCCT
Organism: Clostridia bacterium; assembly: GCA_017621415.1. Classification (GTDB taxonomy): domain Bacteria; phylum Bacillota; class Clostridia; order Oscillospirales; family CAG-272; genus UBA1740. The sequence goes on from JAGATD010000054.1 coordinate 180, forward strand.
CATTTTTGTCCTTGGTGTCAATAAAGTTGACCTTGTTGTGGGTGCTGATATACTTGTATGCGGGGAGCTGTGCTGCCATATAAATTGCCGAATTGAGGAAGCGCTCATCGCTCTTTGCGGGTACGCGCTTGATAATTATCATATTCTTGTTTTTCTGAACAAGTCTTGAGTCAACCGCTGCAATGTACTGGCGCTTTACAGGCTGGGGGAAGTTTATCTGTCCGTTTTTGATAGCCGAGGGACGGATAAGGGGGAGGGTATTCTTGTTTGGCTCGGTAAAGAGCAGTCCCTCGCACTTTGAGTCAATAACAAGACCTGTGGCAATCTTAAGCCTAAGGCTTGAGAGAGTTTCTGGCAGACGGGAGATATGCTGAACGATTTTTGTATCCTCAAGGCTCTTGGGAAGAGTGAGGCTTGAATCCTCCTCGTTAACGATAAATCCGTAATCCATTTCGGGCAGCTTGGTTAATTCCTTGCCGCTGTCGGTAGAGGTAGTAATTGTTATAGTGTCGGGCTTTTCGGCCTTGGTGTATCCGAGAACGATGTTTTTCTTTAAAGGAACTGCACGCTTTGCGTTCTTCTGAGGGCCTACAAACAGGTGTATCTTGTTAAGAGCCAAACTCTCAGCCATTTCTTTACGGAAAGAGGTAAGCTGAGGAGCTGCCGCGACCTGTGTGGGAAGAACGCAGACAAGCTGTCCGCCCTCTTCAAGATGACGGGATGCCAGGGCAGCAAAGAGGAATGCTGCATTTATCTTAAGCTGGGTAACACCGCCGACAGCAAGCGCCTCGGGAGAGCCCTTTTCGATAAAGTCCTGGGGAGGATTCGCGATAATGATATCAAACATATCCTCAACTATCTTGTCATAAAATGTTACGGTATAGTGATTTTTGGAGTCGGTAAGGTAATTTTCCTCGTAAACTGTAACATAGAGCTTAACTCCGTAGTCGTGACGGCACTTTTTACGAATACGCTCAAGATTATCGTAAAGCATAGGGATAAATACGGGATTGTTCTCATAGCAGGTAATAAAAATCTGCTTTGCCTGAGGAGCCCCCTTGCAAACCGCCTCGATAGCTGCGGCGGCAAGAATTCCCGTACCTGCGCCCGGATCGAGTATTGTGTAAACACTCTTTGCTTTGTCGAGGGTGAGCATATCAGCCATCAGTCTTGCGGTGTCTTTTTTGGTAAACAGGCGGCCGAGCCTTATATTTTCGGATTTTGATTTTTCTCTGACAAGCTTTGCGGTATTTCGAACAGCGAGACTGAGCATTGTTTTTACCATCCTTAAAAGATTTTAAACGATTTATTTAAAAAATGCGAGGCAACCCACAAATTCTGCCTCGGTTTTTGTCTAAAAACATTTTAACATACTTTCGGACTTAATGCAAGAGATTTTTTCAAGTTTTTTGATAAAATTGTTGCAAAAAGCCTCGAAAGATGTTATACTGAAATAGATAAAAGCGAAATTCTATTAAAAATACAAGATATTTGTACACCAGGAGAAAGTTATGACAGAGAAAACCCAGGCACCAAGACTTAAATTCTTGCATTGCAGCGACATTCACCTCGATGCGCCTTATGTTGGTCTTATTCCCGAGAAGAGCGACGAGCGTCGTCAGGGTCTTCGCACAACATTTATGCGAATGATGGAGTATGTTCGCGGCGGCGGAATAAACTATGTGCTTATCAGCGGAGACCTTTTTGATATTAAATATGCGACAAACAGCACAGCCGAGCTTCTTATACGTGAGTTCCGTAACTGTCCGGATACAAAGTTCATTATAGCTCCCGGCAAGCACGATTCATACGAGAATAATCCTATTTACACATCCGAGCGTCTGCCTGACAACTGTTATATATTCTCCTCGGATAAGCTTTCAAGATTTGATTTTGAGGATGACAAGCTTACTATATACGGCTGGGCTTTTATGAACGAGAGCCTTGTGGAGAATCCTATATACGAAAAGACTGCTGACGATATTTCAAAGATAAATATTGTTTGCGGCTATGCTGACCTTGATGGCAGAATAGACTCAGACATATGTCCCATAGCAACCACAGATCTTAAGAAGTTCGGAGCTGATTATTATGCTCTCGGCTCCCGTCATGAGGGAACAGAGTTTGTGACACTTGATGATTCTATGTATGGATACGCAGGTGCTCTCGAATCTGCGGGATTTGACGATCCCGGAGTTGGCGGCGCTAAGCTTATAACTATAAAGTACGACAGCGGCGAGATATCCATTGATGCAAAGAATATGACATTTAGCCGAATTGCATTCGTAGAGGAAACAATAGATGTTACCGCGGTGGATTCGGGAAGTGAGATTATAAGCCGTATAAGCCGTCTTGTATCTGAAAAGAAGTATAGCTCAGAAACAGCACTTAAAATAGTTCTTACAGGCTCGGTTAATCCGAGATTTATCATTCCCAACAATATTGACAATGACGCGTTTGGTCTTTACTCGTTTGAGATAATAGATAAAACTATGCCTACCTACGGTGTTGAGGGCTTTAAGCGTGATATGACTGTTAAGGGCGAGGTTTACAGAACACTGAGACCTATGCTTGAGAGCCGCAACGAGGAAGAGCGTCTTATTGCTGCCCGCGCATTCCGCGAGGCTCTTGCCGCTCTCGAAAACAGGGACATTGAAACCTGATTTGTTTTCAAATTTACCTGTTTTTCATGTCATGATATAGCTTATTAACAAAAATGGCGAGAGCTTTGAACTCCCGCCATTTTTCATTTTACCATACTTTTGTTCCTTTTGTCAATAGCAAATCAAGAAATATCCAAATTGTGGAAATATTTTAAAAAAATTGAAAAAATTTTGCAAAAACTGTTTATTTTTGCCAAAGAATATGCTATAATAAAAATACAGAGAGAAAGGCTCTCTGTGACTACTCAGGAAAGGAAAGCCCTCGGGCGAGGGCGCTCTCGTTAAGAGAGAGGTTAGCAAAATGAAGATTACGATTTACGGCAAGCAGATGACAGTTCGCGAAAGCCTTAAGGAGGCTGTCGAAAAAAAGCTTACAAAGTTTGATAAGCTTTTCGGAGAGGATACCGAGGCCTTTGTAACCTGCAAGGTGCGCAAGGGGGTAAAAATCATCGAGATTACCGTAAATTACGGCGGGGTCACCTTCCGCTCCGAAGAAGAAAACGAAACATTCCTTACTGCTCTTGACAGAGCCATGGAGGGGCTTGAAAGACAGATAAGAAAGAATAAAACCAGGGTAGAAAAGGCAATTAAGAAGACCCCTGCACTGATAGCAGACTATGATGATGACGAGTATGTTGAGGAGGATGACTTTGAAATAAGAGTAAAGACCTTCCCGTTTAAGCCAATGACTCCCGAGGAGGCAATTCTTCAGATGAATCTTATCGGTCATGCATTCTATGCGTTCACCGACTCCGAGTCGGGAGACACCTGCGTTGTTTATAAGCGCAAGGCGGGCTCTTACGGACTTATAGTTCCTGAAAAATAAATGATTGATAAACGCAAGGGGGGCTTTTTTACAAGCTCCCCTTTAACCCGCAAAAGGTTATGTTTATGCTTGACACAGGAAAAGAAATGTATTAAAATATACAATATAAGTTATTAAAAAGAGGATGTGTTTATGGAAAATAAGGTTACCAAATTTTCACGCTCAAGCTGGGCGGTGCTTATTATTTTTGGCTTGATAGGTCAGATCGCCTGGTCGGTTGAAAATATGTTCTTTAATATGTTCGTTTTTTACGACATAGCTCCCGATCTTGATACGGTTACTCTTATGGTTCAGCTTAGCGGCGTTGCCGCAACGGTAGTTACCCTTATTGCAGGTACACTTTCAGACAAGATAGGAAACAGGCGCTCGTTTATTGCCTGGGGCTATGTGATATGGGGTATAACAGTGGCGCTTTTCGGCTGTCTTTCTCCCGATCTTGTGGGCGGACTTTTCGGTATGCCTTATGAAGAGGCGGTTTCTCTCTGCCTTGTGCTTGTTGTTGTCGCCGACTGTATTATGACACTTTTTGGCTCTACTGCCAACGATGCCGCATTCAATGCCTGGGTCACAGATAACACAGATAATACAAACCGCGGTCGCGTAGAGGGCATTGTGTCAATACTTCCTCTTATTGCCTTGCTTATCGTTGCGGGTGGCTTTGGAATTCTTAAGGATATTATCGGTGGCTACCGCAATCTCTTTATCGCTCTCGGCGCGGTGATATCGCTTTCGGGAATTTTCGGCATATTCAAGATAAAGGATGCGCCGTCTCTTGAGAAAAATGGCGGATTTGGGGATATTTTTTACGGTTTTTCTCCCTCTGTGATAAAAAGCAACAAGCCCTTTTATATCACTCTTCTTGTAGTTCTCATTTACGGTATTGCCTGCCAGGTGTTTATGCCGTATATGATAATCTTTATGACCGCATATTTGGGCTTTGGCGTTATTGAATACAGTCTTGTTTTCGGCATAGCAATTCTTGGCGGCGCCGGAGTTAACCTTTATCTCACAAAGCTCTCCGACAGTAAGGATAAGGTAAAAATGATGTATCTTGCGGCAGGAATATTTGCCGGCGGACTCTTTGCTATGTATCTTTCCTCAATGATAAGCGAAAAGATTTTGTTGCTTCTACTTTTCGGTATAGCGGGCTTTGTTATGATAACCGGTTATATCTTTGTTTCGGCTCTTTCGGGCGCTATTGTCCGTGATTACACACCAAAGGGCTCGGTAGGAAAGCTGCAGGGTGTCAGAATGGTTGCAAGCGTGTTTATCCCAATGCTTATAGGTCCTGCTATTGGTAACGGAATTAATAAGTTGAGAAATGTGAAGCTTCCCGACCTTAGCTCTGATGCCGTTATGACGACGTCGTATGTTCCCGCTCCCGAAATCTTCCTTGTGGGAGCAATTCTTGCCTTGTTGCTGTTTGCGATAATACCGGTTTTAGCAAAAAATACCAAAAAGTGAAATAATTATCAAATTACCAGTATTTAATTTACTATAAAGTATTTACTTTTTTAATTTATTGTGCTATAATAATTAATTGGAAAGACAGCGGTCTTTTTCACTCGACAAGTTTATAATAAAATTTTTTATATGGAGGACAAACCCATGATAGAAAGACGTAAAGTCTCTATGGATGGTAACACAGCTGCGGCGCACGTGTCTTACGCGTTTACCGAGGTTGCTGCCATCTATCCCATCACTCCCTCATCCAACATGGCTGAGGTTACAGACACCTGGTCTGCTTCCAACAAGAACATCTTTGGCGAGCCTGCGAAGAACATCTTCGGCACCAACGTAAAGGTTGTTGAGATGCAGTCTGAGGCAGGAGCTGCAGGCGCAGTTCACGGTTCTCTTGCAGCAGGTGCTCTTACCACCACCTACACCGCATCTCAGGGTCTTCTTCTTATGATCCCCAATATGTACAAGATCGCCGGTGAGCTTCTTCCTTGCGTTATTCACGTTTCCGCAAGATGCGTAGCTTCCCACGCTCTTAACATTTTCGGTGACCATTCCGACGTTTATGCTTGCCGCCAGACCGGTTTTGCTATGCTTGCTGAGTCTAACGGACAGGAGGTTATGGACCTTGGCGCAGTTGCACACCTTGCTACTATCAAGGGCAGAGTTCCTTTCCTTAACTTCTTTGACGGCTTCCGTACCTCTCACGAGATAACCAAGGTTGCTGCTTGGGATTATAAGGATCTTGCAGAAATGGTTGACTGGGATGCTGTTCAGGGCTTCCGTAACAGATCTCTCAACCCTGAGAGCAATCCTTCTCTTCGCGGTTCTGCTGAGAACGGTGATATCTTCTTCCAGCACAGAGAGTCCTGCAACCCCTACTATGATGCTCTTCCCGCAGTTGTTGAGGAGTATATGGACAAGGTTAACGCAAAGCTTGGTACTAACTACAAGCTCTTCAACTACTACGGTGCACCCGATGCTGAGCGCGTAATCATCGCTATGGGCTCTGTTTGTGACGTAGCAGAGGAGGTTGTTGATTACCTTACCGCTCAGGGCGAAAAGGTAGGTCTTGTTAAGGTTCGTCTTTACAGACCCTTCGTTGCAGAGAAGCTCTGCGAGGCTATTCCCGCTTCCGCAAAGGTTGTTTCTGTTCTTGACAGAACTAAGGAGCCCGGCTCTCTTGGCGAGCCTCTTTACCTCGACGTTATCGCAGGTCTCAATGAGTGCGGCAGAAATGTTAAGGTTCTCGGCGGTAGATACGGTCTCGGCTCTAAGGATACTACTCCCGCTTCTATCTTTGCTGTATATGCAAATATGGCAGGCGAGATGAAGAACCACTTCACTATCGGTATCGTAGACGATCTTACAGGTCACTCCCTCACCGAGGTTGCAGCTCCCAACACTGCTCCTGTTGATATGATCCAGTGCAAGTTCTGGGGTCTCGGCGGCGACGGTACAGTTGGTGCTAACAAGAACTCTATCAAGATCATCGGTGACCACACTGATAAGTTCATTCAGGCATACTTCCAGTATGACTCCAAGAAGACCTCCGGTATCACCATTTCTCACCTCAGATTCGGTGACAGCCCCATTAAGTCTTCTTACTACATCAATAAGGCTGACTTTGTTGCTTGCCACAACAACGCATACCTCAAGAAGTACGATATGATCTCCGACGTTAAGCCCGGCGGTAGATTCCTTCTTGACTGTCCTTGGACAGATGCAGAGCTTGACGCTCACCTTCCTGCGTCCGTTAAGACATATATCGCAAAGAATAACATTGAGTTCTACACCATCAACGCTACTAAGATAGCTATTGATATCGGTAACGCAAAGGTTAAGAACACCGTTCTTCAGTCCGCATTCTTCGCTCTTGCGGGAATTCTTCCTATTGACGAAGCTATTGACTATATGAAGAAGGCAGCTTACAAGTCCTACATCAAGAAGGGACAGGCTATCGTTGACCTTAACTATGCGGCAATCGACGCAGGTAAGGACGCTCTTAACAAGGTTAATGTTCCCGCAGAGTGGGCAAACGCAGGTGAGACTGCTCCCGCAGCTAAGGCTACCGGTAAGAGATCAGATCTCGTTGACTTCGTTAACGACATCGTTGTTCCCGTTGGTAAGATGCAGGGTGACTCCCTCACCGTTTCTACCTTCGCTAAGATGGCTGACGGTACATTCCCCCAGGGCTCCGCTGCTTACGAGAAGCGTGGCGTTGCGGTTACAGTTCCTCAGTGGAATCCCGAAACATGTATCCAGTGTAATAACTGTGCATTTGTATGTCCTCATGCTTGTATCCGTCCCTTCGCTATGACAGAGGCTGAGGCAGCTGCAGCTCCCGCAGTAACCAAGTTCACCGAGAAGCCTGTTGCTAAGACTAACTACAAGTTCACAATGGCGGTTTCTCCTCTTGACTGTATGGGTTGTACCCTTTGCGTTAAGGCTTGTCCTGTTACCGCAAATGCTGCTAAGACAGGTAAGGCTCCCGCAATTGAGATGAAGCCCATTGCTTCTCAGCTTGATCAGCAGCCCGCATACGACTATGCAGTTGCTAATGTTGCTGAAAAGCCCGAGCTTATTAATGTAACCGTTAAGGGCAGCCAGTTCAAGCAGCCCCTTCTCGAGTACTCCGGCTCTTGCGCAGGATGTGCTGAGACCTCGTACGCTCGTCTTATCACCCAGCTCTTCGGTGAGAGAATGTATATCTCCAACGCTACCGGTTGTTCCTCTATTTGGGGCGGCTCCGCACCTGCAACTCCTTACACAGTAAATAAGGAAAGCGGCTACGGTGTTGCTTGGGCTAACTCACTCTTCGAGGATAACGCAGAGCACGGTCTTGGTATGTACATCGGTCGGAAATCTATCCGTGAAAAGCTTATCGCTATGGTAGCTGAAATGGCAGCTTCTGACAAGGCTTCCGCAGAGTTCAAGGCAGCAGCTGAGAACTACATGGCAACCAAGGACAACGGTGCAGCTAACCAGGCAGCTACAAAGGCTCTTATTGCAGAGCTTGAGAAGGCGGCAGAGGCAGGATGTCCCACTGCTCCCAAGATCCTTGCAGAGAAGCAGTACCTCTCCAAGAAGGCAGTTTGGATCTTCGGTGGAGACGGTTGGGCATACGATATCGGCTTCGGTGGTCTTGACCACGTTATCGCCTCCGGCGAGGATGTAAACATCATGGTATTCGATACCGAGGTTTACTCTAACACAGGCGGACAGGCTTCTAAGGCTTCTAACATCGGTCAGGTTGCTCAGTTCGCAGCAGCAGGTAAGGCAATCGGCAAGAAGAATCTTGCTGAGATCGCTATGTCCTACGGCTACGTTTACACCGCGCAGATCGCTATGGGCGCTGATATGAACCAGACTCTTAAGGCTCTTAGTGAGGCTGAGGCATATCCCGGACCCTCTATCGTAATTGCTTACGCTCCTTGTGAGATGCACTCTATCAAGGGCGGTATGGCTAACTGCCAGGCTGAGATGAAGAAGGCTGTTGAGGCAGGTTACTGGCATATGTTCAGATTCAACCCCGCTGCAGAGACCAAGTTCGTTCTTGACTCTAAGGAGCCTACCGGTGACTACCAGGCATTCATCAACGGTGAGGCTAGATATACAAGACTTGCTCAGGCATTCCCCGAGCGTGCACAGGAGCTCTTCGCAAAGGCTGAGGCAACCGCTAAGGCTAAGTATGAGAGACTCAAGAAGCTTGTAGAATTCTATAGCTAAAATTTTTGGTGATAATCGCCGTATTCGAGGCTTGACGTAGGTTTCTGCGCCTAGCGCCTCAAATAACAACGATTCTCCCTCAAAAATTTCGCGCTATGGCAAACTTCGCGATAAATTAAATAAATGAAGCTCCCTCGAGAAATCGGGGGAGCTTTTTACAAAAAATGACGAAAAGGGACAAAAGAAAAGAAAAAGGGAGAAAAAAGGAGAGCTTGGCAAATTTTTGGCGCGAAAAAATCTACCATCATTCAAGATTTGTCAAGAAATAGAAAAATCGTCTTTGACAAACTTTATAAGAAATGATACAATATATACAGTGAAGCAAAGAAAAAGCTTCTTAGACAAAAAGGGAAATATATTATAAAAACGTCGTATCTTTTTGTCACAAAATTTACTTTAATTTAATGGAGGAAAAAATGTCTTTTGTTTTAGTTTTCAGTGCGTTATTTGCGCTAATCGTTCTTATTGGTGCGGCTCTTATAGGCTACACCATATATAAGTCACGCAAATTTAAGATTAATGTTTTTGGTGTTGTTATCGCATTTGTGGGAATATTGGGCGCTGTGGTAGTTCCTTCGAGCTTCCATACTGTTGAGGCAGGTCAGATTGCCGTAGTAAAGCATTTGGGAGAAGCAAGAAATGTTCGCACAGCGGGTACATATTTTGATTTTTGGCTTACTGAAAAGTATGAGTATTATGATGCTAAGGTTCAGAATATGAACATTACTACTCAGGCATATTCAAAGGATGCGCAGACAATGAGCATCGCAATGAATGTCCAGTACAAGATAAATACCGAAAAGGTTATCGATATTGCTAACCAGTACGGAACAATATCGCTTCTTGCAAACCGTATTGAATCAATAGCAACCGAAAAAACCAAGGCCACCCTCTCTTCTTATTCCGCAATGAATATTATTGAGACCCGCTCAACTATCTCACCTCTTGTTGAGTCTACTATCAAAGAAGCTGTTGATGAGGAGTACTGTGTTGAGATTGTTGCCGTGGTGCTTACTAATATTGATTTCTCAGAGGCTTTTGAAAAAACTGTTGAGGATAAGATGATTGCCGAGCAGGAAAAATTAAAGGCCGAGTACGAGAAAGAAACCGCTATAGTAAATGCGGAAAAGGAGCTGGAGGTAGCAAAGCTTCAGGCGCAGGCAAAAATAGAGAAGGCAAAGGCTGATGCTGAGTCCGAAATCGAGGTTGCCAGAGCTGAAGCAACTGCTGTTAAGCTGAAATCTGTTGAGGTTGCGCGTGCGCTTGGCTTTAATATTACAGAAACAGAAATACTGGATGATGACGGTGTGGTTGAGTCTGTTGAGTATGAAATAGATTTTGCGGGGAAGAGCTCAGAGGAAATTCAGCTTATTACCGAATATCTGAAGTATATTGAGTATCTTGCAAAATGGAACGGAGAGCTTCCCGATGTTATTACAGGGGAGTCCGCCAATATTATGATACCTACTCAAAAGTAAATAAATCTTTACTTAAATAAAAAACGGGGTCTATGTTCGGCGTTAACGTAGACCTCTCTTTTTAATTTAATTTCGAAAAATGCGGACACAAGAACCTCTGAATTAATATAGCTTCCTTGGCGTATCAACAAGTCCGGCAAGATAATCAAGTGAAACATTATAATATCTTGCAAGAGTAATGAAATGATGTGTAAAAAGCTTGCGTATACCTCGCTCGCATAACGAATAATACTGTTGTGAAACATTTAATAACCTTGCGATATCAGATTGAGTGCAGTTAGAGTCCTCGCGAAGTTCTTTAAGTTTTTCATATGACTGCATAAAGGGTCTCTCCATTCAAAATATTGTTTTACAATCAAATTATAACATAGCAGCGCACAATATTGTTGATATTAGTACCGTTTGGTACTATAATAATACCGTACGATGCTAAAAGGAGACACTTTTTGTCCAAAAGCAAACAAATAACAGATTAATGCTCTTGATTAAATAAAAAAGCTCCCCCACTGTTACGTAGGAGAGCTTTTGAAATATGTATTTGTTTTAATTTCCAACAACAGGGGACATAGCGCCGCCGCCCTGCTGAGAGTCGCTTGAGCCGCCCTGCTGAGAGTCGCCACCGCCAAATCCAGAGAATCCACCCTCGGTAAACATATCACCGAAGTTAGATGTAATGAAGTCGAGGAGCTCGGCATCGTCAAGCTCGCCGCCCTCTGCAATTTCGGGATTTTGCTGGAGGAACTCGTCAACCTTGTCGGTAACCTCTGCCATAACCTCTTCGTCATTGGTTATAGTTTCCTTAAGGTCTTCAAGCTTTGCTTTATCCTCATCGCTTACTTCTATTTCAATAGTGTCGTCTAATATTTTATCAATTGTATTGTTGATAGTACCCTTAAGCTCAGTCTTAAGCTCTTCCTTGTACTCTTCCTCGGTTGCAAAGTCATCCTTTTTGACCGATACAACATTATTGATACCTGTTTTAAGCTCGTTGTATACCTCTGCGGTCTCGCCGGTTACACCCATTCCCTGGAGCATAACTGATACAGATATTTCGTTAAGAGCGGTGATAATCGGCATTGTACGGCTGTTGGAGCCAAGAGTCGCAATCATTTTAGAAAGAATTGTCTTACCGTTTTCGTCTTTTGCGGTTAAGGCAGCAAGAGCCTCATCGGGATTTTCGGAAATAACATCAAGAACGTCATTGGACTCTAAGATAATAAACAGGTTGAGAAATGTTTCAATATCGGCTACAACGGTGTCAGCCGAGCTTCCTTCAAGGAAGCCTTTGAGAGAAGCGGTCAGCTTTACTGTAACTGCAGACATAGGGTCATCGGCAGGCAGCTCAGGCATAAATTCGTCAATAGCATCAGCAAAGATATTCATAGCTCCCGAGAGGAGAATAGGAAGATAATTTGACTGCTTAAGAAGGCCAAGAGCTTCGCGAAGAGCCTCCTCACTGTCAGCGGGAAGTCCGTCCTCGGTTATAAGGCCGCTTACCTGATAGACAAGCTGAATTCCTACGGTCAATTCATTATTAAGGTTAACACGTTTGTTCTCAAGAGTAACTGTTGAGAGCTCATCTGCTAAGAACTCGCCGCCTGTAAAGCTTACAAGCTGAATTACGGGGTTTTCATAAACCTCTTCAACACCCTCAATAACCTGGATTAAATCCTCGTCGTCTACTTCAATATTCTGAATAACAGGAACACCCAGTCTTAAGAGAGCCGTTATGGGCAGAAGAACAAATGCCATAACAAGAACACCCTCAAGCGCACCGAGAACAGCACCGATAGTCTTACCTGTTGTATCAACACGGCGGGGCACCTTGCAGAACTTGGTTACCGCTACTCTTGCCGAGCCGAAGAAAATAGCAGCAACAAGGTAGATGAGGAAGAAAACAATGGGAGAAAGGAATGCCAGCGGAATTGCAAGAAGATACGCAATAAGCTCAGCATCAAATGAGCCTATCATTTGAGCAGTCTCTTGATCGAGAGTCATACCAAGGCTTGATTCAAGCATAGCGATGATCTCGGACATCTCCTTACCCTCAAAGGAGGAAAGAATAATGTTACAGCCGATAGTTGTTACTAAGAATGCGGTTATCGCAGTAAGCAAAACTCCCGCAAGGTGAATAGGCTGTCTGTAAGCACCGCGCTTTGCTCCGCCTCTTGTCTTAAGAAGCACCACAATGGCAACCAGCGCAATCAGAACTATGTTCACGATTAAGAAAATAGATTTGATGTCGTTCATTAGTTGAAGACTTCCTTTCAAGAATTATAAATAAGAAACAAAATAAGCTACTTTTAATATTACACCAAAAAACACGTTGTGTCAAGTGTTTTATTTATTATTATTTAAAATATGTTCGTACTTTAGGATAGCTATCTGTGTTTTTGAGTCCTTTATTTCCCCGGACATTACCATATCAACAAGCTCAGAGAGAGGGTGCGCCTCAACGGTTAGGAACTCGTCATCGTCAAGCTCCCTGTCGCCAAAGGAAAGCCCCTCGGCAAGATAAAGGTGTATTTGTTCGTTTATCAGAGCGGGGCTCGGGTCAATTCTGCCAAGGTAGGTGATTTTTTCGGCAACAGCGCCTGTTTCCTCTCTTAGCTCCCGTTTCGCTGCCTCGAGAGGGTCCTCGTCGGGGGAGTCAAGCTTTCCTGCGGGGATTTCAAAAAAAACTCTGCCGTGGGCATATCTGTACTGTCGCTCCATAAGTATCCGCCCGTCATCAAGAACAGGGAGTATTGCTACGGCTCCGTGATGCAGACACAGCTCTCTTGTAGCAAGCTTTCCGTTTGGAAGCTCAACTGTATCTTTCACAACCTTTAATACAATTCCGTCAAATATTTCTTCTCTGGATACAAATTTTTCTTCTAGATTTTCCATAGAAATCTCCATTATGTAAATAATAGTTGTTAAATTCAGCTCTTTTTGGCTAAAGAATCTTTCATTTGCTTAAAATCCAACTGTGACAGTATAACTGCAACAAAGACTACAGCGCAGCCTATATATTCTCTTGGTGACATGCTTTCGCCAAGGAAGAGAGCACCGCCCACAACACCAAACACCGATTCCAGTGACAGCACAACAGATGCAACAGCGGGGTTTGTGTTTTTTTGAGCAATTATCTGAAGAGTATATGCTATACCGCTTGAGCAAACACCAAGATACATAAGAGAGGGAAGCGATGTAAGAATAGCATCCCATGGCAACGGCATATCGAAAATCAAAGCGAGAGCGGTATTGAGCATAAAGCCCACAAAGAACTGTATACAGGACATTCTTATACCGTCGCAAAGAGGTGAAAAGCGGTCGATAGCTATTATATGCAGAGCAAAGATAAGCGAGCATATCAGCACCAATCCGTCGGAGGGAGTAATAGTAAAATCACCCTTAATGCACAGAAGATAGAAGCCAACGGCAGCAATTACAACGCTTATCCATACGGAAAGCGAGGTTTTTTTACCGAAAATCAATGAAATAATAGGCACTAACACCACGTAAAGCGCCGTGATAAAGGCGGCTTTTCCCGCATCTGTACCGTCACCGAGGCCAGTCTGCTGAAATGCGGAGGCAGCAGTCAGTATAATACCGCAGATAAGACCGCCGAGGAGCTCTGTTTTGGTGAAAAAGCTCTCTCTTTTTTTATATTCGGGCGTTTTTGACCTTATTTTGTCGAATACAGGTATTATGCAAAGCAAAAACAGGGTAGCAAAAATATTTCTTACCGCTCCGACAGTAAAGGCATCTAGCTGCGCGGAGGTTTTTTGCGCAGTGAAGGCAAAGCCCCATATCATTGCAGCAACAAGACAAAGAAGGGTTGATATATATTTTTTCATAATTTAAGACTTTTTGTAAGTTAACGGTGAAAACAGAATAAGCATCGGGAAAAGCTCAAGCCTTCCCGCAAGCATATCAAAGATAAATACAATTTTTGATAAAGGTGAAAAAGCGGTAAAGTTTGAATAAGCCTCGCCAAGACCCGGACCTACGTTGTTAATGGTAGCGGCTACCGAGGTAAAGCTTGTAATCAAATCGTGGTTGTCAAACGAAATAATCAAAAGAGAAAAGATAAATACGGTGATAAATGTAACAATATAAGCATTGACAGAACGAAGCACCTCGTGCTCTACGGGACGTGAGTCTATAGTTATTTTCTTTACCTGTCTTGGGTGAATTATGGTTCTCAGTTCACGGAACATACCCTTAATAAGGATAACTATACGCGAACATTTTATACCACCGCCCGTTGAGCCGGCGCAAGCACCGACAAACATTAAAAGCACTATTATCGTTCGGGAAAGCGACGGCCAAATATCAAAATTAGTAGTAGTGAAGCCGGTTGTTGATATTATCGAAGCGACAGTAAAGGCTACGTGCCGTATAGCTTCGCCAATATCCTGGAAATAGTCGCGAGCCGAAAAAACATTAAAGGTTATAATGGCTATCGCGGCAATAACTATTCCGATAAATACTCTTACCTCTGTGTTGAATGCATCTTTAAATTTGCATTTTAAAACAAGATAGTATGAGTTAAAGTTTACCGAGAATATAAGCATAAATACGGTCACAATTATTTGTTGGGCAGATGAGGCAGATGCCAAGCTGTCATTTTTTACTCCAAAGCCTCCCGTTCCCGCGGTAGAAAATGTTGTATTTATAGAGTCAAAAACATTCATTCCCGAGATAAGAAGAGCAACAAACTGAATAACTGTAATGGCAAAATATATGCCATAAAGAATTATAGCTGTGTTTCTTACCTTAGGCACAAGCTTTGATACCTCGGGGCCCGGGCTCTCCGCGCGCATAATATGCATATTGTGACCGCCCGAGAGAGGCAGAAATGCCATAATGAATACCAGAACTCCCATGCCTCCTACCCAGTGGGTAAAGCTACGCCATAAAAGGATAGACTTGGGCAGCCATTCAACCTCGGTAAATATGCTGGCACCGGTAGTGGTAAAGCCTGATGCAGTCTCAAAAAGAGCATCAATATATGAGCTTGTCACTCCCGAGAACATAAATGGCATAGCACCGAAGATACTGAGAAAAATCCAGGAGAGAGAAACTATAACAAAGCCCTCTTTAGCATAAAAGCCGGTTTTTTTCGGTTTTTTTATTATCATAAGGCTTCCGAGAGCAGCGCATATCAGCATTGAGAAGAAAAATGCTAACAAAGCACCGTCGGAATAAATCAGAGAACACACAAGAGGCAGTGCAAAAAATGCAGCTTCAAAAAGGAGAAGCCACCCCAGGGTGTATCTTATCATCGAATAGTTCATAAAAGCTTCCTTTATTACCTTTTAAGTATATCGGATATATCGTGAATTCCAAGCTCTCCGGTAACTATAACAACCGAATCGCCGGGCTGTATTACAACATTACCGCGAGGAATTACAAGCTGGCCAGCTCTCAGAATTGCCGCAATAAGCACATTTTCTTTAAATTCAAGGTCAGAAAGCGGCTTGCCTACGATAAGAGAGCTTTCGCCAACAACAAACTCCGAGGCTTCAATCTTTCCCTTTATAATATTGTAAAGGGTCTCCATGTTGCTTCCCTCTGTGTTCTTTGTGGCTCTTACATATCTTGCGATAAGGTCGGCAGTAATATTTCTCGGGTGAATAACCGAGTCGAGGTCAAGCTGCTTTATTACATCGGTATATTCTGTACGGTTTATTTTGGTGACAGTCTTTTTAACTCCCTGTTGCTTTGCGTAAAGAGAAAGCATAATGTTCTCTTCGTCAATAGTGGCGAGCGATACAAAAGCATCGGCTCCTGATATCCCCTCCTCAGAGAGCAGGTCCTCGTCGGTTGGCTCTCCGCAAATGACTGTCACGTCATCGTATTTCATAGCAAATTCGTTACATAGGAGCTCGTCATTGTCGATAAGCTTGACCTTGACTCCGGAGTGCACAAGCTCGTCGCAGAGATAGTGAGTCATGGCGGTGGCTCCGATTATGATAACATTTTTTGCAGCCTCGTTCTTATAGTTGATTTTTTCAAAAAACTCGATAGCTGCTCTCGGAGCTGCGATAATAGATATAACATCCCGCTCCGCAAAGACAAAATCGCCCTTTGGTATATAAGCTTCGTCACCGCGTTCGACGGTGCAGATAAGAACATTTGCTTTCAGCTTTATCATAGCATCTCTGACCGAAAGCCCCGCAATGGGAGAGCCCTCGGGCAGACGGAACTTAATAAGCTCGATACGTCCTCTGCCAAATGTGTCTATTTTCATAGCAGCAGGGAAGTGCAAAACTCTTGCAATCTCTTTAGCCGCCATATATTCGGGATTTATAACCATAGCAAGGCCGAGCTCACTCTTAAGATATGAGATATCCTGGGCATACTCGGGGCTTTTTACACGCGCTATAACCTGGCAGCCTGCCGCCTTTTTAGCCATAATACAGCAAAGCAGATTTAATTCGTCAGAGCCGGTAACCGCAATAAGCAGGTCGGCAGACCCTATTCCCGCCTCCTCCTGAACCGAGTGAGTAGCTCCGTTACCTATAATACCAAGCAGGTCATATTTCGTTGCAACATCACGTACTTTCGCGGCATTCTGGTCAACAACAACAATATCGTCTCCCTCTTCGTTAAGCTGCTCGGCAAGAGCCTCACCGACTCTTCCGCAACCAACTATAATTATCTTCATATCGGTCATCCTTAAAATTATATTTGAATAACATTATACTTAAATAATATTTTAGTAACATACATTATACATCTATTTTTCTTCTCTGTCAAGCAGTTTTGTTTTTGCTACGGCAAAGGAATAAAAAAGAATAGCCGATACAGCATTTTAACCGTACCGGCTATTCACAGAATCTGATTATTCGGTTGTGTAGTTGTCGAAGTAGCCCTGGATAAACACGATAGGTGTACCCTTGTCGCCCGAGCCTGAGGTAAGGTCGCAAAGCGAGCCTATAAGGTCGGTGAGACGTCTGGGTGTTGTACCCTCAGAAATCATATTTCCAACAAGGTCGCCGTCTTTTTCCTGAATCTTGGACTTGATCGCTTCCTTAAGAGCATCGCCCGAAAGGTCTGCAAAATCGTTGTCGGCAAGATACTTAAGCTTAAGCTCATTGGGAGTACCCTCAAGACCTGAGGTATATGCGGGAGATACAACCGGGTCAGCGAGCTCCCAAATCTTACCGATAGGATCCTTGAACGCGCCATCGCCGTAAACCATAACCTCAACCGTTTTGCCTGTCGCTTCCTTGATGCGCGCCTGAATGTCTTCAACTAAGGGCTGGCAGTCTCTGGGGAAGAGCTTAATCTGGTCTTCGGTCGCCTTGTTTGAGCCAAGAAGACCGTAATCCGCATTGTAGCCGCTGCCGTCAATAGGAGCATTCATTATCTCGTCAAGACCGTAAACAATCTCAGCGCCAGCAGCTTTAAGCAAACGCTTTGTTCTGGCTCTTGTGTGAATGTCGCAGTTAAGAACGCACTTAGTGTAGTTAAGAACGGCTCTGGGGTCATTTGCAAAGAGTATCTCGCAGTCAGCACCCTCCGAGCGTACGAGGTTCTCGTAATATTCAACATAATCAACACCGGTAAAGCGGTGCTTGCCGTATCCGAAAAGTTCACGGTATTTTGCAAGAGTAAGAACATCGGAATAGGGGTTAATTCCCTTTTCATCAAGGGCATCAAGGCTGACAAGGTGGTTTCCAACCTCGTCTGAGGGATATGAGAGCATAAGCACAACCTTTTTAGCTCCCTTGGCAATACCCTTGAGGCATACTGCAAAGCGGTTACGGCTGAGAATGGGGAAAATAACACCAACTGTGCCGTCAGGGAACTTCGCCTGAATATCCTTCGCAATGTCGTCTGTTGTAGCATAGTTGCCCTGCGCTCTGGCAACGATAGCCTCGGTCATAGCGATAATGTCTCTGTCACGGATAACAAAACCGTCATCTCTAGCTGCCTCGAGAATAGAGGAGGTGACAATACTTGCGAGATCATCTCCGTTACGGATAATCGGGGCTCTTACGCCTCTTGAAACTGTGCCGACCATACGGCTCATAAAAAACAACTCCTTTGTAAACCCATAAAAATGGTAGAATTGAAAAAATCACAACTTGTATTATATCAAAAATAATGCTGTTTGTAAAGTAATTTTGAGAAAAAAATCAAAATTATCAAGTTAAATTATTTTTTGCTGCCTAAAGCCGCCTTTATAGCATTGAATGATTCGTCGCTTATATGATGCTCAATTTTGCACGCATCCTCAGATGCGATATCCTCCGAAACTCCGAGTGACACAAGAAATTCACTGAGAAGCCTGTGGCGGTCATACATCTTATGGGCAACCTCGGCACCCGACTCGGTAAGCTTAAGATAGCCGTCCTTGTCCATGGTAACATATCCGCCGGACTTTAGCAGACCGATAGCTCGGCTTACACTGGGCTTTGAAAATCCCATATATTCGCAAACGTCGATAGAACGCACGTTTGGGTTTGTCTCGGAAAGAATAAGTATCGTTTCAAGATACATCTGTCCCGACTCTTGCAGATTCATATATAACACCTCTTGTAGGTTGACTTTTTTTAAATTATTATACCACTTTATTTTTAAAAAATCAACCCCCCTAAAATTCTCTTGACGTTATGCGCAATTTGCACAAGCAGTTAGCCTAGGCTAACCTCCGATGATGTGTATATTTTACCAAGTTGGAAAATAATTCAAAAACTTCTTGACAAATGCAAAAAAAAATAGTATTATATATATCGGGTTAGCCGAGGCTAACCGACCGAGAAAACAACAAATTCCTCTAAGGAAGGTATTTTATGAACACACTCAAGGATGTTAGGATAGGTAAGAGCGCCAAGGTGGTAAAGCTGCATGGAGAAGGTGCGGTAAAGCGCCGTATTATGGATATGGGTATTACCAAAGGCACGCTGGTAACAGTAAGAAAGGTTGCTCCTCTCGGAGACCCTATTGAGCTTCATGTAAGAGGATACGAGCTTTCTATACGTAAGGCTGATGCCGAAATGATTGAGGTTGAATAATTTTTATATCAAGAAAGGAAACAAAAATGGGAATTAAGATTGCTCTTGCGGGCAACCCCAATTCGGGAAAAACAACTCTTTTCAATGCCTTGACAGGCTCTAACCAGTTTGTTGGAAACTGGCCCGGTGTAACGGTTGAGAAAAAAGAGGGAAAACTTCGGGGACATGATGATGTTATCATTACCGACCTCCCAGGAATTTATTCGCTTTCTCCCTATACTTTAGAAGAGGTGGTTGCGAGAAATTACCTTATTGACGAGCATCCCGATGCGATTCTTAATATTGTCGACGGCACAAATCTGGAACGCAATCTATATCTTACAACTCAGCTTCGCGAGATAGGAATACCCGTGGTTGTTGCTATCAATATGATGGACATTGTCCGTAAAAAAGGAGATAAGATAGACATTTCGGCGCTCTCGGCTGCCTTTGGCTGTAAGATGGTTGAGATTTCAGCTCTTAAGAGTGACGGAATTCTTGAGGCCGCACAGCTGGCTATTGATGCCGCAAGAAACGGAAAAATTATTCCGTCTCACATCTTCTCGGGAGAGGTCGAGCATACCCTCGCTCACATTGAGGAGGCTGCGGTCCACGGTCTTTCCGCCGAGGTGCAGAGGTGGTATGCTATAAAAATCTTCGAGAGGGATACAAGGGTTATCGAAAAGCTTGGTATCAGTCCCGAGATTATGGCTCATATCGAGTCGGATATAAAGGATACAGAGCGTATTCTTGATGACGATGCGGAAAGCATAATCACCAATGAGCGCTATAACTACATAACAAATATTCTTAACGGAATATACAAGAAAAAGAACCCCGGAGGTCTTACCGCATCGGATAAAATAGACCGGATAGTAACCAACCGCTTTGCAGCGCTTCCTATCTTTGCGGCTATTATGTTCCTTGTTTACTACATATCGGTTACAACCGTTGGCACCTGGGCTACAGACTGGACAAATGACGGTCTCTTCGGTGACGGATTCCACCTTTTCGGTATTGGCGGCAGCGAATACGAGGAGGCTCTTGATGAGTATGTTGAGGAAAAGGGAATATTCGGATTTGTAGGCTCTTATGTTGATTATGCAGAGGCATATGACCTTGATATAAAGGGTCTTGACGAGATACGCCTTGCAGTAGAGGATGGCGACATTGGTGCTCTTGAGGAGGCTGTTGCTTCCTACGGACCTCAGATTAAAACTTTTGAGATTGACGAAGAAAGCGATGAATTCATCAGTCTTGACATATGGCTTGAAAGAGCTATGGCAGATGCCCCTGCGCCCGAGGAATTCGGTGTTTATGTAATCGGTGTTCCGATTATTTTCGAAAGAGGTCTGGATTCTATCGGCTGCGCCGATTGGCTGAAGAGCCTTGTGGTTGACGGAATTGTCGGTGGTGTTGGCGCAGTTCTCGGATTTGTTCCGCAGATACTTGTTCTGTTTATTTTCCTTGCCTTTCTTGAGGCTTGCGGATATATGTCACGTATCGCCTTTGTTATGGACCGTATATTCAGAAAGCTTGGTCTTTCGGGAAAATCATTTATTCCCATGCTTATCGGTACAGGATGCTCGGTTCCCGGAATTATGGCATCCAGAACTATTGAAAACCTGCGTGACCGCAGAATGACGATCATTACGACAAGCTTTATTCCCTGCGGAGCAAAGCTGCCTGTTATCTCTCTTGTTGCCGGTGCACTGTTTGAGGGCGGCTGGTGGGTAGCGCCTCTCGCTTACTTTGTAGGTATTGCCGCAGTCGTTGTTTCCGGCTTGATTCTGAAAAAAGCAAAGATGTTCTCCGGTGACCCAGCACCCTTTGTTATGGAGCTTCCTGCCTACCATATGCCAACATTTATTAACATTTTGAGGTCTATGTGGGAGCGCGGATGGTCATTTATTAAGAAAGCGGGAACAATAATTCTTCTTTCTACAATAATTATCTGGCTTGGCTCAAACTTCGGATTTGTTGACGGTAAGTTCGCCTTCAGCACTGAAATGGAGCTTGCTAATTCGCTTCTCGGCTATCTCGGTCTTGCAATAGGCTGGATATTTGCGCCGCTCGGCTTCTCCAATATTGAGACCGCCGTTGCAACGGTTATGGGTCTTGTTGCCAAGGAGGAGATAGTTGCCGTTCTCGGTGTTCTTGACTTTACCGAAATGTCAGGACTTGCGGCAATATCATTCCTTGTATTCAACCTACTTTGCGCTCCTTGCTTTGCGGCAGTAGGCGCTATTAAGCGAGAGATGAACAGCACAAAATGGACTCTCTTTGCCGTTGGGTATCAAACAGGTCTTGCATATGCGACATCTCTTTGCATTTATCAGCTCGGTATGCTCTTTACAGGCAATTTCGGCTGGCATATACTTGGCGCCGCCGCAGCACTTTTGATTATTGCGGCAGCAGTATATCTTATTATTCGTCCTTACGAGCAGCCCTCTAAGGAAAAAATTGCAGTATTAAAGTAAAAAACGAAAGGAGAAACCAAAATGCTTCTTATCAGCTTTATTTCACAAAATTTGGGAACGATAATTGTTGCGGCTGCCGTAGCGGCCCTGGTAATATTCCTTGTTGCAAAGCTAATAAGGGATAAGCGGGCGGGCAAATCCGGCTGCTCTTGCGGTTGCTCCTCCTGTCCTATGAGCAGCGGGTGTCCCTCTGCAAACAAGGAAAAGCGATAAAATAATACAGTCTGCATTTTGCAAACTTTAGACTGTATTATAATCATGTCAAGAAAAACAATTAATCCCCCATACGGGGGATTTTTTGTTAAATGGTGAATTATACTATTAAGTGCAACACTTTTAGAAAAAAAGAACACTCATATTGAATCCTGTGTTATAATGAAGTTACCACACAACAAATAACAAAAGGAGATTCAATATGAGCTATACCCATTTTACCATAGAAGAACGC
>JAGATD010000055.1 GCA_017621415.1 Clostridia bacterium
CCTAAAACACTTTTGCGGAATCTTGCATTGATCAATGCCAGACCCCGCAAATGCTTAAATTATA
Source organism: Clostridia bacterium (assembly GCA_017621415.1). Lineage (GTDB taxonomy): Bacteria > Bacillota > Clostridia > Oscillospirales > CAG-272 > UBA1740. Next base: position 65 of record JAGATD010000055.1, read on the forward strand.
TTTCTGCTCAGGATTCTTGGAACTTGGAATTGCAAAATCTTTCTTAAAAGTGTTGCACTTCTATTGACAATTCACTTAAATAAAGTGTATAATAACTCTTGTGTTTATGTGATTATTATGATAAAATAAAAGTACACAAGAAGGATTACGGTAGGAAATATGGCAGAAATAAAGTCTAAAGAAAGAATAGAATTTAAAAGAATATCCCCCGCTGACAAAGCGCTGTATGAGAGCTATTATCCTGACGGAGAGGAGAGAGGATGCGAATTTTCGTTTGCAAATCTTTATCTTTGGGGCAGGCAGAGCTTTGCCTTAAATGAGGGGCACATCGTGCTCTTTTCTCAGTTCAGCCGTCGAAGTGTTTATCCTTATCCTGTGGGAAAAGCAGATAAAAAAGCGGTAATTGACAGCATTGTTGCCGATGCTGAGGACAGAGGAATACCCTGCCGTATAACAGGACTCAGCAGAGGGGCAAGAGACACGCTTGAAGAGCTTTATCCCGGCAAATTCAGCTTTCACTCCGATGAGGGCTCGTATGACTATGTTTATAATATAGATGATCTTGCCGATCTTAAGGGTAAAAAGTATCAGGCAAAGCGAAATCATATAAACCGCTTTAAGGATGCCTGCCCCGACTATAAGGCTGAGCCTATAACCGAAAAAAACATTGATTTGGTTCGTGAAATGTCAGAGCGCTGGTACAAGGAGAAGCTTGAAGAAAATCCAAACGCCGATTACAAAATGGAAGAAGCAGCTCTCGAAAAAGCTTTCAGAGATTATAAGGAGCTTGGTCTTGAGGGCATGGCAATAATCTCGGAGGGTGAGGTTTTGGCTTTCAGCTTTGCAAGTAGGATGTCACAGGACACATTCGATGTCCATTTTGAAAAAGCTCGCTCGGATATCCAGGGCTCTTACGCGATAATAAATTGCGAGATGGCAAAATATATAAGAGGAAAATATCCGGATGCAAGATACCTTGACAGAGAAGAGGATATGGGACTCGAGGGGTTAAGAAAGGCAAAGCAGAGCTATGGTCCACACCATAGGGTGGAAAAATATTGGGCTTGTCTTTTGGAGAACGGTTATGAATATTGACAATCCCACCCCGAAGCATATCCCCGGTTTAAAATCTCTTTGGAAAGAGGCATTCGGGGATAGTGATGAATTTATCAACGCATTTTTTGATACGGCATTCAGCCCCGACAGATGCTTTGCTGTTACAGAGGGTAAGGATGTGTATTCTGCCCTTTACGTTCTAGACTGCTCTTTGGAGAAAAGAAAGATAGCCTATATTTATGCTGTCGCAACCTCAAAAGCCCAAAGAGGCAACGGCTTATGTAAAAGGCTTATGCGGTATGCTCACGAAAGACTGAAAGCCGCGGGATATGAGGGAGCGGTGCTTGTGCCGGGTGAGAAATCCCTGTTTGATTTTTACGGCAGTCTCGGCTATATTACCTGTGGCTATAAGAGCAGACTTCAGTGCGCTTCCTCGGGGAAAACGGTAAATATCAAAAAGATTGGGAAAAAAGAATTTGCAAAACTTCGGCGAGATCTTTTGCCGAGGGGCGGAATCATACAGGAAAACGCGAATTTAGACTTTCTTGAAAGACAAGCGGAGCTTTATTCGGGAGCTGACTTTTTGCTGGTGGCTCGGATAGTGGAAAACAGACTTTTTGGCATAGAGCTTCTCGGCAACCTGGAGAGGGCAGCTGACATAGTATGTTCACTGGGCTGTGCCGACGGTGCATTTATGATTCCAGGGGGAGAAATACCATTTGCAATGTATCTGTCTTTCGGCGACAGAGGCTGTTATCCCGAATACTTCGGACTTGCCTTTGATTAAAAAATATCAAAATGATGAAATTTTATTTACTGTAAAGGAGAAAATATGGAACGAAAACGCTGGTATAAGGATATGGTGTTTTACCAGATATGGCCTCGCAGCTTTAAGGACGGTGACGGTGACGGAATGGGCGACCTGTGGGGTGTGCTCGAAAAGCTTGATTATATAAAAAGCCTTGGCTGCGACGGAATATGGTTTTCGCCTATCTATCCGTCTCCCGGAGCCGATTGCGGATATGACATAGCAGATTATATGGACATAGCTCCCGAGTTTGGTGGCATGGAGGCATTTAAAAAGGTGCTGGAGGGCTGCCACGAGAGGGGAATGAAGCTGCTTATGGACCTTGTGGTAAATCACACAAGTGACGAGCACGAGTGGTTTGAAAAAAGCCGCAGAAGAATAGACCCCTATACCGATTATTACATCTGGCGTCCTGGCGAAAAAGGCGGAAAGCTTCCTAACAACTGGGACTCAAACTTTGAGGGCAAGGCATGGACATATGACGAGGTGAGGGGCGAATACTATCTCCACCTCTTTGCCATAAAGCAGCCGGACCTTAATATGGATAACCCTCTTGTGCGGGAAGAAGTAAAGAAAATTTTACATTTTTGGCTTGATATGGGTGTTGACGGCTTCAGAGAAGATGTTATAACCTATATTTCAAAGACCGAGGGACTTCCTAACGACCGCATCTTCCCTATATACAAGGGAATGAGAAAATACAACCACGGACCTCATATTCACGAATATCTGTCTGAGTTCAAGAGAGATGTTTTTGACAAGTACGATTGCTTCACCCTTGCTGAAGCTCCTCTTGTATGGCCTAAGCGAGCGCTTAAATATATTGATGAGGAAAAGGGGCAGATAGATATGATGATACAGTTCCAGTGCGAAACTGCCGACTGTCTCTTTACTGACTGGCTTCCCACAAAATTTAAGCTCCGTAAAATGAAAAAAGCTTTTTCTGATTGGCAGTATAAGCTGTCGGGCAAGGCATGGAATATGCTCTATATAGAGAATCATGACCACCCGAGAATAATCTCCCGCTACGGAAGCGAAAAATACCGCACTGAGAGCGGAAAGACACTTGCCGTGACCTACCTGTTTCAGCAGGGTACTCCTTTCCTCTACCAAGGTCAGGAGATCGGAATGTTAAACTGGCGTCCCGAAAGCCCCGAGATGTACGAGGATGTGCAAACGGTTTATAACTATAACCATACAAACCTTAAAAAATCTCCCGAGGAAAGACTGAAGCGGCTTTGGAGATGCTCCCGTGATTCTGCCCGCACTCCCGTGCAGTGGTCTGCCGAAAAGAACGCAGGCTTTACAACAGGCACACCCTGGCTGCCTGTAAACGAGAATTACAAGGAGATAAACGTAGAAAAAGAGGAAAAGGACCCCGATTCTCTTCTTAACTTCTACCGCAAGGCTATCGCTTTAAGAAAGAGTCTGCCTGCCGTAAGATACGGAGAGTACAGGGAACACTTCCACAGAAGCAAGAAGCTCTATGTTTATACAAGAGAAACCGAGAGTCAAAAGCTTCTCGTTATTTGCTCCTTTACCGAAAAGCCTGCCAAAATTAAAATCCCGAGTGGATATAATATTGAAAAAGGCGAGCTTATACTCGCCAATTACAAGGAGAGAGACGAAAAAATACTAAAGCCCTATGAAACAAGGGTTTATCTCTTTAACAGTTAAAATAATAACCTCTTGCGGCTTTTTTTGGTCACAAGAGGTTTTGTTTTTAATATAAAGCTCTAAGGAGGAGCAGTGATGACGAACAGTCTGTCTTTTGTGTCTCAAGGTACTTCGTCGGTTATAATCAAAGATGAAGAACTCTTTCCTGTATTTCCTGAGTTCTGCCTTGATTCCAGTACTGTGTGCCTATATAGCCGCAGGTGCGTCTTGCAACATTCATTTTTGACTGGTCGCGGTTATGGCAGTTGGGGCATTCCCAAACAAGCTTACCGTCGTCGTCCTTTTCGATAATAATTTCGCCGTCATATCCGCACATCTGGCAGAAGTCGGATTTTGTGTTCAGCTCGGCATACATAATATGGTCGTAGATATATTCCATAACACCGAGGACTGCGGGAATGTTGTTTTGCATATCCGGCACCTCAACGTAGGAGATAGCCCCTCCCGGTGAGAGCGCCTGGAACTTTGCTTCAAGCGAAAGCTTGTCAAAGGCATCAATCTCCTCGGTTACGTGAACGTGGTAGGAATTTGTGATGTAGTTTTTGTCGGTAACACCCTCAACAATGCCAAACCTCTTTTGCAGACATTTTGCAAACTTGTAGGTGGTAGACTCAAGGGGTGTGCCGTAAAGAGAGTAGTCTATATTTTCTTCAGCCTTCCATTTCGCGGTGTAGGAATTAAGCATTCTCATAATTTCGAGTCCCAGTTCTTCACCCTCGGGCTCGGTAAGCTTTTTGCCAATTAGGGCATAAACACATTCCCAAAGTCCCGCATAGCCGAGAGAAAGGGTAGAGTAGCCGCCGTAGAGATATTTGTCTATGGGCTCTCCTTTGGGCAGTCTTGTAAGTGCGCCGTACTGCCAGAGAATAGGAGCTGCGTCGGAGAGAGTGCCCTTAAGCCTTTCGTGTCTTGCTCGTAGAGCTTTGTGGCAAAGCTCCATTCTCTCGTCAAAGACTTCGCGGAACTTGTCCATATCTCCACCTGCCGAAAGACCGATATCAACAAGGTTTACCGTTACAACACCCTGGTTAAATCTACCGTAGTACTTAGGCTTTCCGTTCTCGTCGACGTAAGGGGTGAGGAACGAGCGGCAGCCCATACAGGTGTAGCAGTGACCCTCGCCGTTTTTGTCAACCTTGTTCTCCAGCATGATTTTTTCTGAAATATAGTCGGGAACCATGCGCTTTGCGGTGCATTTTGCCGCAAGCTCGGTAAGGTAATGGTACTTTGAGCCTGGGCGGACATTGTCCTCCTCGAGAACGTAAATAAGCTTGGGAAAAGCGGGGGTGATCCAGGCGCCAGCCTCGTTTTTAACACCCTTTATTCTCTGCTCAAGCACCTCTTCGATAATAAGTGCAAGGTCGGCCCTTGTTTCCTCGTCTTTTGCCTCGCCAAGGTACATAAAAACGGTAATAAAGGGAGCCTGACCGTTGGTTGTAAGCAGGGTTACAACCTGGTACTGTATACACTGAACACCGCGGTTTATTTCATCACGCAGGCGCTTTTCGGTAATTTTAGTAATAATAGCCTCGTCGGTAACTCCCGCCTCAGCAAGCTCGGATATAACAGCGCGTCTTATCTTTTCACGGCTGATTTTTACAAACGGCGCAAGGTGTGTCAGGCTTATTGACTGACCGCCATACTGGTTTGACGCAACCTGCGCTATAATCTGAGTTGCGATATTGCAGGCGGTGGAAAAGCTATGGGGCTTTTCTATCATTGTTCCGCTGATAACCGTTCCGTTTTGCAGCATATCCTCAAGGTTGACAAGGTCGCAGTTGTGCATATGCTGGGCAAAGTAATCGGCATCGTGAAAGTGGATAAGTCCCTCCTCGTGTGCCTTTACAATATCGGGGGTCAAGAGAATTCTGCGGGTAATGTCCTTAGATACCTCACCTGCCATATAGTCACGCTGAACCGAGTTAACGGTGGGGTTCTTGTTGGAGTTTTCCTGCTTAACCTCTTCGTTATTGCACTCGATAAGCGAGATTATTTTGTCGTCGGTAGTATTTGATTTACGCACAAGCTCACGCGTATATCTATAAGTAATGTAGGTTTTTGCAAGGGTAAATGCGCCTGTCGCCATAATTTCTCGCTCAACCATATCCTGCACTTCCTCGACGCTTACAGCGCGGGAGAGTTTATCACATTTTTTAGTAACCTTTTCGGTAATTCTTTTTATATCCTTTTCGCTGATTCTGTCGGCTTCGCCAACCGCTTCGTTAGCCTTGCTTACAGCGGCAAATATCTTTTCGTTATCAAATACGGCCTCAGCACCGTTTCGTTTAATTATCTTCATTAAGCAGTCCTTTCTTTATGTAGTGGGCTTCTATTATACACCATATCTTGTGATTTGTCAATAGCAAAAACACAATATTTTGTGAAAAGCACTGCTTAAAAAGAAAGGCGGCGCCGAAACGCACGGCGCCGCCAAGGTGATGCGACAGTTAAGTATGAACTATCAGCTTTGCTCTGCTATGGGCATCAAGTTTTTTATAGTCTTCAATAACGTATCTGTTATCGTCAGCATCCCTTACACGCACTTTTCCAGACTTTGATACCTTGATATCGTGATTTCTGTTTCGTATATCAAAGCTGCGGATGCCTCTGTCTGTTTCTACTGTCCATCGCAGAGTCCCGTATTTATCCGATGTTGAAACTATTTTTGTTATAGTGGGGACAAGATAATAGTCATCAAGACTTTCTTCTATAACCCTCGCGGAGTCTTTATCAAGGTCAGAAATTTCCCGTATTACCGCAACCTCGCCGGAGTCGGAAAGCAGGGTAATGAAGCTATGACGCATATTGACAGGAAAAAGTCTTCTCGGCTCTAGGGATAAATACTCCTCACCTGTGTGGAGATAAAGGTTTACAAGATTGTTCTCTGCTTTTTCTATACGGTCTTGTGCGTTGATGTAAACTCTTGTTGTCATATATCAAGCCTTTCCTCCTTTTTCATTCTTTCTGCATCCTGCGTCATTGATTGGATTTCTACCAGCTTATAGTATTTACCTTTTTTCGCCATAAGCTCATCAGGCGAGCCAAACTCCACAATTTTTCCACCGTCAACTACAATTATTTTATTTGCGCGCTTCAGTGTTGACAGCCTGTGGGCTATCATAAGTGTTGTTCTTCCGGCAATAAGACGGTCAATGGCTTCTTGAATGAGATGTTCGGTTTCTGAGTCAACAGCAGCGGTTGCCTCATCAAAAATCAGAATAGACGGATTCATAAGCACTGCTCGGGCAATAGAAATTCTTTGCTTTTCACCGCCTGAGACTCCAACACCTCTTTCACCCAGCACTGTGTCATAGGCATCGGGCTGTCTTGCTATAAAGTTGTGGGCATTAGCTACGTCTGCTGCCTCCATTACCTCTTCTATTGTGGCATCGGGACGAGAATAGGCAATGTTGTTGAATATTGTGTCAGAGAACATTTGGGGCTCTTGCTGAACATATCCGATTTTCGCTCGGTAGGCGGAAAGGTCGAAGTTTTGAATGTTGTGACCGTCAACGAGGATTTCTCCCGAATATCCGTCATAAAAGCGCATAAGCAGGTTAACCAGGGTGGATTTTCCCGAGCCTGTGGTGCCAACAATTCCAACAACATCTCCGGGCTCTATAGTCACCGTTACATCATCGAGCACCTTTTTTGTTCGGTCAAACGAGAAAGAAACATGAAGAAATTCTATCTTACCATTTAGCTTGTCCGGCACAATATGAGACTCGGCATGTGTTTCGGGCTTCGCTTCGAGAATATCAAGTATCTTTTCGGTAGATGCTAAAGCCGACTGGAAAGAGTCGGACAGATTTGCGAAAAAGGTTACCGGATTATAGAACATAGAGGCATAGGAAATGAAGCTGACAATAAGACCTGCCGAAAATCCAGCCTCACCCGCAATAACCTTACCGCCTCCTACGCCCCATATGATAAGCGACCCGCAGGTAACGAGGAAAGAAACAATTTGCGGAAAGGCTGTTGTAAGCTTTCCGAGTCTTCTGTCCATTTCAAGCCAGTCGTCATTTTTATCCTTGAACTTATCTGCCGAGCGGTTTTCGCCGGTAAAAGACTTTACTACCTTGATGCAGGGAATTGTATCCGAGAGGGTTGCGAAAACTGCCGACCATCTGCGCCAGATTCTTCTGTAATACGGTCTTATTTTTCTGCCGAACACTCTGGTTACAATAACAATAAGTATAACAGGAATAAGAGAAAGGAGTGTTAAGGTAGGGTTTAATGTGAGCATAATGATTATTATGCCAACAAGCTGAAACAGGTGTACCACAGCCTCCTGTGTTATGCGGAGCATAAAGTTTTGCAGCGTTGAGGAGTCAGAGGCTATTCGGTTAATAACTGCGCCTGTTGAGGTCTTGTCATAAAAGCTCATTGGCAGGTACTGCGCCTTTTTGTAAATATCATTGCGGAGTCTCGCAACCGAGCGGTTTCCTACCTGTCTGAATGTATAAGCTCGAATAATACCTATACCGTACTGTAATATGTATGTAGCAAAAAGCAGACATATCATTGCAATAAGCAGCTTGCTGCTATCTCCGTCAAGAGCATCGCTGATAAAGTTCAAAGGTGTTATACCCGAACCGCCTGAGCCGCCGGGGAATACCACATCAACAATAAAGCCTGTAACGGTTGGAGGAATGATAGCCATCGCTGTTGTAATAAGCGAAAGAATAATGCACAGCATTATTTTGCTGCGTTCGGGCTTTATGTATTCAAAAAGTCTTTCTACTATCTTGACCTTCGAGCGACACATAATACACTCCGCTCCGGGATGCAACAGGGTTCTTCCGCATTTCGGACAAACGCTGAGCGCTCTCTCGAACACCACCTCCATAACGGACATTTCGTCGTGGAGATTTGCCCCATCGTTTATGTGATTAATAAACAGAGCCGCAGCATCACACAAGGCGGCAATAGCATATGTGTATCTGAACAACACAATTCGTTTGCCGTCTGAGATTTTTGCTGAGAGAGTTGCATTTCCGTACATTCGCTTGGCGCAAACCTCGCTCATTAGCGAGAGTGGGTAGCTTTTTATATCTCCCCCGCCACCGTCGTAAACCAAGGCTCGGTCTTTGGTTATAAAGAGTACGCTTTGGGCATATTTTCCGGCAAGGGTCAGGTCGCCCACTATGGCAAAGAGTATTTTCTCGTTCGGGGCAACAGTTTTTGATATAAGAACCTCTGCCTCATCGGGCAAAGTCTTGTTTTTTAGCAAGTACGCATTGTTGGCTTCCATTTTTGCGTTCCACCTCTTATAAATTGAAGCAATGCTTCTCAGCTTTTTAATTTTAGCACTATGAATTTGTATTTGCAATACGTTTTTTAATTTTTTTCAAATATTTTTAATTGCTTAAAGAAATAGAGGCTTAAGTTTGTTTAAACACGCTTTGTTAAAATGTTAAAACTTTCATATTTATTTGTAAACAAGAATATTTTCCTATTGACAAGATATAATTTGGGTGCTAAACTTTTAGCAAAAGGTTTTTTGGAGATTTTTATGAGATACCTAAGAGAGAGGCTAATGAGATTTATGCAGGGAAGATACGGCTCAGACAACCTGAACAACTTTCTTCTCGCTTTGTATTTTGTGCTCTTCATAGTTAATATTTTTGCTTATAATATTGTTCTGTGGTTTCTTGAAACTTTGCTTGTTGTTTGGATGTTCTTTCGAATTTTGTCAAGAAATATTTACAAAAGACGTGCGGAAAATGAAAAATATCTTAAAATCACGGGCAGATTTAAGAACTTTTTTGCCTTAACAAAAAACCGTATAAGGGACAGAAAGACTCACGTTTACCGCACCTGTCCTGCCTGCAAGAGCACTCTTCGTCTTCCAAAGCAAAAGGGTAAGCACACTGCCGTCTGCCCAAGATGCTCAAGAAGATTTGATGTGAATATATGATGTTGATGCAAAGCAATTGATTTTTAGAGAATATAATTAAAAACGGACCGCTGATAATGTCGGTCCGTTTATTTGTATAATGGGAGTGAATGTTATATCGGGTAGCTTTAAGTGTTGTCCTCTCGCTTTTTGCGTAGAATCTCTACGTTTTTATCAACCGTTCTCTTGTTTAAGGGATACCAGAACCAGAGAATTGCCGCCAAAACTATAAATCCTATGGCGGGGACTATGGTTGAAATGTTATAAATTCCGTTTTTCACGTCGGGCGAAAGTGCAACACCTTCTATTTTCTGATATCCTATGACAGAGAGGAAAAGACCGGTAAGACCCGCGGCGGCTGCCTGTCCTATCTTTCTGGCAAAGGAATATAAGGCATAAATAGAGCCGTCCTCGCGATATCCGTTCTTTATTTCCGAGTAGTCTATAACATCGGTAATAAGCGCCCATGAGACCATAGAGAATACTCCGAGACCGAGCCAGGCAAAGAGATTAAATCCAACATATACCCACACATTTTCGGGTCGGATAAAGAAGAGCAGGGCGCAGACAACACCCGCAACCACACTGCTCACCGCGCTTACCTCGGCTTTTCCAAAGCGCTCTGCCAAAGGCTTTGCGCCCGCTGCCGCTACCAGCATACCAAAAAGCATTGCAAAGGTTGATGCCGACTGGGCAGCCGTATTGCCGTAAAAATCGGGGTAAACGTAATTTGCCATTTGCTGAAGTGTGAACTGGGAGAGAAGCATTATAACCGATGCGCCTATAATAGAAATTATTGCTCGGTTTTTTATAGAACTTGTAATCAGGCGCAGAGCGCTGTAATTCTCCTTGTGTGGCGAGGGCTCTGAAACAACTCTTTCGCTTGTGAGATAATAGCAGGCGAGGTATGAGAGTATTGCAAGGACAGAGAAAATTCCCGCGATAATAGTAAATCTCTGACCGTTCATTTCCGCAATCTGCTCACCGCTGACGGTTGTAACGTCATATGCAAGAAGAGGCACACCTGCGCCGATAACGACTCCCGCGAGAGTGCTTCCGAGAGAGCGGAAGGTAGAGAGCGACTGTCTGTCACCCGGCTCGGGAGATATCGCGGAAGCCATTGAGCCGTATGGAATATTTATTGCGGTGTAGAATATAGAGCCCCAAAGGATATAGGTGACAACAAGCCATCCAACCCTGAATGCTAAGGGTGTGTCGGCGAATGAGGACTGATAAATGAGAAATGAAGCTATCGCCACAGGTCCTGCCATACGTAATATCCATGGGCGGAATTTTCCTGCCTTTGTAACTCTGCTACGGTCGCAGATGCGTCCCATGGTAACGTCGGTAAAGGCATCTACAAATCTGGCAAGCATCATAACAAGTCCGACAATACCTGCGTCAACATGCATAACGTCGGTGTAAAATTTCAGAAGAAAGCTTGAAGAGAGAATAAAAGTGAAGTCGTTTCCAAAGTCGCCGAGAAGATAGCCGATTTTGTCTCGGAAACCGAACGGGCGGGCGGATTTCAAGGATTGGGAATTCATTTTAAAGGTCCTTTTCTCGTTTTTTATATAGTTTTGCCCAAAATCAGGCAAAATAATCACAAAAAAATTCCTACTTTATTTCCGCACTGTTAAATTTTATAATTTTAAAGAAATAGAGTTGACGAGGGTTGCAATTTGTGGTAAAATTAGAATGTTAGTTTATGCCCAAATGACAATAACAAAGGGGAAACATTAAAATGAGAAACATTTTGAACATCAATGAAGGATGGACCTTTACCAAAGAGGCGGTAGAAAATTTTGCAAAGCTCCCTGAGGGCGAGGCAATTTCTCTTCCTCATTCCTGGAATGCTGTTGACGGCCAGGACGGCGGAAACGACTATTTCCGCGGAACAGCATATTACGGCAAGGAGCTTTCTAAGTCAGCCCTGCCCAAGTGCGATGAATACTATCTTGAAATCAGAGGTGCAAACTCCTCTGCAACAGTCTACGTTAACGGCAAAAAGCTTGCCTGTCACGACGGCGGTTATTCTACCTGGAGAGTAGATATTACCGATGCTCTTACCGACGAGAATGTTATAGTTATCTCGGTAGACAACTCCGCAAACGAGACGGTATACCCCCAGATGGCAGACTTTACATTTTACGGCGGTCTTTACCGTGATGTAAACATTGTTTGCGTTGATAAAAACCACTTTGACCTTGAATACTTTGGCGGCGAGGGTGTAACCGTTACTCATAACATCGTAGGCGAGGATGCCGAGGTTTGTGTTAATGTATGGCACACTGCCGAGGGCGCATCCGTAAAATACACAATACTTGATGCCGAGGGTAAAGAGGTTGTATCCGAGGAGAATACCTATAATAGCGCGACTCTTAAGATTGAGGGAGTTCACCTCTGGCACGGCCGCCGCGACCCATATCTTTACACACTTAAGGCAGAGCTTATTAAAGACGGTGAGGTTTGCGATACTGTAACCGCGCGCTTTGGCTGCCGTACATTCAAGATCGACCCCGACCGCGGATTTATCCTTAACGGTGAGGAATATCCATTAAGAGGTGTTTCCCGTCATCAGGACAGGTGGGGTATTGGTAACGCGCTTCTTCCCGAGCACCATAGGGAGGATATGGACCTTATCTGCGAGGTAGGCGCAACAACTATCCGTCTTGCTCACTATCAGCATGACCAATTCTTCTATGACCTCTGTGATGAGAGAGGTATGGTTGTTTGGGCTGAAATTCCTTATATTTCAAGACATATGCCCACAGGACGGGAAAATACCGTCTCCCAGATGAAGGAGCTTATAACTCAGAATTACAATCACCCATCTATCGTTGTTTGGGGACTTTCTAACGAAATTTCCATTGCGGGAAGCGACGAGGATCTTCTCGAAAACCATAGAATTTTAAATGACCTCTGCCATGAGATGGATAAGACAAGACTTACAACTATTGCGGCAGTTTCTATGTGTAAGATGGATGATCCCTATCTTCAGATTCCCGACGTTGTTTCCTACAACCATTACTTTGGCTGGTACGGCGGCGACACATCTATGAACGGTCCCTGGTTCGATAAGTTCCACGGTATGCATCCTGAGATTCCCATCGGCTGCTCCGAATATGGCTGTGAGGCTCTTAACTGGCACACATCTGATCCGAAGCAGGGCGACTATACCGAGGAGTATCAGGCATTTTACCACGAGGAGCTTATAAAACAGCTGTTTTCGAGGAAATATATATGGGCTACCCATGTATGGAATATGTTCGACTTTGGCGCTGACGCAAGAGCCGAGGGCGGTGAGAACGGTCAGAACCACAAGGGACTTGTTACCTTTGACAGAAAGTATAAGAAGGACTCCTTCTATGCATATAAGGCATGGCTCGTTTCACCTGAGACCGACCCCTTTGTTCACCTGTGCGGTAAGAGATATATCGACCGTGTTGAGGATGTAACCAAGGTTACCGTTTACTCCAACCTGCCTGAGGTTGAGCTCTTTGTTAACGGGGAGTCTATCGGTAAAAAGCAGGCGGCAGACCACTTCTTCTATTTCGATGTTAAAAACACAGGCGAGTCTACCATAGTAGCTAAGGCGGGCGAGCTTACCGACGAGGGCAAGATCCGTAAGGTAGAGGAGATGAATATGGACTACGTTCTTGTAGAAAAGGGCGCGGTTCTTAACTGGTTTGATATAGATGCTCCCGAGGGTCGATTCTCACTTAACGATAAGCTTTCAGACATTATGAGCTGTACACGCGGAAAGCTTTGGTTTGCTAAGGTTGGTCTCAGTATCAAGAAAAAAATGAATAAGGCTAAGTCGGGTAAGGATGACGAGAAGAAGTCAGGCGGCTTTGATGTTGACCTTTCCTCCGGCGGCGGACTTATGGAAATGATGGGCGGATTTACCGTTCTCAGGCTTACCTCCATGATGGGTATGATGAACGTAAACTTCACCAAGGAAGAGCTGTTGAAGCTAAATAAGAAACTCAATAAGATAAAGAAGCCGAAGAATTAAGAGGCTTTATTCAGCTTACATCGACAAAGAAAGGATTAAACAAGAATGAAAATGACGTTTCGTTGGTACGGCGAGGGTAATGACCGTATCAAGCTGTCTGACATCAAGCAGATCCCCGGTGTTGAGGGTATCGTTTGGGCGCTTCACGACAAGATGCCCGGCGAGGTATGGAAAGAGGAAGAAATTGCTAAGGTAAAGGAGCAGTGCGATAAGTACGGCTTCAATATTGATGTTGTTGAGTCGGTAAACGTACACGATGACATAAAAATCGGTCTTCCCACAAGAGACAAGTATATAGAGAATTATAAGGAGACTATCCGCAACCTGTCAAAATTCGGTGTTAAGGTTATTTGCTATAACTTTATGCCAATCTTTGACTGGACAAGAAGCAACCTTTTCCATGAGGTTGGCGACGGATCTACCGCTCTCTTCTACGAAAAGAATATGATTCAGGATGATTACAACGCAATGGCTAAATACATCCTGGATTTCACCGAAAAATACAATATGTCATTCCCGGGCTGGGAGCCTGAGAGAATGGCGAAGCTCGACGAGCTCTTTAAAGCATATGAGGGTGTTGACCACGAAAAGCTTTGGGCTAATCTTAAGTATTTCCTTGAGGCAATAATGCCCACCTGCCGTGAGTGCGATATCAAAATGGCTATTCATATGGATGATCCGCCATGGGATATCTTCGGTCTTCCGAGACTCCTTGTCGATGAGCCAAGCATTGACCGCTTCCTTAAAATGGTTGATGACGAGTACAACTGTCTCACCCTTTGCTCGGGCAGCCTTAACGCAAACCCTGATAACAATGTTGCCGATATCGTAAGAAAGCACTGCGATAGAATTGCCTTTGCCCATATCAGAAACGTAAAGCACTTTGAGAACGGAGACTTCTCCGAGGCAAGCCACAGAGACTGTGACGGCGATACGGGAATTCTCGATATTCTTAAGGCATATCACGACTGCGGATTCAAGGGCTATATCCGTCCCGACCACGGAAGACATCTTTGGGACGAGGGACCCGGCAAGGTGCGCCCAGGATACGGTCTTTATGACAGGGCGCTTGGCATTATGTATATGCTAGGCGTTTGGGATTCCTTAGAGAAGTTTGATAGCTGATAGATTTTGCCCTAAACGGACCGTTGGTGACGTCGGTCCCTACAATGAATGAAAGGAAACTAAAAAATGAACAAGAACGTATTAAATACAGACCTTACCGGCAAGGTTGCCGTAGTAACAGGCGCGGGAGGTGTGCTTTGCTCATATTTTGCAAAGGTGCTTGCCAGAGCGGGCGCTAAGGTTGCGCTCCTTGACCTTAACTTTGATGCGGCAAAGGCTTATGCTGACGAGATAGCAGCCGAGGGCGGTGTTGCAAAGGCATATGCTTGCAACGTGCTTGAAAAGGAGACCTGCTATCAGGTTGCCGACTTGGTTGAAGCCGAGCTTGGCAAGTGCGATATACTTATCAATGGCGCGGGCGGAAACAACCCCAGAGCAACAACAGATAAGGAATATTTCGAGCTTGGAGACATTGATGCGGATACAAAGAGCTTCTTTGACCTTGATGCATCGGGAGTTGGATTTGTCTTTAACCTCAACTTCCTCGGAACACTTATTCCCACACAGGCATTTGCCCGTCAGATGGTTGGCAGAGAGGGATGCAACATTCTTAACATATCCTCAATGAACGCATATACCCCTCTTACTAAAATTCCCGCATACTCGGGCGCTAAGGCGGCTATCTCCAACTTTACCCAGTGGCTTGCGGTTCATTTCTCCAAGGTTGGAATCCGTGTGAATGCGATTGCTCCCGGATTCTTCTCAACCAAGCAGAACGCAGCTCTCCTCTTTAACCCCGACGGCACTCCCACCGCCAGAACAGGCAAGATTCTTGCCGCTACCCCTATGGGCAGATTTGGCGAAAGCGAGGAGCTTGAGGGCGGTCTTCTCTTCCTTATAAACGAGAAGGCGGCAGGCTTTATAACAGGTGTTGTTCTTCCTATTGACGGTGGATTCTCGGCATATTCGGGAGTCTGATTTATTGAAAGGAATATTAATAAAATGGAAAATCAAGGACAAAAGAAAAACCCCAATAAACATCTGATAATATCCTTGTCCATAATCGGCGCGGCGGTTCTTGTGGCATTGATAATTGCGGTTGTGGTTATAGTTTCAGACCTTAACAATCGCATAGACGGCAAAAATGCATCTGAGCTTTATGCCAGCCTTGAATCCTCAGTCGTCAGCGAATCAAATTACAGCTATACCGTGCAGAAAATCGGAAAGCTGATGCTTTTCCAGAACGACGGCAGTATTGCAAGAGAGGCTGACATCAAGAATACAGAGGAGCTAAGGGTTGACGGAAGCAATCTGTATTACCGCAAGACGATCACGGTTGACGATATAACCGACACGCTCGAAATGACAATCATTGACGGAACCGCTTATATATGCACCAAGTCAACCGGCGAGCATGACAAATTCGAAAAGACTCAGGCAACCTCCAACAACTTCAGAGACTCGCTCACTACCATAGATTCGCTTATATGGGATTATGATGACCTCTTTAAGCAGAGCGATCCCGTAGAGACGAACGGAGTTTATCTTA
This sequence comes from Clostridia bacterium, assembly GCA_017621415.1. Classification (GTDB taxonomy): domain Bacteria; phylum Bacillota; class Clostridia; order Oscillospirales; family CAG-272; genus UBA1740. The sequence goes on from JAGATD010000055.1 coordinate 16,137, forward strand.
TTGAGATGAATAAGGAGCTGGCTCTTGACGACCCTGCTTTTATCAAGGCGATGAAGGCTAACGCAGCTGTCTTCATTGATGATAATATTACAAACGAAATAGAGAGAACTCTTTGGAAGAGCTGCCTCAAGAGCTTTGAGGCATACGATTACGATATAACCTATGACGGAGAGGGAAGACCTGTTTCCTTGTCGTACGGTTATGCTATGGGTAACGGAAATATGTTTGTTGGCGATCTTGCTGTAACTGCGGGATTTGAGTACGGAAAGGCTATAATCTCTCTTCCGGAAAACGTTGATTACTATAATTGATTTGATAGACGGAATTTAAGTATAACGAAAAGGGCAGAGGCGCTGTGACAAGCACCTCTGCCCAACAAATTTTAAGGCTGAGAATTTTAAATTTTGGAATAACCGAAGCTGTTAACCAGCGCATCGATTTTCTTACCGGCGCGGCAAAGGGGACATTCGTGAGATGGGAACGAAGAATAGTCACCAAGGTCATCGGTATCAAATACCGAATTAACAGCATAACCCATACATTCCTTTACGGTGGCGAATATGGAGGATATTCCCACTACATTTCCGCCGTAGTACCGTATTGCCTCAACTGCGGATTTTGCGGTATAGCCTGTGGTAACCGATGCCGCAATAATAAGCACATTCTTTGAGGCTATTGCCGGCAGGGTGTTGTCACGGAAAATAAGCTGGCTGCCTGTTGTATGCTCGGGAGTAATTACATAAATGGTTTGGTGAGCATTCAGGTTTGTAAAATCTCCGCGCGTAAGAGCATCTGCAAGGCAGGTACCGATAACCTCTGTGCCGTCCAGGCAAAGGACTGTGTCTACAATTGTGTTGTGAGTGTAGTAGCTGACAAGAGCATTTGCCACTGCCTGAGCTTCAGAAAGACGGGTTTTCTGGGTTGTAACATCAATGTAATAATTGATGTGGCTGTGGTTTGTTGCAAAATGTCCGGGAGACACTCGGAGAAAGAGATTTCTGTTTTTTGTTCTGATTTTGTAAGAATTATCGTTTGGCATAAAAATCCCCTTTTTCTTTATTATATCATATGAAAAAAACTTATGTCAATTGTCAATAACGTAGGAATTATCAGCCTAATTTCGTTAAAATTACATAAAAATGCCTGCCTACTCGGCTGTATCGAGCATTGAAGCAAAGCTTTCGTACACGCTTGCGTGCTCATCATTGGTATTAAGATCTGCGTGCTCGGCAGATTTTATAACCTCGTCTCTGGTCTTATCTAAAAGGGATGCTACCCAACCGGGATATTTTGCGGCATAGTTGTGCATTTTCCATTCCTTGATATAGTAATCTATATCAGACTTAAGAAGTCCTGCTTCAACCCCCACATCGCTGGAAATAATATATTCGAGTATGCTTCTCTGCTCGGCTTCGGTTGTGTACAGGGTGGAGTTGTAAATTTTAATCACGGGAGCTGTGACCCCTGTGCTTGTGTTTTTGTGGGTAGAGAGTTTAAAGTTTATCTTGTCGGAGACCAAATCCTTTTCGGTTTCCGCATAATTGTAATCCGCACCGAGCTTCGCCTTGTTTTCTTCTATTACAGCTAGATATTTGTTAAAGTCAGACGGTGTAAGAAGAGGAATACTGTCATATCCTAATGCGTTCATCATATTGCTGATTGTTCCCGTTGTACAGATAACCGTCGCGTTAACATCGCCCTCTTTGGTTCCGGGAATTGCGACAGGCATACCCTGGCTTGTAGAGGATGAGCAGGCAACCGTGTATGAGAACGAGCCGTCATCGCACATAAATTTACCCTGCTTTGCAGCCGTTGCGCGAATAAGCTCCGGAGCATTGTCACGAAGAGTTTTGCGTATGTTTCCCACAATTTCGTCAGCCTCGGCCATGCTCTTGTGTGTGCGCACATTGCCAATAATATTATTGATAGCAAACCAGGAGTTGTAAATGAAGCAGACAGTGGAGCCGTTGATATCATCCTCCATAGTTATTGTAGCAATAGCCGACTTTGATGCCTGAACAGGGTAAGGAAGCGGCGCCTCAAGCGACTCATATGCAGCGGATATTTTCATAAGTCCGTTAAGTCCGTCGTAGTCGGCAACCTTTTTCCAGTGCCCGGTGGTTTCGTAACAGTGGTCATCAAGCCACTCAACAAGAATTTCAACAAGAGAGTAGTCCGCGCCTTTCTCCTTTAACACCTTGTCTCTTGCCTTTATTTCTGAGGTCTGGGAGGCTATCTGGTTTCCTACCCAGTAGGATCTTCCGTTTATGTCAAGCCCTGCAAGATAATTCTTGAACGCAACATCATCCACTAAGTGAGAGGGAACCGCAACGGCTGTCGCAACAACACGTGATACTGCGGCAACAGAGGAGCCGCTTAATGGTGTTGTCAGCTTTGATGCGGCGCTTATAGGCGTTCCGTTCCAGAGCTTTCCGTCACCTCCCATACCCGTGGGAGTATCATATGTGGGTCTTGCGCCAAGGTCTCTTAAGGTTCCAAGCCCCTTTGTCATATCTCTTGCTCGACGGGATAGCGCATTGTCAACCATCTCGTGAGTCCACTGGGGGTGATAGAAATAACCGTTAGGGTCCTGCTTTTCCTTAATGAATTTTATTATAGAAAGACGCATCCAGTCGGGCAGGGCATCTTTAAGACTGCTGTAACCGTATGTCATACCCGAGCTTGCGATAAAGCCTGTTGCTTGGGAGGTCGATTCAATATCGGGAAGAAGCGGATAGTATTTTCCGTTGTGAAGAACCCGGTCGTTATCTCTTGCTGAATTAGAGTAGTAAAATCCGCCTGTCGCAGGGTCAAAGAGATTAGCGAACCACTCAACAAGCTTGTCTCTGTGATAGAAGCTTTCGTACATCTCTTTAAGCGCTGCATGAGCCTCTTTACCTGCCTGCTTTTCAAAAATTTCCCAGGCTTGTTCAATCCTCTCGGCATCTTCCGCAGCCTGATATTCGATAAGATCTATGGTTTTATAGCGGAAGAGGTTAGGGCTTAAATTAACAGCTGTATCGTACTTAATACATTCGTTCTCAAAGAACTCTACCGCCATATTTATAATCTTTTTTTCGTATCCTTCCACAAGGTCGTATACAATTGCTACCGCATTTTCGGTGACATAAAAGCCGTACCTTGCAACCTTGCTATGCGCCTTTTCAATATCGCCAAGTCTGTCATAACCCAGCTTTGCTACCTCCCGGTTGCATATACCAAGGGTAATCTCGTTGGGCATTTCTTCGCCCTCATCGGTCATTATTCTTCCGTAAACACCTGTGGCATCACAGATGATAGTTTCCAAATTGTATGTGTTTACCTTGGTTGAATCCGACATGGAGATGCCGACAATGATATAAACTCTTTCTCCGACATCAAAGGTTATGTTATCATTAATATAGTCTGCCGCCGGCTGAGATGGAGTCTCGGGAGTTTGTGTTTTGCCCGAGTCATCAGAGGGCTTGTCGCCGTCTCCTCCTATCCCCGGCACCTTGAGATTTATGTCGCAGGACGTAAACAATACCGCAACAAGAAGAAAAAGCGCTATTATTCTTGACTTTTTCATATACTATAGTTCCTTTCGCAGGTAAATACACTTGTTCTGTAATTATTTTATCATATGTAAAACTTTTTGTCAACAAGTCAAAAAATCGTAAGTTTTTAATTTTAATGTAGACAGAGCGGGGTATAATGTGGTAAAATAGAGAAAACACTTTAGGAGAAAACAAATGAATTTTACAGAGCTATGTAGGCTTCGTGAGTCCTGCCGTTCATACGATAGTGAAAAGGAAATCGAAGAAAATATTCTTGAGGAAATTCTCGAGTGTGCAAGGCTTTCGCCCTCCGCCTGCAACGGTCAGCCATATCACATAACCGTTTGCCGAGGAGAGTCGGCCCAAAGGGTGGCTAAGGCAACTCAGGGAATGGGAATGAATAAATTCGCTTCAGATGCGCCGTGCCTCATCGTTATTTCCGAGGAGCCTTATGTAAAAACCGCGGCTCTTGGAGCAAAGGTTAAGGGAATAGACTACCGTTCAATAGATATTGGTATACTTTCGGCGCATATTACTCTTTCAGCGGCTGAAAAGGGCATCGGCAGCTGCATTCTCGGCTGGCTTGACAGTGATAAAATAGTAAAGGAACTTTCCCTTTCAGGAAAGGTCCACCTGGTTATTACTCTCGGGTATCCCAAGGAAAATGCACCCCCGAGGGCAAAGAAGCGCAAGGAAATATCCGAGCTTGTAAGCAAAAATAACTAAAAATTTCTTAAAATGTTGAAATTTCAACATACATTATTTGGTTTTTTGTGGTATAATAATTGCAGAAAAGAAAAAACGGTATAAATCTAAAAAAGAAGACAAAAATAAAGCTTTAGAGGAATGAAAAAATGATAGTCACAAAGGACATAAAATACGTTGGAGTAAACGACCGTAAGCTAGACCTTTTTGAGGGGCAGTATGAGGTGCCGCAGGGCATGGCGTATAACTCCTATCTTATACTTGATGAAAAAATTGCGGTTATGGATTCGGTAGACCGTGACTTTGGCGAGGAATGGCTTGCTAACATAGAGAGGGAGGCAGAGGGTAAGGCCCCCGACTACCTTGTGGTTCAGCATATGGAGCCCGACCACTCGTCGAATATTACCACATTTGTTAAGAAATACCCGGAGGCAAAAATTGTTGCCTCCGCAAAGGCTTTCAATATGATGAAAAGCTTTTTCGGCACGGATTATGCCGACAACAGAATAGTTGTAGGCGAGGGCGATACTCTCTCTCTCGGCAAGCATACACTAACCTTTATAACTGCCCCGATGGTGCACTGGCCTGAGGTTATAGTAACCTATGATTCCTATGACAAGGTTCTCTTCTCAGCAGATGGATTTGGCAAGTTCGGCGCTCTTGACACAGAGGATGAGTGGGCTTGCGAGGCTCGCAGATACTATATCGGAATAGTAGGTAAGTACGGTGCGCAGGTGCAGGCTCTTCTTAAAAAGGCAGCAGCTCTTGATATAGAGAAGATCTGCCCTCTCCACGGTCCTGTTCTTTCCGAGAACCTTGAGTATTACATCGGACTATATGACACCTGGTCAAGCTATCGCCCCGAGGAGGCGGGAGTTGCCTTGGCTTACACCTCGGTTTACGGCAATACTAAAAAGGCGGTCGATTACCTTGCACAAAGATTAGAGGCTCTTGGAGTTAAGGTGGCGGTTTCCGACCTTGCAAGATGCGATATGGCAGAGGCTGTGGAGGATGCGTTCAGATATTCTGCTCTTGTCCTTGCCACAACCACCTATAATGCAGATATATTCCCGCATATGCGTGAGTTCCTCTCTAACCTTACCGAGCGCGGATACAAGAACCGCGCGGTAGCGCTTATCGAAAACGGAAGCTGGGCGCCTATGGCGGCAAAGGTGATGAAAAAGCATCTCGAGGAGTCAAAAAATCTTACGTTTGCCGCAAATGAGGTTAAAATCCTCTCAGCCCCCACAGACGAAACATATAAGACTCTCGATGCTCTTGCAGAGGAGTTAAAGGAACTTTCAAAGATATAACAAAACAAAGAAAATTTATAATATACACATAAAGGAGAAGAAAAAATGGCAGCTATTGTAAATAAAGATACCTTTGATTCTATCATACTTGGCGAAAAGCCCACTCTTGTAGATTTTTATGCCGACTGGTGCGGTCCCTGCCGTATGGTTGCTCCTACTGTTGAGGAGATTGCAGCCGAGAGAACCGATATAAATGTGGTTAAGGTAAATGTTGATAACTCACCCGAGCTTGCGGTTCGCTACGGTGTATCAAGCATTCCCACCCTTATTGTATTTAAGGGCGGCGAGCCAAAAGCGAAGGCTGTTGGAGTTAAAACCAAGGCGCAGCTTATAGATATGATTGACGGAAAATAAAAGTGAGCTCCTCGAGTGTAAAGCTCGGGGAGCTTTTATGTCAAAAAAGGAAACTTTTTACAAAAATTTCATTGACGGTAGGTAGTTTTCAGTTTATAATATACTGTGTATTAAAAAACGGAGTTTTTGCTTATGTTAAAAAGATTTATCAGCTATTATAAGCCGCACAAGAAGATGTTTTTCCTTGATATGCTTGCATCTCTTTTGATTTCGCTTATAGGTATGGTTTACCCCATAGTGACAAACAAGATGCTAAACGAGTATATTCCCGAAAAAATGTACTCCACAATAGTAATAGCGGGAATTATTGTTCTTGTGCTCTATGTTGCGAGAATGCTTCTCAGATATTTTGTTCAGTACTACGGACACATAATAGGAGTAAAGATGCAGTCGGCTATGAGGCGTGACCTCTTTGACCATCTGCAGAAGCTGCCGTTCAAGTTTTATGATAACCACGAAACAGGCAGAATTATGACGAGAATAACCAGCGATATTTTTGAGATTGTTGAGCTTGCCCACCACGGTCCCGAAAATCTGCTTATCAGTGCGGTTATGATAATTCTCTCGTTTATCTACCTTTCGTCGATCGACTGGATATTGACCCTTATCATCTTTGCCTGTGTGCCGATACTTATTTTTGTTGCCGCAAAGCTAAGAAAGGCAATGAGACAAGCTTTTGACGACCGCAGGAAGAGCAACGCAACAATAAATGCCGCTGTTGAAAGCAGTATTACGGGCATCAGGGTTACAAAGGCTTATACCAATGCAAAAAGAGAGGTAGAGCGCTTTGAGGTAGGCGACCGTCAGTTTGTAGACTCCTCTCACCGTGCGTATAGCGCAATGGCAAAGTTTCATGCGTCAACCTCATTTATTACCGACATTTTTAACGTATTTATCCTTATTGCCGGAGGTCTTTTCCTCTATGCGGGAAGAATATCGTTTGGAGATTATTCAACATTTATCGTCTCTGTCAACCTGTTTATAAACCCTGTAACCACGCTTATCGGCTTTGTCGAGCAGTTTCAGAACGGTATAAGCGGCTTTAAGCGCTTTACGGAGATTATGGATGAAGAGCCCGAGCGTGATGCCGAGGGCGCTGAAGAGCTTACCGATGTCAGAGGAGATATCGAGTTTAAAAATCTATCTTATTCCTACAATGAGGGTAAAGAGGTTCTCCACAATGTAAATCTTAAGCTGGAAAAGGGCAAAAAGCTTGCGCTTGTAGGCCCATCCGGAGGCGGAAAAACAACAATCTGTCATCTGCTGCCGGGCTTTTATTTGCCGGGAGACGGGGAGGGAGAAATTCTCATTGACGGCAAGAATATAAGAGGGCTCACTCTAGACTCTGTTCGACGTAATATAGGCATTGTTCAGCAGGACGTGTTCCTTTTTGTCGGTACAATCAGAGATAACATAATTTACGGCCGACCGGATGCTACCGAGGAGGAAATACACGAGGCTGCAAGAAGAGCCAACATACACGATTACATTATGACTCTCCCCGACGGATATGATACCGAAATAGGCGAGAGAGGCGTCAAGCTCTCCGGTGGACAAAAGCAGCGTATAAGCATTGCCAGAGTGTTCCTAAAGGACCCTAAGATTCTTATTCTCGACGAGGCTACAAGCGCCCTTGATAATACAACGGAGGTGCTTATACAGCAGGCTCTTGACGAGCTTTGCCGAGGCAGGACAACCCTTGTTGTAGCTCACAGGCTTTCCACAATACGTGGCGCTGACGAGATTGCCGTTATCCTTGACGGTGAGGTCACCGAGAGGGGTACCCACGAGGAGCTTATGGCAAAGGGCGGAAAATATAAGGAGCTGTATTCGCTTCAGTTCCGTGATAACGATACCTTTGAATAACTTTATGCAAAAAAGACTTGCGAGCGGGTAAAACCGAAGCAAGTCTTTTTTTGTTACTTCATATAGATTTCAAGCAAACCGCCTGCCATAATTTCTCTGACTGAAAGCTGGTAGTTTAAAACAGGCTTACCGTTGAAAATTGCTTTATCTACGTAAATATGACTACTATTGTTGTCATAAACCTTAATTTTTAGATTTTTTTCGTTGTGGAGGAGTAGTTCTGCACTGCTGATTTTAGGCGACCCGATAAGCATAAGGTCCTGCCCCGCTACGGGGAAAAGACCAAGACAGTTCCATACGTAGCAGGATGAAAGACCGCCCGAGTCATTGTTGCCGGGCAGACCGCCCTCGCCGCTTGTAAACATATACTTGTGAGCCGATGAAAGAATTTCACAGGTCCTGTCATGCCTGTCCGCGAAAATATAAGCGTAGGGCGCTTCCATGTCGCTTTCGTTATTGAAGCCCTCAAAGCTGTGAAGACCGGGAGTGATTGGATTGACTTCGGATTCCGAGGGGAGCTTCACAGCCTTTCTTGTATATCCGAAAAGCTCATCAAGAGCTGAAACAAAGGCCTCTTTTCCCATTAACGATATACGTCCATCCATATCGTGAAGCAGGCGGAAGGAATAATTGTAGTTGTCTCCCTCATAGTACTTTGAATTTGTACTCATAATGCCTGTCTTGCTGTCAAAGGCATTCACTCTTCTCTCGGCAAGACACCTATACCTTTTGGCTATATCTACCTTTCCGTTTTCCTCAGCAATCTGCGCCATAGAGTAAAGAGCCTCAGAGATATCAACTATATGTGTATATCTTTCGCAGTAGCCGCTATCGAGATAATCGGTGTGAGTAGCGAGGTCTGTTTCGCTTGCAAGGAGTATTTCCTTAGCATAATTCCCGTATCTGAAATAGTAATCCGCAAGGCAGATTTCCGCCATCATGCGTGCCTGGTCGGGAAAGTCATTATTTTCTGCGACGGTTAAGTTTATGGGAGAGCGCCCATTTTCCTTTATCGACTGAATAAGGGTTTTTGCGATTTCCTCACTGATTTCGGGGTAAAGAGTATAGATAAGGGGCAGAGCGGTTTTGTACATATCCCAGAGAGTTGCCAGGTCAAAGCAGAATTTCCCCTCGGTTTTATTTGTATCATAGAGATAGCTCTCCCCGCCTCCCGAACAGGGCTTTATCAGCGAGTGGTAGAGGTTGGAATAAAAGATTTCAAGAAAATCTTTCTCATCGGAGTCTATCTTTATACGTCCGAGAAATTCTTCCCAGACATTTTCGGTATCGGTAAGCACCTCGTCAAATCCGCGGGAGTCGCTGTCCAACATTGACAGGGCAGCTTCGCAGCTAACAAAGGATATTGCAATACGTATATTGGCATTTTTGCCTACCTTAAAGAATGCGCCGAATCGGTTTTTAAGGCTTTTTGGTGTGAGGGTTTCGCCATATGCTTCCACATAGTTTTCCCAAAGAGAAATACCCAAGGACTCCTTGCACTCCGCGGCGAAATAAAGATTTATGCCGTGCAGCTTTATATGAGCTGTGACCCTTGTCTGTGATACGGTATTTACCTTTGCATATTCAGGGTAGCTGTAATAAGCCTTTCCGAAATTCTTATCGTCACGAAGAAGTCCGTCGTTAGAAAAATCTATCGCCAAAAGACCGCTATCGGGAAAAGAATATCTGTGATAAGCGAGAGTCTTTGACACCGTTCCCTCAAACCTTATACCTGAAGAAAGAGTGCAGCTGTAATATCCCGGGTGCGCAGCCTCAGCAATAAGTTTTTCTTCTATGGGACACAGAGCATTTCCTAAAATAGGGGATGTCAGCGCATAATTGTAGTACGCGTGTATGCCTCCCGTGCCGCTTGCGTGCATATGAGAAAAGCCTCTTACATAGGGGTTTTTTATTTTTCTTGGTTTGCCGCAGGTGTTTGGGCGTCTGTCACCGTAGCCTGTGGGATATCCTCCCGTGTATGCGCAGACTGTGGCTTTGCCGAATGGGTAGGCGGCAGCAGGAGTGGTATTTCCGCACTGAGCCTTGATAAAAAGCCAGGTTGCGGCTATTCCTTTAGGGCAGGGAAGATCTATTTCTCCCGAGCCTTGAAAAACGTTAACATAGTCGTATGTTTTATTCATTTTTAAAGGTCCTAACATATAAGCACAAAAAATTACATTATTATTTTATCATAGATTCGATGAAAAGTCTATATTAAACAATAATTTGTAACAGAATGTTTATCCCGGTTCCAAAAAATAAAATATATATTATCGCGAAAGAAAGGGGCAAATTTGGCAATTTTACCAAATAAGTCAGTTATTTTCGTTAAAAATGCCAAGCGATTTTTTCTTGACTATACCGACTGACACATGATATAATATATATACGATATTGGCAAAATTGCCAAAAAATCAATTAGACCCGCGTGATCGGCTTCTTAGTATTGCTGAAATCCAGGTCTGTATTTTTAGCGTTTAAATAACTAAACGGTTATTTACATTAGCACCTGAATGCGCACAGACTTTTTGATTACTGACGTTGTTGGTGCATATTTTTGCCAAGAAAATAACTAAACAGTTACTTTTTCAACAAATTACAGGAGGTTACCCAATGAAGAAGTTTCTAACATTAATATTTATACTGCTTAGCTTTGCTATGGCGCTCTCTTCGTGCGCACAGGGCGAAACAGGAGGTAGCGGAGGCGGCAGTAAGCTGCCTGACGGCGACTATATATTTGCAAAAGGCAGCAGTATTGCTGTTATATGCAATACCGACTCGTCGACTGTTGAGAATATTGCGGGTTCGATAAGGGCTCAGACAAATGCGACTATCAGCCTGACAAACGACTCGGCTCCCGAGGCAGCTCACGAAATTGTTATCGGAAAAACCAACAGAGCCATTTCGAGTGCGGCATACAGACAGCTTGAGCGCATAAAGGAAAAGGCTAATACAGGCGGTGAAGAGTATGTGGGATATGTTATATACTCTAACGGTAATTCGGTGGCGGTGGCATATGACATAGATGAATATGACTATAACACCGCTGAGAAGCTTGCTCTTGATTACTTGAGAGACGAGATTATCGGTGATAAAGCTCTTCTAAAGCTTGAAAAGGGAGTCATAACAGAACATTGCTTCGACCTGCTTGCTTATATGGAGGCTGTCGAGGACGCCGAAAAAGAGCAAAAGTGGAAGGACGTTCGCGCAAATCTTGCCGCTCAGTATCCAAACGGCGCTGAGATAGCCGATGCTCTGAGATACTATGTTGAAAAAACCGGAACCGACGGTGTGGTAAGCTGGCTTGCTAACCTTTATGACCTTGACAAAGGAGGATTCTATTTCTCCAATTCGGGAAGAAATACCGAGGGCTTCCTGCCCGATATTGAGTCGACCTCACAGGCTGTTGGCTTCTTTATCAGCTCGGGAATGTTCAGAAACAATAAGGATTATCCCGATTGGTTTGCCGACAAGCTTGTTTATTTTGTAAAGAGCCTTCAGGAGCCCGACGGATACATATATCACCCCCAGTGGGACAGAGAAACTCTTGAAAATAATACCCAGCGACTTGGCAGAGACTGCGGCAGCGCATATCAGATTCTCCAGCGCTTTAATGCACATCCGACCTACCCTCTTAAGGGATATACAAACGATATTGAGCCCGACTATATTGACGAGAACGGAGTTTACGTAGGTCCCGCATCTCCCGCATCACACCTTACTTGGACACTTAGCACATCTATGGTAAATGCTGTGTCTAAGGTTGTTCCCACTGCGGTTGCCGGATTTGCGCAGCTTGAGACTCTGGATACTTTCAGAGAATATCTTGATGATATGTATGCGAGAAATCAGCTTGACCCCAAAAACAACAACTACCGTTCCTTCTATCAGATAGCAAATGAGATGTGTACCAATGCAAAACAGATTCTTGACCGTGATATAGAGCTTAAAACCGGCGGAGCTTTTGCAAATATGGCAATAAATTGGCTGAATGAGAATCAGAACAAAGAAACAGGTCTTTGGGATCCCGGGCTCGGCTATGCTAACACAAATGCTTATTACAAGGCGATAAACTTCTATAACACTCTTCAGGCTCCCATGCCGAACGCAGACAAGGCGATAGAGTCTATAATAACAATCCTTATGTCAGACGATCCGGTAGATACCGTGCTTTACACCTTTAACGTGTGGGGATCGCTGAACCAGACGATACTCAATCTTTCGAATATATCTAAAAATAAAGAGCTGATAAATTCAGCAAGAGCGAAGCTTATTGAGCTTGCGCCTGAAGCGATAAGGTCTACTGCGGACATTCAGGTTATGTTCCGTAAGGAAGACGGGTCGTTTGGCTACTTTGTTGACAAAACCACAAACGTCAGCCAGATGATGCCCGTTGCGGTACCCAACACCAACGAGGGTGATGTAAACTGTACCACTTTGTCCATAGGCGGTATTCTCAGCTCAATGGTTAAAACCCTTGATATTTCCGGTGTTCCTGCAAATTATACCAGAGTTGACGGTATAAGATGTATGAAGATTATCAAGGAGCTGGGAACTATAATTAAAGATGACCTGACAGTAGAGGTTGAATACGCTACGTTTGACGAGGATACCGTAGGAGCTCTTCCCGTACAGGGTATATCTCCGGTAACCTTTAGCACAGGCCACCTTATGGTAATAGAAGCGCCCACCAAGGATAACCCTACCAACAAGGCTGTTGAGTTCGAGAGCCCCAAGGGAATATATCAGTCTATCGAAATTCGCTCTGTTGGAGTAGGTCCTGCCTCTACCTGCTTTGTGTTTGAGGGAGACTTCTGTGTTCCTCGCGGCGGTGAGTTTGCGGAGCTTCAGCTTCTTATGCAGAACTCCACCTATATGACAACTATAAAAACCGAGGGCGACACTGTCAGAGTTTGGGAAACCTCTTCAAGAAAGCCCGACTATGCGGTTGAAACAGAGATAGATGCTGTGGCTGAGGTTGGCGAGTGGTTCCACCTTAAAATGGAGTATTACCTTGGCGATAAGGATACCGCAAGAGCAAAGATCTACTTCAACGGCGAGCTTATGTGTGTTACAGACAACTTCTTTGACGACACAGGCGCAAAGCTTTCGGGCGACGGAAAGCCGAAAAACAGCTTTGACTATATAAACATTATATCTGTTTCAAGCTACGGCACGGTAATACAGATGGATAACATTGCGGCTTATGCGACGGGTGTAAATTACAAGGTAGAAAAGAATGTTGAAATAAACATTGATGCCCCCGACCGTGACAGAGTGCTTCACGATTTTGAAGACGGACAGATATCTGAGGATGTTAAAGTAACAAAGGGAGCTGACGGCATAAGCGTTGAGGCATGCCCCAAGGGTGGAAGCAATGCGCTTAAGCTTTCCGGAGACTACGGAATATCTCTTCCGATAGTTAAGAGAGTTTCGGGATCGGGTGTAAAAACCGCGGTGCTCGATACCGATGTTTACGCGCCGAATGCTATCGGCAACATTTTCAGAATAGCATTCTGTGAAAACAATACAGCTAAGAACATTCTCGTAAAATATGACCTTAAGGTTGAAAGCACAGCTGACGGTAACGTAATACGCATTATTCCTGTCAGCAACAAGGTCAGCAACAAGGTTCTTGTTGACGTTTATGACCCCGCTATTTCGGGTATATCAATCCCCGTGTCCGATAAGTTTAACCTCAGAATTGAATATTATGAGGAAGAATTTGCGGCTCTTATCTTCATTGACGGTACACTTCTTGCAATGTGCAGCACTACCTGCTCGGGTGCGCCGAAGTATGTATCCGGACTTCTTGAGATAACAGCGGCAGCTGAAAGTAATAACACAGTATATCTTGATAACCTTTATTTTGAAAAGGATAAGCTCTTCTTTGCCGACAACGCAGCACCTAAGGGAGAACCCATAGTTCACGATTTCTCAGGAGCGGATAGCCTTGTTACAATGTCGGGCAGCGCAGCGGTAGTTGACGGCGCGGCAAAGCTTTCGACAAATGCCGACACTATGAAGATTACCGCAACAGAGAACGGAGTTGTGCTGGCGGCAGCAAGATTTGTTTCGGATATTGTTGTTACCGACGGCTCGGATGCATACAGATTCGTTATTTATTCCTCTGACGGAAAGCCGATAATAGGCTTTGACCTTAAGATAGATGGCTCCAAGGCAATTATCAGCGAATATTACGCAGGCGGCGTGGGAACAACCCTTTCTAAAACTGCGATAAGCGGTAATTCCTTTAAGCTTTCATTTGTTTACTATTACAAAGACAGAGTAATGTCCATATTTATAAACGACACATTCGTTGCGCTTAACTCTCTCGGTTATATGTATGAAAACGAGACGCTTGAAATGTCTTATATCACAGTTTCCAAGATAAGCGGCTCTGGTCAAGCGCTCTTTGATAATGTGATTGTAGAAAACACACTTAGCTTCTATATGGAAAACAGCTCGTCAGACACGGTTAGCGATCCTAAAAACAGCGCTGACTTTGAAAGCTCGCATTCCGCAAATCCTCCCGCTCATATCAAGTACAGCAAGGTTTCTACAGGTTCGCTCCTTGGAGTTAAGACATTGAAAAATAAGGACGGCAAGTTTACAAAGCTTCTGTCTCTTTACACAACACCGGGCGGAAACGATACGCTTGATATTCAGCTTCTCGAGGCAGATAAGCTCTCGGCTCCTAAGGCTGTTATCTTTGAAACCGACATTTACTTTGACTGTGATGACGATAAGACTAGCGCAGGTGTTGAGTTGTATTTCGTCAACTCAAGCGGAGCCAAGGTCTGGTACATTGCGGTTACCTACAACAGAGGGGGCTATATCACCCTTTCTGACTATAACGGTACAGTAAAGGCTTCGTCTGTTTCGGGCGCAATGCTTGGAAGCGAGACTACACTCTTTAGTCTCAGAATTGAGTATGTTGTAATTGACGGAAGAATGTTTGTAAACTTCTATGCGGATGATGTATTTATCTGCACAAGTACAATGATGTTTAGAGATCTTCAGACCCCTGCCGAGGCGGCTGATATCAACCTGTTTAAGTTCTATACCTCAAATGCGGCAAGCGGAAGAATACTTCTTGACAATTCTAAGATTTATCATTCGGCAACTTATACCGAGTTTGAGATTCCCGCTCTTCCCGAGCCTGAGCCTCCCGTTGACCCGGATCCCCCTGTTGTGGACCCGGATATACCCGAGCCCGAGCCCGAGGAGCCCAAGGGACCCGAAACAGGAGAGGTAAGACCCTCTCTTAATCCCGATGTTGGATTTGATGACGTTACAGGCATCGAGCCCACAGAGCCGGATGATGGTGAAACAAACGACGGCAGCGGCTGGACCTAAGCGGTAAATTTTGGCTAAAATCTTCGCTTTCTCCCACTCGCAGCATCAGCCTTCCCTGTTGGGGAAGGGGGACCGCCAGGGACTCCCCTAAGCGAGCATAGCCGAGCTTTGGGGGTCCCGATGGTGGTGGATGAGGCTACAGCTTCGGGTCGAAATCAAAAATTTTATCTCAAAATTTCCTCGCCTGGGCGAGAGCAAATAATTTTATAATAGCAAAACATATAATCTGGCGAAATATACGTGAAAGGAGGACCACGTAAGTAATGAAAACCGAAAAAAATAACTACGAAAATCCAAGGCTACAAATAACACTGCTTGAGCCGCAGGACATTATCACAACCAGCGGCGGAGCTCAAGGCTCTTTAGGTTGGGATGATGACGGAAACATTGACGGCGGCGGCTGGACCTAAGGTGCGGAGCACAAATGGGAAATTAGAAATACTAAATTTAAAATTTAATCTTGAAAGGAAAACACAAATGAAAAAAAGCACTAAGATTTTTGTGTTTGCGATCTCGCTTGCGCTTCTTTTAGGCGCAGCGATAGGTCTCTCTGCAAATGCGGAGAGCACCGCCCCCGAGATCGTAAGCAAAAACATCAATGTTAACGGCAACTACTGTCTTATGCTTGCAGTTGATCCTGCTACAGTAGCGGGCGATGATGTTACAGTTACAATTTATGACGGCGATCCCTCAAATGGCGGTAAGGTCGTTGGTGATCCCCTTGTTAAGGCGGCTACCGCTACCCAAAAGATAGACCTTGACGGTGACGGCACTGCAGAATTCGATGCTATTGTTTTCACCACGGGCGGTGTAAGCGCTAAGGATATTGCTGATGTTTGGTACATAACCACAACCTCAGGCGGCATTACCTCCGAGCCTATCACCTATTCGGTAAGAGAATACCTCTTTGAGCGTCTCTACAAGAACGGTACTGTTTTCGCTACTTCAGAGGCTGACGGTAAAGCATATCTGCAGAAACAGTTCTACCTTGAAATTATTGATGTTGCAACCAAGGCTCAGCAGCTTCTTGTAAATCGCCCGATTATAAATGCAGGCGGAACTTCTGAGGACCTTGAAAAGCTTGTTGAGGATTATACATATGTTTACGTACAGGGCGGTAGCTATATTGCAGGTGACGTAACAGCTAACCGTGGATTTGTTGATGAAAACACTTCTATCACACTTACTACGACAGGCGCAGCTCCCGATTATTGGAATGTTATAACCTTTGACAAAGATGGCAACATGAGTTCCGAGACTCCGATAAATTATGGTGAAACCGTAACTGTTTCCGGAAATATAGTAATTATTCCCTATACCAAGGGTGTAACAGCGGGTAAGTATTTTGCTGAGATAGGTAATTCTATGCTTAATTTTGATAGCATTGGATGGGGCAACTACGCAACATACTATAAGCATACAAAGTTTACCACTGACACGGTAGGAACTATGGGTTGGGCGGCATCCGGAGATGCAACCCAAGGTAAAGCCCTTAAGCTTACTAAGCTTGTGAACACCACACCTTTCATTCACATGCCTGTTACGGGAGAGGCGGGCGCCAACTGTCTTGTATTTGAGGCGGATATAATGCTTGAAGCAGGTCAAGCTGCATATACTTCAACCGAACAAGTGAATAAGTTGTTTGCTGGCTTCTCTATATACTGGAATAAAGCTGGATTTGACAGTGTAAATAGTGTTAATGATATGAACAAAGCTGTGCCGGGAAGTGCGGGTAATATTTTAAGCCATATCAATCTTTATGATAACGATGGTCAGTATGATGAGAGTGGCAATGGTGGAGATGCTATTAGAGAGTCCCATGACAAATTAGGAGAGTTTGATATTCCTAAGGGTGAATTTCATAACATCTGTTATGAAGTTTATACTGATGTAAAGGTGATAAAATTCTATGTTGATGGTACATTTGTATGCGAGTGGACATCTGACTTTGATGTCTCTGCAGCAGATATTAACACAGTTTCATTCTCCTTTAACTATAGACTAGCGGATGTGATATTCTGGTTTGATGATCTTTACTCCGGCAAGATCGCAAAAGAATACGTAGCTCCTTAATAATAATGAAAGGAAAAGAAATGATGAATAAAAGCGCAAAAATTATTGTGTTTGCTCTTTCTCTTGCGCTTCTTATAGGCGCTGCCATAGGATTTTCTGCAAGCGCAGAAACCACAGCTCCCGAGATCGTAAGTAAGAATGTAGCAGTAGACGGCAACTTTAGTCTTGTGTTTGCCGTAGATCCCGCAACTGTCGCAGGTGACGATGTTACCGTTACAATCTATAACCAGGTTCCCGCAGATGGGGTTAAACCGCTCCAGACTATAACCAAGGCGAAAGCTAACACAACTGCCATAAATCTCGACGGCGATGATAGCAACGGCAAGGAATATAATGCAATAATCTTCTATACCGAGGGTGTCAGTGCAAAGGATATCGCAGACGTTTGGTATATAACCACCTCCTCCAACGGGGTTACATCCGAGCCTATCACCTATTCTGTAAGAGAGTACGCATTCGAGCGTCTTTACAAGAACGGTACAGTTTTTGCTACCTCAGATGAAGGATATCGCTACGAGCAGCAGCAGTTCTACCTTGAAATTCTTGATGTCGGCTCTGCGGCTCAGCAGCTCCTTGTAAACTACGGCAAGGCTGAGGATCAGCAGGAAAAGCTTGCTAAGGAATATATCTACGCAGCTGTTGTAGGCGGTACATATACTCTTGGCGAAACCACTCTGGAGCATGGATTTGTAAGCAACGGTGACGTACTTACTCTTACCTCTACCGACGAGTCTGTTAAGGCTTGGGACGTTTACACATTCGGTCAGCATGGCGGACAGAACTCTGTTCAGACTGTTGCAGACGGTGACACAGTTACCGTAGCAGGCAACATCGCAGCCGTTCCTTATACAATGGGAGTAACACCCGGCAAGTACTTCGATGAGATTGGTGATTCGATTTATTCATTTACAGATGGTTTTGTGAGTGAAAACTTTGTTGGTAATTCTGGAGATTATCGCAAGTTCCTGTCACATACAAGATATTATGATGCGCCTAATTACGGTTACAAAGTGGGAAATTCTGCAATTGATAACCACGGTAATACTTTAACCGTATATAAGAGTGAATCCGCATCTCAGATGTGTCTCATTCACTTCCCGATAGTGGATGCAACCGAAAAAGAGGCAAACTGCGTTGTGTTTGAAACTGACTTCTTATATACAGGTGCGGATTTGTATTACAACAAGTCGACAGATACCACGACAGGCACATTCTATATATCGGTTAACAGTACCGCTTTTACGGATACCGCGGGAAAGACTTGGAATCAGCTTTCAAAGACTTATCAAGGTGAAATTCAGACAATAGATCTTGATGGCGTAAAAACTCCGGTTGATCCAAGCAGTTCTACAACGCAGTATAAGAGTGAAAAGGGAACAAATGCAATTAGACTTCCCGGCTCAACCATTAACCTTGAGGCAAATACATGGTACAACATTTGTCTCGAAATTTACACTGATGTTGATAAATATATAATTTATCTTGATGGTAATCAGATCTCTTCGGGAAATCTTAACGATAAAAACCTTTCTGATTACAATTCGGTAAGTTTCCTTTGTGACTATCGTATTAAGAATTACGAGATGATGTATGACAATGTATATGGTGGCAAAATTATTAAGGAATACGTAGCTCCGTAATTGAGGCAAAAAATCAACAATTATTTACAAAATCAGTTAAAAACGGCTGATTAAACCAGGTGCGGCAGTCGTTACGCAATGGCGTTTCGGCTGCCGCTAAAATATAGCCTCCCTTGTGTAAAGGGAGGTGCTGAACGAAAGTGAAGCGGAGGGATTGTCTGTAATCCTGAGCGGCAAAAAATTATTCGAGGACTAAGACATATCTGCGAAGGATCTCCGCGTGGGAGTTTTTTACCTCTTAGTCTCGTGTAAGCGGGAAACAAAAACACAATACAAATTATAATGAAACAAAGACAAATGAACAATAATTTTAAAGTATTTGCGAGCTGTCACAATCATTCAATCTTCTCCGATGGAGAATACACACCTGACACGCTTGCCAGAATTGCAAAATGTATGGGTCACGGCGGTATAATTCTTACCGACCACGACACGGTAAAGGGTTACCCCTTTATGAAAGAGGCATGTGAAAAATACAGCTTAAAAACAATGATAGGAGCGGAGCTTTCCACCTATCACAAAACAAAAGACGGGCGAAAGATAGGAATACATCTTTGTGCTTTTGATTTCGACCCGAACCACGAGGCGCTGCGTGATTTTATTCCCTATTGCGCAAGCATTCAGACCGACAGGTCAAGGGTGCTTTTTAATATGGCGAGAGAAGAGGGAACTCTCAGACAGGGTATTGAATGGGAAGATGTTCTTGCCGACCACCCTTACCACGATTATATATGTAACAACGAAATTTTCGCTTCATTTGTGAAGCGTGGAATATATCGCTACGACGAATATGAGGAAGCCTTTTTTAAGGGCTGCGGCTTTGCCTGGAACAGGGAGCGAGAGGACAAGGTTATTGCTATAACAGGCAAGTCCTATGACGACATTGAAACCTCTGATGCAATAAAGCGAGTCAGAGCGGCAGGTGGCGTTCCCGTAATTGCTCACCCGATAGGGCTTTCGAGATATGCCGAGGAATTTTTAGAGCTTGGTGTTATGGGCTTTGAGACAAGGCACTCTATGGTGTCCGCGGAGGAGCATAGTTTCTTTGAGGACTTCTGCAAGAAAAATAAGCTTTATAACATGGGGGGCTCAGACCACGAGAATGTTCTCGGCGGACTTCTTGGCTTTGGCGATGAATATGCATCACCCTATTGGAGTTCGGGAGTTGACGAAGAAGCATTTATGAGACTGTATGAGCGTAAATTAGGATAAAGATTTAAGGAGAAATGAAATGAAAAAGATTTTGTCTTTCATTATAACAGCAGTGCTGATTGCCGCAGCAGTATTTGCTTTAGGCGCCTGCAAGCTAGGTGAAGGCGACAACAATGACGATTTATCGCCAAGTGTTGGTATGAGTATAGCCGATATATCAAGCTCTGAGCTGGAGATCGGCGGAAAAAGATATAATCGTTTCACATTTACATTTACAGACGGAAGCAAAAAAGTTTTTGATGTCGAAATTCACAAGGGAGCTGACGGCAGCGCCGGTGAAGATGGCGAAAATGGCAAAGACGGCGTTACCCCTGAATTCAAGCTTGAAAACAATGTTTTGTATGTATCTTATGATAATGGCGGAAGCTGGGAGAAGCTTGGCGATATCGGTGAAGAAGCTCCACCTGCTACAGGCGGTGACGATATGAGTGAAATCGATAAATTTGAAGATTATACTGTAACTGCTTCAATAACAAACGGATATAACGGTACAAACGGCATAGTTGTTCTTATAACCGATAATGACGGCGGAGATTTTGAAACAATTACTAGAATTGATGAAATGTACCGCAAATACGGACTTGTGGGCGGGCTTGGCACGGTTGCGCAGAATCTTTATTACGATGCGGAGCGTACTTTGCCAAAAACAGCGGATATCTCAAAGTGGAATGAATTTCTTGATACCGGAAGATGGAAGATCGTGAATCATTCTATGACTCATAAGAAATATGCTTCGGGTAGCGGCTCAGACTTTGCTATCGATGAAGACAGACTTTATGAGGAAATTGTAGAGTCGGGAGATGTACTGCGCAGACTTTTCCCGAATCAGAAGGTTCTTACTTATGCCATGACCGGAAATCCGAGCTCGGTTGGTGTTGAGGATTGGTCGCTCCGCGAGGCTGAAAGAAAGCTTATTGAAGAGTATTACATAGGAGGAAGATTTGGTACAGACGGCAATCCTGTTGCCTTTGATAAAGCCGATTACAGCTCGCTTCCTTATGCAACTCTTTCAACAGCAAGTCTCAACGAAATGATAACAAAAGTTAACAAATGCGCTGATGAAGGTAAATTTTATATAGTATTTAACCATTACGTTATAGAAAAAGAGGCTTTGGCTGTCCTTGGTGAAGCTTCTTGGACTTCTATTGAAACCATGGATGCGCTTTGTGCAGCGGTTGCTTCACGTCAGAATGACGGCTCTCTTTGGTGCGCTCATTTTGAGGATGCGGTAATGTATATGCGTGAAAGGGAAAGCGCAAGTCTTTCTGTTACACTTGTTGACGGCGCCTTGAAGATTGTTCTCACCGATGAAATGGATAATGATATTTACAGTCACGATCTTACGGTAAAGGTTAATCTTCCAAACGGAACCGAAGCTGTTAAACTTGTTCAGGGCGAGAGAGTTACCTATGTTAAGGCTGTAACCGATTCTAACGGTGCTTACGCACTTCTTAACATAAAGCCCGACGGCGGCGAGGCATTTGCTTATCCTGCGAAGTCTACCGATGTACCAAGCGGCGAGAGCACTTCCGCAAAAACACCGTCGATATTTGCAGAGGAGCTTGACGAGGTTCTTACCTTCGAGGACGGAAGCAACACGCTCGCAGAGTCGGGACGGCTTACTTTGTCGCCAGTCGAGGTAACTGCCAAGGTGGTTGATAAAAACGGAGATAAGGTGGTCTGCATTGATAAACCGATAACGACGGCAGATTATTCAAGAATGACCTTCCCTGTAACCGTAAAGAATACGGAAGCAAACGCTGCCGTGTTTGAAGCAAATTTGTTTATCGAGCACACGTCGGGTAATAGCATAGTTCAGGTTCTCTTATTAAAGGATTCGGCAATTTCAATGTGCAGAACCTACTTTACCGTAGAATTGGCAACGAAGCAGCTTGTTTTTAACACTTTCAATTCTCTCGGTGAATCGGAAAGCGCAAAGACTACCGCCAAAGCGGGAGAATGGTTTAACTTAAGAATTGAGTATTACGAGGGAACAGCTGACACGGTAAGGATAAAAACCTATGTAAATAATATCCTCGTTTCGGTAAGTGATAAATACTATCATGCAAACACCGATTACGTTGTGCCCGCAGATAATACGGAGCTTTGCGTAGTTGCACCTCACTATAACTTTGTTGGTAAGGTATACGTTGACGATATAAGCTACAAGCAGGTTGTCAAAGAATACAAGGACGAAACCGTTCCCGAAATCGATACCTCGACTCCCACGGAGCATAATTTCGACTTTCTTTCGGTTCATATGGGCGAGTCGATAAAGTATTCCGCAAAGTATCCTGATTCCGCAACCATAACACAGGAAACAGACGGTGAAAATAATTATCTTTATTTCACCAAGGTGAGAACCGACGAGCAGCCCTATCTTGAATTCCTTAACACCGTAAATGCCGATGAATGCAATTCTTATGTTTTTAAAACAAAAATGAAAATAGATTACACATCCGGTTCAAAGCAGGTGTATCTTGTTCTTATGTGCGGTTCAGTCAACAACTATGCGTATAACTGCTATTTCAACATTACAGATAACGGTGAGCTCACATTTATTGATTTTAATCAGGGTAACTCGATAACCAGTTCTGCAAACGCAACAACCGCAAAGGAGGGCGAGTGGTTTGACCTGAGAATTGAATTTTACGAGGGAACAAGAGAAACTCTCAAGATCAAAACCTACGTAAATGAAGATCTTGTATACGAAAGTACTAATTACTACCCTGCATACAAGGATGGCGAAACGATAATTGATGCGGACAGCCTTACTTCTGTAAGAGTTATGCCTGCGTGGGGATATGTTGGAAGCGTTGGATTTGATGATTTAAGTGTTAAACAAACAAATAAATAACTTGCATATGTTTTAGAGGAAAACAAAATGGAAAAATTTATAGGTAGCATTGATCACAATCTTTCACCCGAGCTTGTAGCAGAGCTTAAGGCAAGAGACAAGGAAACAAAGAAAAGACAGTGGGCAAATTTTGAAGAAAAGCTTGAAGCCCCGAACAAGAAGGAAATTGTAGAGGCATTTAAGGAGCTTCATTCAATTTACGACGAGGGGCTTATTAAGTGGATGGCAAATCTTTATGACCCGGATATCTGTGTTTGCAATGAGCTTTACGGCAAGACCGAGTGTGAGCACCATCCTCTTTGCGGAACGGCAGGCTTCCATTATACCCATTCCGCAAGAGATAACGTAGGTTATCTTCCCGTAGTTGAGGCGATGAACTCAATTTATGACTTTGTTGAAAGCTGCGGTCTTACCGATTATGACCACGTAAACGAGTGGTTCGGCAAGGAGCACGGTGACAAGATGATGAACTTTGTCGAAAATCTCCAGGACCCCGACGGCTTCTTCTATCATCCCCAGTGGGGAAAGAATATAGGCATTGGCAGGCGTTGCCGTGACTATGACAGAGCTCTTATTCTTCTTGGCAGATACGGCAGAAAAACAAAGTATCCCACCATGCGTGATGCGGCGGAGAGCGGCGGAGAGCTTCTTATCCCCGATAATATGAAGACCCTTGAGGCATTTAAGGAATATCTCGCAACTCTCGACATTGACCACCGCAGCTACCATGTGGGCAGCGTGCTATCCGAGCAGGTGTCAACTCTTAAAACAAGAGGTCCCGAATATTGTCAGGCGCTCCTTGACTTTCTGGACTCTCATCAGCGTGAGGATAACGGAATATGGAACGAGAAGTGTGACTATTACGGCTCAAACGGACTAATGAAGATAGCAGGCGCTTACACCAAGCTTGGAAAGCCTGTTCCTAATCCTGAAAAGGCCATAAAGGCGGCTGTTGCGGCAATCATGAGCCCTGAGAATCCCGACACAATTGTAACCGTTTGGAACCCTTGGGTCTCGGTAAAGCGTCTTCTTATTAACTTTGAGGAATATTATTCTCCCGAGCTTGCTAAAAAGATGCGTGACGAGCTTTACAAAATTGCGCCCGATGCAATAAGAATGACAAAGGAAAAGACCTTAAAATTCAAGCACCCCGACGGATCATTCTCATATTTGCAGGGACTCGCTACCTGGACTATGCAGGGCGCACCCTGCGGTGTTCCCAGAACTGCTGAGGGAGATATGGATGCCGCAGTTCTTGGCACAAACTCTATGGTGTGGGTAATATCCGATGCTCTCGGTGTTGAGGAAAAAGACGGAGTACCCCTTTACGGAGAGTATGAAAGCGCAGTTTTCAAGAATATTATGGATAACAGAAAGCCTGTCAGAAAGGTTTAAAACTCCATATTTGTAAATTAAATTTTACATAAATATCGGTTTAGGAACAAAAAAGGCTCGTAGCACTTACCCTTTGGGGATAGTCTATGAGCCTTTATAAATTATTGGTTGTATGCTTTTTCTATCGCTTCGATAATGTCTCTTGAGAAGTGACCGTCGGCTACCTCTGAAGGCTCGCCGTTAATCATCTTAACAAATTCATTAAGCTGAACGGTAAATTCGCCGTAATCTCTCTTTGCATCAATTGCTGTCCATTCCTTTTCGCCCTCGCGGCGGATAAAGGCTGAGTCAACACCGTTTACCTTTATAGCACCGCCTGTGAAGTAGTAGTAGCTTTCGTAAACAACATCCGAATAGCCGGAGAATGTAACAACAGCAGAAAGACCGCCGTCAAATTTCGCAAATATTTGCGCATGTCCCTCAACATCCCTGTCGTTGATAAGATTTGCGGTATTTGCGTATACCTCTGTCGGGCGCTTACCGGTGATGTAGAAGAGCTTGTCGAATGCGTGAGCGCCGTAGTTCATTACAATGCCGCCACCTGCCATTTTCTTGTTTGTAAACCAAGCTGGGCGGTTATCAAGGAAGTAGTTTATGCTTCTTTGCTCGGAGTACATACAAAGCTTACCAAGCTCGCCGCTATCCACAATCTCCTTAACAACTCTGTTAGGGCGGAAGAAGCGCTGTATATGACCGATAGCCAGCTTTTTGCCGTTTCTTTCAGCCGCCTCAAGCATAGCGTCGCACTCTTCAACCGTGTTCGCCATAGGCTTTTCAACCAGCACATGCTTTCCTTTATCAAGAAAGAATACAGAAGCCTCCTTGTGCAGACCGTGGGGCAGGTTGAGAATAACTGCATCAAAATCTACCGCATCGGGCAATTTTTTGTAATCGGTGAATCCGGGTACACCGTATTTTTCACACAGTTCGTTAAGCTTTGTCTCATTAAGATCGCAGAGCGCCGCCAGAGTGCAGTTTTCAAGCTTGGATATAGCGTCAAGGTGGAGTCCGGCAATGATTCCTGTTCCTACAATAGCAATTTTAATCATAACTTTTCCTCGCAGAATAGCAAATTAATAACCAAATAGTTACTTTTAAGCATATTATACTTCCTTTTGTCCAAAATGTCAATAATATTTCAGAAAAAATATCATTCTATTGACAAAAGCTATGTTTTGTGCTAAAATAAAGAAGAATTAGCAAATTGTGTGAGGACCAATGGCAGAAAAGCGTTACAAGAAATCTGAAATAACAAGAGAAAAAATCCTTGAAGTTGCAGAAGAGCACTTTGCCGAAAAGGGATTTTTCGGTGCGAGAGTTGACGAAATAGCCGACTCTGCCGACGTAAATAAGCGTATGCTTTATTCCCATTTTGGCAGCAAGGAGGGGTTGTATACCGCTGTTCTTGTTAAGACCTATAAGCGCCTTGCCGAGTTCGAAAAGCATTTTATTATAGAGGGGATTGACCCTATTGCTTCTATCAGAAATATTGTTTTAACATCCTTCCGCTTCCTGTCACAAAATCCTAATTTTGTTCGTATGCTCCTGTGGGAAAACCTAAATATGGCAAAATCTGTTCCCAGAGATGAGCTTTCCAGGCTTAAGGCGCCAAGCCTTGAGTATATGAGAGAGCAGATAAGGCGAGGCAAGGAGCAGGGAATATTTCGCGCCGATGCCGACGAGTTCCACACGGTATTCTCGCTTATGAACCTTTGCTTCTCATACTTTTCTAATATACATACAATGTCTGCTATGCTATCCCGAGATATGACTGCCGATGAGGAGGTTATCTCCAGGGCGGAATACATTTCAGACGTTATAATCAAGTACCTAGAGCCTTAGGTACTTGTTTTTGGGGAGAAAATAACCAATTAGTTACTTTTGGAGATATAATTAATATGGAGATTTCCGAGATCAAAAAAAGAATAGTTGAAGAAATTGACAAAAGCCGAGATAAAATAATCGGTATTGCCGAAAAAATCTTTTCTAAGCCCGAAATGGGCTTCAGAGAGACCGAGACGGCAAAGCTTGTGGCTGAGGAGTTATCCGCTCTTGGGATAGAGTGCCGCACAGGGCTTGCCCTGACCGGTGTAAAGGGGAATTTAAAGGGCAGGCAGAGCCTTGCCAGAGTTGCGGTTATGGGAGAGTTGGATTCGGTTACATCAAGATGCCACCCTGCCTCCGATCCTGTAAGCGGCGCAGCCCATGCCTGCGGTCACAATGGGCAGATTGCGACAATGATTGGCGCGGCTATTGCTCTTTCGGCCGTAAAGGATGAGCTTGACGGAGATGTTTGCTTTTTTGCAACCCCTGCTGAGGAGTATGTGGAGATAGGCTATCGTGAAAAGCTTGTTGAGTCGGGTAAAATAGGCTTCCTCGGCGGAAAGCAGGAGCTTATAAGACTTGGCGAGTTTGACGATATAGATATGGCGATGATGGTCCATGCGGAGGCAACCCCCGAAAACTGTCTTCTTCTTAACGGTGGAAGCCTTGGGTTTGTTGCAAAAACCATTGACTTTATCGGTAAGGCTGCTCATGCGGGGGGCGCTCCCCACGAGGGAATAAATGCTCTTAATGCCGCTATGGCTGCTATGATGTGTATTCATGCTCAGAGAGAGACCTTCCGCGACGAGGACAGAATAAGAGTTCATCCCATTATAACAAACGGCGGCGAGCTTGTAAATACCGTTCCTGACAAGGTCACAATGGAGACATATGTAAGAGGTGCTAGCCTTGAGGCAATTTACGGTGCTTCGGCAAAGGTCGACAGAGCGGTAGAGGGCGGAGCTATGGCAATAGGTGCTGTGGCGGAGATAAAAACCTATAAGGGCTATCTTCCTCTGTTCCAGTCTGAGGAGATTTCAACAATATTTGCCGAAAACTGCAAATACTTAAATAATCCGCCGGAGCTTCGCTACGGAATTGATATGTGCGGCTCCAGCGATGTAGGCGACTTAAGCCATATTATTCCTACAATTCAGCCAACAATGGGCGGCTTTTACGGAAAGCTTCACGCAGAGGATTTTGCTGTAGCCGATAAAGAATTGGCATATATCAATCCTGCAAAGCTTATGGCGCTGACGGTAGTCGACCTATTGTCAAACGGTGCTATGGGTGCTCTTGAAATAAAAAACAACTTTAAGCCCAGATTAACAAAAGAAGAGTATATAAAGATATAACAAAAGGAGAAAATCTATGTGGACAGAAGAAAAACTTAATGAAATGCTGACAACTCCCTCAGCAAAGCTTGTCGAGGATGTAAAGAAAATCAAGGGAGACATAATGGTGCTCGGCGCAGGCGGAAAGATGGGTCCCACCCTCTGTATTCTTGCAAAAAATGCTATTCGGGCTGCGGGAATTGAGAAAAGGGTTATTGCGGTTTCCCGCTTCAGCGACCCGGTAGCTCTTGAGCTTCTTCACTCTAACGGAGTGGAGACAATAAGCGCGGATCTGCTTGACAGAGACAGCCTTGATGCCCTTCCTGAGGTGGAAAACATTATATTTATGGCAGGAAGAAAGTTTGGCACAGACGGCGGAACAGAGTATCTCACATGGGCAATGAATGCGACTTTGCCCGCGCTTGTGGCTTACAAGTTTAAAAAGTCTAACATTGTTGTATTCTCATCGGGCAACATCTATCCGATAGTTCCCCTGTCTCACGGCGGCTGTTCTGAAAGCGAAAAGGTTGCTCCCATAGGTGAGTATGCCCAAAGTGTTCTCGCGCGCGAGAGAGCCTTTGAATACGCGGCAAAGGAGTACGGTACAAAGGTGTTTATTTACCGCTTAAACTTTGCGGTTGACTTAAGATACGGTGTAATCTTTGACTGCGCTAAGAAGATTATTGACGGAACTCCTATCTCTCTTACAACTCCTTGCTTTAACTTTATCTGGCAGGGCAGCGCAAATGAGATTGCCATAAGAGGACTTCTTCACTGCGAGTCTCCTATGAAGATAATGAATGTTACAGGTCCCGAAACAGTGTCCATCAAGGAAACATCAATAAAGCTTGGAAAATATCTTGGCAAGGAGCCTGTGTTTGAGGGCGAGGAGGGCAATACTGCATACCTTAACAATGCGGGACTTGCTATGGAGACCTTCGGTTATCCCGAGGTTTCTGCCGAAACACTTATTAAATGGCAGGCTGAGTACATACTTGACGGGGGCAGAACTATTGATAAGCCCACTCATTTTGAAGAAAGAAAGGGTAGCTACTGATGAACAGACACGAACTTGCATTAAAAAAGCTTCACGAGGGTACGGTTATTCCCGCGAATCCCCTCGCTCTTGACGAGAATAGAAAGTTTGACGAAAAGCGCCAGAGAGCCGTTTGCAGATATTATCTCGATTCGGGTGTTGGCGGACTTGCCGTTGCGGTACATACTACTCAGTTTGAGATAAGAGACCCTGAATATAATCTCCTTGAGCCGGTGCTTCGCGTGGCAAAGGATGAGGCTGCAAAATATGAGGAAGCTACAGGAAAGGTTATCGTTATGGTTGCCGGTGCCTGCGGACCTAAGGAGCAGGCAGTAAAGGAGGCTCTTCTCGCAAAAAGCCTCGGCTACGATGCGGTTCTCTTAAGCCCCGGCGGACTTAACCACCTGTCTGAGGAGGAGCTTATCGAGCGTACAAGAGCCGTTGCGGAGGTTATGCCTGTTATAGGTTTTTATCTTCAGACAGCTGTTGGCGGCAGGCATTTCACCTATGATTATTGGACAAAAATTGCCGAAATTCCCGGGGTTGTAGCCATAAAGGCAGCGCCCTTTAACAGATATTACACCTATGATGTGGTAAGAGCTGTGGCAATGTCCTCCCGCCGTGACGAAATAACTCTCTATACAGGTAATGACGATAATATTGTCCTTGACCTTATCACAACCTACAGGTTTGAAATTGACGGTAAAACTTATGAAAAGGGCTTTATCGGCGGACTTCTCGGTCACTGGTCCGTGTGGACTAAGAAAGCGGTTGAGCTGTTTGAAAAGTGTAAAGCCGTAAGAGGAATGTCAGAAATTCCTGCGGAAATTCTTACCCTCGCGGCTGAGGTTACCGATACAAACGCTGTCTTCTTTGATACTGCGAATGATTTTAAGGGATGTATTGCGGGACTTCACGAGGTTTTGCGCCGTCAGGGTATATTTAAGGGTACATGGTGCTTAAATCCCGATGAAAAAATGTCCCAGGGTCAGGCTGAGGAGATAGACAGAATATACAAGGCTTATCCTCACCTTAACGATGACGAGTTTATAAAGGCAAATCTTGACAGGTGGCTTGCTGACTGATTTAGCGAAGCTACGCACTAAATTCATATTGCTACGGTCGTAAAAAGCGACAGAATGGAGATTTGTATGAAAACAGGATTAACCTCCGTCAGCTTCAGAAAGCTCTCGGTAGACGAGGTAATAGCTCTTGCAAAGAAAGCGGGTGTTGACGGAATTGAGTGGGGCTCAGACGTACACGTGCCTCCAAATCACATAGAGTACGTAAAAGAGGTTGCCGAAAAAACAAAAAGGGCGGGTCTTGAGGTAATCTCCTACGGCTCATATTATTATCTCGGCTCAGGCGAGGACTTTGCTCCTTATATTGATGCGGCTCAAGCCTTAGGCACAGATACTATACGCATCTGGGGCGGAAAAAAGGAAAAATGGGAGCTTTCGGGCGTGGAGTATGAGGCTCTTGTTGAGGAAATGCGTAAGATTGGAATTTTGGCAGCTCTTTCGGATATAACTGTTTGCCTTGAATATCACGGACATAGCATAACCTCGAGCGCTGAGGATGCGGCAGAGTTTATAAAGGAAACAGACCTTTCCTCTGTTAGAATGTATTGGCAGGCTATAATAGGCCGCTCGGAGGAGGATAACCTTAAGGATATAGATGTGGTAGCTCCGTATATTACCAATATCCATGTGTTTAATTATGTCGACGGAAAGCAGGAGCTTCTCTCCTACGGAGACGGACCTAAGAATTGGGCGGCATATGTTGACCGCATTAAAAAAATTCCGGGCGAGCGCGCCTTTATGACCGAATTTTCTAAAGGTGGACTTCCCGAAAGCTTTATCAGCGATGCAGAGCTTTTAAATAAGCTTGTAAAGTAAGATAAAACAATGTCAAAAAGGCAGTGGTACTTTTTTGATATAATCCCCTTAGAGTAGACACTTGAAAAAACAAAAAGTTTTCAAGACTACACTAAGGGGGATATTTTTATGTCGAGAAGAACACACAAGAAGTATAGTTCTGAGTTACGCTTAAAAGCAGTAGAAGATTATCTTTCAGATGAAGGCGCGATGAAACAAATTCGCGAAAAATACGGGATTTTAGCGAATAAGCAACTCATTAACTGGATTAAGTGGTATAATGGTCATAGAGATTTTTAGGAGCGCACCAGTGCCAAAGAATAGACCGTCAAAGATATGCCTCTGTGGCGGTCTATTTTTATAAAAACATTATTCCTAAAACAATGAAAAAGTCATTTTATTCGCATGTTTCCCTTGTAGATTCTGCCGTTATGTGGTGGTAACTGAGGAATCATATTATTTAATGTCGTAATATATAAAAGCCGAAAAGCTCACCGAACTAGGCTAGTATGCGAAGTTTGGGTTATGGTGTGTGAGAACAACAACTCCGGGCAAAGGCGATTATGTATGCTTTTTCGATACGTGAGAACAAAAATCAATTAATTAACCTAAGCGGTGGAAGAAAAACAAGCGGTTAAATCAAAGGCAAAAGCGTCAGAATCAAATCACGGTTTAAACTTGTAAGTGGTCAAACATGTGGTCAAATACAATTTTGCAGTAATTTTACCCGTTTAGAATTAAATAGAAAAAGTGCCAAAATCCCAGTAAAATCAAGGGATTTTGGCACTTTCCTTTTGGTCGAAGTGTGGAGATACGAACTCCAGGCCTCCAGTACCCGAACAAATACGCCATCGTTTTTTGACTACTTTTGTTGACTTTTTGGTGCTTTTTAGTCCGAAAACGATGCTTTCGGGTGCTCCCCGTCGCACTGTTTCCACGTAGTCCGAAGCCGTAGATGGTCAAAGATGTGGTCAAGCCGAATTCTCATCCCAAAACCGTGCCGCGATTATAGCTAACTCATACCGTCAGGTGACTAAACGGTTCACCCCGTGTCGAGTTTTTTCTTCTGCCGTTAGTATACCATACTTCTGAAAAACTGTCAACCCCTATCTTCAAGATGCAAAAATTGAGGTGCTGTAGTCAAAGAAAACGCCCGTGAAAAAATCCCGAATTTGTTTTCGCAAAAGTGCTGGACTTCCTCTCCCTTCTGTGGTATGTTGCCCGGCTAACAGGAGGTGCAACCTATGAAAAGTATGATAGCTTACCTTGCGCGTTCGCTCTTTTAAGGAGCGAACTGGTGGCTACGCCTTAAGAAATCAAAGATTTCTTCGCAAGGACGCTGACAAAACACAGGTCGCATCGCAATGCGACAGAAAAGGCTGTGCCTTTTCACAAGCCGTTACGGCTTGTGTTCTGTAGGTTTGTTAAACGAACTATGGCACGGAAACATCATTCCCGGGGAGGATAGCAGAAACAACTCAGAGGAGATGAAGGAGCTACTCGGATATATGGCAAGGCATCACGAGGACTTGGAGAAAACCTTCACCGACGAGCAGAAGGAGATCTTTGAAAAGTTCCACGTAGCGAAGTCCGAAACGATTGAGTATCGTTTTGGACGAGTGAAACCGCCCAAAGCAAGGAGTTGGCAGAGCCGAGCAAGCGCAGGCGACAGACAACGACTATGCGACGGTGGCGAGAGGCTGGGACGAGTACGTAAGTCTTACCGAAGCAGCCATCTTCGAATACGCCTTCCGCCTCGGAGCAAG
>JAGATD010000056.1 GCA_017621415.1 Clostridia bacterium
TGCTAAACCGTCGATGCCCCTTTAGGGGTTAAGCCTGTATTAGCCCCTTCTAGGGGCTGTGCAAGCCACCGGTTCAACCGGTGGTTTTGACTCAATTTTCACTAAAAACGGGGCGAAAATTTGTTTGTCACGTTTTTTTGTTTTGCGAATGGTAAAAAAGGTATTATTGGACCGATTAAAAGAAGCAAAGTAAATTATAAGCGCTGCGAAAAGCGCAACCTCACAGTATGTAGAGGTAAAAAAAAGCAAATTTCTTGCGGAGGCGGTCATTTTTTCGGCAAGAGAACCAAGACTTGGCAGGAAGAAACCGATATATCTACGGTGCGTATACTTTAGTGCGTATACGGAACGTAGACCGAATGCAAAAACACTATGGATTATAAGGCTAAAGTATACGGAAAGTATATTGACAAATAAAAATACGAATGATATGCTGAGGATGAACGGAAACGGAGGATGTTCGTTATGGACATAGGAAAACGAATAGGAGCGTTAAGGCGCGAGAGAGGCTGGACACAGTCTCAGTTGGCAGAAAAGCTGTTTGTAACCGATAAGGCAGTAAGTAAGTGGGAGCAGGGCAGAGGAGACCCTGAACTATCCAGTATTGTTAAGCTTTCTGAGGTGTTTGGTGTTACAACAGACTGCCTGCTTATTGAAAAAGCTTGGAATTCAAGAAATGTTGTGCAGGTTAGCGCCGGCGGCGATAATATAATCCGTATAGGAAAGACTTTTGAGGCGGCAACTCACGCAGAGCTGCTAAACAGGCTTCTTGGTAAGAGCTATGACGGATATATGAAATGCACATACAATATAGATGGTCTCAACTCTATATGGATGATAAAGCTTGACGGAACTCCCGGACCTACAGGTTTTGCGAATGTGCTTACCGATAACGGTAGGCTTGTTGAGAGGTGTGTTCTCGAAAACTGTGAGAAATCTCCCAAAAAGGTTTCTCATCAACGAAGATATGTTTTTGAGATAATAAACAGTAATTACGGAAAAAGACTTTATATCTTCCGAGGAGTTTTCGAATTCGCAGAGGATGAGAGTGATGACAAAACAAATATTTGGAAACTTGTTTCAGAAATGGTCAATTTTAACGCGTTAATGGATACTAAGATTTTAATTCAAAGAGAAAAGGACGCAGAGTTTATACGCCAAAAGTGGCGAGAGCTTGAAAAAAATCTTACTGCCGAGATGGGCGCCCCTCAAGCAAAGGAAATAGTGGTAGCGCTCAAGGAGCTTTATACAGTTTACTCAAAGGATGTTGTGGACTGGTACGCAAACCTATATGACCCGAAGATAGGCGGATTTTATTACTCAAATTCCGCAAGAGAAAATGAGGGATTTCTTCCCGATATCGAGTCTACAAGCTTCGCCCTTGGTTCGTTCAAAGGCCTTGGAATGGCAGGAAAGTTTGGCAATGATATATTCGCCGCGCTTCCGCCCTATATGAAAACTC
The DNA here is from genome assembly GCA_017621415.1 of Clostridia bacterium. GTDB lineage: Bacteria > Bacillota > Clostridia > Oscillospirales > CAG-272 > UBA1740. Next base: position 1,463 of record JAGATD010000056.1, read on the forward strand.
AGGTCGGCGGTTTTATCAAGGGGCTTCAGGACCCTAACGGATATTTCTATCACCCACAGTGGGGAAAGGAGATGACCGACAAGCATAAGCCACGTCTCGGAAGAGACCTTAATATGGCAATGAGAATTCTTGAATGGTGCGGCTTGTCGCCCACATACGATACGCCAAACGGTGTTAAGGGTGACGGGCTTCTTGCTGACGGGACTCCGTCGCAGATTTGTTCAAGCCCCCAGGTTACAGATTCTCCCGACGGAGCAAAGGTATTTACTCCGGTGCTAAGAGATAAACAGAGCTTTCTTGAATATCTCTCAGGCTTCAAGATAGATCTCGATGACCCTAATACATCCTATTATGTAGGAAGCGACTTCGAATGCTTTGCGCCTCAGATAGCAGCAAGAGACAAGGAGCTTGAGGCTGCGGGCGCAGATTATCGCTTTGCGGATATGCTTGCAGATTGGTTTGTGAAATATCAGGACCCCGAAACGGGTATTTTCGCAAAGCCTGAAAAGATGGGACTCAGAGCTATTAACGGTGTTCTTAAAATTGCAAGCACCTATTCCAGAATAGGAAAGCCATTCCCAAATGCGGTAGCCGCATTCCGCTCCGCAAGAAATGTTATTACCTCTGATGAAGAGCCAAACACCGTTTGTTGGGTGCTTAATCCCTGGTATTCGCTTACGGTCATAATGGGTAACGTCGCTGTAACAAGCAGAAAGAATAATGACTATGCTGCGGAACGCCAGATTGCTGAGCTCAGAGCCGAGATGATAAAGAATTATCCCGAAATGATAAGGGCAACGGCCAAAAATCTTAAAAAATTCCGTAAGCCGGACGGCTCTTTCTCTTATCTTAAGGATAGAACCAGTCATGCGTCACACGAAATGCCGGTTGCGATAAGCGGAACAAACGAGGGTGACGTAAACTCAACCAACATCTGCTGCGGTGGCATTACAGGGCATATATTCAATATCCTGAAACAGGAAATGATTCCCATTTATACCGAGGCCGACAGGCTTAGGTATATAGCAATAATTGAAGAAAAAGAAAGGAGCAAATGATGAAACTTAAAGCGATAATCGCATTTTTGTTAGCTTTGGTTTGCGCATTGATGATGTTTTCGTGCGCACCCGCGGATGAACCGGCTGACGAAGACGGCGATTCAACCAACAAGGAGGAATTTATATACAATTCCGAAACACAGATCACTCTGGTCTACGATCCTTCAACAGTGCCTCAGAAAATGGCAGAGGAGCTGAAGAATTCTATCGCGCTTTATGTAGGCGGCGTAACGCTCTCTGACGGAACGACACCGAAAACTGACCACGAGATTATCCTAGGTGAGGTGGACAGACCCTTGTCCATAGAGGCGTATAAGCGAATAGGAATTCCCGAAGAGGAGGGAAATGTAAGCTATTGCATTTACTCTGACGGAACCTCGGTTGCGATAGCCTATGACGACCCGTTCTACGGTTACCACATCGCAAGAGATGCGGCTATTGAGGATTTTCTTGTTAATTATGTAAAATCCGGCACCTTAAAGCTTAAGGCAGGCGTGGTTGTCAACAATGAGATCAATGCCGTAGAGTACCAGGAGGGCGTTGACAGGATTGACATCGAGAAGCAGTGGGCGAACGTTTCGGCAAAGCTTACCGAAGAGTACGGTGCCGAGATAGCTGACCCGATAGTAGAAGCCTTTAGAGGACTTTACAATCTCTATACCGACGATATGATAGATTGGTTTGCCAATCTGTATGACCCTGTGACAGGCGGATTTTATTACTCGAATTCGGCAAGAAATAGCGACGGTTATCTTCCTGACCTCGAGAGCACAAATCAAACTCTCGGTTTTATAGCAACCTCCGGTATGATAGAAGGTAGTATAAAGGACTTTATCCCCGAGGATATGCAAAAGAAAATAGTAGCTTTTGTAAAAGGGCTTCAGGACCCGATAAACGGATATTTCTACCATCCCCAGTGGGAAAGAGCGGATAGCGATGCTCATCCCGAAAGACTTGGAAGAGATGTAAACAATGCTGTCAGAACCCTTGCATACTTCGGTCATATACCTCTTTACGACGCACCTGACGGAACAAAGGGTGAAAATCCCCTTGGCACAGCCCCTGCGTCAAAGCTCACCGGAAGATTGTCCGCATCAAAGCTTAGCGCTGTATCAAAGGTTGTTCCTGCATCAGGCGAAGCAGGAGTTCCCGACTATCTCTTAAACGAGAAAAACTTCAGCGACTATCTAGCTTCGTATAACGAAAGAATAGAGACAGATGCCTATTGGGTAGGTAACCTCTTTGAGTCTATGGCAAGTCAGATTGTTCAGAGAGACAAGGTGCTTGCAGAAAGAGGCGAAACCTACAGCCTTGCGAAAATGGCAACAGATTGGCTAACCTCTCACCAGGACCCCGAAACAGGACTTTGGGAGGAATACGAGGGACAGGAATATGACTGCGTTAACGGAATTCTTAAGATTTCGAGCGCTTATAGCAAAATGGGCTACCCTGTACCAAATGCGCTTAAGCTTCTTAATTATGCTGTTGATGCAATAACCTCAACCGCCGATCCCCACCACGTGTGCTGCGTTATTAACACTTGGTACGCAATAACTGTTTTGTCAACAAACATCTCAAGCTTTTCGCCTACAGCAGAGGCAGATATCGCGAAGATAAAGGAAGAGTGTATTCCCAACTATGCCAAGATGATAAAGGCGACAAGTGAAAAGTACTCCCTGTTTATAAAGGATCAAGGTTCGTCTAAGGGCGGCTTCTCCTACTTCCAGAACAAAACATCAAACCTCTCTCAGGGAATGAAGGTTGCGCTTGATAACGTAAACGAGGCGGATGTTAACTCTACATATATATGCTCCTCGGGCGCTATGGGACACATTTTTGGATTCGTTGGCTTAAGAGCGGTAGACCTGTTTACACCCGCAGACGGATTAAGATTCCTTGTGACCGTTGATTCTCTCGGTCCTATCATAAAGAATGCCGAAATTCCTCCCGAGCCAATCGACTTTGAGGACGAAGTTACCGTTGACCAGCTTTACGGTGACGGTGTTATAGACACCTGGCTTCCCGGCGGTGAGCTTATTGTTGAGGACGGCTTCCCCTACGGACAGCCTTCAAGAGTTATGAGACTTACCACACAGGGTAAGGATCTCTTCCAACTCATGTTAACAAAGGCTCAGGCCTCATTTAACGCTGTTGCTTTTGAGAGCGATGTAATGTTCGCTCCGGTTCAGACCTCTACCTTTGAGCTCCTTATGTTTGGTGAAAAGTCTACAATAAAGCACGTTAACTTTATGCTTAAGGCTGTGCCTGACGACGGTGTATACATTTCCAGCGCTGATTTCCCGGATCTCAAGATAGCAGAATGCGGAAGCTGGTTCAACCTCAGAGTTGAATACGGTAAGCTTAATTCAACCTCCTTGCAGGTTGACATATACGTAAACGATGTTCTTAAGGCAACCTGTAAAACTCCGTATAGCGGCGAGGCGCTTGAAGCAAGTATTCTTACGAGAATTCAGTTCTCTGCGTACCACGCGGCTGTATGTGACGGAAGCGTTTACTTCGACAATATGTTCCTTGAGCAGTTCCTAATGAAGCTTCCCGTGGTTCCCGATGAGGATTACGGCCCCAGCGAGGAAGAAACCGGCATCCTTAACTTTGACAGAAAGTCTGTCGGCGCATATTATAACCAGAATCTTCTTGACAGCTCCGTTAAGGACGGACAGCTTTCTATAGTAGACGGCAAGCCATTCGACGAGGATTCTAAGGTGCTTATGCTTACAACCTATATGGATAGCGACGACCTTCTTCAGGTAAAGACCACCAAGGCTCTCGACGGATACAACGCTCTTAAGTTCCAGGCGGCTATGATGTTCAATAATCCTATGGAGTCCTCTTACGAGCTTCTTATCTTCGGCGCAAGCTCTAAGAGAGGATATAACCTCTTCTTTGAGAGTGATTCCACAGGCGTTTATGTAAGCTCTTATGATCTTGAAAAGACAAAGGTGGCTGAATCGGGCGAATGGTTCAACTTCAGCGTTGTGTATACTAAGGTTGACAATAACAGAATCTGTGCTGAGGTAAGCATAAATAACGAAAGACTTACCATAGACACAACTCCCTATGATCCCGACGTTATTCCCGCAGTGAATGAAGTATACAGAATTCAGCTTTCCGCAAGCTCATTGTCTGTGGGCGCTGTATATCTTGATAATGTCGGTCTTACTCAGATCGAGTATGTAATTCCCGAGCTTCCCGGTCCTGTTGGTCCTGAGCTTCCTCCTGTTCCCGACTCTCCCTTTGAGGGCGGTAACGTTGGTGATGACGACTGGACATAAAATAAAGACTTAAATTTTGTTACTTAAAAAACAAAACTATAATTTAGAAGGGATAAGAAAATGAAAAACAGAAAATCTTTAGGAATTCTGACTGCAGCGGTTGCTTTTATCATTCTGACCGTGGTGCTTGCATTTGCGGTTTCTGCTCAGGATGCTTCTGACCTTTCGGTAAGTATCATAGCAAAGAACGTTGCTTATGACGACGTGGTAAAGGTGCTGTTTGCTGTTGATGACACAAACGCAGACGGTAAAGATGTAGAGATTATCTACTATCTTGAGGACCCCACCGTTAACTCTAAGGCTAAGGCGTACGCCGGAATCAAATATGATTTCGGCTACACCGACAAAAAGGGTACAGACGATGCATCCGATGATGTAACATACCCTGCGTTCTTTACTGCCGGCTTCCCGGCAGCCAACATCGGCGATAATGTTTACGCGAGAGCGCACATTGTTGACACCGACGTTTACTCCGATGTTGTTAGATACAGCGTTGTTGAGTATCTCCTTGAGCGCCTTTACATAGATAAGGCTGAGGGCGATAAGAAGAGCCTTTATGAAACTCTTCTTGATTACGGCGAATATTCGCAAAAGGTTATCATTAACGGTGATGCCGATCCCGACAACAATGTTGAAAAGTTTGTTACCGATTACGTTCTTGTAACTATGTCCGAGGGCGGTATTGACGAAACACCCGACAACAAGCGTGATAATTCTTATCCTTCGGGTATCTACTTTGTAGGCGATAAGATTTATCCAACCTCCAAGGATGTTAAGTCCTGGAAGGTAACTGTCGGCGAGACCGCAACGGTTGTTGATAATGCTGCTGAGGTTGTGGTTGCAGGCCATACTTCCATTACTGTTAACGAATACGCAAGCGCAACTCCTACATATAAGCCTAACCTCAATGACACAGAGGGCAGAGAGACCTACGAGGGTGATGCGGTTATTAAGACAGACCCATGGGCTCCCGGCGGCGCGAATGAAATAGTTGACGGCGCTCCTTACGGCGAGGCTTCTAAGGTTTACCATCTCGGCGCTCCAAGCGGAAATTCCCAGGAGATTAACTTTGCGGTAAACGAAAAGCACGCTGACGCGAATGTTATCTGGTTCGAGTCGGATATGATGATACTTCCTACAACTCAGGGTACTATTACCGGTCAGGTTCGTTCAAAGTCCAATACCGGTTACGAGTTCTACTTCGGTCTTGATCCCGACCTTGGCGTTGAGCTTAAGGACGGCAAGGGCGTTATTGCGGCAAATATTGCTCCCGCAGGCGAGTGGTTCAGATTTGGTATCAAGTACGCGACTCAGGATGACGGTAAGGCATCTGTTGCGTTCTATGTAAACGAGCAGCGCGTAGGCTCTACCGTTGAGATTGACGCTAACTTCACTGTTGCACAGCTTGTTGCCGATACAGAGGGTAATCCTCGTATCAGAGTAAGATTCCAGGCTTGGTCATCCCTTGCATGTGACTTGTACTTTGATAACATTAAGGAAGAAGTAATCAAGTCTGACGATTATGCAATCACTGTAGAGCCCGGCTCAGGCGGCACAGATCAGCCCGGCACCGGTGACGAAGAGGAAGACAAAGACGGTCCTACCATTCCCACAAATCCCGTAGATCCCGATTACAAGCCTAACCTTGAAGACTTAACCGGCAGAGAGACCTATGATGACGGTGTTCTTACCGACGTATTTACAAAGTACGATAACTGGGTAGACGGTGAAGCTAACGGCACAAAGATTGAAATAGTTGACGGCAAGCCCTACGGCGTAGCATCTAAGGTTTACCTCTATCACAGTATCGAAGGCTTCAAGCCCGAGGTTAACATTTTGATTACTCCCACCTCAGGCGCTAATGCGGCAAAACTCGAGACTGACATTATGCTCGACCCCGACGTTGTAGATAACATTCAGTTCATCTTTGGTAGCGGAACTGCAAGCGTTAACTGCTTCTGGTTCGAGAGTACCGCTGAGGGTGATATATACCTTCTTGCTAAGAACGAGAGCAGAATCGCAAAGGTTGCTGTTGCAGGCGAGTGGTTCAGACTTACCGTTGAGTACCTTGAGTATGATGACGGCACATACGCATTCAAGTTCTATATTAACGAAAAGCGCGTAGGCGAAGGCAGGGTATTCGCGGGCGATCAGGCAATCTCGGCATTCAAGAAGTTCAGATTCTGGTCCGAGCCCGAATACGTTGGCGACGTTTACCTTGATAATACTAAGGTAGAGTTCTATACTCACAACGAGGAACCCGAGGTTCCCACAATTCCCGAAGAACCCGAGGAGCTTGATCCCATCCATCCCGATTACAAGCCCGACCTTGAGGATGTAACCGGCAGAGAGACCTATGAGGATAGCGACACTCTTGATACATTCAAGTGGAATAACTGGATCGACGGCGAAGAAAATGGCGCTCTTTGGGCAATTGAGGATGGCGAGCCCTACGGCGTAGCATCTAAGGTTTACCGCTATAAGACCATCTCCGGTCACAAGCCCGAGGTTACCTTCCAGCTCCTCTCGCAGAATGAGGCAGTTAATGCATACGCTTATGAGACCGATATGATGTTTACCGGCACAAGCTACAACCGTCCTCAGTTCCAGATTAGAAACAGCAGCAACGTAGAGCTCTTCAAGTTCCATATTGAAAGAGCTGCAGACGGATACGTAAATCTCCTTGACGGTGATGCTAATAAGATTGCTACTATTGCTATCGATGGCGAGTGGTTCAGACTCCGTGTTGAGTATATCGATTATCAAGACGGCAGTGCAATTATCAGATTCTATGTTGACGGCCAGCGAGTTGGCGCTGATAAGCTCTTCACCGCTACCGGTGCGGCTAACACAGTTCAGAGATTCAGATTTTGGACCGAAGAGACTCACCTTGGCGACATCTACTTCGATAACACTAAGATCGACTTCGTAGCGGTAGGTCAGGCAACCGGTCCTCTTAATCCCGATTATGCTCCTACCCTTGACGACCTTACCTCCAGAGAGACCTATGAGGATGGCGACACGCTTGACCTCTTCAAGTGGAATAACTGGATTGACGGCGAAGCTAACGGCGCTCTTTGGGCAATCGAGGATGGCGCACCCTACGGCACAGCATCCAAGGTTTACCACTACAAGACCATAGCAAATCACAAGCCTGAGGTTACTTTCCAGCTTCTTGCACAGAACTCAGAGGCTACTGTATATGCATATGAGACCGATATGATGTTCTCCGGTCTTACCTACAACCGTCCTCAGTTCCAGATTAGAGACAGCAGTAATGTAGAGCTCTTTAAGTTCCATATTGAGATAACCGAGTATGGATATGTAAGGCTTCTTGATGGCGATAACAAGGAAATCGCAACTATCGCAACAGAAGGCGAATGGTTCAGACTCCGTGTTGAATACATCGACGTTACTGCTGACGTAGCGCATGTAAGATTCTACGTAAACGGTGAGCGCGTTGGTGCGGACAGAGTATTCGCAGCTTCGGGACTTGCTAACACCGTTCAGAGATTCAGATTCTGGACAGAGGCAACTCACCTTGGTGATATTTACTTCGATAACACCAAGATTGAATATACCGCAACCGAAAAGTATGAGCCCGAGTACACCCCCAACCTTGAGGATGTAACCGGCAGAGAGACATATGAGAATGGCGACGAGCTTGATACATTCAAGTGGAACAACTGGATCGACGGCGAGGCAAATGGTGCTCTTTGGGCAATTGAGGATGGCGCACCCTACGGCACAGCATCCAAGGTTTACCACTACAAGACCATAGCAAATCACAAGCCCGAGGTTACCTTCCAGCTTAATGCAGCAAATGTTGATGCTACCGCATACGCTTATGAGACTGATATGATGCTAGTAGGCACGGATTACAACCGTCCTCAGTTCCAGATCAGAACTAACGACAATAATCTTCTCTTCACATATCACATTGAAAGAGCAGCAGACGGAAAGGTAAATCTCCTTGACGGTGATACTAACAAGATCGCAACCATCGCTATGGACGGTGAGTGGTTCAGACTCCGCGTTGAGGTTGTTGACTTCAACGGCGGCGCAGTTATCAGATTCTATGTAAACGGTGAGCGTGTTGGCGCTGATAAGTCCTTCACCATAACCGGCACTGCAAACACTGTTGGTAGAATGAGATTCTGGACTGAAGAGAATCACCTCGGTCATATCTACTTCGATAACACCAAGATTGAATTCGTTGCATGCGAGCAGGCAGCGGGTCCTCTTCACCCCGACTATGTTCCCACCCTTACCGATACTACCGGCAGAGAGACCTATGAGGATGGCGACGCGCTTGATACATTCAAGTGGAACAACTGGCATGATAATCAGGGCGAAGGTGCATACGTTATAGAAAGCGGAAAGCCTTACGGCGTTGATTCTAAGGTTTACCACTATACCACCTTGGAAGGCTACAAGCCCGAGGTTACATTCCAGCTTAATGAAGCAAATACAGCGGCTACCGCATACTGCTATGAGACTGATATGATGCTCACAGGCGCAACCTACAACTGTCCTCAGTTCCAGATCAGAACTAACGATAATAAGCTTGTATTTACCTTCCACATTGAGAGAGATGAATTCGGATACGTTAATTTCCTTGATGCGGATAAGAAGAAGATAGCTGCTATCGCAACAGACGGCGAATGGTTCAGATTCCGTCTTGAGTACATTGACGGCGCTGACAGCGCAGAGATCAAGTTCTATGTAAACGGCGAGCGTATTGCCGAGGATCAGACCTTTACCGCGGCAAATCTTGCAAATACTATTGGTAGAGTAAGATTCTGGACAGAGACGTCTCACCTTGGTGATATCTACTTCGATAACACGAAGATCGATTTCACTCCCGCAGAATAACAAAAGCCCTTTTTAAGGCTCTCCTTTTCTCCCGGGAGAGCCTTTTTAGGCTCTTTGTCAACAGTTGTAGTCAAAAATAAGCAAAATTGGATAAGGTTCTAATGATAGACAAGGTTTTTTCGTTAGAATTCTAAATCAGAAATTAAAATTCAGAAGGGAAATAGACAAAAAATGAAGACCCCAAAAGCATTGAAAATCCTAACCTTATTACTTACTATTACAGTTTTGGTTATCGGATTCTGCTTTGCAGCATTTGCCGCGGAAGAAACGTCGGAGCTGTCGGTAAGCATTATTAAGAAGAATGTTTCCTACTCCGATTACGTAAAAGTTTTGTTTGCGGTAGATGACACATACGCAGGCGGTAACGAGATTGAGCTTCTCTACTATTTTGAGGATCCCACCGTTAACCCGAATGCAGAAGTGAAATATGGCGTAGCGTATGACAAAGGTTATACCGATGATAACGGCAACAATTACCCCGCATTCTATTCCGCGGGTTTTCCCGCAAAGGAGATACACTGCCAGGTTTATGCAAGAGCGCACATTGTTGGCACAGATATTTACTCCGATGTTGTAAGATACAGTGTTGTTGAGTATCTTCTTGAGCGTCTTTACGTAGACGATGTAACAGGAGACCAGAAAGATCTCTATAACGATCTTCTCAGCTATGGCGCATCTGCTCAAAAGGTGCTTATTAACGGCAACTCCAATCCGGCAGACGATATTACAAAGTTCATTACCGACTATGTTCTCGTTGGTATAGAGAACGGAACTCTTGACGGCAAGTATGACCAGGGCATCTATTTCGTAGACGACACGGTTTATCCTCAGGCTGACGGTATTGCCACCTGGGACGCAACCGTATATGACCTTTCCACCGGTGTTGAAACCACAGCTGAGGCAAACAACGGCGCGGCTTACAACGTAACAGGCTTTACAATGTTTACCGAAAAAGCAAAGGTCGCATATAAGCCCAACCTTACCGATACGGCGGGCAGAATCCTTTGGAGCGAGCTTGGTACTCCCGCAGAATATAAGAGCGCAGATCTTATAGATGATTGGACTCAGACAGCTTCGGGTAGCGTTCTTGAAATAGTTGACGGCGACCCCTATGGAGAATCATCGAAAGTCATCCATCAGAAAACCGCAGCTAGCGGAAATCAGGACCAGTTGTATATAAAAACTACTGCAAATTCAGCTAATGCCACTATGTATGTATTTGAAACTGACGTTATGATTGACCCTGATGTTAAATCTCTTTATGAGATTACATTCCGCGCCGCAAATATTGCATACACAGCATATGTTACTGCCGATATGGAAGGAAATATATCGATATACGGCAAAGTAAACTCGGATAATAACACCGCACCCATTTCTTCGGTTACTGCTGAAGGAGCAGCAGGAAACTGGTTCCGCTTTCGTATGGAATATATAGATGTAACCGAGACTACTGCCAAGGTTAAATTCTATTACAATGAAAATCAGATAGGTGAATCCGAAGAATTTACAAAGACCTATTCAGCAGACCAGCTTACTCGTGTAATTATAGCTGCAGACAAAAACGCTGTTGGAGATTTGTACATTGATAACACCAAGGCAGCATATGAGGCCGAAGCATATGTTCCTACACTCACTCCCGATACAAAGGTTGAGACCTATGAGGATGGCGATGCACTTGATACCTTTAGATTTGACAATAACCCAAGCAGCAGTGCAGGTGCTGTAACCGACGGAACACCCTATGGAACTGCTTCAAAGGTTTACGGTTTTACCTATGTAGCAGGACACGAAACGAACTTCAGAGTAACAAACGGTACAGGTGTATACAACGGAACCGATACATTTGTATTTGAGTCCGATGTTATGATTGATTCCACAGCTGCCACCGAAATTCAGCTTCAGCTCAGACTCGCATCTCCCAGCACGGAGGGGCTCAGAATTCTGCTTACTACCGATGCTATCGGAGCAGTATACCTCAAGACATCCGGGAATGCTGTAATTTCCCCTGTCGCTCCCGGCGGTGCATGGTTCAGACTTAGAATTGAAGCAAAGGGCTCCGGGGTTAACATTTTCATCAATGATGTTCAGGTTGGCTCAACACAGTCCATTAGCATTGACGGCGAAACCGTTAACAGATTTAGACTTTATATGAATAGCGGAAGCGGTGCTATCTACTTCGATAACACCAAGGTGCTGTTTGTAAGCAACTGATTTTAAATTTATTTAAGGCTCTCCCAAATCGGGAGAGCCTAATTTTGTCATTCTGAGCGGCAGGAATTTCATTCGGAGACGAAGAGCTTTGAGCGAAGAATCTCACTGTCGGAGCCTTATACCTTTAATAATGCTTTGGCAAGGATATAAAAGGCTTCACCTTGAGGGGAAGCTGTCACCGCAGGCGACTGATGAGGTGTTCTTAAATTTAACTGCGCCCGTGCACGAGTCTAAACTTTTAAAGGTTCGGTACAGGAGATCATTACCACCTCATCCACCGCAAGCGGTCCCCCTTCCCCAACACGCTTCGCTGGGGAAGGCTAAATGCGTCTCCGTCTTTAATTTCTGGGGCTCAGGGTGACACCTTTGTGTGTTCAAGCATTACTATCGCTTGTGATGACAGATTGAGCTTAGCCTTGATGAGAATTTTTTCTACCTTTACATTATATATAATAATAAAAATATTGTAAAATCCTTAATTTTATGCTAAAATAGAAGTGCCTTGAATTTTTAAAACATACATCAAGGCATAGAAAGAAGAAAATACATTGAAAATACTTGCAATAGGTGACGTAACAAGCCCCGCGGGGCTTGAGCACCTGAAAAAGAACCTCTGGAAATTCAGAAAAACAAAGGGAATCGACTTTTGTGTGGTGAACGGTGAGAACGCATCCTTTATTACCGGGATTTCTCCCGACGGAGCGGTAGAGCTTTTACGCGCGGGAGCAGACTGTATAACAGGCGGCAACCATACGATGCAGAATAAGTCTATTTACACATATCTTGACGAAACAAGAGAAATTTTAAGACCTATAAACTTCGGTGATAGCGCCCCCGGCAGAGGATATACTATCTTAGACTGCAACGGCTATCGCATGCTTGTAATCTCGGCTATGGGAAATATTCATATCGACCCTGTTCTTGATAACCCTTTCAGCTTTATTGACAAGGCGCTTAAAGAAGAGGCGGGAAATTACGATTTCTCTATCCTTGACATTCACGCAGAGGCGACAGGCGAAAAGCTTGCAATAGGCTATGGTTATGACGGAAAAATAAATATAATTTTTGGCACACATACCCATGTTAAAACCGCGGATTTACAAATTTTGCCGTGTGGCACAGGATATATAACCGATGTTGGTATGTGCGGTGAAACAGGCGGAGTTATAGGAATGAATGCCGAATGTGTAGTTGAACGTATGCGCACAAGACTGCCTAAAAAATTTGTGGCAGCCCCCGGAGAGCCCAAAGCCGACGGAGTAATATTTACCCTGGATGAATCAAGCGGAAAAGTTACTGCCACAGAGTCGATAAGCTTCTGATTTTAACTATAAATGTAAATAATTATTTTCAAAAAGGCTATAATATGGAGTTAAAAACACAAATTGCCGTAATCGGTGCAGGCCATGCCGGAATAGAGGCGGCTCTCGCATCGGCAAGAATGGGCTGTGACACAGTTCTCTTTACAATAAACCTTGACGCAGTTGGAAATATGCCCTGCAACCCCTCTATCGGCGGAAGCGCAAAGGGACATCTTGTCTTTGAGATAGATGCTCTCGGCGGTGAGATGGGCTATGCCGCGGATATAGCAACAATACAGTCAAGAACTTTAAATCTCGGCAAGGGTGCCGCAGTGCACTCAAAGCGCGTGCAGGCAGACAGAGCCGAGTATAAAAAGCAGATGAAAAAAACTCTCGAGGCGGAGAAGAAACTCCGTCTTGTTCAGGCGGAAATTGTAGAAATTCTCACCGAGGATGGCGCCGTTTCTGGCGTTGTTACCCGACTTGGTGAGGTGTGGAAGTGCCACAAGGTTGTTGTCGCAACAGGCACATTTCTTGAAAGTCAGATTTTTGTCGGTGACAAGGTGTATTCTGCGGGACCCGACGGAATGACAGCGGCAAGGGGGCTGTCCGCATCACTCTTGCGCCTTGGAATAACTCTTCAGCGCTTTAAAACAGGAACACCTGCCAGAGTTCACAGGCGTTCAATAGATCTCTCCTCTCTCGAGGTGCAGGAGGGCGAGGAAGAGCCTGTACCCTATTCGGTACGCACTGCGGAAAAGTCGGCAGAAGAGACAAACCTTGTGGGCTGCCACGTGGTTTATACTAATAAAGCCACCCACAAGACAATACTTGACAACCTTAATCGCTCGGCAATGTATTCGGGCAATATTACAGGTGAGGGGCCCAGGTACTGTCCCTCAATCGAGACAAAGCTTGTCCGTTTTGCGGACAAGGAGCGCCACCAGCTCTTTGTTGAGCCCTGCGGTCTTGATACCGAGGAAATGTATATCCAGGGCTTTTCCACATCACTCCCGACAGATGTGCAGTACGAAATGCTCCGTACACTTTCGGGATTTGAGAATGCTGAAATTATGCGCTATGCCTATGCCATAGAGTATGACTGCGCCGAGCCTACCGAAATGCTTCCGACTCTGGAGTTTAAAAAGGTTTCGGGACTTTACGGAGCAGGGCAGTTTAACGGCACATCGGGCTATGAGGAGGCTGCCGCCCAGGGACTTGTTGCGGGAATAAACGCAGCCCTTGCCGAAAAGGGTGAGGAGCCAATGGTTCTATCCCGCGATTCATCTTATATCGGTGTACTTATAGACGACCTTGTAACTAAGGGAACAAAAGAGCCCTACCGTATGATGACATCAAGAAGCGAGTATAGACTTCTCCTTCGCCAGGATAATGCTGACAAGAGGCTTACCGAGTTAGGTCACAGAGTAGGTCTTATTGACGACGAAAGATTTGCCCGATTTAAGGAGAAAATGCAGGCTGTTGAGAATGAGATATCAAGGCTTGAAAAAACTACCGTAGCACCAACCGGTGAGGTAAATCAGCTTCTCAGAGAAAATTCATCAACCGAAATTACAACGGGAATAAAGCTCGCCGAGCTGCTCCGCCGTCCGGAGCTTTCCTACAAGGCTCTCGCCCCCATAGACAAAAACAGACCGACGCTACCCGCAGCTGTTGTGAGGACAGCCGAGGTGCAGGTGAAGTATGAGGGATATATAAAAAGAGAGCTTGCGGAGGCGCAACGACAGAAAAAATTAGAGGAAAAAAAGCTTCCGGACGATATAAATTATAAGGAAATTTTAGGACTGCGTCTTGAAGCCTCCGAAAAGCTTGAAAAAATCAGGCCCAGAAGCCTCGGTCAGGCATCAAGAATCAGCGGTGTTAACCCGGCTGACATAAGTGTGCTTCTTATATATCTGTCTCAGAGGAAGAATAAATGAAGCTTGTAGCCCCGAGTTATTATAAAAATTTTAAGTGTATCGGAGGCTCCTGTACCGACAATTGCTGTATTGGTTGGGAGATAGATGTTGACGAAAAAACACTGGCAAAGTACAAAAGCGAAACAGGTGCGCTTGGCGAAAGGATGAGAAACAATATTTCAAATGACGGAGCGCCCCACTTTGTCTTAAATGGCGAAAGATGTCCGTTTCTTAATTCCGATAACCTTTGCGATATAATTATCGAGCGAGACGAGGGATATTTGTGCGCCATCTGCCGAGAGCACCCAAGATATTACACCGTTTTAGGTGATATAGCTTTTGGCGGTGTTGGAATGTGCTGCGAGGCAGCGGCAAAGCTTATTCTCACCTGCGATTCACCCACAGAGCTTGATATTCTCGACACGGAGGGAGAAAGCGAGGAGTGCGACGGAGAGCTGCTTGAGGTTGTCCTTGATTTGAGAGATAAGATATACAAAAAATTTGGCGAAAGAACGCAAACAATTATTTACACTTTGCAAAAGGCTCTAAGGCTTGCCGAAAATGCGCAGGCGAAAGTTGATGAAGAACCGATAAACCCTTGTAAAACAAGAGATTTTGAGGATTTTTCACTAATAAATTCCGTCTTTGAAAAAATGGAATTTATGACAGACGAGCTGCCTGCGCTTCTTGCGAAAGCTAACCAAAAAATCGGCATTTTTAAAAATGAAACCGTAAATAAATATTTACATAATGTTTTTGCTTATTTTCTACATAGATATCTGCCAAAAGCGGCAGAAGACGGTGATATTCTAGGTAAAATGGCGATAGTATTAGTCTCTGTGTTAAGCCTCTCCCGCCTATTTTGCGCAGAAGAAAACCTCACTCTTGATAGAGCGGTTTATCTATCAAAGCTCTATTCCAAAGAGGTGGAGTATAACGAGGATAACATCGCCCTGATTGAAGAAAATGCTGATATTGTTTTTAGATAGTATATATTTTTAACGCCCCGACAGTCAATTTTGTCGGGGCGCTTGCTTTTTATTTTTCAAAATCTGTCTTTCTCTGTCTTATAATCAATCTGCCAAGGTCCTTGAGGTTCAGGGGAATAAGCGGGTAGAGGTAGCCCTTGCCGAGCACGGTGTTGTTTGTCGCTATTGCAATTACAAATATTGATAGGCCGAGTCCGAAGCCCCAAATTCCCAAAACAGCGGTAAGAATGAGGGTCAGAACACGCATATACTTAAAGGCATAGCCTAATTCATAATTTTGCTGCGCAAAGTTTGCGATTGCCACAAACGCCATATAAAGTATGACATCGCCTGAGAGCCAACCCACATCAACGGCAAAATCGCCAAGTATAAGCGCTCCCACCACAGACAGGGAGTTTGAGAGAATATCTGGGGTATTCATTGACGCAATTTTCAAGCCGTCTATTGCCACCTCGGCAAGCAGAAGCTGCAAAATTATAGGCAGCGCCCCGGGGTCATCGGGAACAAGAAACAGAAGCTCGGGCGGTAAAAGATGTTGATACTCTAAGGCAAGATACCAAAGAGGCGTTATGACTACGGAAAGCAAAAGAATAAATGCTCTTACAAGTCTCAGGTATGTTCCTGTCAGAGGCGGAGAATAAAAATCGCTGGTTTCCTCAAGGTAGTCGAAAATCGAGGTGGGCAAAATCATTGCCAAGGGAGACGTGTCACAGAGCACTATAATACTGCCCTCGAGCAGCTGCGCTGAGGCGGTGTCGGGGCGCTCGGTGGTGCGTATTTTGGGAAAGGGATTTATCCACCCCCGTCTGATTAAGGTTTCGGCAAGGCTCTGGTAGCCAAGAGTCAGGGATTTGGGCTTGACCTCTGTCAGTTTTCTTCTTATGTCTCTGAGACTGTCCTCGTCTGCCATGCCCTTAACGTAGCATACTACAACATCTGTTGCGGAGGAACCCCCAAGATTAAAATATTCCATAGTCAGCCTTGGGTCTCGTATTCGACGTCTTATCAAGGCGGTGTTCATTATCAATGTTTCAACAAAGCCGTCTCTTGCGCCCTGCATAACCCTGTCGCCCTCGGGCTCGGATGTGCTTCTTGCAGGATAGGTTCTAAGGTCGGCAAGAATTGCCTCAGCCCCGAAGCTCTCGGCAAATATGGCTGTCTGTCCCGAAAGCACCGCCAAAACAAGCTTTTCAAACCTCACCTCTCGGGATATTTCCACATAGGGCATCCTTAACTCTAAGGACCTTGCGGACATAGGCTCGGTAAGCCCGAGAAGCGTCTGCATAATTCTCTGCATTTCCGCATCCTTAACAAAACCGTCAATGTAGAAAAAGCACATATCCCGCCCGCATACGGCAAGGTGCCTTTCTATAACGTCAAAGCTCTCGTCAACTCTCAGCATCTGACGCATAAGACTAATGTTTTCGGAATAGCTTGTATAAAGTGTTTTTATGTTTTCCTTTTCTTCCATAAAAAAGGCCTCCGCCGTCTTTTTTGAAAATTGTTGACGTGAGACCGTTTTTTATTCAAGTATAAGGAAAAAGTGTAAGAAGCCCGATAAGCGAGGATACAACCCCGAGAAGCGCCCCGCAAAGAACATCTCTTATAAAGTGTATTCCGATAAGCACCCGAGATACCGCCAGAAGCCCACCCAGGATAAAGAGTATTACCGAGGGCAGAGGATACATAGGCAGACAGAGGGTAGCAATTGCAAAAACCAAAAATGTGTGCCTTGAGGGAAATGAGACACCTTTCTTTTCTTTAGGCGGTGCTTCATAAAAGCTGTATATCTCGTAAGGCCTCGGAGCATTTATAATTTTTCTTGCCAGGCTGACAATTACATAAGATACACCGAGTGTTATGCACAGTTTCACTGCGGAGAGGGGAGAGCTTAGAGCCGAGCAGATAGAAACATAAAGAAAAAGGCAAAAGGCAAAAATTCCCGCAAGGTGAGAAACCAGCCGCAAGGCTTTTGACAGCCTTGGTTTATTATAAACCGTTCTCAATATTTTTTCCACAGCCTATTCCCCTTTCGTTAATTCCCCTTTATTATCTCACAATTTTTCTTTTAAGTCAAGAGGCATTTAAATATAAAGTGTTTCGGTTGACAAATGCTGCCTTTTGTGGTATATTATTTCTTGCTAAAAAATATATGGAGATTATTTAAGATGTCCGAAAATAATGAAATAAAAGGTCTGCCCATAGGTCTTAGCTCCTCGGAGGTTGAAGCCGAGAGAGCGGCAGGTCATATCAATGTGTCGAAGGAAAAGGCGGGAAAAAGCTATCTTAGAATCATAGCCGACAATCTTTTCACATTTTTCAACCTTGTGTGGGCTATAGTAACCGTAGTGCTTGTCGCCACGGGAAGTGTTACAAACCTGACCTTTCTCTTTATAGTTATTCCCAATATTCTTATTGCCACAGTTCAGGAAATAAGAGCAAAGCGCACTGTAGAAAAGCTCTCGGTCACCACCGAGCCAAAGGCTACCGTTGTCCGCGACGGCAAAGAGGTTGAGATAGACGTTTGCGACATAGTTCTTGGCGATGTTATGCGTATTGAGCTTGGAAAGCAGGTGCTCTCTGACGGAGTTGTTGTTTCGGGATATGCCGAGGCTAATGAGAGTATGCTTACAGGCGAGTCTGACGCCATAAAAAAGCAGGAGGGTGACACAGTCCTTGCGGGCAGCTTCCTTGTAAGCGGAATGATATACGTAAAGGTAATAAGAGTTGGTGACGACAACTATGTTCACACAATAGAGTCGGCAGCTAAGGGCTTTAAAGCCCCTGCGTCAAATCTTTTCCGTGACTTAAACAGTTTGATAAAGTACATAGGCATATTTATGATTCCGATAACCGCTCTTATGGCGGTAACAAACTACTTTGATACAGGCTGTAACTTTGTAACAACGGTAGAAAAAACTTCGGGCTCTGTCATAGGAATGATTCCCGCGGGAATTTATCTTCTCATAACCGTAACCCTTACATTAAGTGTTATAATTCTTTCAAAGAAGCGAACTCTCGTTCAGGATATGTATTCTATCGAGATGCTGGCATCGGCGGATGTTGTTTGTCTGGATAAAACAGGAACCATAACCGACGGAACAATGTGTGTTACCGTCTTTGAGCCTCTTTGTGATATTGCTGAGGATAAGCTTGCCGAGATAATAGCAATGCTTGAGGGAGCCGAGAAAAGCATAAACAATACCTCCCGCGCCTTGATTGAGCGCTTCGGACACCGAGAATGTGTTATAACCGATAAAATTCCCTTTTCATCCTCCCGTAAATATTCAGCAGTGACAATCGAGGGCTTTGGCAGCTTTGCGATAGGTGCTCCCGGATTTGTTCCGTGTCCTGTCTCCGATGAGGTTAAAGAAAGAATTGCCGCTCTTGCAAAGGAGGGACAGCGCGTTCTTCTTCTTGCGTCGCTTCCGTCGCTTAACGAAGAGGGCGAGGCTTTGGCAATGATTGCAATAGCCGACAGAATCCGACCAAATGCTAAAGAAATTATTTCTAAATTCCAGAGCCAAGGCGTAACTGTTAAAATAATTTCAGGCGACCATGCCGAAACGGTTGCCACAATAGCAGGCAGAGTAGGGGTCGTCGGTGCCGAGAATTATATTTCCTGCCAGGGACTTTCGGATGAGGAATTAAAGGATGCGGCCGAGAAATATTCGGTATTTGGCAGAGTTACCCCCGAGCAAAAGGTTCTTCTTGTTAAGGCGCTCAAATCATCAGGTCATATAGTGGCAATGACAGGCGACGGTGTAAATGACACTCTGGCACTAAAGGAATCCAACTGCGCTATCGCCATGGCAGACGGCAGCGAGGTTGCAAGAGCCATATCCCAGATAGTTCTTCTTGATTCTGATTTCGCAGCTCTGCCCGAGGTAGTAAAGGAGGGGCGCCGTTGTATAAACAATGTAAGAAACTCGGCAGTTCTCTTCCTTATGAAAACCGTGTTTGTCATAGGGCTTTCGCTGTTTGCAATATGTATGCCCGGCGTTACGTATCCCTTTGAGCCAAAGCAGTTTATGCTTCTTGAGCTGTTTGTCATAGGAATCCCCTCGGTACTCCTGGCTCTTGAGCCAAACTACGAGCGCATAAAAGGCGCATTCTTAAAAACCGTTATGCTGGAGAGCATACCGTCGGCTTTGGTTATGTATATCCCGGTACTGTTTATGCTGCTTCTTGGTACATTTGGCGCAGGGATATCCACCGAGTGCCTCAATTCATCGGCTATGATAGTTGTAACACTTGTGGGATATATCAATCTTTTGTCTTTGTGCTTCCCGTTTACAAGGTGGCGTCTTGGAGTTTGCCTCGGTGTGGGAGCTCTTATGGCTCTTATAGTGCCTATAAGTATTTATCTTGGCGATTTTCTTCCCATAATTCCTAAGGATATTTTAGGATTTTTGCCAGCTCTTGAAAACCCCACTTTCCTTATCGGAACGGTTGCTGCGGGAATATCCCTTGGGCTTTTGTTTGTTCTTCTTAAAAAAGACTTGCAGAAGCTTGTGTTTAAGGTAACAGATAAATTGGCAAAAAAGAAAGCAAAGTAAATAAATATTCTTGCTTGTTGAACGTAACGGCGCTTTGTTTAACATTGATGCTTAGCGATGAACTTCTTTTTGTTGCACTGTTAACTCTAATTTTATAAACCGATTAAAGATTAGAAAAAGGAGAGCGTGTCGAATGAAAAAAATACTTGCTTTGCTTCTTTCCTTATGTTGCGCAGTAGGCTTGACAACCTGCAACCCAAGCGATGAACTACCGAAAGATTATGTTATCGGTGTTATCCGCACAAGCGGGAGCAAAAACAGCAGCGACATACTCTATTTCAACGAAGAGTTGGAGCAAACCGGCAGTGCTCATTACAAATATGCTACAATGGGTGAAATATTCTATCCACCGGTAGTCAATGAGGGTGTTGTATATATCGTTCCTCAGGGGCAGGCAAACAAGAAAAATGAAAAGACCATATTACAACTGAATTTGGAAACATTGGAACAACAACAGTTTGCATTAGACCAGATTGCAATTTACGGTGTAAGCGTCAATTCTTCGGCAATTTATGCCGCTAATAACATTAACAACAAATCTTATGTAAGCAGGATTGACAGAATTGATAAATCAGTAAAAACCATAGAATACAACAACTCGTATGTTAGCACTACTTATGTTTTCAATGATGTTCTGTATGTATTTTTGAGTACAGGTGACAATGGTGCTTTGTCAAGTACGCTGCATTGTATTGATCCTATTGCTATGACTGTAATAAAACAGGTTGATCTATCGGCTTTTGGCTGCAGTATTCGTTCCGTTGTTGGGGTTGACGATATTCTATATTTCGCAATTAGTACAGACCCGCAGGATAACTTCAATAATGTTGTAGGAGTTTACGATACCACAACAGGCGAAATAACAACCGTTGATTTTCCGCAGGATGTATTTCACCTTATGAGTGTGGGTGGGAAACTCTATGTAACACACGGAAACTTGATAACAGGTGAGGGAACTTCTCTATCTGTTTATGATCTTGTTATCGGTAATATTTTAACCTATGACTTGGGATTTTGCCCAGGACAGATTGCGGCAGACGGTAAATTTCTTTATGTTATGGGGCAAAATCAGCTTGCAAAATATGACCTGCAGACTATGGAAAAACAGACAGAAATCAAAATCTCGCTGAATGAAGGTTATTATCTGTCAGGGATTTTTGCCCGCTCTTGAAAACCCAACATTCCTTATCGGAACGGTTGCTGCGGGAATATCCCTTGGGCTTTTGTTTGTTCTTCTTAAAAAAGACTTGCAGAAGCTTGTATTTAAGGTAACAGACAAATTGGCAAAAAAGAAAGCAAAGTAAATAAATATTTACATTTTTCGAGCGGAGGACCGAGTTTTTTTGACTCGGTCCCTTAATTTTTTATATTGAAGTTGAAATTTTTTAAAAACTGTGGTATACTGTAAGAAATAAAAGGATAACGAGGCGAGTAATGCTTAAAGCCAAGAGAATATATAACATTAATACATCTTTAGCGCCCCGCAGAGAGCTTAACGAGAGCACAGAGGAATATATAAAGAGGCTTCGCTCTTTAAATTACAGGACACCCTCGGTAAAAATGATAAAAACCGATGCCCAAATTGAGGGCTGCCGCACAGCCGGAAAGGTAAATTCGCTGATACTTGACGCAGTGAGCCGAGAAATTGAGATTGGAATGACCACAGAGGATGTTGACAGAATTGTTATGCGTGAAACCCGCGCCCTTGGCGGCAAGCCTGCCTGCCTTGGATATGAGGGCTTCCCCAAAGCCGTATGTACGTCAAAAAATGACGTTGTCTGTCACGGAATTCCGTCTGACAGAGATGTTATCCGAGAGGGAGATATAATCAACGTAGACTGTACTACGGTATACGAGGGTTATTTTGGTGATGCATCAAGAATGTACACCTTTGGCAAAATTTCATCCGATGCTCAAAGACTTGTAAATACTGCGGCTGAGGCGGTGGAGCTTGCCGTAAGGTCCATTAAGCCCTATGAATCTCACCTTGGTGATATAGGCTATTATATCAACCGCCACGCAAGACAACAAGGATTTACGGTGGTTCGTGAGATAGGCGGCCACGGTGTGGGACTTCAGATGCACGAGGACCCATACGTTTGCCATGTTGGCGCGCTTGGGGGTGGAATGGTGCTTCTTCCCGGAATGATATTTACAATCGAGCCTATGATAAATCAAGGAAAATCAAAGATTTATATAGACCCTCGCGACGGTTGGACTGTACGCACCTTAGACGGTGGGCTGTCGGCTCAAGTGGAGTATGAAATTTTGGTAACTGACGAGGGATACGAAATTCTTTCAAAATAAATCCTTAAAATTTGCCCTTATAGGCGAAGAACGGAGAAAGATATGTTAAAATACGAAATTAAAGAGTTCCTTTTGAATATAGGAGGAGCAGACGAGTGTACGGCTACAGTTCCTTTTACTCTCCATTCGGTAATGGCGGATATGGGTCTTGCGAAAGCCGAAGATACTCGCGAAAGATGCCCTGTGCGCAAAATGAGCGCCACAGCCCGTATTTTGATTGACGAGGAGCTCCACACCGCAAAGCACACATATATTCGTGTGTGCGGAGTGCATAGCCCCGCTGAGTTTTTTGTTAACGGAACATCGGTAGGAAAAACCTCCGGCGCGCGCGGAAGGATGCTTTTTGATGTAGGAGAGAGCATAAAAAAAGGTGAAAACACGCTGACAATCGAGTTCGCGGAGCCCGATTGGGATGTTGGTGTATTTTCTGCCGTCACGCTTCTGCGCTTTAACAACTCCATAATAGATGACGTTCGCATAAGCGAGGCTCGCGAGGGCGATTTGGTATCGCTTTCGGTTGAAATATCCTCTGTGGGAAGTTCTGAGAACAGCCGTGGGGTAGCAACTCTTATTTCCGGCTCGGGGCAAATATATTACGGCGGATTTGTAAATGGTATCGCAACCATACACATAAGCGATCCGTTGTTCTGGAATCCTCAGGGATTTGGAGTTCAGAATATATATAAGCTAACAGTAAATCTTTACGGCGATGCAGAGGCGGAGGACACCCTCGAATTCAAGGTAGGACTTCGCAAAATAGCTGCGGGAGAGGACAATCTCTTTACTATAAATGAAAATATCTTTTTACCTATGGGAGCGGTATATGTTCCCGAGACAATATATACTCCCGAGGTATCAAGAAAGCGTACTGCGGCATTTGTTACATCAGCGGCTATGGCAGGCTTTAATTGCTTTGTGATTAGAGGCGGCAGACTGCCCGAGGGCGCATTCTTTGACCTTTGCGACGTTCACGGTATAGCGGTTATCTACGAGATGACAGAAATAACCGAAATATCTCTGTCGGATGTTGCCTCGGTTGCACATCATCCGTCGTTTGTCCATGTTGACGTTATCGGTGATGCCGAAAGCTCTCAGGCGGCTTCAAAAATCAAAGAAATGATTCCCGGCGTTGACTGTTCATTTGTTCCTGAGGCTCCTGAATATTTTGGCGAAAGCTCTGTTCCGAGAGACAAGGTTACATATTCGGTTATAGCTCCCGAGGATAGAAACGTCTTTTCCTCAGAGATGGAAAAGCATAGCGGCGAAAAATGCATAGCTATGGCTCATTCTGCTGCCGAAAGATATCTATATGCTTATACCCCCTCTGACTTTGCCTATCTTACAAGGCTTACTCAGGCGGAAAATACAAAAAAGGAAATGTTAAAGCGTCGTATCTCTCTTGGCAAAGATGGAAGAGCTGTATTTTCGGAAATCAGCGCACGGAGGCTTATTTCAAGCTCTTCTCTTGACACCGAGGCGGGCTGGAAGGCTCTTCAGTATTATGCAAAGAGCTTCTTTGCTCCCGTAACAATAACCGCAGAGGCAAACGGGGGCTCAGTGAGCTTCATTGCCATAAACAATAAGGCATATGCGGTGTTTGGTCTTCTTGAGTACAAAATCATAGATAATGATAACAAGGTAGTATATAAGTATTCGGAGGAAATAGATATAGCCGAGAATTCATCCCGCACGGTATTTACTCACGATTTGTCCGAGTATATAGCTTCACACGAGCATGAAAGGCTTATCGAGTACTCCTTTACCGAGGGTAATTCTACCTTAGCCAAGGGAACGTATCTTTTTGCCGCTCCCAAAAACTTTGTATATAAAAATCCCGATATAAAGGCGGAAATTGCGGGCGCTGACCGCAGATTCAGCATAACGCTTACTTCTTCCTGCTATGCGGGCGGAGTGGAGATTGACTTTGCGGATACCGATGCGGTATTTTCGGATAATTACTTTGATATAACCTCAGAGGTTCCTGTAAAAATCAACTTTACGGTGTCATCGCCTGTGGAAACAGCAAAGAGCCTAAAAAAGCAGCTCAAGATAAGAAGTCTTTACGATATAGGAAAATAAAACAAAAAGAACCGACAAGGGTTTGACTCATCCGTTTTGGCGGACAGTCTGCTTGTCGGTTTTTATTATGACTCGGCAAGAGCTTCCGCAAAGGCGCGCTCAACCTCGGCATATGTGGTTGATGTATTAATTTTTTGTCTCAGAGCGGCGGCTCCTCTGAAGCCCTTTAGGTAAAAGGAGATTTGCTTTCTTGCTTCGTTTACTGCAACTCCCTCGCCCTTGTCGGATATGGCGGTCTTAAGCTGATAAAGAGCGGTGCTCGCTCTTTCTGAAAGAGAAACAGCTATTCCATCTTTTCCTGTGAGCTTAGCGCATATTTCCGAGAATATAAATGGGTTCCCAACAGCCCCTCGCCCTATGGCAATTCCGTCAGCTCCTGTGTCACGAAGCATAGAGAGCGCATCATCGCCGGATACAATATCGCCGTTGGCAATTAGAGGTATATGCAAACAATTCTTAACATTTTTAATGATTTCTCGGTCGGATTTTCCTCCGTACATCTGTACTCTTGTTCTGCCGTGGAGACAAACCATGCTCGCTCCCCCTGCTTCTGCGGCAAGAGCGCATTCAACTGCGTTTATGCTGGATGAGTCAATTCCCGACCTTAATTTTACGGTTACAGGGATAGAAACGGCGCTTTTTACCGATGAGACAATTTTTTCTATAAGCTCGGGTGAGCGCATAAGAGCCGAGCCCTCTCCGTTTGAGAATATCTTGTGCACAGGGCAGCCCATATTTATATCAATTGCAACAGGCGAGGCACCGACCTCGGGATTTTCGAGCCTTGATGCAGCCTCTGCCATAACCTCGGGCTCTGAGCCGAAAATTTGTATTGCGACAGGTCCCTCGTCGGGGAGAATTTTAGCAAGAGAAAAGGTTTTTTTGTCATTAAAGACCACCGCCTTTGCACTTACCATTTCGGTAACCGAGTATTCGCAGCCGTATTCGTGGCAAACAAGGCGCATAGCCCTGTCAGTATATCCTGCCATAGGCGCCAGCATTATTCCGAGAGGCATTTGAATTTTTCCAATATTAATACTCATAAAGGCGCTCCTTTCTCCAAAAGTTATCGCCGTAAGACTTATTAGTTCAATTTCCTTACGGCTAGAATATTATAAGGATTTTTACCGAAGTATTACACGAAATCTGCATCTTTCAAACGGGTTCGTATTGTTCTCTCTTGACTAGAGATAATTACATAGCCTATTTTACCACAAATTTTTCTCTTCTGCAAGAGAAAACATATATATATACATAATATTTCTATTGAAAAGCCTGTCCTTTTGTGTTAAAATATTTATAAAACGAAAGAAGGAGGCGTAAATATGAGCGAAAGAAAATGGACCGAAAAGCAGCTGCAGGCAATAGAGACAAGAGACAGAACCCTGCTCGTTTCGGCTGCGGCAGGCTCGGGAAAGACCGCAACGCTGACCGAGCGCATAATACGCTCACTTATGGATGAAGAAAATCCGGTGTCGGTTGACAGCCTCCTTGTTGTAACCTTTACCAACGCGGCGGCCTCTGAGCTGCGTGTTAAAATACAAAAGGCGCTGGAGGATGCGGTGAGAGCAAATCCCGAAAACCGTACATTAGAGCGCCAGCTCTTTATGCTTCCGCAGGCAAAAATTCGAACAATAGACTCTTTTTGCGGAGATATTCTCCGCTCGGGGGCCGACAGGGTAGGCGTACCGTTTAATTATCGAATTGCCGATGCTGCCGAGTGCGAGCTTATCTCCTCATCTATCCTTGGTGGACTTATTGAGACAGTGTATTCCGGCTTGCTGCCGGAAATTGCAACCCCCGAGGAGCTTGAGTCTCTTTCTGACTGTCTTACCGACTCAAAGCGCACAGAGGAGCTTGTTGACATATTCAGACTCGTGTACGAAAAGTGCGAAAGCTCTGTTAGAGGTGTTGATTTGGTCGGTGACCTTTGTGAGATTTATAAAACCGATTTGTACTCCAAGGCATCTGAGATGCCACACCTCTCTTATATTCTTAGCAGGCTTGACGAGCTTTTAAGCCATTATCTGGCTCTTGCAGAAAGCCTTTGCGAGAGATTTGCCTACGGTGATGACGACAGCAAAAAATATTATGCCTTGGCTCTTCGGGATATAGATGTCCTTTCGGTTCTTCGTTCCAAAAAGGATTACACAGAGCTAAGGGCTGCAATATCCGATTTTAAGCTTGACCGCCGTCAGCCCATAAAGGGAGAAAAAACTCCTAATATGGAGCTTTACGACGCCATGCGCGAAAGCTTAAAGGAGGATATTAAAAAAATACGCTCTCTCTTCAACTATACGGTAGAGGAGTGGTACACCCTATACGATGGGCTTTACGATAAGATTTCGGTGCTTTACAGATTTCTTCAGGAGTTTGACTCGGCATTCGTATCCGAAAAGCTCCGCCGAGGCTTGCTTTCTTATGCGGATGTTGAGCGATTTGCTTACAAATGCTTAGTTGCGGATGACGGCACACTTACCGATATTTCCGAAAATTTAAAAAACAGCTTCAGCGCTATATATATCGATGAGTATCAGGATGTAAATGCTCTTCAAAACAGCATTTTCGAGGCTATATCCCGCCCCGACAACAGGTTTATGGTAGGAGATATAAAGCAGAGCATTTATGGCTTCCGCTCAGCCTGCCCCGAAATTTTTGCAGAGATGAAAAACAGCTTTGCCCCTATTGACAAAGCGGAGAATGAAGCGCCCGCGTCTGTTTTTATGTCAAACAATTTCAGATGTGACAGAGGAATTGTTGATTTTGTAAATTCGGTGTTTGATAAAATGTTCGGTCTTCTCGGTGGGTCTATCGGCTATCTTGAAGAGGACAGGCTGGTATACTCAAAGGTTTCGGATTCTGTGCCCGAGTACCGCACCCCCGAAATATGTATGATGGAAAAGCAGGTGTCGGGTGACTCTCATCACACCGATGATGATGATGAAGAGAACAGCTCGGCGCCAACGGTTGTGGCAAAAAAGATAAAAGAGCTCTTAAATTCAGGAAGACTGAATAACGGAAACACTCCGTCACCCTCAGATATAGCGATTATATTGAGAAACGCAAAGGGGAAGGACCGCCTTTATGCCGAGGCTCTTGAAAAAGAGGGAATACCTGTTAAAATATCCGGTGCAAAAAGCTTTTTCCTTTCTGCGGAAATTCTTCTTGTACTATGCCTTTTAAATTCAATAGACAACCCGGGCAGAGATGTTTATCTTGCGGGACTTATGTGTTCTCCTCTTTATTCCTTTACACCCGATGAGATGTATCTTATCCGTCGCGGCGAGGGCAAAGAGGGAAGCCTGTATGATGCGCTGATAAGGTATAACAAAGCCCACCCCGAGTTCCAAAAGGGCTTGGATTTTGTTAAGTCTCTTAACAGATACCGCACTCTCTCCGAGGGAGTGAGATGTGATGAGCTGCTTTTCAGGCTCTATCACGAGACGGGGCTTTTGGCTCTTGCGTCAAACAGCGGCGGCAAAGAAAATCTTATGCTTCTTTATGACTATGCCCGTGAGTTTGAGGCAGGGGAATTCTTAGGGCTTTATAACTTTATACACTTTATAAACAGTCTTATAGACAAGCGCACAACCTTTGATGAACCCCGCGAAAAGGCCGATGGAGAAGCGGTAAAAATAGTGACCTGCCACGCATCGAAGGGACTTGAATACCCGATAGTATTTCTCGTGAATACAGGCGATAAATTGACTAACAAGGATTCAAAGAACCGCCTGGCTTACAGCTCGGACATGGGAATAGCGGTAAGGCTTCGCACACCCTCGGGGCTTTCGGCAGTCAATAACCCTGTTTTTGATGTTATAAACCATTACAACTTCCGCCGTAGCTTTGAAGAGGAGCTTAGGGTGCTTTATGTTGCTATGACAAGAGCAAGGGAGCAGCTTTATATTGTCGGTGTTTCGCCTCTTGCGGACAGAGAAAAATATCTCTCAAGGGTAGAATATCTAAAAAACACACTTTCTCCATACAGCGCAAGAAGTCTTTCGTCATATCTTGAAATAATTCTTACCGCCTCGGGCGTAAAAGCACTTTCGGAAGAGGAATTCATTGCGGATAACGTGATTAGCTATATTTCCGAAAGCAAGGATGCAGTATCTCCTGCAACCGTTACCGACGCGCCCTGTGACGAGGGGCTTATGGACAAGCTTTATGAGAGATTTACCTACCGCTACCCGAGAGAGGCGCTTTGCCGCCTGCCTGAAAAGATGTCGGTTTCAAAAACCTACCCGCAGGTGCTCGATATAGCCGATGAGGGTGTTGTTTTGCCGATAGACGAAAAGCGCGACAGCGGAAGAATAAAGCTTCCAACCTTTATGAGCGGCTCAAAAGCCGATGAGAGCGCAAAGAGGGGTATTGCAACCCACTATGTTCTCCAGTTCTGCGACCTCAATCGCTTTGCGGAAGGAGGAGCTGAGGCGGAGCTTGAAAGGCTTGTAAAAGAGGGCTTTATATCAGCAGCCGACGGCAAAAGAGTGCGAATTTCTGAGCTTGAGGGCTTCAGAAAGTCAAAGCTGTTTTCGGATATGCTGGAAGCAAAATCGCTTTATAGAGAGCTTAGATTTAACGTAAGGCTGCCATCCGCATATTTTACCGCCGATGAAGAAAAGAGAAAAATCTATAAGGACAGAGGAATCCTTGTTCAGGGAGTTATAGACTGTATAATTGAAAGAGATGACGGAACAATAGCCCTCTATGACTATAAAACCGACCGCCTTTCACCCGATGAGCTTTCTGACAGAGAAAAGGGCAGAAAAACTCTTGCCGACAGGCACAGAACTCAGCTTAGCTATTATGCCTTGGCAGCGGAGCGGATTTTCGGCCGTGTGCCATCGGAGATTGGAATATATTCTCTTCACCTTGGTGAGGTTATATTGGTTGAGCCTGACAAAATATTACAGACTTCCCCTTGAAAAAGCTTTTGCCAAAGTGTAAAATAATATTAACAAAAATACCCCGTATTAAAGGAGTAAGCAATGAACAACAGTAAAATTAACCAAGCATTTCTCAGCGAATATCTTGAGCTTGATAAGCTTTGCGCTGAAAGATTTGACACAAAGTCGGGAATAACCGAATATATCAGAAAGCTCACAGACGTAAGATTTGCCTCAGGTAGAGAAAATGCCTTGCACAGACTTACAAAATACAGAAGTATAAGAAACCGTATTGCCCATGAGCCCGGTGCTATTAAAAATATAGACACGGTTGCCAAGGGTGATATATCCTGGCTTAAAGCATTTACAAAGGATGTAAAGCGCGGCAAGGATCCGCTCTCTGTCTATCTTAAGGCGGCATCAAAGCGTGCGGGCAGAGGAGCGCTTAAGAGAACGCTTATTCTTGCGGGTATC
Source organism: Clostridia bacterium (assembly GCA_017621415.1). Taxonomy (GTDB): domain Bacteria; phylum Bacillota; class Clostridia; order Oscillospirales; family CAG-272; genus UBA1740. Next base: position 31,420 of record JAGATD010000056.1, read on the forward strand.
CTAGCCGCAGCTCTTGCGGTTATTGTTATCGCAGCATTTATTTTATTCTGACAGACGGAGAAGCCTATGAAAATTTCAAATCTTCTTAAGGATCCGAGATTATCCCTGTCCTTTGAGGTCTTTCCGCCCAAAACCGAAACGGGCTATGAGAGTGTCAAAGAGGCAACCGAGAAAATAGCCGGTCTTAAGCCCTCGTTTATGAGTGTTACCTATGGCGCGGGGGGCGGAACAAGCAAATATACTTTGGATATTGCAAAAAATATAAAGGAGCGCTACGGTGTGCCGAGTATTGCCCACCTTACCTGCGTTTCTTCAACCAAGGCGACGGTCGGAGAGAGAATAGAGGATATAAGAAGCGCGGGAATACAAAATGTTATGGCGCTCAGAGGAGATATCCCCCCGAAAAGGAAAACGAGGACAGAAGCCTTTGGGATTACCGCCACGCGGTAGAGCTGGTAAGAGAGCTTAAGGCATCAAAAGCCGATTTTTGCATTGGTGGAGCATGTTATCCCGAGATACATCCCGAGAGCCGGGACAGAAGAGAGGACATAAAATTTCTTAAGGAAAAGGTTGACGCAGGATGCGACTTTCTTACAACCCAGATGTTCTTTGACAACAACATTTTGTACAGCTTTCTTTACAAAATTCGCGAATTTGGCATAACCGTACCTGTGATACCCGGTATAATGCCAATAACCAGCGGCAGGCAGGTTGAAAGAGCAATAAAGCTTTCGGGCTCATTTATGCCTGAGAGATTTAAAAATCTTGTGGACAAGTTCGGCTCTGATGACAAGGCTATGATGCAGGCGGGCGTAGCTTATGCCACAGACCAGATAATAGACCTTTATGCCAATGGAATAAGCCATGTACATATTTATTCGATGAACAAGCCCGAGATTGCCGAAAGAATAATGGCAAATCTTTCGGATATTTTAGGAAAATGACAGTTCGGATAACAAGAAATTTAGCATTGCCTCCCGTATCAAAAGGGGAGGTTTTGCGTTATGCCGCCTCCCCCTGTACAGATGATACGGCTTTGCCAAAGTGCCCTGACGTAGCCTCTGCGGTGTGCTATACCACACTGTCGGTTAGTGTCAGTGACGGTGTATGCGATTTTGGTTTCTTTAAGATAAGGTCACAAAATCTTGCGAAAAATCTTGCAGGCTGTAAAAAAGCGGTGGTTTTTGCCGCAACTGTGGGAATAGATTTTGACAGAGAAATAGCAAAATACACACGTCTCTCACCCTCGCGCGCCCTGCTTGTTTCTGCTATGGGAACAGAGCGGGTTGAGGCGCTTTGCGACATGTTTGTAAAGGAATTTGAAGAGAATAACTCGGTTAAGCTTAGGCCCCGATTCAGCCCGGGCTACGGTGACCTGCCGCTTGAAGCTCAAAGGGATATTTTTTCGCTTCTTGACCCTGCGAAAAATGTCGGAATAACCCTTGGAGCATCTCTTTTAATGACTCCCACAAAGTCGGTGACGGCATTTGCGGGGATAGAGTAAGCCGTAAGGGAATCGAACTAACAAGTCTTATGGCTAGGAGAATATTATGAATTTTAGAGAGTTTTTAAAAAATAATAGTGTTTTGCTTGACGGCGGAATGGGTACTCTTTTGCAAAAAGAGGGACTTACCCCCGGTGAGCTTCCCGAAAGGTGGAATATTTCTCACCCCGAGGTGATACAGGGAATACACAGAGCCTATTTTGAGGCAGGAAGCAATGTTGTTTATTCTAACACCTTTGGCGCAAATTCGCTTAAATTCTCTTCGGAGGAGCTGCGTGAAATCGTGGGAGCTGCTATAAATAATGCAAAGGCGGCAAGAGAGACGGCAAAGAGCAAAAACCCCATGTTCGTAGCTCTTGATATAGGTCCTTTAGGCAGACTTCTTTCACCCCTGGGCGACCTTGATTTCGAAGAGGCGGTAGGGATTTTTGCCGAAACGGTTCGCCTTGGAGAGAAATTTGGTGCAGACCTTATCGCAATTGAGACAATGAACGACTCCTATGAGACAAAGGCGGCTCTCCTTGCGGCAAAGGAAAACTCCACACTTCCCGTAATTGTAACAAATGCCTACGGTGATGACGGAAAGCTTATGACAGGAGCATCGCCCTCGGCTATGGCAGCGCTTCTTGAGGGAATGGGGGCTGACGCTATCGGCGCAAACTGCTCTCTCGGTCCCGAGGGGCTCTCACCTGTTATATCCCGGCTTCTCGAGGTTTCGTCAGTTCCAGTAATTTTAAAACCAAATGCGGGACTGCCCTCTGTGGTAAACGGTGAGACAAGATATAATGTAACTCCCGAGGACTTTGCCTCCGAGTGCGTCTCGCTTTTTGACAAGGGTGTCAGAGTCCTTGGCGGCTGCTGTGGCACAACACCCGAGTATATTTCCGCTCTTGCGAAAAAGCTTGCGGACAGAAACCCTTTGCCCGCAGCTCAAAAAAATATAACAGTTGTTTCCTCTTATACCCACGCGGTAGTCTTTGGTAAATCTCCTGTACTTATAGGAGAGAGAATAAACCCCACGGGAAAAAAGCGCTTTAAGCAAGCCCTTATAGAAAATGATATAGACTATATTCTGACAGAGGGTGTGAGAGAAGAGGAGCAGGGAGCTCATGTACTTGATGTGAATGTTGGGCTCCCGGATATAGACGAGTGTAAAATGCTTACCCGCTGTGTAACCGAGCTTCAAGCGGTAACAGACCTTCCATTGCAGATAGATACATCAGACCCCTCTGCTATGGAATCAGCGCTGCGCCTTTATAACGGTAAGGCAATGATTAATTCGGTAAACGGCAAGGCGGAGAGCATGGCGGCGGTATTTCCTCTTGTTAAAAAGTATGGCGGTGTAGTCGTTGCCCTGACTCTTGACGAGTCGGGAATACCAAAAACCGCGGAGGAAAGAGTTAATATCGCAAGAAAGATACTTAAAACTGCCGAAAGCTACGGAATAAATAAAAAAGACATAATTTTTGATACTCTTGCAATGACTGTAAGCGCGGATTCTGAGGCGGCAAATGTGACTCTTTCCGCTCTTGAGACCATTAAGAGAGAGCTTGGCTGCCATACATCTCTCGGAGTGTCAAACATATCCTTTGGACTTCCTGTGAGAGATGCGGTAAACTCAACTTTCTTTGCCCTGGCTTTGGCAAAGGGGCTTGATGCCGCAATAATGAACCCATATTCTGCCGATATGATGCGAGTATATTATACTTATAGGGTCCTTTCAGGCCTTGACGAAAATTGCTCGGAATATATCGAAAAGGCAGAGAGCCTCGTGATAGCCGAAGCGCCAAAGCCCACCGCCGAGAAAAAAACAACCGAGGAATATTCCTCGGAGCTTTCAAGAGCTATTATAAAGGGATTTAAGGAAAAGGCTGCAGATTTGACACAGGAGCTGTTAAAGAGTATCGAGCCTCTGGAAATAGTCAACGAAGAAATAATTCCTGCCCTTAATAAGGTTGGCGAGGGGTATGAGAAAAAAACCGTATATCTCCCCGGGCTTCTTATGAGTGCCGAGGCGGCAGGGGCAGCATTTGAGAAAATTAAAAGCCATATGGCCATATCAGGCGAAAAAGGTGTGAAAAAGCAAACAATTGTTGTCGCCACGGTCCAAGGAGACATTCATGATATAGGCAAAAACATTGTAAAGCTTATACTTGAAAATTACGGATATAATGTAATTGACCTTGGTAAGGACGTTCCGCCCGATACGGTTGCAAAGGCGGCAGCGGATTCGGGTGCGCCCCTTGTGGGACTCTCGGCTTTGATGACGACTACCGTTCCCGCTATGGAAGCGACGATAAAGGAGCTTAGAAGCAAAGCCCCGAATGCAAAAATCATCGTTGGCGGTGCAGTTCTCACAGCCGATTATGCCGCAAAAATAGGCGCCGATAAATATGCAAAGGATGCCATGGATGCGGTAAGATATGCGGAGGAGTTGGGGATTAGGAGTTAGGGATTAGGAGATAGGAGTTAGGAGATAGGGGATATAAAAACGTGGAAGATGAACTCGCAGAGAGTCGCTTCCACGTTTTTTATAAATTGGGTTTATACCATAGATTCTAATTTTTTGATAATCGAATTAAGCATTTTGCCTATTTCATCGCACAACTGGTTAACGGTTGCAAAATCTTCAGCATATCCGAGCATTTTACAAATTTCAAATTGAGTCATAAGTTCCGCTTTCGATCCGTTGGCTATCGATAAAAAGTGAATATATTCCTTTGAAGAAACTCTTTCGTAACCTTCTGCTATGTTAGAGGGGATGGACACAACGCTTCTCCTCATTTGGTCTGCCAATGCATACTTTTCCTCTCGCGGCAATCTATCTATGATTATGTATGTTTGCCTTACCAGCTCCATTGACTTTTGCCACACAATCAACTCTCTAAAACTATTCACTAACCCCTAACTCCTAACTCCTAACTCCTAACTCCTAACTCCTAATCCCTAACTCCTATTATTTTTCAGAATAATTTTTGATAAATCCGTCAAACTCGTTTCGGTCAAAGAAGAAAAATTTCTCATTAAGCACCGTGTCAAGTGTAATGTCGGGGGTGAATATTGTGGAATCAATATTTCCGTAAGGTGTTATAACATCAAAGTTGTCGTCAGAATAGGTAATCATTATGGCCGAAATCCCGTCTATATCGGCAAGCCTTAAGAGAGCCTCGATAGAGAATCCCTTTGTGCATTCAAGCTTTTCAAAGTCAGAAATAAATACATCAACATCCTTAATTTCGGTAACCGGAATAAAGTTAAACTTATCCTCTCTAACCTTTTCCAGCTGAACAATATTAACCGATTTTATAGCCGAAATATCCTGAGAATATTCAAACTCCGCAGGTTGAGGACTGAGATAGAAGTGATAAAATCCAAATGCCAGAGCAGCAACAGCTCCTACCGCAATAACCAAAATGAGAAATATTACTAAAACTATTGTATAAAGCTTTTTCATCGTTCGTCTCCTTTATGTGTTATACGCATTATACCACCTTTTACCATATTTGTCAAGCGAGAGAGTCAGCCGCGCGCACTAACACAAAAAGCGAGGCAAAAAACACCCTGTAAAAAAGGAGAGGTCAAGCAATCAACCTCTCCTAAAATGCTTTAAGAATTTTTGGAAGTGTGAAACCTTTTTGCAAAAAGGTTTTGCATTCCTCTTTAATTATCTCTGAATTCTACCCGAGCCGTCGCCGCCTGATTAGCCTTCCCCTTGGGGAAGGGGGACCGCCTTTGGCGGTGGATGAGGATGAAAATTAAGCTTGCAACAGAAAAGGGAGACCTGCGCCTCCCTTTGAATTTATAATAATTATCTCTGAATTCTACCCGAGCCGTCGCCGCCCGCAAGCTTCTCAACCTCAGAAACGGTAACCATGTTATAGTCACCCTCGATAGAGTGCTTAAGAGCAGATGCAGCAACTGCAAACTCAACAGCGCCCTGAGTAGTCTTGCCGCTTAAGAGCGAGTAAATAAGTCCGCCGCCGAAGGAGTCACCGCCGCCAACACGGTCGATGATGTGGAGGTCATACTTCTTGGAGAAGCAGTATTCATCTTCCTTTACGTTATAGAGCATAGCCGACCAGCCGTTATCGAATGCGGAGCGAGACTCACGGAGAGTTATAGCAACATACTCGAAGTTAAACTTGTCAGCAAGCTGCTTTGCAACAGACTTGTAACCCTCGTGGTTAAGCTTACCGCCGTAGATGTCGGTAGCCTCAGCCTCGATGCCGAATACGTCCTTTGCGTCCTCCTCGTTGGAGATACAAACGTCAACATACTGGCAAAGATCGGTCATAGCCTCTCTTGCCTCAGCTCTTGTCCAAAGCTTACCGCGGTAGTTGAGGTCGCAGGAGATCTTAACTCCCTTAGCCTTTGCAGCCTTGCAGGCATCGCGGCAGATTTCAACAACATTTGCGCCAAGAGCGGGAGTAATACCGGTAAAGTGGAACCAGTCAGCACCCTCAAAGATTGCATCCCAGTCAAAGTCCTCGCGTGAAGCCTTTGCGATAGCGGAATTTGCTCTGTCATAGATACATACAGAGCCTCTCTGAGAAGCGCCCTTCTCGTTAAAGTAGATACCAACTCTGTCACCGCCGCGAACGATCTTTGTGGTGTCAACGCCGTATCTGCGAAGGCTGTTTACAGCTGCCTGACCGATAGCATGCGCGGGGAGCTTAGTAACATAGGTTGCATCCATACCGTAGTTTGCAAGAGAAACAGCAACGTTAGCCTCACCGCCGCCGAAAGTGAATTCAACGTGGTCGCACTGAACAAATCTCTCGTAATTGTAGGGCTGGAGTCTGAGCATAAGCTCACCAAAGGTTACAACTTTCATTTTTATATTTCCTTTCAGATAAAAAAATTCTTCGCATACATTGTAACATAATGAAGCGTGAAAATCAAGAGATTATAAAAAAAATCCGCAGGAGCAGCTAAGTCCTGCGAATAATTTTAAATTTCTTTAATAGTTTTTATACACTCAAAGCAGATTTTTTTGCCCTTAAAGTCTGAAACATCCTCGGTGTTTCCGCAAAAATGACAGGCGGGAAGATATTTTTTTAGAATTATTTTATCGTCTTCAACATATATTTCAACAGGGTCTGTGTTTTCAATACCCAGTTTTTTTCGAATTTCTTTAGGTACAACTATGCGTCCAAGCTCGTCAATATTTCTTATAATGCCGGTAGATTTCATTGTGCATAAATCCTTTCTGTGGTTGCGCCAGCCGCCAAAATGCGGCACGGAATGCCAAAAATATACCTTATTTTAGCACATAGCGGGGTAGTTGTCAATAGTAAAAAAAGTAAAAATATAGTTATTATACAAGTGCGTGGGTTTTGTAAAATAACACAGAGAAAGAGGATGTCTATGCTTAGAGTAGAAGAAAAATGTGCGGCGGAGGCTGTAATTTCCGTTTTGCCCGAGCGTTTTGAGAAAGAAATAATTCAGCTCTGCCGCAGCAGGATGGGCGGACTCTCGGAGATAAGAGAGATAAGGCTCAGGGCATCGGGACGAGCCTCTGTGCGTCTCGGAGCTGAGCTTTTACCGCTTTTTTGCTCTGTCACAGCGGAGGAAATTACAAATATAGTTACCGGCATATGCGGCGGAGCGGTCTATGCCCAAAGAGATAAAATCTCTGAGGGATATATATCCTTTGACCGAGGGGTGCGTGTCGGAATTGTTGGCTCCGCAAGGTACGAGGGCAGGGCGCTTGTTGGAGTTGATGATATAAGCTCTTTGGTTTTCAGAATTCCCGGAAGTGGGTGCGATATAGCTGACGAGCTTGCATCAGCATTTTTCAGCTCCATGTCGGGGATGCTTATTTACTCTTCTCCCGGGGGTGGAAAAACAACTGCGCTGCGCTCGCTTGCCAGAGCTCTCGGCAGTGGGAAAAAGCCCTTAAGAGTTTGCGTTGTTGACGAGAGGGAGGAATTTTTCCCCGAGGATTACCGCGGCTGTGAGGTTGATATTTTAAGGGGATATAAAAGGCAAGCAGGGCTTGAAATAGCAACAAGAACAATGTCTCCCGATGTTGTGATGATAGATGAAATAGGCTGCGATGACGCTATGACCATTAAAGATACACTGAGGTGCGGTGTTCCCATAGTGGCAACGGCACATGCCCGTACATTTAGGGAGCTTATGTCAAAAACATCGCTAAGGCCCCTTTTTGAGATTTCCGCCTTTGATGTATTTGCGGGAATTTCCGAAAGAGATGGCAGACATATTCTTACGGTGGATAAAAATGAGCGGAATAATTAAGGCTTTGGGAATAGGGCTTATTCTTCTTTCGGCTTTTCTGTTTTCATCAGAGTATGAAAAGAAAATTAAGCATAGCGAAAGACTCTTCGAGGGCTTTCTTTCTCTTACAGAGCATATAAGACGGCAGATAAACTGTTACTTAACCCCTCCCTCGGAGCTTATCCGGGATTTTAACAATGATGCTCTTTTTGAGATAGGATTTATTGATTTGGCGAAAAAAGAGGGGCTCGGCGTGGCATACAAGTCGCTAAAGGATGATATGCCTCTTTGCGAGAATGTAAAAAAAGAGCTGACAAGCCTTTTTAAATCTCTTGAAAGGGAATATAAAGACGGCGCTGTAAGGGCGCTTGACTCTGCGGCAGCCTCGCTTAAGGAGTGCTTAGCCAAGGAAAGGGAACAGAACAAAAATGACCTAAAGGTTGCCCGCACTCTTGTCACGGCGGCAGCTTTGGGTGTGGTAATTTTAATAATATAATTCTGGAGTCGGTTATGGATGTTGAGCTTATATTAAAGGTGGCGGGAGCCGCTCTTATCGTTGCGGTTGTTTGCCAAATACTTTCTAAGTCGGGCAGGGACGAGCAGGCAACCCTGGTTTCGCTTGTGGGTATGGTGATAATACTCATACTTCTTGCCCAGCGTATAGGCGTACTTATACAAACTTTGAAGGATGTCTTTTCGTTATGATTTTAAAGTGGATTGGAGCTGCCCTGCTGATAGGGGTGACCGCCAGTCTTCTCTCTGAGGCGGGCTTTCGCGGCAAACGGGCATTCGGGGCGCTTGGCGGAGCTATCCTCTTTTCGGTTATGGCGCCCGAAATAGGGAAAATGGCTTCGCAAATTCTCGGATTTGCCGACGGACTGGGTATAGGCGAGGCTGCAAAATGCGCTGCGAAAATAGTCGGAGCAGGCTACCTTTTTGGTATAGGCGCTGACATTTTATCCGAGCTTGGAGAAGCAGGAATATCAAAGGCGCTGCTTTCTGCTGGTAAAATTGAAATTCTTTTAATAATTTTTCCGTACTTCTTAGATATACTTGAGCTGGGGATTTCCTTGTTAAAATGAAGAAAATCATAAAAATGTTAATAATAATTGTCATTTTTTCTGCTTTTTCTTTTGGCTGCTCGGCAAAAGAGGCGGAAGATTACATAGAAGATTTCAGAGAGGCTATGCCTGAGGAGTACGGGGACAAGCTTAAAGACGGCGAGGATGTATTATCTCTTATTGGGCCCGATGCCCTGATTTCCGAGCTTCTTTCGGTGCTTTCGCAGAGGCGTGGGGAGATATTTTCTTTTTTGCTTATTGTTTTGGGAAGTGCTGTTTTGCTTTCACTTTCTTCTATGATAGAGGGGGAGATGGCAGCGCCGATAGAGGCGGGAGTGGGAGCTGTATGCACCATACTTGTGTTTTCAAAGATAGGCTCTCTTTTTTCAGAGGTGGCAGAGGGGATTTCGGCTCTTTCGTCTGTCTTTTCTGCCCTTATGCCTGTAATGACGGCTATAACCTTAGCAGGGGGCGGCGGTGGAACCGCTGCCGTACAAAGCTCGGGAATGAGCCTTACCCTTTGGCTCCTTGGCGGTGCGGGAAGCACTTTCTTTATTTCCGTTGTAGGGCTTGGACTTGCAATGGCTCTTATAACCTCATTCGGTGATGAGGGCAGCCTTAAAATAACCTCGGGGGTAAAAAGCTTTTTTATCTTTTGCGTAGGTATAATTTCTGCAGTGCTCAGCGCAGTCTTTGCCCTCCAAACTGTAGTGGCATCCGCTGCTGACAGCGCGGCAATAAGAGCTGCGAGATATGCGGCATCCGGACTTATTCCCGTGGTTGGCAGCTCGGTGTCGGGCGCTCTTTCTACCATTGTTTCGGGGCTCACCTATGCAAAAAGCCTTGTTGGCGCAGGGGGAATAGCGGTAATTGCGGTAATGGCTCTCTCTCCTCTTGTTATGCTTCTTCTTTACAGAGCTGCGATTGCCGTAACCCTTTCGTTTGCTGAATTTTTAGGCAGGGGAAGCGCTATGCGGATGCTGACCGCCTTTAAATATTCACTGGACTCAATGATTGCCCTCTATACCGTCTCTACACTTGTATATATAATAGAAATTGTAATGTTTATGAAAGGGGGAGCCGCGCTTTAGTGAACGAATATATGATAAGCCTCTTTGCCGTATCATCGGTGCTATCGCTGCTCTCGCTTATTTCCTACAAGTCAAGGCTTGACGGAGTGCGTAAATTTGCCTTTGGAATTCTTTTGTTCTCTGTTGCCTCGTCACCCTTTATAAATGCTCTATCCGAGCTTATATCCGGAGATTTTTCGGACATTGTACCTCCGGAGGATATAACCGACGGAGACTCGGAGCAAATATTTGAAGAGGCATTTAGTCAGGGAATAAAGACCTCTGTATGCGAAAAATTTGGACTTAAGGCAGGTGAGGTCAGGGTGTTGATTGTCGGATTTGCGCCGGAGAAATGGCGGGCAGAAAAAATACGTGTAATTCTTTCCGGGACTGCCGCCCTTTCGGACTATCATGAAATAGAAAGGTATATAAACAATATGGAAATAGGGGAGTGTGAAACAGAAATTGAAATCGGATAAGGGTCTTTTTGGTGTTTTTAAGGGCGTAAAGCTCGGCGGGGTAATAATGCCCCTACTCCTCGGAGCTTTGTTGATTATTCTTTCGGGTAATTTGGGCAGCGAAAAGTCCGAAGAACAAGAAAATGCTCTCTCCCAGCTATGCTCTTATGTAGATGGAGTGGGCAGATGCTATGCTGAGGCAAGCTATGATTCAGAGGGAGAGGTTTTTGCGGTGGCTGTAATGTGTGAGGGCGCGGATAATACCGAGGTCCGCTCAGAGCTCTACCGACTTATAAGCTCCTTTTACGGCATAGGGTATAACAGAATTTCGGTATTAAAAATCTCGGAATAAAAAGGGAATATATTAAATCCCCATAGCATATCATTTATCAAGTAACAATTTTTTCAAGGAGAACATACAATGACAAACGAAAAAATCAAACAGTTTCTTTCAACCAAGGGCGCAAAGGCAGCAATAGTCGCATCCTGCGCGCTTCTTATCGGACTTGCGGTTTATCTTAACTACCGTTGGTTCTACGACCCTACAACTGCGCTTGGCTACGGTGATAACAACATGGAGGATAACTTCTCTGACAGCCAGTCTGCCGCAGGAGACGCAGCGGGAGAAAATTACTTTACCGCAACAGCTCTTAACCGCGAGGAGGCAAGAGACGAAGCGCTTGATGTACTTAAGCTTGTAGCAGAAAGCGCTGAATCATCAGAGGAGGCAAAGACCGAGGCGACAACAAAGATTTCTCAGATTGCCGTGGATATCCAGAACGAGGCGAATATTGAGTCGCTCGTTAAGGCAAAGGGCTTTGAGGAGTGCGTTGCGGTAATCTCCGACGGTGCGGTAAGCGTTATCGTAAAGGCGGAGAGCCTTAAGGCGGCAGAGGCAGCGCAGATACTTACTATCGTCTATGAAACTACAGGAATCTCCCCCGAGAGAGTAAGCATTGTAAATAAGGTTTAATAAAAAAGCACAAGCAAAAGAGGCTCCAAATCGAGCCTCTTTTTTAGTATTAATCAACCTACGGTATGTTGCAAAGTAAAAAGATTTGTGCTATAATATGAAAAAAGCCAAATGCAAAAAATCAAGGAGAAACAGGATGAATGCTATCGAAACCCGAAAGCTGACAAAGTTTTACGGTGAGTCACGCGGAATAATAGACCTTGACCTTGAGGTCGGTGAGGGCGAGTTTTTTGGATTTATCGGCCCTAACGGCGCAGGAAAAAGCACCACTATAAGAACTCTTATGGGACTTATAACCGCCACAAGCGGAGAAGCAGAGGTTTTGGGCTTAAATGTAAACAAAAATAGACAGCAAATACTTGAAAGGGTTGGCTATCTTCCCTCTGAGGTTGCGTATTATAACGGAATGAGAGTTAAGGAGATTATAGATTTTTCCTTAAAGCTCAGAGGCAGAAGCTTTGACTCCGAGGCAAAGACCCTCGTCGAAAGATTTGATTTGGATATATCAAGAAAGGTTGAGGAGCTGTCGCTCGGAAACCGAAAAAAGGTAGGAATAGTATGCGCTCTTGCCCACCGCCCGGACCTCTATATCCTTGACGAGCCAACAAGCGGACTTGACCCCCTTATGCAAAGAGAGTTTTATAATGCGCTTGAGGAGAGGTGCACTGAGGGCGCAACCGTTTTTCTTTCCTCTCATGTTCTTTCCGAGGTGTCCCGCTACTGCAAGCGCGCCGCTGTTATAAGAGAGGGCAGGCTGATTAAGGCAGACAGTGTTGAGCGACTTGGCCACACAGGCGTAAAGCGCGTTAGCTTAAAGGGGTTAAAGGAGCTTTCCGAAACGGAAAACATAAGCAATATTAAAATCGACGGTGATACAACAAGCTTTCTTTTCGGTGGTGGCTCATCTGAGCTTATCTCTGCTCTTTCAAGGCTTTCGTTTGATGATTTCAGCGTTACAGACCCCGAGCTTGACGAGGTGTTTATGCACTTTTACAGGGAGGATGAAGAGAAATGACTATCCTTTTACATGAATTAAGACGAAACAGAATATCGCTAGCTGTTTGGACAGGTATAATATCCTTTATGCTGGCAATTACAGCTATGATTTATCCCGAAATGAAGTCGCAAATGGGTGAGCTGACCGATATGTTTGCAAATATGGGTGATTTTACTGCCGCTTTTGGTATGGATAAGCTGAATTTCGGTGAGTTTATGGGCTATTTCGGCATTGAGTGCGGAAATGTTTTAGGACTTGGCGGAGGCTTCTTTGCCGCCCTTGCGGGAATTGCGGCTCTCGCTGGTGAAGAAAAAGAGCGCACTGCCGAGTTCTTACTTACTCACCCTGTATCACGCAGAAGAATAATTACCGAAAAGCTTCTTTCTGTCATAGCGCAGATAACCGTCTTGAATGTTGCGGTTGCCGCTGTATCCTCTCTTTCTATTCTTGCTATCGGTGAGGAGGTAGAGGCAGGAAAAATAGCCCTCGTGTTCCTTGCGTATTATCTGATGCAGCTTGAAATCGGAGCTATAACCTTTGCTGTCTCGGCATTTATCAAGGGAGGCGGTCTCGGAATAGGACTTGGAGCGGCATTCGGCTTCTACTTTATCAACATTTTCTCAAACCTTATGGATGAGCTTGAATTTTTAAAGTTCATTACACCCTATGGCTATACAGATGTTGGATATATTGTAAACGAATATTCCCTTGACTTTAAGTATCTTGCTACAGGACTTGTATTTATTGCCGTTTCTGTAATTCTGGCTTATTATAAATACGAGAAAAAGGATATTTCTTAAGATTTTACATAAAAAAGGTTGCCTTGGCTAAAATGCTCGGGGCAACCTTTATTTTTAGGGGGCTGTCGCATTTAGGCATAAACAAACAAAAACGGTAGAAGTAAAGAAAAAATCTCTGCTTCTACCGTGTGTTTTATACTTAGGGAGAAAATCAGGGTTGAAAACCTGCGGTTTTCTCCGTTTTATTAAGTTTTTTGTTTTATCGCCGTTTCCTCGCTCATAGTATCTATATACGATTCTCGATCTCGCTGCGGCTCGGTCACACTCGCGGGAAAACCGTTATTAACGCTTTTCTTATACGCTCGTGCCACTTCGTTACGTCAGCCGACGATTTCTGCTCTAAATCCGCCAAGCCCTAGGTGTGTTCTCATTAAAAATTCAATTTTTATCTGACTATAA
>JAGATD010000057.1 GCA_017621415.1 Clostridia bacterium
AGGGTGGGAAACTACTCGTTCGAATATGATTCTAATGGATTGTTGTCTGCTTGTAATCTGTATGGAGAAAGATATAATGTCTCTTTTGCTCAAAATAAGATAACGGATAATGACGGCTTGGTTATCTCTTCGGTCAGTATAAGAGACTCAGAGACGAGTTTACCGGTGTTCTTACAGGTAAGGGTCTTACATACGGCGGTTCTCTTATCCGTCCCGAGGCTACCGGCTACGGCGCAGTTTACTACACCTGTGAGATGCTTAAGCACTTCGGTGATGACATCAAGGGCAAGACCGTTGTTGTTTCGGGCTTCGGTAATGTTGCTTGGGGTACTTGTAAGAAGGTTGCCGAGCTTGGCGGTAAGGTTGTTGTTATCTCCGGTCCCGACGGCTACGTATATGACGAAGAGGGCGTTGTAACCGAGGAGAAGATAAACTACATGCTTGAGATGCGTGCTTCCTGCCGTAACAGAGTTGAGGATTATGCCGACAAGTTTGGTGTTCCCTTCTTCAAGGGTGAAAAGCCTTGGGGTGTTAAGGCAGACATTCTTATGCCCTGCGCAACTCAGAACGAGGTTCGCGAGGCTGATGCCGAGAAGATTATCGCAAACGGTATCAAGTATTACGTAGAGGTTTCTAATATGCCCACTACCAACGAGGCAGTTGCTATGCTTAAGGCTGCAGGTGTTATCGTTGCTCCCTCTAAGGCAGTTAATGCGGGCGGTGTTGCTACCTCCGGTCTTGAGATGAGCCAGAACTCTATGCGTTACTCATGGACCGCAGAAGAGGTTGACGCAAAGCTTAAGATGATAATGAAGAACATCTTCGATGCATCTGTTGCAGCAGCTAACAAGTACGGACTTGGTGACGACCTTGTCGCAGGCGCAAACATTGCTGGATTTATTAAGGTTGCCGACGCAATGAAGGCACAGGGTGTTTGCTAATTTTTAAGCTGTAATTTTTGGTGATTTTTCCCGCTCATCCCTCGACGTATTCGTGTACGTCTTCGGTTTGGAAACAGAAAAACTCCCACAAAAATTCCTAGCTTAAAACGAGTGTTAGATTCACATTTTTGTTCGATATATAGCGGAACGGTTCACCGTTCCGCTATTTTTTGTTGTTAGGCGAAGTGTCCTATAAAGAGTACTTTAATATTGACTTGAAAATCTTTTTGTGGTACAATTACATTATCAATAAAAAGGGGTAACCGATTATGCCGCGTTCAGAAAAACAAAAGGGTAAGCTGTTTAGGCTTATGGAAATACTAATGAGGGAAACAGATGACACTCACGGTCTTTCGATGCCCGAAATTATTACTGCGCTTTCCGAATACGGTATATCTGCCGAGAGAAAAAGCATTTATGATGATATAATAACCCTCGGTGAGCTTGGGATTGACGTTATTACCTTGCCCACAAGACCGCCAAAATATTCTCTTTCAAGTCGCAGCTTTGATATGGCAGAGTTGAAAATTCTTGCCGATGCCGTTGCTTCATCAAAATTTGTAACGGCAGAAAAGAGCCGCGAGATAATTGACAAGCTCCGCCATTTTGCGGGCAAACATAGGGCAGGCGAGCTTTCGAGACAGGTGTATGTCGAGGACAGGATAAAGACAATGAACGATGCTGTTCCAGAGAACATAGAGCTTTTACATAAGGCGATAAATGAGAATAAAAAAATAACATTCAGATATTTTGATTACGGAATAAACAAGCAGAGGGTATACCGTCACGACGGCGCTCTGTATGTTACAAGTCCTGTATCTCTTGTAAGAAATGATGAGAATTATTATCTTGTTGCCTATGACGAGAGGGAGGGGACAAACAAAAACTTCCGCATTGACAAAATGGCGGATATAAATTTAAGCGAAGAGAAAAGAAGCAAGGAGTCGACCCTCGACCGCTTTAACCCTGCGGCATATTCCAACAAGGTTTTCGGAATGTATGGGGGCAGAGAGGAGCTTGTCACCCTTGAATGCCGTGAGAGGCTGTCGGGAGTTATAGTTGACCGCTTTGGCATAGAGCACACCTTTATAAAAAGTGATTTCGGCTTTAGGGTATCCCTCCGAGTAATGCTCAGCCCAAACTTTTATGCCTGGGTGCTTGGCTTTGGCAAGGATATGCGTATAATTGCTCCTGAGGCGGTTAAAAACGAGCTGCTCACCCGCCTTAGTGAGATAAAGGAGATATACGAGAATGAGTAAATACAAGGTTATCGCCTTTGACCTTGACGGCACATTAACAAATCCCGAGAGAGGTCAGCTTACAGGCTTTGAATACGCTTTTAAAAAGCACGGTATATCCTATCCGTCAAGAGAATGGCTAAAAAGGTATATAGGTCCTCCCATACATGACTTTTGGCAGAGGGATTTCTCACTTTCGCTTGAAAAGGTAATAGAGATGATAGAGACCTACCGTGAATACTACAATGTTTACGGCTTTCGTGAAAACGATATATACGAGGGGATACACGAAATGCTCTCTCAGCTTAAAGAGAGGGGATATACTCTTGTGGTGGCAACAGGTAAGCCCGAGCAGATTGCCAAGAGAATATTATCGCTTTTTGACCTTAGTAAGTATTTTGATTTTATAGGCGGCGCCAGCGAGGACGACTCCCGCCACAGAAAGGCTGATATATTAAAATACACTCTTGATGCGGTTGGAGCCTCCCCTGAAAGAGCTGTGCTTATCGGCGACCGAAAATTTGATGCCGAGGGAGCTTTAGCCATCGGAGCCGACTCTATCGGTGTAACATGGGGTCACGGTTCGGAAGCAGAGCTTGAAGCTGCGGGATTTACCGCCATAGCCAAATCCCCGAAAGAAGTGGTAAAATATATAACAAAATAAAGAAAAAATCAGAAAAGCCCAAAAGCTTTCCTGATTTTTTTATGGGAGGCCTAACCGACTATTCGTGCCCTCTGCAATCTCACCCTTTTCGTATGCTTCCTTTAGCAGCATAAGGTCGGCAATCTTGTCAACAATTTTTGCGCCCTCATCGGTGGATATAACCTTGATTTTTTCCTTTGCGGTTTCAAACACCGCGGTATCATAGGCGATGTCGGCATTTTTTTCTACCGCAGCCTCTATACCGGGAAATGGATTGTGAGCGGAAATCCTCATTCCGTCGGAATTGTAAATGAGGGTATAGCCTGCAATTCCCGTACGTCCTAAAAATGCGTGACAAAAGCCGCCGTCAATCAGTATAAGCCTGCCTCCTGCCTTTATTGGATTTTCGCCCCTCTTTACTGGGATATGACCGTTTATTATATGCGAGCGCTCTCCAAAAAGCCCGAATTCTTCAAGGACCTTTTCTGCAAGGGAGGGGCTTTCCCAAATCTTGTAATAGGGATTTTTTGGCTCCTTGTGGGTCTTGCTGTCAGAAATAAATATTCTCTCAAAGGTGGTAATTTTTTCTCTGCCTGAGAGGGGGGAATTTCTGCCGCACCACAAAAACCACATAAAATCAAGAGCTTTGGCTTTTTCCTCTGTACCAAGAGGGGCAAAAAAGGCAAGCCGTGCCATACTGTCGCAATAATCCATAAGCTCTCGTCCCTGTCTGCCTCCCGCAGCCTCGAGAGGGAGAAATTCACCCGAATTATCCATCGGAATGCAGCCGTGAAAAATAAGATTTCGGTTATAAACCTTATATATACTGCCGCTTTTATATAAAAACGAAATATGTCTTTCCAGTTTTTCAGAGCTTAAAAAAGCGCTGACTAAATATCTTTTTACAGCTTCCTCCCTTTCGGTCAGCTTATAGGGTGAGCTTTTGTCCACTGTAACAAAACAGCGAGAGGGAATCTGATATTCAACACCGTTAAGACCGATTTTGTTGTCCCTGATTTTGTCAAGAAGCAACCTTTCGTTCATGCCGAATTCAGGATTTCTCAGTATAGCCTGTCCCTCAAGCTTCCACATCATAATTGCCACAGTGCAGCGCATAGCCGCAGTCAGCTCGTCGCTGCCGCTTAAAATCAGCCTGCCCCCATCGTCACCCTTGGGAAGAAAGGGGATAAGAGCCTCGCCACGATAGGTCTTTTCTGCAAATTCGGCAAGGGGTCGCAGAGATATACCGTACCCTACCTCTAAAAAATCAAGATTTCGGTAGCTTAGAGAATTAAAAAGAGCGCCCATAATACAAAGAGCCGAGCCCGATGCCGCACCCATCCACAAAATATCGTGGTTTCCCCATTGAATATCCACATTAGTTTCGTTAGAAAGCTCCTCAAGAATTTTGTCAGGTCTTGGTCCGCGGTCAAAAATATCGCCCACTATATGAAGCCTGTCAACCGCAAGACGGCGAATCGCCATGGAAAGGGAAAAAATGAAGTCTCGCTCCTTTTTTATTCTTAAGACTGTTTTTACGGTATATTCCAGGTCGGATGAGGAACTGTACATTAGCTCGTATATTATCTGCCCAAGCTTTCCCGTTTCTGAAAGTGTTGACCTGACCCTCTCTCTTGTGTACTTTTCGCTTATTAACCTGAGAACAGAAAAAAGTTTTTTAATTATAGCTTCGGCCTCTTCCTTACGAAGACCCTCAAGCTTTTTTTCAGGGTAATAAATAAGAGTTGCAAGTCTTGCCCGCTCATTATCGGAAAGCTCGTTGTTAAAAAGCAGGTCAATCTTTCGTCTGATAACCCCCGATGCAGACCGCCTTATATGCGAATATGCGTCATATTCACCGTGCAAATCGCTTAAAAAATGCTCTGTGCCCTTAGGCAGGGTGAGCCGTGACGCAAGGCTTATCACCTCGGCTGCGGCCGCGTCGGCGCTTACGTATTTTTCGGCTAAAACAGAAAGATATTTCTTTTCATTTACATCAAGCATAAAAAAAGCTCCGTTACAGTAGGATTTCACCTAAATTATAACGGAGCTTTTTGTTTTTATACGAGATAAGCCTTTTTAATTCTGACACCAATCTTGGGTCTGTCGTTATAGTCGGTGGGGATAGATGCTATCTCGTCAACCACCTCTATACCCGAAATAACCTTGCCGAATGCCGCGTACTGACCGTCAAGATGAGGCGCATCGGCATGCATAATAAAGAACTGGGAGGATGCGGAGTTGGGGTCAAAGGCACGAGCCATAGATATAACACCTCTTGTGTGCTTTATTTGGTTGTTATGTCCGTTTGCTCTAAACTCGCCCTTAATATTCTCCTTAGCGCCGCCCATTCCGTTTCCGAGAGGGTCTCCGCCCTGAATCATAAATCCGGGAATTACTCTGTGGAATGTGAGTCCGTCATAAAATCCCTCCGAAACAAGCTTTTCAAAGTTCTTTACGGTTACGGGAGCCGCATCGGGGTAGAGCTCAAGCTCAATTTTACCGCCGTTTTCCATTTCGATTACTACCATTTTTTTGTTCTCCTTTTTAAGATTGTTATATTTTAATAAAAATTGCTTATAATTGTTTTAGAAAGGCTTATCGGAGGCAGGGAATGAATAAAGAAAAGCTCGAATATACAGTTTTAATTATTATAGGCATAATAGGAGCCGGATTTATCGGATTTATGCTTATGGGATATATCCTGCCTCTCCTGTCTCCGTTCATAATAGCCTGGTTTGCGGCATTTGCGGTAAGAGGCCCTGCTGACAAGATTTCATCCAAAGTAAAGATAAGCCCCCGTGTAGTAAGACCTGTAATTGCAATAGGGGCGGTAATACTTGCTTTTTGCGCTGCCGCATTTCTTATATATGGCTTTGTTGATGTTATCAGCCAAGCCCTTTCGGATATTGCGGACAGGGGGGAGCTCTATATGTTTTTATCGGGTTTTTCTTCTCCGAGCCTGCCATTTATCGAGGGCAGAGTCCCTGAGGGAGTAGCCGAGGGAATAAGAGATGCGGTAAGAGAGCTGCTTTCGTCACTTCTTTCACTTCTCGGAGGTATCATAACGTCGGCGGTAAGCTTCTTGCCCAAGGCGCTTATATTCCTCGTTATAACTATTATATCGCTGATTTATTTTTCCATAGATCTTGAAAAAATCAACAGATTTGTAAAATCGGTTTTGCCTGAGAAAACAGGAAACAAGCTTTCGGCTCTGAGAACTAAGCTTTTTGATGTTGTAGGCAAATATGTAAAGTCTTATTTACAAATAATGCTGATTACCTTTGCGTTGCTTCTTTTTGGTTTCTTGATAATAGGCATTAAGAATGCTGTTATAATTGCCGCTTTGGTGGCACTTCTTGACCTTTTGCCTGTTCTCGGTGTTGGTGTTGTGCTTGTGCCCTGGAGCATTTTTTCTTTCGCTATCGGAAAGGGCGGCGTGGGTGTTGGACTTGTCGTTTTGTTTGTCGCTTATACTGTAATACGTGAGCTCATAGAGCCGAAAATTCTGGGTAAAAGTCTTGATATGCACCCGATAGTCACACTTATCAGCCTTTATATCGGCTTTGCCTTGTTTGGGGTGATGGGGCTTGTTGTTTTACCCTTAGCCTCGGTTCTTATAGGAGCGTTATTCAAGAAAGATAAGTCCCC
Organism: Clostridia bacterium; assembly: GCA_017621415.1. Lineage (GTDB taxonomy): Bacteria > Bacillota > Clostridia > Oscillospirales > CAG-272 > UBA1740. The sequence goes on from JAGATD010000057.1 coordinate 6,474, forward strand.
CAAGGTCGGTGAGGGGCAGGTCGGTTAGCGATACGGGAGTAAAGCCATGGCGCTCGGCAGCCTCTTTAATTACAGAAGCCGAGGGGTGTGCATTGTAGTCGCCGATAAAGTAAATCTTATCCTTATAAACGCCCGATGCTCCGCCGATAAAGCCGTACTCGTAAGGCGGAAGAGATATTCCGCCTGTTTCAATAAGATAAGAGTCAATACCGGAGCTTAAAAACGCTTTGTGCATTCCTGCATCTCCGGTTATTGCAGCCGACCCGAATGTGAGACTCGAGCAGGCAGGGTAGCCCTGTGAAACGTTTACTATACTGTACCCAAGGCTTTGAGAATAGTCCTTTATAGCCTCAGAAACGCTTTTTTCTCTTGCAAACAGGCGACAGTTATGTATTTTTGCGTTCATTTTGCAGTCAAGAGGATATTTTTCCCCAAGTTCGTCTGCCGAAAATATAAGCTTTATGTCAGGATGTCTGTCTCTTATATCGGTGAAAACATAGGGGGCAATCTCGCAGTATTCGGATGGAGCGATAAGGATATTGTGATGATAAAAAATGAGACTGTCGGGGTGGGATGAGATTGCCGTCGGAAGCGACGGATGAGAGGGCAGACGAATAGGGTAAAATCCGTGAAGCGAAAGAGCTCGCTCGCACTCGTCGCTCATTCTTCCGTCTATTAAAACACTTGTCATACAATCCTCCTTTTCTCACCGGATTATCTAAATATCCCCGAAAAATCAAAAAACTCTGCCTTTTAGCAGAGTTTTTGACACCTTAGATACGCTCAACCTTTCCTGAGCGAAGGCAACGGGAGCAAACATAAACGGTAGTGTTAGCGCCGTTAACTTTAGCTTTAACTCTACGAATGTTGGGCTTCCAGGTTCTGTTGGTCTTACGGTTAGAGTGAGACACGTTGTGTCCGAAGGTAACGCCCTTACCGCAGATACTGCACTTAGCCATTTTGACACCTCCAAAAATCCCGCTCTTTCGAGCGTAATTTTATATATTTTTATTTGATTACACAAATCAGCAGATGTTATTATATCATACCAAATCGAAAAAAGCAAGTAGTTTTTCAAAAAAAAAGAAAAAATTGTAAAAGCTATTTATTTTGACTTATATTTGTGATATAATATTGAAAAATATTGTAATATAAGGAATAAAAAATGAACAAATATAAGGTGGTCGTCAGCGACCTTGACGGAACACTTCTTGATAACGATAAAAAAATAAGCAAGGAAAATTCTCTCGCCATATGTGAAATGACAGATATGGGAGTTGATTTTGTTGCATCCTCGGGCAGATGCCTTTCCGAGATGCCAAAGGAGGTTATGAATAATCCTCATATAAGGTATGTTTCCTGCTCAGACGGCGCTGTGATATACGATAAGACCACAGGTGAAGCTATTGTAAAAAACTATTTGCCCCGTGAGGTGGCGAAAAAATGTGTCGACATTCTTCGCGATTATGAGATATTACCGATGACTCATATAAACGGCGGTCTTTATATCGACCGCGACAGATTTGACCACGAAATATATGCATACAACAACGTGACAGCGCCCTTTGAGCGTCTTATGGGAGAGATTGGTATTCGCATCCGGGATTGCCTTACGGAAACCGAAAAATCGGATGAATCCGAGCTTTTGTGCGTTTTCTTCCATTCTCAGACAGAGCTGGAAGAGTGTGTTGAAAGACTTCTTCAGCTTGGAGAGGTGAAAATCGCCTCATCCGAGGAATACAATATTGAGATATATCACAAGAACGCAGGTAAGGGCAGGGCGCTTTATCCTCTTGCCGAATTTCTTGGATGCGATATCTCCGAGATAATTGCCGTCGGTGACTCGAAAAATGATTTTGAAATGGTGACGGAAGCGGGGCTTGGTTTGGCAATGAGTAATTCCATGCCGGAGCTTCTCGAGATTGCGGACAAGGTCATTTGCTCAAACCTTGAGCACTCTGCAAAATTTATCCTTGAAAATTACATTAAATAATAGAATTTATAAGACGAGCCTCTCATACCTTGTTATGAGGGGCTTTTTCTATTTTTCCCTCGGAGCGAGGCTTATGAGTAGTTCAAAATACAAATTTTTTAAAAGCGGCGCAATGCTTACTGCCGTTGCTCTTGCTATGCGAACCGTATCTATGTTTTTCGGTGCGTTTATTTCAAGGGCAGTGGGTGCTGAGGGAACGGGCATTTATACACTGGTTATGACTGTTTATTCTTTTGCGGTCACCTTTGCGACATCGGGGATAAGTCTTACTGTTACAAGGCTTACAGCATCAAGAATAGGCGACGGTAGACCGAGTGAGGTAGGTCGGATTCTCAGAGGCGCATTGATTTATGCCTCTGTTTTCGGCGCTCTTGCCACTCTTTTTCTCTTTTTCGGTGCGGATTTTCTCGGAGGAGCCGTGCTTGGTGACAGAAGAACCGCACAGTCGCTCAAAATTCTTTCCTTTTCGCTTGTGCCCATAGCTCTCGGCTCGGTTTTTTCGGGGTATTTTGTCGGAGTTAAGAGGGTTGGATTTAACGCAGCGGTACAGGTAGCCGGTCAATTTTTTAAAATCATATTAACTGTTATACTTGTCACAAGAGTCTCAGGGGAGGGAATTTTAAAATCTGTATCAGCCCTCTGTCTCGGAATTACATTTACCGAAATTGTGGCATTTGTATTTATTTTTGGCGAATATCTTTTTGACAGAAGAAAGAATACAAAAATAAAAGCTCCCTGTGTGCCCGAAATAAAAGAGGTTGCAAAAATGGCTCTTCCTCTTGCCTTTTCTGCCTATGTGCGCTCGGTTCTTTTGAATATCGAGCATATACTTATACCGAGAAAGCTAAGGGAAAGCGGAGAAAGCGAGGCTGAGGCATATTCTCACTACGGAACTCTTCACGGAATGGCGCTGCCGCTTATTCTTTACCCAATGTCGCCGCTGTCCTCCTTTTCGGGGCTTCTTGTGCCCGAGTTTGCTGAGGATATGGCGGCGGGAAGAAATGACAGAATGAAGCGCATTGCCTCAGATGCTTTAAACACCACCCTCTCGTATGCTGTGATAACCGCAACTTTAATTTATATGTTTGCCGAGGAGCTTGGGTATGTGATATACGATTCCTACGATGCGGGCTATTATATTTCAACACTTGCTCTTGTTATTCCAATAATGTATCTCGACCATGTTACAGACTCGATACTAAAGGGTATCGGCGAGCAGGTTTTCTCAATGTGGGTAAACATCACCGACTCCTGCCTTTCGGTTATTCTTGTGTGGTTTTTAATACCGCGTATGGGTATTATGGGATACGCGTTGGTCATTGTAATTATGGAGGGTTATAACTTTTTGCTTTCCGTATGGAGACTGCAAAAGCGGGTCGGCTTTAGCATAAAACCTCTGGAATCGATAGTTATTCCTCTTCTTTCAAGCGTACTCTCATGCTCATTAACGGGCATGCTATTCGACCTTCGGGGCAGTACGGCATCAGCACCGCATCTCACTCTTAAAATTATTTTTTCGGTATGCATAACAGTTGCCTCATTCGTTTTATTTAGCCGTATTCAAAACAACAGTAATGCTAAAAAACTAAAACGAAAAGCAAAGTAAAAGAAATGCGCCTTGAACGCTAAAATTACGTTCAAGGCGCTAAAATGTAAACTACAATTTTCAATTTTTAAAGAAAGTCTGCTGTTCACCGTCGGATGAGTCTTTGTCCTTTTCTTCGTTTTCATCCTCGTCTGCCTCGTCCTCACGGAGGTCGGTTACGTGAACATTTTCGATACGTCGACCGTCGAGCTCAAGGACCTCAACCTTAAGACCGTGCTCTTCAAATACGTCGCCAACCTCAGGGAGTCTACCGAGAGCCTCCATAGCCCAACCGTTTATGGTTACAAGGTCGCTCTCCTCGTCGGTGGTTATATCAAGAAGGTCAAAGAGCTTGTCGGTGTTGGCTTTACCGGAAACTATGTATTCCTTTTCGCCGATTTCCTTTATTTCCTCGACAACCTCGTCGTGCTCATCCCATATCTCACCGACAATCTCCTCAAGAATATCCTCAAGAGTAACAATACCTGCGGTAGAGCCGTACTCGTCTGTAACAACAGCGAGGTGCAGCTGCTTATCCTGCAGCTCCTTCATAAGCTCGTTTACCTGTTGGGTTGTCGCTACAAACATAACAGGCTTGATTATATCGGTAATGGGTGTGCTTTTGCCAAATGCTTTGGTGTAAAAGTCCTTGTAATAAAGAATTCCGATAACGTTATCAAGGTCGCCCTCATAGATAGGAATTCTAGAGTATCCCGATTCAGCAAAGGTTTTTGCAATGGTAGCCTTATCCGCATCGGCGGGCAGCGCGGTTATATCGCGTCTGGGAGTAAAGATGTCGCTGACCTCAAGGTCGCCAAACTCGATAGCGCTCTTGATAAGCGAGCTCTCCTCCTCGTCAATTCCGCCCTCCTCCTCGGCTTCCTCGATAATGGAGATAAGCTCCTCTTCTGTCATACCCTTGTCGTCAGAGGATTTGAAGATTTTGGCAAGAAGTGTCTGCCAAGCCTTGAAAACGAAGTTGAACGGGGTAAGAATAATGCGGATAAAGTTGATTATAGGGGCAGAGAAGAGTACAAACTTCTCAGGCATATTTTTCGCGATGGTCTTGGGGGATATCTCTCCGAACACAAGGACAACAACGGTGAGAACAACCGTTGACACAGTTGCGGCAAGATCCGCGTTTGATGCGAGAATTCCCGTAAAGAAGAGAGTACCGAGAGATGCGGCGAGAATGTTTACTATGTTGTTACCTATTAGTATCGTAGAAATAAGCGAGTCGTAGTTGTCCTCAAGCTTAAGAGCGAGGGCGGCTTTCTTATTTCCTTTTTCGGCCATAGTCTTGACTCTGATTTTGTTGAATGTGGAAAATGCGGTCTCGGTAGCCGAGAAATAAGCCGACATAATCACGCAAATAACGATTATCACAAGATAGGTCACTAGATGAGGTTCCATAACAGTTTTTTAAAAAACACCTTTCAAATTTTGTTTTAATTCATAACGTGTCATAACGTGCCGGTGCTGAAAACAGCAAAAAAAGGCATAACCGTACCCAAAAATGCGTGCGGCTAAGCCTGAATAGACGAATATTTGGAAATAAAGTTGGGACAATTATCCGCGTCCGCGCCGTCGTCCATGATTCCTCCTGGTTTAAATCACCGAGCCTATGCTCAAAGCGTTATGTAATATATATGCTACCACAAAAAAAACGAAATGTCAAGAGTTTTTTCAAAATAGATGCCTTGTTCTGTTTTTTTTACAAAATTCCAATAAAATTAAAGAAAATTTCAAATTCTATTGACTTATTGCTTTTCCTGTGCTATAATAATAAAAAATGTGCCGGAAGAGAGGTAGTTTTTACATAAATGCCCACGTTCGAACAAATAATTACTGCCGAATTTGATTTTGCGGCAATGAAAGAGCTTATCTTTAAGATATACACACATCCCTATGTCGACAAGGCTGTTCAGTTTGTGGCTGAATTTGTTGAAAGCATTTCTCCGTTTTTGTGGGCGGGTATACTTTTGGCGCTCGGTTTGGTTTTGTCTAATTTCGGCAAGAAGCTGTTAGCTGTGCCGCTTGTGGTTGGAATTGCCGGCATCGGTTTTCTCGGAGGTGCGGTTTATCTTGCGCCCCGTATAGCTGCTTTTGTTGACGGTGTCGAATTCATTAAAGCCTTTATATCAATAGACCCTATTGTGGTCGGTATTGTATTTGCCGCTATCGGCGCAATCCTGTTTCTTCCTATTTATTATTTTGGATATGCCGCAGGATTTGGCTATTTGGCTTATCTCTTCGTTTATCCGTTTTGCAACACCCTGTTCGAGAGCTCTACCGCTATGATTATAGGTCTTGGCGCTTCCGTTGCAGTAGCTGTTGTTGCTTTCATATTCCGTAAGTGGATAGAGATGGCGGTTACCTCTGTCGCGGGCGCATACATCGTTATGTGGGCGGTTTATGTCGCATTCCCGCTTCCCGAAATCGTAAATTACATAATTTGGGCAGTCTTTGCTGTTGAGGGACTTATTGTTCAGATCAAAACACGTCGCAGATATTAAAGTATTAATATGTATGTTTTTTACACGGTCAGGCATTCTGACCGTGTATTCTTTTTGTCAAGCGGGTGTTGCTATCTTTTTATTATTAAAGTTATATATATATATTGACTTTTTTATTTATTTGTAGTAAAATATTAGAAACGGTGCTAAAGGGCACCAAATTACAGTGTCTCAAAAATATTAAATATTCTAACCACAAAGTATGGTAAAGGAGCAACAATGGACAAGAAAAAACAACTTGAACTTTCTCGCATAGCGAATGACATCCGCATTGACGTTATTGAGGGCGTTTATAATGCAGGCTGTGGCCATCCCGGCGGCTCTCTCTCAATGGCCGATGTTATGGCTTATCTTTATTTTGAGGAACTTCGCATTGACCCCAAAAATCCTAAGTGGGAGGATAGAGACCGCTTTGTTCTCTCTAAGGGACACACAGCGCCCGTTCTTTACGCAGCACTTGCTGAGCGCGGATTCTTCCCCAAGGAGGACCTTAAAACTCTTAGAAAAACCACATCTTATCTCCAGGGTCACCCTGACATGAAGGGCACTCCCGGTGTCGATATGACAACCGGCTCTCTCGGTCTCGGCTTCTCCGCAGCATGCGGTATGGCTCTTTCCGGTAAGATTAACAATAAGGATTACCGTGTTTACACCGTTCTCGGCGACGGTGAGAGCGAGGAGGGACAGGTTTGGGAGGCTGCTATGTTTGCGGCTCACTACAAGCTTGATAACCTTGTTGCGGTTCTTGACTGGAACGGCTTGCAGATAGACGGACCTATCGCTGAGGTTATGAATCCCACTCCTCATGACGAAAAGTTCCGCGCGTTCGGTTGGCATGTAATTTCTATATGCGCTCACGACCTTGAGGCGATAGAGGCAGCATTTGCCGAGGCTAAAACAGTTAAGGGCAAGCCCACTGTTATTATTGCTAAGTCGGTTAAGGGTAAGGGTGTTTCCTATATGGAAAATGCTTGTGAGTGGCACGGTCAGGCTCCTAAGGAGGACCTTTATAAGGTCGCAATAGAGGATCTTGAGAAAATTGCAGAGAGCTTGAAATAAGGAGGAGTAGAACAATGGCAGATAAAAAAGCAACCAGAGAAGCCTATGGCGCAGCTCTTGCTACCTTAGGTGAAAAATATGATTTCGTAGTTCTTGACGCTGACCTTGCGGCAGCGACAAAGACAGGCGTGTTTAAAAAGAAATTTCCCGAGAGATTCTTTGACTGCGGTATTGCAGAGGGCAATATGGTAAGCGTTGCGGCAGGTATTGCTACAACAGGCCAAAAGGTATTCGCAACCTCCTTTGCGATGTTTGCTGCAGGCAGAGCCTATGAGCAGATAAGAAACTCTATCGGTTATCCCCATCTTAATGTTAATATTGTGGGTACTCACGCATCTATCACCGTTGGTGAAGACGGCGCAACCCACCAGTGCAGCGAGGACCTGGCTCTTATGCGTACCATTCCCGGTATGACAGTTATTTCTCCCGCTGATGCAACCGAGGCTTATGCGGCTGTTGAGGCAGCTCTTCTTCATGACGGTCCTTGTTATCTCCGCTTTGGCAGATTTGCAGTTCCGGATCTTACCGCAGAGATGTCTGACTACAAGTTCGAGCTTGGTAAGGGTGTTACATACCGTGAGGGCAGCGATGTTACCATAGTAGCAAACGGATATATGGTTCACCTTGCGCTTGAGGCAGCGGATATTCTTAAAGCTGAGGGAATTTCCGCAGGTGTTATTAATATTCATACAATAAAGCCTCTTGATACAGAGCTTCTTACAAAGGCTGCAAAAGAGACAGGCGCAATAGTTACCGCGGAGGAGCACAGTGTTATCGGCGGTCTTGGCGCAGCTGTTTGCGAGGCTCTCTCTGAGACCTGCCCCGTTCCTGTGATGCGCGTTGGCGTTCAGGATACCTTCGGCAGAAGCGGTAAGGTTCCCGAGCTTCTTGAGATGTACGGTCTTACTGCGGCAAACATTGCTGAAAATGCGCGCCGTGCGATAGCGCTCAAGAAGTAAATTCTAAATTTTAGGGAAGGTTCGGGATATGAAAAGAATATTATTAAAGCTTTCGGGCGAGGCTTTGGCAAACGGCCAGCAGAATGAGATTTATGACGGTCCCTATGTTGACAGGGTTGCCGCCGCAATAAAGCAGTGTGCCGATGACGGTCTTGAGATTGCCGTTGTTGTGGGCGCCGGCAATATATGGAGGGGCAGAAGCGGTACTGAAATGAACCATACCGCAGCCGACCATATGGGAATGCTTGCAACGGTTATCAACTCCATTTATCTTAAGGATGCTCTTATACGCGCGGGAGCCAGAGCTGAGGTTATGACCGCAGTTCCTATGATGCCCTTTGCCGACGGATATTCGGCAGATAAAGCAATCAGTGCGCTTGAGAGCGGTAAAATAGTTATCTTCGGCGCAGGACTCGGCATTCCCTTCCTCTCTACCGATACGGCAGGGGTGGTAAGAGCCGCTGAGATTTCGGCAGATGCTATGTTTATGGCAAAGAATGTTGACTATATTTATACCGATGATCCCAGAAAAAATCCCGATGCCAAAAAGCTTGAGACGGTTAAAGCCTCCGAGATGCTGGCAATGAACCTTAAGGCTATCGATTCAACAGCCGCAGCCTTCTCTATGTCAAACAACCTTCCTATACACGTTTTCGGCTTTACCTCTCCCGAGGATATAGTAAAGGCTCTCAGAGGCGAGCGTGTAGGCACTATAATTCTGGCAGAATAAGAGAAATAAGAAAGGCAAGGAATAAAAAATGAAACTTGATACTAAAGATTACGAAGCAAAAATGAAAAAAACCATTGCTTCCTATTCCGAAAACCTCTCCACAATAAGAGCGGGAAGAGCGAATCCCGATGTTCTTAAAAAAATAAATGTAGACTATTACGGCTCGCCCACAGCTATTTCGGCAATAGCTGAAATTAAGGTTACCGATGCTCGTACAATAGTTATCACCGCTTGGGATAAGTCTGCTATCAAGGGAATTGAAAAGGCTATTCTCACATCCGATCTCGGAATAAATCCCCAGAGCGACGGAACTGCTATCCGCCTTAACTTCCCCCCCACAACCGAGGAGAGAAGAAAAGAGCTTTCTAAGCAGATAGCAAAGCTTGGCGAGGACGCAAAGGTTGCTATTCGTAATATTCGCCGTGATGCAAACGATAAAGTAAAGGCGGACAAGAAGAACTCGGTTATGACCGAGGATGAGGCTAAGCAGTCCGATAAGCTTGTTCAGGACCTTACCGATAAGTATATTAAAGAGATTGACACTCTCACCGCAGCAAAGACTAAGGAAATAATGGAGATTTAATCTCCCGATAAGGAGCTTTTCATTGAAGATTTTCGGCAAAGATAAGAGCGAAGAAAAAAAGCTGGATTCGGTTGCTATAATAATGGACGGAAACGGCCGTTGGGCAAAGGCTAGGGGTCTTGACAGAACAATGGGCCATAAGGCGGGAGCAAAGATAGTTCAGGGAATACTTGAGCATCTTCGCGACCTTGGAATACATCATGTGACTCTTTATGCCTTCTCTACCGAGAATTGGAAAAGACCTAAGCGTGAGGTAGATATGCTTATGGAGCTTTTCTACCAGTATCTTGATACCGTTGTTTTGAAAATTGTTAAGGAAGACGAGAGCTTTTGCATGAGGATAATAGGCGACAAGCAAAGACTTTCCGAAAAGCTGAGAAACAAATGTATTGAGATAGAGGAGCTTTCGGCAGGACGGCCCTTTATCTGTAATCTTGCATTAAACTATGGCGGTCGTGACGATATTGTCAATGCGGCAAACTCTGCCATAAATGACGGTCACACCGAGCTGACAGAGGAGATTTTGTCAAGGTATATATATACATCATCGTCTCCCGACCCTGACCTGGTTATTCGAACAGGCGGTGATTTCAGAATTTCAAACTTCCTGCTTTGGCAGATTGCTTATTCCGAATTTATAGTTCTTGACACACTATGGCCTGACCTTACTAATGAGGATATAGACAGGTGTATTGAGCATTTTTATAAGCGAAACCGCCGCTTTGGCGGTCTTGACCCTGAAGAAACAAATAAAGCATAACTAGAGGTTTTTTTATACGATGAGAATACGTACTGTCACATCGGCAATAATTCTTGCCGTAATGGTACCTGTGTTGATTTTTTCAGAATATCTTATATACCCTATTGTTCTGGGATTGGTTGCTGTAATGGCCGTTTTTGAGCTGCTTCGGGTTATCGGAGTTCATAAGCTGTGGAAAATATCTATTCCCGCCTATGTTATGGCGCTTGCACTTCCGATTTTGACTCACGATATCTTTCTTGACCAGAATCCCGAGTTTCAGAAAAATTATATGCTCTTTGCCGTTGCTACGGTTTTTGCGTATATGCTTTATATTATGGCTATTGCCGTTTTTTCAAAGGGGGAAATAAAGTTTTCTAAGGTTGCGGAGGTATTTCTCACCGTTACCTATGTTGTAATGTCATTTACAGCCCTTTGCCTTTTGAGGTACATAACCGATGGCACAAATGATATGGGAACATTCTGCTTCTTCCTTGTTTTCCTCGCTGCTTGGGGAACCGACGTTGGAGCGTATCTTGTAGGCTCTCTTATCGGAAAGCACAAGCTGATACCCGATGTCAGTCCCAAAAAGAGTGTTGAGGGTGCTGTTGGCGGTGTTGTTTTAGCTGTGATTTGCTTTGTTATATACGGTGCTGTTGTTTCTCACTTTACCGAGCTGCAGGCAAATTATCCGCTGCTGGTTATAATTGCCGTGGTTCTCTCTGTCGTTTCGCAGATAGGTGACCTTATTGCCTCGCTTATCAAGCGTGAATATGGAATAAAGGATTACGGAAAGCTGCTTCCGGGACATGGCGGTATAATGGATAGATTTGATTCTATTCTTGCGGTATCGCTGCCTCTTGTTATGATATGCCTTTGGGCATCGCCTTTTAATTAAGACATTATCCTTTTGTAGGATAGCTTTAAACCGCCGCGCCGTGATGTGTGGCGGTTTTTGAAACCGTAGAACAAAACAACGCGGTTTTATCGCTGACAAAAGTTTTATTATATGCCTTATGGCTTAAGACGGAGACTATAATGAAAAAAATTGCTATTCTCGGCGCAACCGGCTCTGTTGGAACACAGGCGCAGGATGTAGCCCTGATGAGAGGATACGGGGTCGATTTTTTATCCTCCAACAGTGATGTTAATAATACAGAATCTGCGGCCCGCAGGTTTAAGCCCCGCTTTGTTGCCATGGCAGACGAGGCTGCTGCCTCAGAGCTAAAAGTGCGCCTTGCTGATACCGATACAAGGGTCCTTTTAGGAAAAGAGGGAATACTTTACGGTATACAGGAAACCCAGGCTGACACTGTAGTAAATTCAATTCTCGGCGAGGCAGGTCTTTTGCCGACCCTTGAGGTTATAAAGAATAAAAAAAGACTGGCTCTTGCCAACAAGGAGTCGCTTGTTATTGCGGGCGATATAGTTATGGCTGAGGCTGAGAGGGAGGGGGTAGAAATACTTCCTGTTGACAGCGAGCACTCAGCAATATTCCAGTCGTTAAAATCAGGCAGCCGCTCAGAGATAAAGCGCATACTCCTCACCGCCTCAGGAGGACCCTTTTTCGGCAAAACGAAAGAGGAGCTGACAAGAGTCAGCTTAGAAGAAACTCTTGCCCACCCCACCTGGAAAATGGGAAAAAAGATAACCGTAGACTCAGCAACCCTTATGAACAAGGGCTTTGAGCTTATTGAGGCGGTGCATCTTTTCTCGGTAGGGGCTGAAAAAATAGAAATTTTGATACACCGCGAGAGCATACTTCACTCTGCGGTTGAATATGCTGATAATGCGGTGATAGGCGAAATGTCTGTCCCTGATATGCGCGCATGTGTGCAGTATGCGGTAGATTATCCCGAAAGACGCGATGCGGTAATAGAGCCGCTTGATTTTACAAGTCTTTCAAGGCTTACCTTTGCAAAACCCGATACCGAGGCATTCCCGCTGCTTACTCTTGCAAGAAGAGCTGCGGCAGATGGCGGTGCTATGGGGGCTGTGCTTAATGCGGCAGATGAGGAGGCGGTCTCGGCATTCCTTAAGGGCAGGCTTTCATTTGCAGGCATATCAGACGTTGTTATAAGCACTTATGAAAAAATGACAGATGCTTCTAAGCTATCATCGCTTTGTGACATTCTCGACGCGGCAAAAGAGGCCCGTCAAATAGCAAAATCATATATCAAGGAGTAACTTTCTTGCAAATTCTTTCAACAATTTTTTGGGCTGTTTTGGTCCTTGGATTTCTCATTTTTATCCACGAGTTCGGTCATTTTATATTTGCCCGTATTTTTAAGGTGAAAATTAATGAATTCTCTCTGGGAATGGGACCACGACTAGTCTGGTACGATTCCAAAAAAACAGGCATACGCTACAGTCTTGCTATGTTTCCTCTCGGGGGCTTTGTGGCAATGGAGGGGGAGAGCGATGAAAGCGATGACCCAAATTCCTTTGATAAAAAGCCGGCTTGGCAAAGGCTTATAATTTCGCTTGCGGGCCCCATTACCAATATTTTTATCGGTTTTGTGGCTATGGTTATTCTCACGGTCTTTATTGACGTGGGCGGAACTACTGTGGATAGATTTTATGACAGAAATGAGGGCATAGTTTCCTCTGAGAGCGCAGGCCTTATGTCAGGAGATACCATTCTTTCGGTAAACGGCAGAGGGGTAAAATATCTTGACGACCTTTCATATGAAATAATGCGCTCGGGCAACGAGCCCTGCGACCTTTTGGTGCTAAGAGATGGCGAGAAAACCGAAATAAAAAATGTTATCTTTCCCACCGCGACCGAGAGCGGCCAGGTGTTCGGCGTCAGAGATTTCAGTGTCAATATAGTAGAAAAAAATCCCCTGTTCTTTATAGATTACTCGGTAAGGAAGACCTTCTTGCTTGTTAAAATGTGCGTTGAATCGCTCTTTGACCTTATTACCGGTCGGTTTTCTGTTGAGGCGGTCTCGGGGCCTGTGGGTATTTCAGAGGCTATCGGCGAGGCAGCGAGAACAGATATTTTAAATCTTGTTTATCTTGCGGGATTTATAAGTGTAAACCTTGGAATAATGAACCTTTTGCCTATTCCGGCTCTTGACGGCGGCAGGTCGCTGGTTCTGATTGCCGAGATAATTACAAAAAAGAGAATTCCGCCTAAAATCGAGAACACGATAAATGCGGTGGCGCTTGTTTTGCTCCTGGGACTTTCTGTTCTCGTTATGTTTAAGGATATTTTTACAATTATAGGCCGCTGACCTCGGTGTCAGGGCGGAGAGATTTATGGATTATAATTCATATAGAAGAAAGACAAACGAAGTGCGTGTCGGAAGCCTCCGTATAGGCGGCATGGCTCTCATAACAGTGCAGTCTATGCTTAATACAGATACCCACGATGTTGAGAGCTGCTACAGGCAGGCTCTTGCGCTTGAGGAGTGCGGTTGCGATATTTTGCGCCTTACCGCGCCCGATGTGGAGTCTGTGTCGACATTTGCCGAGCTGAAAAAGAGGGGTATAAAAATGCCCCTTGTGGCTGACATACACTTTAACTATAAAATAGCTCTTGCGGCAATTGAAGCAGGGGCCGATAAGATCAGAATAAACCCGGGCAACATCGGCTCTCTTGAAAAAACACGCCTTGTTGCGGAGGCTGCAAAGGAAAGAGATATTCCTATCCGCATAGGAGTAAACTCGGGCTCGGTTGACGAGACCTTGCTGAAAAAATACGGCGGGCCCTGCGCCGAGGCTTTGGCTGAGAGCGCTATAATGCATGCTGCTATCTTAGAGGAGCTTGATTTTCATAAGGTTGTACTGTCAGTCAAGGCATCGGATGTTGAAACAATGATAGAGGCGAACCGCATCCTTGCGGAAAGGACAAGCTATCCCTTGCATCTCGGTGTAACCGAGGCCGGGGCAAGGCTCAAGGCTGCAATAAAAAGCAGTGTAGGAATAGGCTCGCTTCTCTCGCAGGGCATAGGTGATACTGTGCGTGTCTCCCTTACCGAGGACCCAACGGCAGAAATAGCTGTTGCGAGGGAAATACTTTCTTCACTCGGTCTGTCCGAGAGACAGGGTATGGACATTGTTTCCTGTCCCACCTGCGGAAGAACAAAAATTAACCTTATTTCACTTGTTGAAGAGTTTGAGGCTAGGGCAAAGGCTGCGGGTCTTGACAAAAAGAATATCAAGGTTGCAATAATGGGCTGCGTTGTCAACGGACCCGGTGAGGCGAGAGAGGCTGACATCGGTGTTGCGGGCGGTGCGGGACAGGCAATCCTCTTTAAAAAAGGCGAAATAATTAAAAAGATAAAAGAAGAAGAAATAATTAGCGAGCTCATAAGAGAAATAAAGCTCATATAACAAAACAAAGAAAAAAGGTGTCTTATGTCGGCGGAAAAGAAATTTTTTGATGTATTTTCAAGATATACTCCCTCAGAAGAAAAGAGGGAGCTGCTTTTGCGCGCGCATTCGGCACGCTTCAGATATACAAAGGAGCCGTTCAGGTTTGAGGTGGACCTTTCCTTTGACTCTCACGAGGATGCAGAGCTTATTTATGAAATAGAAGACGAGTGCCGCGCTCTTTATAATGCCGAGTCCTTTAAGATTTTACCTCATTTTCCTCCGTCGGCATTTGACGACAGATATTTTGACGAGGTAGCCTATGAGGCGGCATATTGCGGTGCTGTTACTCACGGCTTTTTCAGCGGAGCTACATACCGAGACGACGGTGAAACGGTTACGATAGCAATTCCCTTTGAGCAAAACGGAATAGATTTTGTACGAAGCGCAAATACCGAAGATATTTTCGCAAACATTCTGAAAAGCAGATATGACATAACCCGTACGGTAAGAGTTGTAGAGGGTGCGGGAGCAGAAGCGAGACACGAGGAGTGGGAGCGTAAAAGAGTTGATATAATGAAAAGGGCGGAGGAGGAGAGCCGCGAGCAAATGATACGTGAGCGCGGAGAGCTTGCCCGCCGCAGAGAAGAGGAAGCCAGAGCCAATGACCCAACATATGACTTTGAGGCTAAGGCGGGTATATCTCAGGCAACAGGCACACTGGACATTATCAGCGATACCACCTACCGCATTGGCGCAACAACCTATAAGTTCGATGAGTCTGAGCTTATCTTTGGCGAGGATTTTGACGTTTTAGAGCCGACCCCTCTTGCTGACGCTCCTAAGACCCACGGCAGACAAATCTTTCTCGGAACAGCCTTTGAGGTAACAACAAAGGAAACAAGAGCAGGTGACAAAACCAACTGTATGATAGGTATTTCAGACGGTGCATCTGCTATTTATGTAAAGAAAACTTTGAAAAATGAGGAGCTCGGCTGGGTAAATGACCTTGCAGGCGCTGTTAAAAAGGGTAAGAAAAAGTTAACACAGCTTGCGGTTCTCGGCAGAGTTCAGCTAGATAAATTTGATAACGAGCCCTTCCTTTCTCCTTTCGGAATTAAGAGAATAAAGATCGAAGAGAGAAAGGATCTGGCAGAAGAGAAGCGAGTAGAGCTTCACCTGCATACAAATATGTCACAGATGGATGCTGTGATAACCCCTGCCGAGCTTGTTGATACTGCTGTGCGCTGGGGTCATAAGGCTATTGCGGTGACCGACCACGGAAACGTGCAGGCATTCCCTGAGGTTATGCTTGCTCTTGAGGGCTCGGGCGCCGACCTTAAGGTGCTTTACGGAACCGAGGCTTATTATGTAAACGATACGGCAAAGTGCATTTTCGGTAACAACTATCCCGCGTTTAGCGAGGAAATGGTAGTCTTTGATATCGAGACCACAGGTCTTTCAAACCGCACCTGCAAGATAATTGAAATAGGCGCGGCAAAGATACGGGGAGGCGAGGTTGTAGAGACCTTTGATGTTTTTGTTGACCCCGAGTGCCCTATCCCCGAGGAGATTACAAAGCTTACATCTATCACGGATGATGACGTTAAAGGCGCGCCAAAGGAGAGGGAGGCAATCGAAAGATTTCTTGAATTTGCGGGGGACAGGCTTCTTATCGCCCATAACGCAAACTTCGACATTGGATTTATCCGTGTTGCTGCCGACAGGTGCGGTCTGCCCTTTAACAACAGCTATCTTGATACCCTGGGACTTTCAAAATTCGTTAACCCCGAGCTTAAAAACCATAAACTTGACACAATAGTAAACCACTATAAATTAGGCGATTTCCACCACCACAGAGCATCAGACGATGCCGAAATTACCGCCAGAGTATTTATTGAAATGCTATCCCGTCTTACAAAAGAGGGAATTACCGACTTTGACGGTGTAAATGCGGCTATGGGTGAGGTGGTTGATCCCCTTAAGCTCAGCGCGTATCACCTTATAATATTTGCGAAAAACAAGGTAGGACTTAAAAACCTATATAAGCTTATCTCCTATAGCTACCTTAATTATTACGGTGGCTTCGGCAGGCAGAAAAAGGTGCCCAGAATGCCAAAATCGGTAATAGAGGAGCACAGAGAGGGGCTAATAATAGGCTCCGCCTGTGTTTCGGGTGAGCTTTATAACGCTGTTCTTGACGGCAAAAAGGAAGAGGAGCTCGAGGAGCTTGTCGCCTTTTACGATTATCTTGAAATTCAGCCGATTTGCAATAACCGCTTCCTTGTGGCTGAGGGCAAGGTTGCCGATGACGATGCTTTAAGAGAAATTAACAGAAAAATATATCTCCTTGGCAAAAAGCTAGGAAAGCCTGTCTGCGCCACCTGTGATGCTCACTTTGTAAACAAAGAGGACGAAATTTACAGGCGAATTCTCCTTGCGGGAATGAAATTTAAGGATGCTGATAAAGACGAGCCTATCTATCTTCGTACAACAGATGAGATGCTTGAGGAGTTCTCATACCTTGGCGAAGAGGCATGCCGCGAGGTAGTAATTACTAACCCCGGCAAGATTGCCGATATGTGCGAAAAAATCAGGCCTATTCCCGAGGGCAGATACGAGCCCGACCTGCCGGGAGCTAAGGAGGAGCTTGAAAGCTCCTGTTGGAAGCGCGCCCATGACTGGTACGGCGATACATTACCCGAGGTTGTTGAAAAAAGGCTTGAAAAGGAGCTTACATCCATTATTAAAAACGGCTTTGCCGTGCTCTATATGATAGCCGTAAAGCTGGTTGCCTATTCCGAAAGCCTCGGCTACCAGGTAGGCTCACGAGGCTCGGTTGGCTCGTCATTTGTCGCGACAATGTCGGGTATATCCGAGGTTAACCCTCTGCCCCCTCATTACAGGTGTCTCAAGTGCCGTTATTCCGAGTTCTTCCTTGACGGCTCGGTAGGCTCCGGCTTTGACCTGCCGGATAAAAAATGTCCCGTCTGCGGTGAAATGCTTTACCAAGACGGTCACGATATTCCCTTTGAGACCTTCCTCGGCTTCCACGGTGATAAATCCCCCGATATTGACCTTAACTTCTCGGGCGACGTGCAGGGTAAGGTACATAAGTACACCGAGGAGCTCTTCGGTGAGGGACAGGTGTTCCGTGCGGGAACTATAACAGGACTTGCTGACAAGACCGCATGGGGATATATCGCAAAATACCTGGAAGAGCGTAAAATAAAGATACCCAAAGCCCAAATAGGCTATATGGTAACCAAAATAATGGGTATAAAGAAGACCACAGGTCAGCACCCGGGCGGTATTATAGTTGTGCCTAAGGAGTATGATATTTATGATTTTACTCCTATCCAGCACCCTGCCGATGACCCTAATGCCGATACGGTAACTACCCACTTCCAGTTCTCCTATCTCCACGATACAATTCTGAAGCTCGATGAGCTTGGGCACGATATTCCAACCAAGTATAAGATGCTTGAGAAGTACACGAACACCTCTGTTCTTGACGTTAAAATGAACGACAAGACAATTTATGAGCTCTTTGTGTCAACAAAGCCCCTGGGAATTACCCCTGCGGATATTGGCGGCGCTCAGCTCGCAACATTCGGTATTCCCGAATTTGGCACAAGATTCCTCCAGCAGGTTCTTCTTGACGCAAAGCCAAAGAACTTTGCCGACCTGCTTCAGATTTCGGGCCTAACCCACGGTACAGGCTGTTGGCTTGGTAATGCCGACGAGCTTATAAAGGCGGGAATTTGTGACATTTCGGGCGTTATCGGCTGTCGAGACGATATAATGAACGCGCTTATCCGTTACGGTCTTGAAAACTCGGTTGCCTTTAAGATTATGGAAAGCGTGCGTAAGGGTAAAGGACTTACCGACGAGTGGAAAGAAATAATGAGGGCAAACAACGTGCCCGAGTGGTATATTGACTCCTGTCTTAAGATAAAATACATGTTCCCGAAAGCCCATGCCGCAGCTTACGTTATGTCGGCAATACGATTGGTCTGGTACAAGATTTATTACCCCATGGAGTTCTATGCCGCATTTCTTACAGTTGCCCCCGGAGGCTTTGATGCCGAAATTGTGGGCGGCGGACTTGATAATGTTGAAAATACTATAAAGGAAATTGAAGCCAAGGGAATGGAGGCATCGGCAAAGGAGAATGAAACCTGCCAGACCCTCTATATGGTAAGAGAGGCGATGTCAAGAGGAGTAAAATTCCTTAACGTTGATTTAAAGAAGTCTGATGCATCGGCATTCCTGCCCGAAAACGGAAAGATAAGAATGCCCTTTAACTCGCTCCCGGGACTTGGCGACACCGCCGCCGAGAAGATTATCGATGCAAGAAATTCAATTGATATCTATTCAATAGAGGAGCTTCGAGAGCATACCGGAATTTCTAAAGCAGTTATTGAAATTCTCCGCCGTAACCACGTGCTCGACGGTCTCTCCGAAACCAATCAGTTCTCTATGTTCTGACCCATCACAACATAACCTCCTAATGTTTGCGACCGGGGTTCCCCGAAACGAGCAATGTTAGTTTTAGGGGTGCGACAGAGCAAACGCATAACTCAAAACTTTGAAAAAGAGGCTAGCTCAAACACAAATTACCGCATTTGAGCTAGCCCCTATCTATATGTTATTTCACAAACAGTAAAAGTATAAGCAGTATAGCGCATTCGCTGTCTCCGTCTTTGGAGAAAAAGAGAAATGCGGCAACCGCTATTATAAGTATTTCTTCAATTCCGATATTAGAAAAGAGTCCGCTAAGCGTGCCTCCTGAGCCCGAGCTTCCAAAGAGGCCTGACAGTATCGGCAGGTTGAATAGCCCTGTGGGCTCTGCTTTTTTTGAATTTTCTATTACGTCATCCGAGGCGGCGCTTACGCTTTCTTCCGTGACCGGTAGAGGCTCGGGTGTCGGAGCTTCGAATACAGGCGCAGGCTCCGAAAATGCGGTGCCGTTATAGTTTTCCGGCGGTGCGCTGATTTCAGTGGGGTAAAAGCTTCTTGAATACATTCTGCTACCTCGCTTTCATCATATCCAGAATTTCCGCTACCGAAATCATAGAGTCAATAGCCTTTGCCCTCTCTGCCGAAACATAGGGCTTAAGCGCTCCCAGAAGCTGGGCTCTTTTTGCCCTTGCGGGAGCTTCTGTTCTTACGGTTGGCGGCGGTGTGGGCGCTTCTGTCATTTCAACTGAGGTCGGTGATGGCTGGGCTGCGGCTTCAGAGGCGGTGTTTTCCGAGTCCGAGCTTGCAAGCCTTGATATTTCCTCAACAAGGCTCGGGTTTTCCATAATAAGCTGAATAATTCTGCCGATGTCTGGTGTTTCTTTCAATTACTTTGCCCCCTTTTTGTATTTGTTGATAAGATACATTGCCTCGGGCATAGAAATTTTGCCTCCCAGGGCAATCTGCCTCAGCTTTTCAAGCTCAGCGTGGCTCGGTGTCTTTTCCGGCAGGGTGAGCCCGTAGGTTTTTGCGATAGACTGTACCTTTGCCCACAGCTGGTCGTCGGGCAGGGCTGCGAGAGCCTCAATTTCTTCGCGTGAAAATTTCATATATAAATTCCCCCTTGTTATTTCCTCGCTACAATATATGCGAAGCAAGAAAAAATGTTATAAGGAGAAAAAAATGACCTGTCTTTGCTTTTCCGACTCCCACGGAGTAACAAGATATATTAAGGAAGCCTTAAACCGCCACAGGGATGCTGAGGCTGTGTTCTTTCTTGGCGACGGACTTTCGGATATAGAGACGTTTGTAAATGCCGATATAGGAAAGCGCGCCTGGTTTTTTGTCAGAGGGAACTGTGACTTTTACGGCAGTGTAAACGGCATAGAGGCAAGAAAGCTTGAAGTTATCACTCTTGAGGGACAAAGAATTGCCTTTACTCACGGAGACCTCTACGGTGTTAAGTACGGCTTTGACGGAGTGGTAAGGCTTGCCGAAAATTCCTCAGCCGATATTGTTCTTTTCGGTCATACACATTTCGCTACGGAAAAATACGTTCCTTTACTGCTATCCGACAGAGGCGTAAACCTCTTTAATCCCGGCACGGTGGGCGGTATCGGAGCAGAGCCAACCTACGGAGTTTTAACTCTTTCGCCAAAGGGCGCTTTGTTTTCTGTTATGAATTTTAAGTAAAAATGTAACCAAATTGTAACTTGATAGTATTTTTTGTTGCGGATTTGCTAATTTTGTGGTAAAATAGTATCAATATGCATATAAAGGGGGTGTTTTTATTGGAGCTTCGGGAAATTGTTGCGAAAAACATATCTGAGCTTCGTACTGCTAATAAAATGACCCAAATATACCTTGCAGAGCGCCTTAATTATTCGGATAAGGCGGTGTCAAAATGGGAGCGAGCCGAGGCGATACCCGATGTAACCGTGCTTAAGGAGATAGCCGACATATTTTCGGTTTCGGTAGATTATCTTCTTGAGGCAGAGCACAACGCTCCCCCTGTAACAACCGCAAAGGCGGAACGCATACATAAGGCAAATCAGAGCCTTTTTACTGCATTTTCTATTGTTGAGGTTTGGTTTATTGCCGCCGCTATATTCGCTATGCTTATGTTTCGCGGTATTGATACATTTCCGGCATGGCTTGTGTTTATTTACGCAATTCCCGCAGGGGCTGCCACAATGGGAGGCTTTAATCTCTTTTGGCAAAAAAGCATACTGATAGGCGCTGCCTCTCTTTCGGTTATAGGCTGGGGAATTATCCTTTCTATATATCTTTCAATGCTTTTACTCACAGGGCTTAATCTTTGGGCTCTCTTTATCGTTGGCGCTCCGATGCAAGCGATAATTGTACTGTTTTCGGTTCTTATCTATCTTAAAAAGAAGGGAGCTAAAAAATAAATGCCTCCGAAAATGAATCCTTTACACAGGCCGATGACCGACGGTATAGAAAAGCCGAAGAGGCTAAGAGACTATCCCTCATATATTTTAAAAAGGATGCGGGGCTTCTTTTCACGTCTTTTTTACATAGTCTCCCTTGTTTGGGAGGCGGCGCCGTTTCTTCTTCTGGCTATGATATTCTTCTGCGCTCTGAACGGTGTTTTGCCGGTCGTCGGTGCATATATATCAAAGGACTTACTTAATGTTATTGCCGAGCTTCTCGGTGTATCTGCCACAGACAGTTTAGAGGATAATTTGTTTGTGGTTATGCGCCCTGTTATGATTTTGTTTGGCGCATATTTTATCTATCTGTTTTCAAACAAGGTGGTATCAAGGCTTAATACCATGGTTACAGGCCTTGCGGGTGAGCTTGTTGTCAATCACATAAAGCTTAAAATTGTAGATAAGGCGAAAACCGTTGACCTCGCCTCCTTCGACCGCCCCGAGTTTTACGAAAAGCTTGAGAATGCAAACAGAGAAGCGTCAATGCGCCCGATACACATACTTTCAGCTACTTTTAACGTGCTTTCAGCCCTGATAAGCTCGGTGTCGTTTATTGCGGTGCTTGCAACCCTCAGCCCATATGCGCCTGTTATAATAATTCTTGCAGCCGTTCCCACGGCTATCGTTAATTTCGTTTACCGCCACCGCAATTTCAGATATATCCGTATGCACTCTAAGGAGAGAAGAGAGATGAACTATTACTCTTCTCTTATGGTGAATAAGGATAATGTAAAGGAAATAAAAATCCTCGGTCTCGGCGACAGATTTATTGATAAGTATAAGGATGCCTTTAAGAGATATTACAAGGGGTTGAAAAAGCTTATTGTAGGTGAGAGTACAACACAGCTATCCATTGCGTTTATTTCAACTCTTGTAAATTGCGCACTGTTTATTTATGTTGCATACACCGTGGTGTTCGGTGACGGTCAGATAGGCGATTACTCGCTCTATACAGGCGCTCTTACATCAATTTCAGGCTATATTTCAACCGTATTTACCGCAACAGCAACCATTTATGAGGGAACCTTGTTTATAAATAATATGATGGAGTTCATGGCTGAAAGGTCAAGTGTTGTTCCCACGGTAAATGAGCCTATAAAGGTGACAAAGGGGCTTCATACGGTAGAATTTTGCAATGTTTCGTTTAAATACCCCGGCAGCGACAGGTTTGTTTTAAAAAACATTAATCTTAAGCTTGAACCCACCGATTCGGTAGTTCTTGTGGGACTTAACGGAGCAGGTAAAACAACATTTATAAAGCTTTTAACAAGGCTCTACGACCCCACAGAGGGTGTAATTTTGCTTGACGGCAGGGATATAAGAGAATATGACGTTGAGTCCTTACACAACCTTTTCGGCATAGTTTTTCAGGACTTTGGCAAATATGCGGTAAGTGCCGCGGAGAATATAGAATACGGTGACTTAAGACGTAACCACGAGAGAGAAGACGTTGTCACTGCCGCAAAGCGGTCGGATGCTGACGAGTTTATCCTTAGTCTGCCTGACGGCTACGATACCCCACTTACCCGTATATTTGAGGAAAACGGAATTGAGCTATCCGGCGGTCAGTGGCAGAAGCTCTCGGTTGCCAGAGCCTTTTATAAGGAATCGGATATTATGATTCTCGATGAGCCAACCGCCTCTCTTGATGCTATTGCGGAGCGTGAGGTCTTTGACAGATTCAGCGAGCTTGCTAAGGGTAAGCTTACAATATTTGTCTCTCACCGACTTTCAAGCGCAACCTCTGCCAGCAAAATAGTGGTGATAAACGGCGGAGAGATAAGCGAGGTGGGCAACCACCTGTCCCTTATGGAAAAACGTGGCGAGTACTACCGTCTCTTTACCACACAGGCAAGCAGATATATTGATGAAAACAACTGATTTGTAAACAAAAGCTCCCAAAAACCGTGATTGTAACGGAATTTGGGAGTTTTTTATTATGCTGCGTTGTTGTTCGAGCCGTCTACAAAGTAATACGAGCCCATAACCGAATAATAGATTTCATCGGCAAGGTCTCTCAGCGCGTTCTCTCTGAACGGTGAGGGAAGAGACACACGTGTCAGCTCTTTTATAAAATCAGAGCTCTCGTTTCTGTCTATAAGCGCCATGTATGCATCACTGCCCGCTCCTTTGTTTTTACATTCTGTAAAGAATATATCAAGGGATACGGTAACCGAGGTGCAGTAGGATTGAACGTAGAATGGCTCCATTACCAGGTGATAAATCATTATATCCTCAAGGCTTTTAAAATGCCTCGGGTTAAGATTCATAGACTCGGCAGCCGCGGCTACAAGTGTGTTCAGTCTTTCTTCGGTTATCTCCTCAAAGGAGAGCAAATAGGCGAGAGACTCAAATTTTGCGTAAAAGCCCTGGAAGATAAGCGCTTCAAGCATTGACTGCATTTCTGAGTAGTAAAGGTACTTATACTCTCTCTCACTTATACTGTCTCCGATAGCCGAGAGCACAAGAAGCTCGAGTGCTGTTGAGGATACCTCAAGCAGGTCAAGGGATGCATCAACATTGTAATTTACATAAGCGTCGTAAAAATGCCCAAACTCGTGGGAGAGCGTCATATAGTCGTTAACACCGCCCGAGAGTGTCACAAAAACAAAGGGAGACTCAATGTCGTAAAGGTAGGTGGTAAAAGCGCCTCCAAGTCGGTTGTTTTTTTGTTCATCAACCTCGTAAAGACCGCAGTTCAGCATATACGCATATGCCGCGGCTGCATCGCTGTCAATCTTTTCAAGCGCAGTGTAGACCCGATTTATAACTTTTCCCCTATCGGGAGCCGGAGACAGATGGGTCTTAAAATATCCTGCAAAGGCATTTGACACAAGCGAAGCATAAACCGGTGTTACATACCGAGATATATCGGATATAAGAGCATCAAGATCCCCCTCTGTATAGCCGTGACCGAGAATTTCATAAGCATATTCCGAATAGCTGCCGTAGCCTAAGGCATCTGCCAAGCGGCGCCTGACCTTAAGCAAATCAATAAATGCTTTATAGCTCTCTTTTTGTACCGCCTTGGCATAGAGGGCATCGCAGTCCTTAATCGCCTTTTTTAGTATAGGTGAGTCGGGGTTGTATTTATCCTTTAAATCCGACACTATATTATCGTATGTGTCGGTTGATCTTCCGTAGGTTATTATAACATTTGCGGTGGAGAGAGAGGCATATTCCGCCTCAATTTCGGCCTCGCTTTCAAGCAGTGAAACAACAAGGTCATTATACATTGTTCCGTCAGCATATTCCTCGACAAATCCCTCCCAGAAAAGCTCATCTTCAAGCTTTTTCGCATATGGAGATTTTGCAGCCGCCTCAAACAGCTCCTCAAATGCCCGTGTAAGCTTTGGCGATGCCTCTTTGAGGTATTCGTACTCGGCAGCAATAGCTGTGTCCGAAGAGTCCTTAGAATTTTTTATCATCATGTATGTGAGCATTGTACTGAAGGACTTGTAATTTTCATTAAGGGAGAGTATCCCGTCACAGATTTCTTCATAGGACAGGCTGCTATCGTTAATAGATGCGGTGATGATTTTAGCCTCGTTTACTATCTTATCGGTGTCGGGGCGTGAGTAAGCAATGCTCTCAAAAGAAACCGTCTCTCTTGCATTTTCGCCAAGGGGCGGAACAAACACCTCCTCGGCAGGCTCGGGAGCTATAATATCGGGCATCACCGGTACGCAGGAGGCAAGACCAAGCGAAACAAGAGCCAGCATAAGCGCTGTAATCTTTTTAAGCATAAAACACCTCCCTTAGCCATAATGCTTGTTAGTTTGATTCCTTTACGGCTGATGCTTATATTTTATCCTAAATTATTATGCTCTTCAACAATAAACAATAAACGAATTGCAAAGATTTTGTAAACGAAAAAACACGGATATACCCTGTTTTTAAGGAGTATGCCCGTGTTTTTCTTTGTTTTTTACCTGTTTTTAAGCCGTTTTATCTGCCAAGAGCCGCAGCTCCGATAATTCCCGCATCGTTTCCGAGAGAGGCGGTGACTATCTGTGTTTTTTTCTTTCTCAGCCTTGTGTACTGGTCACGCTCAACAGCAGCTCTAAGGGGCTTTAGGAGGAAGTCTCCCTCACCGGAAATACCGCCGCCGATAGAAATGGTTGCAGGCTGGAACACGTTTATAATATTTGTAATTCCCTCAGCGAGATAGTATATGTACTCGTCAACAACCGCCTGTGCGTGAACATCTCCGAGTCTTGCCGCGTCAAAGGGAACTCTTCCGTTTATTTTGCCGTATTTCTTGGTTATCTCAAACATTTTAGACTCAACTCCGAGAGCCTCAAGCTCCCTTAGCTTTTCCTCTGTAGAAAGCTTAAGTCCTGTTGCTGAGGCATATGTCTCAAAGCAGCCGCGTCTGCCGCAGGTACAAAGTCTGCCGCCTGCCTTAATTACGGTATGTCCAAGCTCGGCGCCCGCCGCATTAATGCCGCCCTTGAATATTTTGCCGCCTAAGATTATTCCTCCGCCAACACCGGTGCCAAGAGTAATCATAACAGAGCAGTCAGACCCCTTTGCGGAGCCCTGAAGCGCCTCGCCCAGTGCTGCTGCATTGGCATCGTTATCAATATATATTTTCTTAGCGGGGAATATAGCTTTGAATTTATCGGTAATAGGATAATCAATAAAGGGTATGTTGTTTGAATATTCAACAACACCTCTTTCGGGGTCAATGCTTCCCGGAACAGCCATACCTACATATTCGATGTCAGAGGTTTTAAGACCGTTTCTTTCAATAAGCATTAATGCGGTGTTAGCCATAGCCGAAGCAACTGCGTCAGCTCCCTCGGATACAGGCGTTGGAACAGAGATTTTATCAATTATCTTAAGGTCACCGTCGCATAAGCCTATCGCGATATTTGTGCCTCCAAGGTCAATTCCTAATGTGTACATTATGTATCTTCCTTTCAATATTGCTGATGTGAATTTCTTCTATAATTATATATTTTTTATGCGTTTTTGTCAAGTCCAAATTGACGAAGCGAATTACAGTTTTTTTCGTTCATAAAAAATTAACATTAGCTATTTTTTAAAAGTATTGCAAAATACACAAAAATGGTATACAATATATTCGGTCAAACGGCAAGAGCCCAAAGGCTTTGCTATGATGAAAGGTAATTTGAAGTGAAAAGATTTGTATATGCTGACAACGCGGCAACAACTCCGGTAAGCCGCGAGGTAATAGAAGCTATGACCCCGATTTTTGAAACAAGCTGGGGCAATCCCTCAAGCCTGCACGAAAAGGGCAGGGAGGCTAAGGATATTCTTGATGACGCAAGAGAGCGCATAGCCAAAGTATTTAACTGCGACTCCTCTGAGATATACTTTACCTCCTGCGGTACAGAGTCTGACAACTGGGCTATCCGCGGCGCTGCAATGCGTATGAAGGCAAAGGGCAAAACTCATATAGTTACTTCCGCTATTGAGCATCACGCAGTTCTCCATACCTGCAAGGCTCTTGAAAAAGAGGGCTTTACGGTTGATTATGTGGGAGTTGACGCTGACGGCATTGTTAACCTTGACGAGCTTCGCTCCCTTGTAACCGAAAAAACAGCCCTTGTTACGGTAATGTATGCCAACAACGAGGTTGGAACTATTGAGCCCATTGAGGAAATTGTTGAAATAGCCCATGCCAAGGGTGCTCTTATGTTCACCGATGCGGTACAGGCTGTCGGAAATGTTGATATAGACCTTTCAAAGCTCAAGGTAGATATGCTTTCTCTCTCCGGTCACAAAATTCATGCGCCAAAGGGAATAGGAATGCTTTATATCCGCAAGGGTGTTGTTATAAATAACCTTATCGAGGGCGGAGGCCAGGAAAGGCGCAAGAGAGCAGGCACCGAAAACCTACCTTACATTGTGGGACTTTGCCGCGCGCTTGAGATAGCTAAGGAAAACCTGCCCGAGCTTGACGAGGTTGCAAAAAAGCGTGACAGACTTATTGAGGGGCTTACTAAAATTCCTTACTCCAAGCTTAACGGACACAGAACATTGCGTCTTGCAGGTAATGCAAACGTGGGCTTTGAGTTTATTGAGGGCGAAAGTTTGCTTCTATGGCTTGATATTGCGGGAATTTGCGCATCAACAGGCTCTGCCTGCTCAACAGCATCTCTTGAGCCGTCTCACGTGCTTATCGCTATGGGTGTCCCTCACGAAAAGGCGCACGGCTCGCTGCGTCTTACAATTTCACGCGAGACAACCGACGAGGATATAGATTATATTATCGAGAACGTTACCTCGGTAGTTGAAAAGCTTCGTAATATGAGCCCCCTTTGGGAGGATGTTGTGAAGCGTGAGCAAACAGTATAACAGCATAACAGAAAAGAGGACATATAAATGAAATACAGTGAAAAGGTAATGGATCATTTCACCAATCCCAGAAATGTCGGTGAAATTGAAAATGCTGACGGAGTTGGCGTTGTAGGTAATGCAAAGTGCGGAGATATAATGAAAATGTATCTCAAAATAGATGATAACGGAGTTATCACCGACTGCAAGTTCAAAACATTTGGCTGCGGCGCGGCAATCGCAACATCTTCTATGGCTACCGAGCTTGTTAAGGGACATACTGTTGAGGAGGCTCTTAAGCTTACCAACAAGGCGGTTGTTGAGGCTCTTGACGGACTTCCTCCCGTAAAGGTTCATTGCTCGGTTCTTGCTGAGGAGGCTATCAAGACAGCTGTCGCAGACTACTATAATAAGATTGGCAAGCCTGTTGATTTTGAAATAGAAAAGTCTCACGAAGAGGAATAAATGTTTTTTCAAACGGCTCTGCTATAAGAGCCGTTTTTCTTGTTGTTTCAACACAAGTCGAAGAATATGTTAACAATTGTTGTCAAAAAATAGCTAAAATGGGGATTTGAAATGAAAATTCTTGTAGGTTTAAGCGGTGGAGTTGACAGCGCATACGCAGCTTTAAAGCTTATCCGCGCAGGGCATACTGTAGAGGGCGCAATTCTTAAAATGCACGAGCATACCGATATTTTAAGCGCCCGCTCGGTTGCCTCTGAGCTTTGTATACCTCTTCATGAAATTGATGTTACAAAGAGGTTTGAGGAGATAGTAAAAGAGGATCTTATTAACTGTTATCTTAACGGAAAAACTCCAAACCCTTGTATAATATGTAACGAGAGAGTTAAGTTTGCGGCTCTTTATGAATATGCGGCGAAAAACGGCTTTGACAGGATTGCAACAGGCCATTATGCTATTGTTTCTGAGAAAAACGGCAGATTTGCTGTTGAAACAGCTCCCGATACACGTAAGGACCAAAGCTATATGCTCTATAGACTGCCTCAAAATATACTCTCAGCCCTTGTTTTGCCCATAGGGGAAGAGAATAAGGCAGATGTTCGTGCAAACTCGGCAGAGAGCGGTGTTTCGGTGGCAGGTAAAAAGGATAGCCAGGAAATATGCTTTCTTCCCGACGGCCATTATGCCGATTATATCGAAAATAAAATGGGAAAATCCCCCGAGGGCGACTTTGTTGACCCTGCAGGCAGAGTTCTCGGGCATCATAAAGGTATCATCAGATACACGGTAGGGCAGAGAAAGGGGCTGGGCATATCTCTAGGCAAGCGCGCGTTTGTTACAGATATTTCACCCGAAACCAATCAAATTACTCTGTCAACAGAAATGACAGGAAAGACAGAAATCGAGTTATCAAGCATAGTATATTCGGGACTTGAGCCTCAGGCGGAAGCGACTGCTAGGTTCTTTGAAGTAAAGCTCAGATATACGGCCCCTCTTATAGGCTGCATGGCGCAGATGTATTCTGACGGTAGAGTAAGACTTGAATTCGAGAGTCCTGTGATATGCGCTCCGGGGCAGTCGGCGGTTCTTTATGATAACGGCAGGGTAATGCTTGGCGGCTATATTGAGCGCTGATACAGATGGCTGAGATTCACCTACGCGCGCATATTTATAATATATTAGGTAGAAAACATGCACTTTGCGAGAGCGGATATTTCTTGCATATGGTGCTTAAAACGCAAAAACAGACGGTAAACAACCATGAAAAATGGCGAAAACCGTCTTTTTTGTATTTTTCAGAGTGTAGAAAAAAAACTGACGATTTTGTGCATGGTGCACAAACGCGTAAAAAGGGGTTTTGTTACAAAAAACCGCAAAAATTAAGTAAATACAATTTACTATAATTTAAAAACGCTCAATATAGCACCGAAAATGTCTAGTTTTAGGTAAAAACCATTTACCTTAGCTTTAAAATCCAAGCGCAACAAAAGAATTTGTGTAAATAATTGTTTGCAAATCGAAAAAACACTCGTTTTGCTTAAGTTAGAAAGTGAAGCCCGTCACAAGCCGGGTGGGGGAATTCGCTCTTGACTTCAAAAAAAACTTATGATATAATACTTGTATATTATAAGGGCATGTGCGCCCTTTTGATATGAAAGTTTAATTTGGAGGAAATCAGCACATGAAAAAGTCGATCTTTATGAGAGTCGTTGCTATGATGCTTACCGTTGCGCTGATGCTTGGTGCCATTTCGGTTACCGCGTCTGCTGCGGGAATATCCGATAGCATAGGCTCTTACAAGAACGAAAAGGGTTCGTCTCCTACGCTTGACGAGATGAAAAACCTCATGACGACTAAGACTTATGAGGATTACATTCTTGAAAAGCTCAGCGGTGAGAACGACCCTGCACGTACGCAAATCGCGATCAATACTTCATCTGCAGACAAGTTTGGAGACAACTTTACCAACGAGGTTAAGGTGTCTGACAGCGATGAGGTTCAGGCTTCTATCAAAGGAAGCTCCGCAAATTGGGAATCCTTTACCAAGGAGGACGGCGAGAAATCCTGGTTCCTTCCCTCGGTTAATCCTGACGGCAGCGCAGGTGTTGCGGAGTGGAGATTTGATGTGGATAAGCCCGGCTTCTACACAATCGAAATTGACTATTATGACTGCATTGTAGATGCAGACACCTACATTGATGAGAACGGCAATTTTGTTGAAATCAAAACAAAGAGCAGTGTCAGCGCAATCGAGCGCAAGCTCAGAATTGACGGTGTGGTTCCCTTTGATGAGGTTGGAAGCATAACCTTCGATAAGCACTGGAGATATGACTATGTCACAACTTCAGATCCTTACGAGGTTCCCGCAAGCGCTCGTCCCTTTACAGAAATCGGCTCCTATGCTGAATATGTTCAGATTGCCGAAGGCGAGGGTGCAGGTTACTATAAGTACGTAACCACCACCAAAATGGAGGGTGACAAGATGATGCAGACCCTCACTACATATAAAATTAACCAGGACATAAACGGCAACTCTATGGCGCCGTCTGCTGTCGCTGTTTCACAGTGGTCCACCTACACCTGTAAGGACCCCTCCGGTTACAGCGAGGGCGCGCTTAAGTTCTATTTTAGTAACGGTCCTCACTCTATCTCTCTTGAGGCTATAAGAGAGCCCGTTATTATTAAGGAAATAAGACTTGTGCCCGCCGAGGCTCCCAGCATTGAGTCCGAGTCATCGGGTAAAATGAGTTACAGCAATTATATTGCAGCTTACGACGGTGTTCCCACAATAAATGCTGCGCCTACCATTATTGAGGCAGAGTTCCCGGATCTTATTTCCGACTCCTCGGTTACTTCGACTAACGATAATACATCTGCAATCACATATCCCATCAGCTCCAAGGCTCAGCTTTACAATGTAATAGGTGAGAACAGCTACAGCGCTATGGGTCAGTGGGCGGCATATAAGTTTACCGTAAGCGAAACCGGTCTTTACAAGCTTGGCGCAAGATTTAAGCAGGATACTCTTCAGGGTATGTTTATCTGCCGTGCTGTTAAGCTTGCCGGCGGTCAGTACGGTACTGTTCCGGATGCTCCCTTCGATGAGGCATACCGTGTGCGCTTCGGCTACGACGAGGAGTGGCAGTCCGAGTATATGGGCTTCTACAGCTACGAGTATGATTCTGAAGGCAACAAGGTGCTTGACGATAACGGCAACCCTGTTCAGAACAAGACAGAGATCGAGCTTTATTTCGAGAAGGGCGTTGAATATACTCTCTACTTCGAGTGCTCTCTCGGTGACCTTAAGGATTACATAAGAAGAGTAGAAACCGCGCTTGATGTAATCAACGAGTGCTACCTCAGAATACTTAAGCGTACAGGCGCTGAGCCTGATAAGAACCAGGACTACAGCTTCCTTGATTATATGCCCGAGGTTCTTGTTAAACTTCTTGAGCAGTCAAAGGAGCTTACCAATGTTGCAGACGAGCTTGAGGCTCTTTGCGGCACAAACGGTTCTCATATAGCAACTCTTGACACTATTGCCCGTATCCTTACTCTTATGGGTTCTGACGGCGGTGAAAAGATTGCTGAAAATATGGCAAACCTTAAATCCTATCTCGGTACTCTCGGTACCTGGATAAACAGCTCTAAGTCCAGCTCGCTTATGCTTGATTCGATTTACGTTGTTCCGGCAGACAGCGATGAGAATGCTATTCCTAACGCAAAAGCAAACTTCTTTGAGTCGATTTGGTTCGAGATTTCCTCCTTCATATATTCATTCTTCACTGATTACGATAAGATGGGTCTTACCGAAGAAACAAGCGAGGGCGACGCGGCAGTAAGCGTTTGGCTCGCTATGGGTCGTGACCAGTCCCAGATTTGGCGTTCTATGATAGACGCGACAGGCGGCTTCACCGATACATACGGCAAGGGTGTTGCTCTTAAGCTGGTTACAGCGGGAACACTTCTTCCCTCTATCCTCTCGGGTAAGGGACCTGACGTTTACCTCGGTCTTAGCTCGGGTGAGGTTATTAACTATGCTATCCGTGATGCGATAATAGGTATCAGCGGAAATGCGGCTAATCTTACCGCCGAACAGAATGCGGTATTCACCAATTATTATTATATGGACGCAAACGGCAATGAAATCGTTCGAGAAAAGGCTCTCACTGCCGCCGAAATGGAGGCGCAGGGACTAATTTCTGTTTCCAACGGATACGATTATGCTACGAGAGAGGCGATATTTGCTCCTGCGGCAATGAAGACTCTCAGACTTTGCGATGTTGCCTACGGTATTCCTATGACAATGTCATTTGCTATGATGTTCTACCGTATGGACGTTCTCGGTAACCTTGGTGTTGAAATTCCCAAGACATGGGATGAGCTTATCGGCGCGCTTCCTGCTCTTCAGGCAAGTAATATGACGATAGGTGTATCTTATGTATCCGCTCTTGACTTCATGATTTATCAGATGGGCGAGAGTATGTGGAAGTATGAGAACGGCGATGAGTATGACTCCAGATGGGCAGGCGCTGAGATAAACCTCGACTCTAACATAGCCCTTGAGGCGTTTGAGAGAGTTTGTAGCTTCTACACCGAGCATTCTCTTCCTGTATCCTTCGATACCGCAAACCGTTTCAGAACCGGTGAAATGCCTATCACGGTAGGTGACTACATCAGTATTTATAACAGCCTTGTTGTATTTGCTTCTGAAATTGGCGGTCTCTGGCAGTTCGGCACACTTCCCGGTTCGGGCAAGGGTGAGACCTATAACAACGATTCTCTTGCAAGCGTAACCGCAACAGTTCTTCTTAACGGTTGCCAGAAGAAGGGTAACGACACTCTTCTTGCGGCATGGCAGTTCGCTCAGTGGCAGACCAGCCGTGAGATTCAGGCTAGCTACGGTAACAGCATAGTTGCTCTTATCGGTCCTGCCGCTAAGTACGAGACAGCGAACAAGCTTGCTATAAACGACCTTTCCTGGACAGCAAGCGAGAAGGCAGCTATCTCTGAGCAGATGGCAAATATGGACGCGATAGTTAACTATCCCGGCTCGTACATTATAGCAAGATATATGAAGTTTGCATTCCTTGATGCATACAATGACGGCACTCCTCCTCAGGAGGCTATGAAGCGCTATGTTGGTGCTATCAACACAGAGCTTACACGTAAGAGAGCAGAATTCGGCGACTTCCTCTTCAATGTTGAAGACGATCTTGAAGAAGGCCAGTCTGTTCCTAAGTTAGATCAGTAAAGGAGGCCAACCATGTCACAAGCAGAAACTAAAACAGTTGAGAAAAACAGACCCCTAAGACGTGACGAAATGTCTAAGCTTCAGTGGACCTGGAAGGAAATGAAGAGAAATAAGACGGCCTACTTTATGCTGTTTCCTTTCCTCATTCTCTTTATAGTATTTACAGTTCTCCCCGTTCTTCTTTCTATGTTCTTCAGTCTGACAGACTTTAATATGCTTCAGACTCCCAACATGAAGGGCCTTGATAACTATATCAGGCTCTTCTTGGAGGACGAGATATTCATTCTTGCGATACAGAACACACTTATATTCGCGTGTATAACAGGTCCTGTATCCTACATTCTTTCGCTCTTGGTTGCTTGGTTCGTAAATGAGCTTCCCCCCAAGATCCGCGCGGTAGTTACTCTGGTATTCTACGCGCCCTCAATTTCCGGTCAGGTTTATCTGATTTGGAAAACTCTGTTCTCCTCCGACTCTTACGGTTGGGCGAACGCAACGCTTATGGACTTAGGACTTATAACGGCACCGATACTCTGGTTTGAGGATGCGGCTTACGTTATGGCGCTTTGTATCGTGGTTGCTCTTTGGACATCCCTCGGTACAGCATTCCTCTCGTTCATCGCGGGCTTCCAGACCGTTGACCGTTCTATGTATGAGGCGGCTGCCGTTGACGGAATTAAAAACCGTTGGCAGGAGCTGTGGTATATTACACTTCCCACAATGCGTCCTCAGATGATGTTCGGTGCGGTGCTCGCTATCACAAACTCTTTCGGCTTCGGAGGTGTTGTTACCGCTCTTTGCGGATTCCCGTCGGTTGACTATGCGGCGCATACAATAATGCACCATCTTGATGACTATGGCGGACAGCGTTACGAGATCGGTTACGCTTCGGCAATAGCGGTTGTGCTCTTTATTATGATGTTTGCCTCTAACATTCTTGTTAAGAAGGCGCTCTCGAAGGTAGGTGAGTAGTATATGGCAAAGAAACTTCGTACCAGAGGACACAGAGTTGTCCTTAACCGTTCAGCCGGTGGTGACGCAGGTATAACCTTTATGCTCACCATCCTCGGTGTTATAATGTTCTTCCCGATGTACTACGTAGTAATTCAGTCTCTCAAGCCTCTTGACGAGCTGTTTATGTTCCCCCCCAGGTTCTATGTTATCAATCCTACATTTGATAACTTCTCAGAGCTGTTTACACTTATGAGCGACTCCTGGGTACCATTCTCGAGATACATATTTAACACTGTATTCATTACTATCTGCGGTACTTGCGGAAACCTGGTTCTTGCTTCTATGGCGGCATACTCGCTTGCTAAGCTCAGATTCCCCGGCAGAAACGCAATATTCCAGATGATAGTTATGTCACTTATGTTCCACTCTACTGTTAACCAGGTAACCCACTTCATCATCCTTTCCGCATTCGGTTGGGTTGATACCTACCTCTCGGTTATTATCCCCTCAATGGCAGGTACCATGGGTCTTTACCTTATGAAGCAGTTTATGGAGTCGTCGGTACCGGATACGGTTCTTGAGTCTGCGCGACTTGACGGCGCAAGCGAATTCAGGACCTTCCTTATCATAGCAATGCCTATGGTTAAGCCCGCGTGGCTGACACTTATGATCGAGTGCTTTAAGTCCCTTTGGAACTCGGGAGCATCAATTTATATCCACTCCGAGGAGCTTAAAACCTTTAACTATGCGATTAACCAGATCGTAACAGGCGGTATTGCCCGTTCGGGCGCCGGCGCCGCAGCGATAGTAATTATGATGATAGTTCCTATCGGTGTATTCGTTCTTAACCAGAGCCAGATCATTGAGACCATGGGCTCTTCGGGTATGAAAGACTAATTAAGGAGGCAGCAATGAAAAATAGATTAGCTAAAATATTGATTCTGTCGCTCGTTGCGTTGTTGCTTTTCGGCAGCTTCACCTCCTCAGCGTATGAGTCTTATGACACTTATACCTATTCAATAGACGGAAAGCCTCTGGCTTCTCCTCACGCATTTACTCCCGAGCCCGATACTTATGATTCTAAGAGTATGGGACTCCTTGACGGTAACTATTGGCATTACGACTCAACCGGTGATGCTGTTATTTGGCCTCAGAAGGAGGTCAGCGCGGGATTTGAGTTTGTGTCTCCTCTTACATACAGCATGAAAGAAGACGGCACAGGACTTCTCGTTTCCTCTTACAAGGTTGACGAATCGGTTATCGATACTATTGTAAGCATTCGCGAAGCATTCTCTGCGGTATACGGAGATCCTAATTCTAACAGTACTGTTAAAATTACCATACCTGTTGAGGATGTGGTTTACTCCGGTAACTCCTATGTAGAGCTTGACAATCTTTTGAAGCATGTCAACAGCCTTATTTTCGAAAGGGTTAAGGCTGCAGGTGAGGGTAAAAAGGTTACCTTAGCCGCAATTGATTATGCTTCGGTTTATCAGTCTGTTTACGATCAGCTCGGTTTTATGAGCGCAAGGGTTGCTATCCCTGAGGAAGTAGACGGTATTCCTGTTGTGGGAATAGCCGACGGTGCCTTTGCGGTTCCTGCGGTTGACGAATCCTGGTCTGATGTTAAAAAGGAAGTTTGTGAAAAGCTTTATAAGGATGTACTTGCTCAGATAGTTGGAATTCAGATTCCCGAGAGTGTTAAAACAATCGGCGCTTCTGCATTTGGCGGTACAACAGGTCTTACAACCGTATATTATCTTGGCGAAAATGTGGCAGATTGGAACAAGGTTTCCTTTGATAGAAAAACCAATGCGTATTTTGCGAGAGCAAGTGTGTATTGCTATTCCGAATCCGAAAGATTTGGCAATCTTGCTCTTGATAAAGCAGGAACGGCAGATATCGTGTCTGACGAGGACGGAAACCTTTATATTGCCGATAAGCCCAACAACAGAATTGTAATTCTTAAGGCTAATGACCTTAAGGTTATGGGTGTTATAAGCAACTATATTGACGGAAACAATAAGGACAGAGTTCTTAATTCTCCCTCCGGTGTTTATGTAACCAATTCCAAGCTTATGGTTGACGGTTCAAGCCGCCAGATATATGTTTGCGATACAGGTAACAAGAGCATAGTTGTATTTGATGAAAACTACAATTATATCAGAACAATAGAGCAGGCACCTATTGCGGGTATGCTTGACGAGGGTGAGTTTGAGCCCAGCGCCGTTGCGGTTGATAAGTACGGCAGAATATTTGTTGTTTCCAGAACCTGTTACAAGGGCATTATGGTTCTTTCAAGCGATGGAACCTTCACCGGATTTATCGGTGCGCAAAAGGTTACCACCGACTTTATGGATCAGATTTGGAAGAGCTTCCAGACGCTGGAGCAGAAGCAAAACTCTATTCTTCAGCTTCCCGAGCCCTTCAATAACCTGACAGTTGATGAAAACGGATTTGTTTACGCAACCATCAGCTTCACAAAAGCTTCAGATCAGACACAGCAGCAATTAGCTCTTAAGTCAAAGCAACCTGCTTACTCTCCTGTTAAAAAGCTTAACTCCATGGGTGTTGAGATTATGAAGCGTAACGGCTTCTTCGATCCCGGCGGAGAGGTTATTGACACACTTTCTGCACAAAAGCAGGAGGTTTCTAAGATAATCGACGTGGCTATAGGAGACGAGGGCTCTTGGACAATACTTGACAGCTCAAGGCAGAGAACCTATACATATGACAAAAACGGTAACCTTTTGTTTGCATTTGGTAACACCGGAGACCAGCTTGGTAACAATGCGTCTTGTATAGGAATTGCATATCAGCCGGTATATAATGAAGACGAAACAAACTATGAGGACTACAAGTACAATCTTGTAATGCTTGACAGCTCGGAGGTCGGTTGTTATGTTACTGTGTATAAGCCTACCGAGTATTGCGATATGATCATGAATGCTTTGCATAATGAAAATGACCATAAATTCAGCGATACGATTAATTACTGGCAGGACGTTCTGACCCGTAACAACAACTTTGACCTTGCCTATATCGGTATAGGAAAAGCCCTTTACCACCTTGGTGAGTACGATGAGGCTATGGAGATGCTTTCCAGCGCATACGAGACCGAGTATTATGCTCTCGCATTTGCTGAGGTTCGTAAGGAATTTATTTCCAAGTTTATGGTTCCTCTTATTGTAGCTGTTCTCGCACTTATCGTGCTGTTCTTCAAGTTCCTTGGCTATGCCAAGAAGAGAAATAAGGCAACATCGCTTAAGGTTGGTAAAAAGACCTACGGCGAAGAAATGCTTTATGTGTTCCATCTTGTGTTCCATCCCTTCGACGGCTTCTGGGACCTTAAGCATGAAAAGCGCGGATCGGTCAGAGCGGCATCAACAATTCTCGGTATTACAATTGTAGCCTTCTTCTATCAGGCTATCGGTACCGGATATATGCACAATCCTAAGGGCGACTATTCTACCGTATTTGTTCAGATAATCGCGGTAGTGGTTCCCGTTGTTCTTTGGATTGTAGGCAACTGGTGTCTTACTACGCTCTTTGACGGTGAGGGTAGCTTTAAGGATATTTATATCGCAACCTGCTATTCACTTGCTCCTCTTCCTTTGTTTGTAGTTCTTTCTACAGTGCTTTCAAACGTACTTACTGTTACAGAGGGCTCAATCCTGACTCTTCTTGTATCTCTCGGATACGTTTGGGTAGGACTTCTTCTGTTCTTCGGTATGGTGGTAACGCACGATTACTCAACCGGTAAGAACGTTATCACAACACTCGGTACTATAGTTGCTATGGCGGTTATTATGTTCATTATACTCCTGTTCTCCAGCCTTGTAATGAAGATGGCAACCTTCCTTATCACACTGTTTACTGAGATATTTAACCGTATTTTTACTTAGTGCGGGAGGTGTAAATTACTATGAAATTTAATAAAATATTGTCATCCGCACTTGTTTTGGTAATGCTTCTTTCAAGCATTATGGCGGTTATCCCCGTAAGCGCATCGGCAGCTGATAACAAGCAGGTCGTTGTGAATATGGGAGAGGTTGATCCTGCTAAAAACAGCAGCGATTACCTTGCAAAGTTTGTAAAGGAAGAATACCTCAATTACAGATATTCCACTGCTGAAGAAATGCTTAAGGAAGAGCTTGAAAAGGGTAATCTTGACTCTGTATCAGCCGGCGGGTATATCCTTTATATCAATAGATACACAGGCTTTGTATTCTATCAGAACACAAAAACCGGTCAGATACTTACAAGTAATCCCACCGACCCCGGAACATCTGGCAGCAGCCTTGACTATTCTGTACTCAGCCAGATCGATATCGACTATAAGGACGTTTCGGATTCTTCCAGCATTGTTCCTCTGACTTATAAGAGCCTTGAGCAGCTTGAGAACGGATTTGCTCTCTCTCTGTCGCCTATCGCAACTCAGCCTGACGGCAGAGCCGGAATTTCTGTCAAGTACACCTTGGGTGAAAACGCGGCAAATTACCGTGTTCCCAAGTATATCACCGAGGCTGATTTCAGAGACCACATTGTAAATCCTATGTTTAAGAAGATTGCTGCTGCTGTAGAGCAGTATTGCGGAGATGTAAGCTTTGACAGCGACCTTAGCGATAATGATGATATCTTCTATCAGGGATATTATGACGGCGGTGTAATAAACAGAAAGCTTAATGTTATATCTGCAAATGCCGCAGTTTATGCCAGCGCAGCAGGAAAGATCATTATTGACAAGTATGTTAAGGCTATAAACGACGTGTTCTCGGCTTACGGATACACTTCATCTGCCGCTGCATTGAAGTCAGGCAACCAGACTCTTCTTACCGAGGTTCCCGTTCTTAGAGACGGTGTGAATGTTTACAGCATCAAGAATAATAACACAACAACATACAAGCTTGCGAACAACGCGCTTGTTGATATTCTTGGTGATGATTATACCAAGGATGACGCAGCTGAGGATTTCGCAGCTACCGGATGCCTTAAAAATGAGGATATAAACGTAGCAAGCTTCGTTGTTTCTATCAACTATACTCTTAGTCCTGATGGCGAGCTTTACTACGAGATTCCCATGAGCGCTCCTTATTTTGTAAACAATAACCCCAACTTCTCAATTGTTTCCTTGAAGCCTCTCAGATACTTCGGCGCGGGTATTAAAACAAATGAGGGATACATCTTCTTCCCCGACGGAAGCGGAACTGTTGTAAACTTTGATAAGATCAACACTATTCAGGCAGACTACAACTCAGCAGTTTACGGAAATGACTACGGTTATTCTTCTCTTGACCCCACCAGAGCTCACTTTGAGCAGGTAACTATGCCTGTGTTTGGTATAGTTAACGAGGTTAAAGCAAATGCTGCAACTGCGTCTCTTGAAAATGTAGAAACTATCACCAACGGCTTCTTTGCGATAGTTGAAGAGGGCTCAAGCCTTATGAACCTTTCTTTCAACGGTTCGTCGCACAAATATATATCTGCGGCAGCGGTATATAAGCCTCACCCCATGGATATCAGAGACCTTTCTGAGACTCTTTCGGCAGGCGCCAGCGGAAAGTATTTTATCGTTTCCGAGGCTAAGTATGAGGGTAATTACAAAACCAAGATAGTAATGCTCCGTGATGAAAAGCTTGCAGGATTTGAACCCGCAGCTTATGAGCCCACCTATGTAGGTATGGCTAACTGCTATAGGGATTATCTTTTGAACAAAGGTATTATCGGACAAAATAACAATAATACCAAAAATGATATTCCTCTTTACATAGAGGTTCTTGGAGCTATGGACGTTACTCAGAAGATTCTCTCTTTCCCTGTGGTTATGTCTACTCCTCTCACTACATTTGATAATGTTGCTACAATGTACTCCGGCTTTGCTGAGTTGGGTGTAAAGAATGTTAACTTCCGTCTTACCGGCTTTGCTAACGGCGGTATGGCTGCAACCTATCCGGTAAAGGCAAGTTGGCAGAATTCCTTGGGCGGAAAGAAGGGACTCGAGAACCTTGTTGATGAAGCCGAGGAGATTAACGCTAAGAATGACGGCTCAAACTTGGGCTTGTACCCTGATTTTGATTTCCTTTATATCCATAATACCGCACTCTTTGACGGTGTAAGCTATAGAGGAACCGTTGCTGTCATGGTTGATAACAGATATGCATCAAAGCAGTCCTTCAACGCAGTGCTCCAGCTTTACGAATCAATATTCGCAATGGTAGTTTCTCCCGATTCCTATGACGGTCTTTACGATAAGTTTAATAAAGACTACTCGAAGTACGGCCTTACAGGTCTTTCGGTAGCAACTCTCGGTTCAGAGCTTAACTCGAACTTTGATATCGATAATTCCATCAACCGTGAGTCGGCTCTCGCTTATACAAAGAGCCTTCTCGGAAGAATTTCTGAAGAGTATTCTGTTATGACAGACATTGGTAATGTTTACGCAATGAGATATGCTGACCATGTGCTTAACGCGCCTGTCGACTCCAGCCATTACAAATATTCTTCATATACCGTTCCGTTCTACGGTATGGTATTCCACAGCTATGTTAATTACGCAGGTTCTCCCATCAACTATTCCGGTTCTCCTGACTACAATATTCTTCGCGCTATTGAAAACGGAGCGAACCTCCAGTACATTCTTTGCTATGAAAACACTAACTATCTTAAGGCAGATGCTACTCTTTCTAAGTATTACGGTGTTGACTACAAGAACTGGAAGGATATAATCGTTAAGCAGTACAATCAGCTTAATGCAGCTATAGGCGATGTTCAGGATAACATTATAACCGATCACAGACCTCTTATAGCTGAGAGAGTTGTGGACAGATACGAAATGTATTCTAATTACTCGGTTCTTATTAACGAATTTGTTGAACATGCAGAAACGAAGTTTGAGGCAGAAATTTCAGCTATCGCAGCCGATCTTCGTGCAAACGGAGGATTTGAGGGTAAGACCGGTCTTTG
This sequence comes from Clostridia bacterium, assembly GCA_017621415.1. Taxonomy (GTDB): domain Bacteria; phylum Bacillota; class Clostridia; order Oscillospirales; family CAG-272; genus UBA1740. Next base: position 47,814 of record JAGATD010000057.1, read on the forward strand.
GGTTAATATCGACATTAACTCTGTTGAAGCGGGAATACTTAAAGCGCTTAACATAACAACAGCACAGGCTAAATCCTATAATCTTAATACCTCTGAGCTTAAGCTCTTCGGTATTGACGGTGAGAGTCAGTCGCTTTATAACGTAATTCTCAGAGTTGCAAGACTGTTCGTAGAGAAGTTTGAGGCAGCTTATCCCGAAGATGCTAACAGCTATAAGATCAATCTTTCTGCTGAAACGGTTGAGTACAAGTCCAAGTTCAAGTTTGAAACAACATCTTATGCTGTTGATAAGAACTATGAGACCACATCTTACACCTGCAGCAACAACAATGTTGTTATGGTAACTTATACCGATGCTGATACAGGCGCCGCGACAATATTCTTTATCAACTTTAACACATATGATGTAAAGCTTAAGCTTGATACAGAATTCTATCCCGGAATTGAAAAGCTTGTAGATGACAAGGGTTACTTTACCGTTGAAGCAACGGATTATGTAAAAATTAAGTAAGGAGGGACGCTAAAATGAGTAATAATGTAAAATTAACTACAGAAAAAAAGTCGCCTTTAGATTTTTTAAAGCATATATTTAGGCGCAGAGCGTCTCTTGATGCAAGAAAGGCAAGGGCGGGCTACGTATTCGTGCTCCCCTTCCTCCTCGGTATAGTTCTGATATACCTTCCTATACTTATCGACTCCCTTTGGTTCAGCTTCAGCCAGATTTCGGCAACGAGTGACGGTACAGGCAGACTTAACATTGTGTCTGTTGGTTTTGAAAACTATGTTAAGCCCTTTAACACACCGGGATTTACCGAGGCGCTTCTCGCAGGACTTCAGCAGCTTTTGTTTGAGGTTCCCGCAATTATCGTATTCTCTCTGTTTATTGCGGTCGTTCTTAACCAAAAAATGCTCGGTAGAGCTATGTTCCGTGCGATATTCTTCGTTCCTGTTATTATATCCACAGGTATTATGATGGACTTCTCCGCAGGCGGTCAGAATGATATGTCAGGCGCGGTAGGCGGAGAAACAAACTCCGGTACAGGCGAAGGCGGAGCAAGCGAAATTATTTCGGTTCTTGACGTTCAGCAGCTGTTTGCAAGCATGAAAATAGGCGGAGAGCTTGTTACATACGTTGTAGGAATAGTAAATAACGTGTATAACATTATCAACTACTCCGGTGTTCAGATGCTTATTTTCCTTGCCGGTCTTCAGTCTATATCTCCTTCGATATATGAAGCCTGCCGTATAGACGGCGCTACAGGTTGGGAGACATTCTGGAAGATTACATTCCCTATGATATCTCCTATGATTCTTGTAAATGCTGTATACACGGTTATCGACTCCTTTACCAGAACCAACAACCCGGCGATGCGATTTATTCAAAATGCCTTTGCTCTGCAGCCTGAAATGTCAACAGCGATGTATTGGATGTACTTCCTGATTATTGCTTTGATAATAGTAGTTGTTGCGGGAATTGCATCATCCTTCGTGTTCTATCAGAGAAAGGATTAAGGAGGTGAGCTTAATGGAATCAACAAAAACAACAATAACAAAAGAAACAAAAAATAAGATTCAGGTTGATTATGAAGGTAAGCTCTCCACCAAAGAGCGTTTGCTTAACAAAATCAAGGCATCCAACACCTGGATAACGGCAATCGTAAATGTGTTTAAGTTTATACTGATGCTTGGTGTATCTTTCGTAATTATTTATCCCTTTATCACCAAGATAGCAGGTTCATTTATGTCGCCTAACGACCTGGCCGACGTTACAGTATCTCTTATTCCCAGAGATTTTAACATAGACCAGTATAAGTACATAATCCAGGATAACGGATATTTCTTCCACATAGATGACCTTGGACAACAGCACCTTGGCGCATTCTTCCACACACTCTTCCTTTCGCTTATCTGCGCGGCAATTCAGACTATGGTAGCCTGTCTTGTAGGATACGGTATTGCCAAGTTCAAGTTTAAGGGTAATGTTGCTGTAATGGTTGCCGTTGTGGTAACAATGATTATTCCTCACAGCGCGCTTCAGCTCGCTTTCAGACAGCACTTTATTTCCTTTGATATTGCGCATGTAATGTCTACGGGAAATATGGGTATTATCCAGACTTTAACAGGCGGCAAGAATATCGAGCTGATAAACACCTATTGGCCGTTTATCATAATGTCGCTTGGCGGTATAGCCTTTAAGAACGGTCTTTATATCTATATGATGCGTCAGTTCTTTAAGGGTGTTCCCGATGAGCTTGAGGAGTCTGCGTATGTTGACGGCTCGGGTACATTCCGTACCTTTGTTCAGATCATACTTCCTCTCTCCGTGCCTATGATGATAACAATATTCCTGTTCTCATTCTCATGGCAGTGGACAGACCAGTTCTATACAAATCTGTTCTTCGAGGGCGCAGACGCACCTTGGACAATGCCTAAGATCGTATCGCTTCCTGCTTCTCTTGAAATTCTCTATACAGGTCACCCTGTACTCAAAATGTTTACTACAGTAGTAGAGAACACAGCCAGCCTTATGATCATACTTCCTCTCGTTATTATGTACCTCTTCTGCCAGAAGTACCTGGTACAGGGTATCGAGCGTTCGGGTCTCGTAGGCTAAGCTTACGCTGAATGGCTATATCTTAGCGCATCTTTCGTCAGCGGTTCAATCGCCGTATTCGTATACGACTTCATTCACCGCTAACAAAATCTGTACCAACCTATAGCCATTCCCATAGTGGAAAACCAAATAAAATTAGGAGAGCTCTCTTGAGGGCTCTCCTTTTTTGAACAAAAAATCAAAAACGATTCATTTAGTTAATCTTTTTCTAAACAAGTACAAGTGTAAGAGAATTTCAACATAAAAAGAGTAAAATTGTTCATTTATCTGAAAATAATATAGACAAATAACCGTGAATATCTTATAATCGTTATAGAAAGAACAAACGGAGGGAACTGTGAGAACATCATTTAATATTGAAAAGCTTTCGGCATTTTTAAAAAGCTTTTATACCGTTACGGGCATAAAAATTTCTGTTTTTGACGATGAGTTTAACCACATAATCGAATATCCCGCGCCTATGATAGAATACTGTTCTTTAATTCGTCGCACCGAGCAGGGGACTGAAGGCTGTCGTAACTGCGATATTGCCGCATTTAGAGAAGCAAAGCGCAGAAGAGGACTTTATATTTATACCTGCCATGCGGGAATGACAGAGGTTGTTTCTCCGATAATGCTAAATGACGGAATTTTGGGTTATGTAATTTTATCTCATATGTTGCCAAAGGAGACTTTCGATTCAGCAGTTGAATATGCCCTGGGCAGGGCAGAGAGCTACGGAGTCAGCAGATGCGAGGCGCTTCCCGCCATAGAAAAAATGACCCCTACAGATTATGAAAAAATTGAGGCTGCATCAAGACTCCTTGATGCAATCACAACCTATTTAAGAGTGACAAATTGGGTAAGCTGGCGCAACGACGATCTTGCATATTCTATTTCAAAATATATAGATGAAAATTTAGGCTCACACTTGAATACTGAAAACCTATGCAACGTGTTTTATATTTCCAGAACAAAGCTTCACCAAATATCAACCACTGCATACGGAGTAAGCATTACAAAATACATTCTTGATAAGAGAATGAAAAAGGCAAGAGAACTTCTTCGTATGGGAAAATCGGTAGAGAGTGTTGCCGAGGAGGTAGGATTTTCAACTGCAAATTATTTTAGCAAGGTCTTTCACCGCGAGTGCGGTATACTCCCAAGCAAATTCTGAGTTAATGCAAAAATGTTCAATAATAAATAAATATGTACAGTGTTTTTAATCACCGGTTGACACAATAAGTTTTTTTTGATACCATAAAATTAACATTGATATATTAAAGGAGTGTTATAATGAAAGAAAAAATAACCTTTGCCCTTTTGTTTGCTAACCGTGGCTTCTTTCCGGGCGATGTAATAGCAGATGCGAGACGCGAGATGTGTGAGGCAGTAAAAAATGCCGGCTTCGAGTATATTTGTATGGAGGAGTCTGCTACAAGATACGGAGCTGTTGAGACAATTGCCGAGGGTAAAAAATATGCTGATTTTCTTGAGCAAAATCGCGGCAAATACGATGGTGTTATTGTTTCTTTGCCCAATTTCGGAGACGAAAACGGTATTTCGGTTGCGCTTAAAAATGCCGGTGTGCCAATACTTGTTCAAGCATACCCCGACGAGATTGGCAAAATGGATTTTGCGAGACGCAGAGATGCCCTTTGCGGAAAGTTTGCAGTTTGCAATATCTTAAGACAAATGAATATTCCCTATACTCTTACCGAAAAGTTTGTGATTAAACCCGATACCGCAGAGTTTGCGGCTGAACTTTATAAATTTGGAGCAATTTGCCGAACAGTCAAGGGGATGAAGAACTTTAATATAGGAGCTATAGGAGCAAGAACCACAGCCTTTAAGACCGTTAGGGTAGATGAGATGGCTCTTGCAGCAAAAGGAATTAATGTTGAAACAATAGATTTAAGTGAGCTGTTTGCGAGAGTACGCACTGTGAGCGACGAGGATATGAATAATGCAAAGGAGCGAATTCTCGGAATAACAAGATTTGCAGGCTACCCTGAAGAAAAGCTTAATACAATGGCAAAGGTGCAGGTGGCTGTTGAGTCGCTTGTGCGTGATTATGATATGGATGCGGTGGCTATTCGCTGCTGGAACGAGTTTGAAACCGAGCTTGGAATAGCGCCTTGCACAACTTTGAGCCTTCTTAACGATATGGGAATTGCCGCTGCCTGTGAGGTCGATGTTGAAAATGCGGTAATGATGAGAGCTCTTGCCCTTGCTGCTGAGTCTGCATCCACACTTCTCGATTTTAACAACAATTACGGTGAAGAAGAGGACAAGGCAATAATGTTCCACTGCGGTCCTGTGCCTAGCTCTATGTGTGAGGGAAAGGGGCAGGTTTGCGAGCACCTGATGTTTAAAAAGACCTATGGCGATGGCTCGGGTGTGGGTGTAAATAAAACCGAAATGAAGAGCGGAAATATAACAATAGGCAGTGTTAAAACTGAGGGCGGAAAAATATACGCATTCCTTACCGATGCAAAGTTTACCGACGACCCGATTGAAAAGGAATTCTTCGGCTCGGGCAAGGTTGTTAAAAAGGACGGAATAAACGAGGTTGCAAATTATATGGCAACCTATGGCTACAAGCACCATCTGGCAGTAACCTTCGGCAACTTTAAGTCTTGCATTGCTGAGGCTCTTGGAAAATATCTCGGATATGAGGTTGAAACAATTTAAATTAAAGGAGAAACTTATGAACAAGCTTGGAATTTTTATGAACTTTTGGGAAAAAAGCTGGGATGCAGACCATATAAAGTACATAAATAAGGCAGCGGATATAGGATTTGATATCCTGGAGTTTCAGGCACAGGCTCTGCTCGATATGTCAAAGGATAGAATGCAGGATGTTCGCTCTGCTGCTGAGGCAAGAGGAATTGAGCTGACATATAGTCTAGGTCTTGACCAAAAATATGATATTTCATCCAAGGACGAGGTAGTAAGGCTCGGCGGTATAGATTATCTTAAGAGGATAGTTGAGCGAGTAAACTTTATGGGCGGCAGCATTATCTCGGGTGTAAGCTATGCAGGTTGGGGAATTCCAGAGGGACTAACCGATGACAAGAGCGTATTTTGGGACAATAGTGTAAATAGCATGCGTATTGTGCTTAAGACCGCAGAGGACTACGGCGTTACCTATTGCGTTGAGGCGGTAAACCGCTTTGAGGGCATTCTTATAAACACCGCAGAGCAAGCGCTTCGCTATGTAAATGAGTTTGACAGTAATAATATAGGAGTTCTTCTTGATACCTATCATATGAATATAGAGGAGAGGTCTATAGGTGATGCAATTCGCCTTGTGGGCGATAAGCTGTACGGCTTCCACACCGGTGAAAACAACCGTACGCCTCCCGGCAGAGGACACCTTAACTGGGACGAGATTTTCTCGGCTCTTTCGGAGGTTAATTACAAGGGTCGCATAGTCTCTGAACCCTTCGTTATGACAGGGGGCGAGGTCGGCAGAGCCATCTACACCTGGCGAAACCTTCTTCCCGATATTTCGGAAGCAGCCCTCGATAATGAGGCAAAGCTCCTTCTCCAATTTGAAAAATCTATGATTAATAAATACGCAAAATAAAAAAACACAGCGGAAGCTCCCTAATTTGTGAGCTTCCGCTGTATTTTTGCTAGAAAACTTGGTATTTACAAAACCTCAGCTATATCGTAGCATAGCCTTCCCCTTGGGGAAGGGGGACCGCCGTGGCGGTGGATGAGGTATCTATGATTACCGCCAGATAAGAGTTGCAAGTAATTACAAAACCTCAGCCATATCGTAGCATAGCCTTCCCCTTGGGGAAGGGGGACCGCTTTAGCGGTGAATGAGGATTGACCTATTCAACTGTTATTGTCAATTACAGCACCTCAGCCATATCGTAGATAAGTCTTTCGGTTTTAGCCCAGCCGAGGCAGGGGTCGGTAACAGATTTACCGTATACGGGGTTTTCGCATATCTTCTGCGCTCCGTCTTCAAGATAGCTCTCTATCATAAGACCCTTTACAAGGCCTCTTACATCAGCAGAGTAACGGCAGCTGTGGAGAATTTCCTTTGCTATTCTTATCTGCTCAAGATAATTCTTGCCCGAGTTTGCGTGGTTTGTGTCAACTACAACCGCGGGATTTTCGAGTCCTGATGACTGATAGGTCTCATAGAGGTGGTAGAGGTCCTCATAGTGGTAGTTGGGGTGAGATTTACCCTGCTTGTCAACATAGCCTCTGAGAATTGCGTGAGCGTAAGGATTGCCCGAGCTCTTTACCTCCCAGCCACGGTAGAGGAATACGTGAGAGGACTGTGCCGCCTTGATAGAGTTCATCATAACGGTTATGTCGCCTGAGGTGGGGTTCTTCATACCGACAGGAATGTCGAGACCCGAGGCGGTAAGTCTGTGCTGCTGGTCCTCAACCGAGCGGGCTCCAACAGCGCAGTAAAGAAGCAGGTCGGAGAGGTATCTGTGATTTTCGGGGTAGAGCATTTCGTCAGCGCAGGCAAAGCCAGTTTCGCTGAGGGCTTTCAGGTGCAATTTTCTTATAGAAATAATGCCTTTAAGCATATCGGGCTGGCTTGAGGGGTCGGGCTGGTGGAGCATACCCTTGTATCCCTCGCCTGTGGTTCTCGGCTTGTTTGTGTAAATTCTGGGAACAATCATAATCTTGTCGCTTACCTTGTCCTGCACGGTGCGCAGCCTTGAAATATATTCAATAACCGCATCCTCTCTGTCAGCAGAGCAGGGGCCTATAACGAGAAGAAACTTGTTAGACTCGCCTGAAAAAATCTTGTTAAGCTCGGTGAGCTGTGAGTCCCTGAGCTTTGTAAGCTCGGGGGTTATTGGGAACTGCTCTTTTACATCCTTGGGGATGGGCAGCTTTCTGTAAAATTCCATATTCATAGTAAGATTACCTCTTTATTAAAAATCTAATTAAAAAATTATTTAACAGGCTTGTCGAAGAGCGAACGTCTTGCGCTTGATGCGCGCATTTTTTCTCTCATTCGCTTGCCGTCCTCGTTTGCAAGATAGGTCCTGAATTCGGAAAACTCCTCAATAAACTTGTCCATTTCAGAAAGGAGTGCCTCTTTGTTCATAAGGAAAAGCTCAGACCACATTCTGTCATTTATCTTTGCGATTCTCGTCAGGTCTCTAAAGGAGTCTCCTGTATACTTTTCGAGCCCCTCAGAATCATTGCAGTTCATAAGCACAACGGCAATGCAGTGTGTAAGCTGAGAAAGAAAGGCAATCATTTCGTCATGCTTCTCGGGTGTCAGCTCTGAAATTCTAAGGAAGCCCAGCACCTCGCCCAGCTGCTTGCAGAGCCTTACAGCCGCTCGTGTATTCTTCTCGGTAGGGGTTACAATATAGTTTGCGCCCTCAAAAACACCGGGGTCGGCAAACTCAACGCCCGACCTCTCGCGTCCTGCCATAGGGTGTGCGGGGATATACTCAACATCCCCTCTGAGGATTTCCTGCACCTTATATACTACCTGGCTTTTAACACCTGTAACGTCGGTTATAAGTGTACCAGGGGTAAAGAGGTGCTGGTATTTTTCAATCCACTCAATAAATGTGGTAGGATAGAGAGCAAAAATAATAAGCTCTGATGCTGCAATAAGCTCTTCCTCAACCTCAGAGGTGCCGTAGCTTATCATACCGTGCTCCTTTGCGTACCTAATGTCCGCATCCTCTTTTGTAATGCAGCTTACGTTATAGCCCTTGTCGGTCAATGCCTTTGCATAGCTTCCGCCTATAACACCAAGTCCTATTATTAATATTTTGGTATTTTTATCAAGTTTCATAAGTCTTAAATTCAATTCCTAATTTTTTTATATGTTCAAAGAAAGCGGGATAACTCTTTTTTACCGCCTCAGCACCGATAATCTCACCGCCATACTTACTTGCAAGCACTGCAAGGGACATAACAATTCTGTGGTCGTTATGACCGTAAAGGGGCTCAAAAGGTTCATGGATCTCGGTCTTATTTACAATCACCTCGTTTTCAAGCACGGTGATGTCAGCACCGAATTTAGAAAGCTCCTCTGCCATAACTCTGGCTCTGTCGCTCTCCTTTATCTTAAGCCTTTTTGTACCAATAAATCTCGCTCCGTTTTTAGCAGCCGCAAGGGTAAAGAGTATAGGCCCAAGGTCAGGGCAGTCTGTAATATCTATTGTAGGCGTACCGCCATCAATAGCCTTGTAATGCTCCTTATAAACCCTGTCGCCCTGAAGACTGTCGGGATTAAGGCCGTCAACCAATACCTCGCCGCCGATAAGGTTAAAGGCATCGGGGAAAGCTGCGCCCGAGTAATCACATTCAACAAAAACATTGCCGCCTGATGAATAATTCTGCCCGCCCTTAATATAAAGAGTGCGCTCATCCTCCCACAAAACCTCGACACCGTATTCAGCCATAGCAGCTCGGGTGAGCTCAATGTACGAGCGGCTTTCAACCTCTGTGGTTATATGAATTCTCGAGTCCTCGTTAAGCGCCGAGAGGGCAAAGAGAAGTCCTGTAATAAACTGACTGCTGATATTCCCGGGCAGGGAATAGTCTCCGGCAGAAAGAGGACCGCAAACTGTGATTTTACCGTCTTTTTGACTGTACTTTAAGCCCTTTTCCAGACAAATATCCTCATAAACCGCCATCGGTCTCTCCATCAGCCTCGGCGCTCCGATAAACACAGTCTCATTACCTGAAAGCAGGGCAATCGGGAGCATAAATCTTAAGGTGCTGCCGCTTTCACGGCAGTTAAGCTCTCTTTTCGGCTTTGCTTTCCTTATTTCGCCGCCCGAAATCTCGGCAATGCTGCCGTAAAGCAACGAGGAGATTCCAAGCTCCGAGAGGCAATCAACCGTTGCCAAAACATCGTCACAGGGAGTTATGTTAACTATTTTTGTGTTTTCACTTGCAAGCGCAGCCCCGATAAGCAGTCTGTGAGCCATGCTCTTTGATGTTGGGGGAACTATATGTCCTTTGGCTATGCTTTTTTCTATCTTAACATTCATTTCTTTAAATAATCAATGAGAAAATCAACCGCCTCGGTGTAGCCCTTAACTCCGTGACCTGTTATGGTTTTTATACAGGCGGCTCTGATGTAGCTTACCTGCCTGAAGTCCTCGCGCTCCTCTACCTTTGAAATATGAATTTCGACACAGGGCAGCATTGTGGATTTTACCGCATCAAGAAGCGCAATGCTTGTATGAGTGTACGCCCCGGGGTTAATAACTATGCCTGCCGCCCCCTCAAAATAAGCCTCCTGTATCTTGTCAACAAGGTCGCCCTCGTGGTTAGACTGGTAAAACACAGGTGTTACTCCGAGAGATGAGCAATGTGCGTCAATCATCTCTACAACACTCTTATATGTATCTGTTCCGTACTTGTCAGGCTCTCGTATTCCAAGCATATTAAGGTTTGGACCGTTGATTATATATATCTTCATTTTATCTTGCCTTTATAATTTTTTCTGCTACTGCCGTGGGGACATCGTCAGCATCAATTCTAACGTCTGCCGCGCCGCAGTAGATAGAATATCTTTCGTTATATCTTTTTGTTATCGCCTCTCTGTCGGAGGATAGAGGACGTGAGCTTGTGGGAACAAGCTTCTCAAGGGGTCTGTCAATAAAGAAGAGCCTGCCGCCCTCTTTCAGCGCATTGACATTTTCTTTTCTTAAAACAGCGCCGCCGCCTGTTGCTATGACAACACCGCTTTGTTTAGCAGCCTCTCTTACCGCCTCGCTCTCAAGGTCACGGAAATATTCCTCACCGTGCTTTGCGAATATCTCGGTAATAGGCATTCCCGCCTTGCTTACTATCAGCTCATCGGTGTCAACAAGCCCACGCGAAAGTTTCTCGGAAATAAGCCTTCCGACGGTTGTTTTGCCCGAGGCGGGCATACCGATAAGAACTATATTTTCTTTTCTGCCTTTGATTTTGTCGTAAATTTCAGAAATTGCATCTTCGCTGTATTTCGTGTCAAGAAAAATCTCCGATGCTCTTACCGCCTGGGCTACAAGCATATAAAGACCGCCCTCGGCAGGAATATTTTTCTCTATAGCAGAAAGCACAAGAGGAGTTCTTAAAGGATTGTATATAGCATCAAGCACACCCTTAAGCCCGGAGAAAAGAGAAACATCAACAGGGCGCTCAAATATCTTAGGATACATACCGACAGGTGTTGTGTTGATTATATACTCGGTGTCACTGTGCTTTTCGTAAAGCTCGGAGTAGGTAACAACACCCTCTTTTGCATTTCTGCTGACGGTTATTATCTCTCTTGCTCCAAGGCTTTGTGCAACCGCACGCGCAGTCTTTGATGTACCGCCTGTGCCCAAGATAGCAACCTTAAGCCCCGAGAGATTCACACCTATTTTTTTAACAAGGGATGAAAGACCGAAGAAGTCTGTATTGTAGCCGTAAAGCTCGCCGCTCCTGTTTACAACAGTGTTAACGGCTCCGATAAGACGAGCCCCCTCGTCAATATAGGAAAGATAGGGGATTATAGTCTCTTTATAGGGGATTGTGACATTTATAGCTTTAAACTCTCTCGCTTTGGCAAACGTGTCAAAGTTATCTCTTGCCACCTCGGTTAAGCTGTAATCATAGTCGGCAAGATAGCCGTGTATTTCTTTAGAATAGCTGTGTCCCAGTTTTTCGCCAATCAAGCCGTAATCCATTTTCTTGTCCTTACTTTTTGTCGCCGGAGGCGAGATAATCTGTGCCGAAGCGCACAGTGAGCATATCGGCAATAACAAGAGCTGCCACCGCATCAACAACTGCCCTCGCCCTGTGAATTATGGCAGGGTCGTGTCTGCCCTCAATTTTAAGAGCGGTGTCTTTTTTCTCCTTAAGGTCCACCGAGTCCTGCTCCTTGAAAATAGAGGGAGTAGGCTTTATCACCGTGTTAAAGAGAATGGGCATACCGTTTGTTATACCGCCGTTTATACCGCCGTTATTGTTGGTTTTTGTAATAATTTTACCCTCTCTTACGGCGAAAGCATCATTAGCCTCGCTGCCGTACATATCGGCAAAGGCAAAGCCCATGCCGAACTCAACACCCTTAACCGCGGGAACGGAGAAGAGCGCATGGGCAAGCATCGACTCCACAGTATCAAACCAAGGCTCACCAACACCTGCGGGAACACCGATGATGGCGGTTTCAAGAATACCGCCAACGCTGTCGCCTGCCGCAGCTGCCTTTTCAGCCTCTTTACGCATATTAATTTCAGCCGATTCGGTAAGGGTGGGGAACAGTTTTCCCTCAAGGGAGTCAATATCCTTTTCGTAGGACTCAAACCGCCTGTCAGATGCTCCGTGAAGCTCTATAATATGGCTGCCAAGCTTTATTCCCTTGGTTAAAAGAGCCCACCTTAAAATTGCGCCCGCCGCAACAAGAGCCGCTGTAACCCTGCCCGAGAAGTGACCGCCGCCTCTGTGATCCTGAAAGCCGTGGTACTTGCACTCTGCCGTATAATCTGCGTGACCGGGGCGTGGTACCCTCGCAAGAAGAGAATAGTCCTTGCTCTTTGTATTTGTGTTTGGGATTAGAATTGTAAGAGGCGTACCTGTGGTGTAGCCCTCAAACTCACCGCTTGCAATAACAAACTCGTCTTTTTCAACCCTTGATGTTGAAATTTTGCCCGAGGGTCTGCGCTCTGCGAGCCTTGCGTTTATATAATCCCTGTCAATTTTTATACCCGGTGCAACACCGTCAAGAACTGCGCCTATATATTCGCCGTGGCTCTCACCGAAAAGGGTGAGGCTTATGGCATTTCCAAATGTATTTTTCATTTTAAAAATCCTGTTTTCAGATTTTTTTAAGACAGAGGTCCATGAAAGCCTCTGTGGTCATTTTTTCTATTCTGAACGAGCCGGGTGTATCAACAAATATTATAGAAACCATAGACCCGTCACACTTTTTGTCATGGGTAATAAAGGAGAGGGCGTGTTCGATATTGCCTTTATACTCTGTGGGCAGTCCCGCTTTTACAAGAGCGGAGATAAGCCCGGGTCTTGCCTTGTCCGATATGGTTGCAAGCATACCGAGAGCAACGCACTCACCGTGGTAAAAGCCCCGCATCTCCTCCTCGGCCTCAATAGCATGGCCGAGAGTGTGCCCGAAGTTGAGAATTTTTCGAAGTCCCGATTCTCTCTCATCATTTTCTACAACATATTTTTTTATCTTAAGCGAGGATACAACAACTCTTTCTATATTTTCGTCGTTTATCTCGTTTTCTTCAAGGAATGAGAAAAGCTCCGAGTCGGAGGTCAGCGCCATTTTAATAACCTCTGCCATTCCGTTTGATATTTGTCTTTTCGGCAGGGTTTTAAGAGTATCAAGGTCGATAAGAACGCCTTTTGGCTGGTGGAATGCCCCGACAATATTTTTAACACCGCCAAGGTTTATGGCAGTCTTTCCGCCTATTGAAGAATCAACCTGAGAGAGCAGGGTTGTAGGGATGTTGTAAAAATCAATACCCCTCATATAAGATGCCGCAACAAAGCCGCAAAGGTCGCCAACAACACCGCCGCCAACCGCAACCATACAGTCGGTACGGGTCATGCCGAACTCAACCGCGCTTGAAAGCAGCCGAGTGTAAACCTCGGGGCTCTTTGCTCCCTCGCCCATAGGCACCGTAACAATGCGGTACTCTTTAGCGCATTTCGCAACCCTCTCGGCATACTCGCTTGGTACACCTGTGTCGGTAACAATAAATACCTTTCTGTCAAGGTTAAAGTATTCGCCCGCAGAAGAGAGAAGTGAGCGCCCAACGGTTATATCATAGCCTCGCTCTCCGAGGTCAAGATGAAGTTTTGTCATAGCCTTTTCCTTAATTCTTTATGTAAGTGCCTGCAAATTTAAGCTTGTCACAAAATTCGCCAAGGTCCTCCATCATAGTAAGACCGTCTTCGGTCTGCACATTACCCTCTGCCTCAACATAGAAGTAGTATTCCCAGAGCAGCTCCTTCATAGGACGGCTTCTGAGAGTACGCATATTAAAGCCGTGGTTACCTATAACGTCAATAGCCTTAGCCAAAGCGCCCGCCTCGTTGCGAACGGTGAAGAGTAAAATCGAGTGCACTCCTGTCTCGTTTGCCACACGCTTGTTTGCAACCCTTGAGAAAACCGCAAATCTTGTGGTGTTTCCTCTTGATGTGTTTATATCGTGGTCAACAACCTCAAGGTCGAAAAGCTCAGCTGCCTCTCGGCTTGCAATGGCGGCAACTGTGGGGTCACAAAGCTCTGCGACGTACTTTGCCGCAAGAGCGGTGTTAGAAAACTCCTGCTCGGTGTAGCCGTGCTTCTTAATATATTTTGCGCACTGGGCAAGAGCCTGAGGGTGGCTTATAACCTTCTTTATTACCATAGGGTCTGCGCCCTTTACCGCAAGCAGGTCGTGAGTGACCGCAAGCTCCAAAATGCGGTTAACATAAAGTGTGCCCGAGAACATAAGGTCTGTAACCTGACCGACCTCACCGTTATAGCTGTTTTCAACAGGGAGCACCGCAAGGTCGCATTCTCCCTTTTCAACAGCCAGATAGGCGCTCTTAAAGTCGCCAAAGGCAACCTTTTCGGCGGTGGGGTAGAGCTTAGATGCGGCAATGTGAGCAAAGGCGCCCTCAGTACCGCAGTACGCAATCCTCATTCCCGACATAATTCTGCCTTGATACGCACGGGATACTGCCATATTGTTACGAAGAAAGTTTACATAATACTCGCGTATAACCTCGTCTTCAACAAGCAGCGAGTTACGGGCTACTACCTCGTCTTCTCTTGCTGCGTCAAAAATAGCAAGTCCTCTTGCCATTTTGTAATCGGCAACAGTCTCGGCAGCTTTCATTCGCTCCACAAAGAGCTTTGCCATTTTTGCATCAATTTCGTTTATCTTTTTTCTCGCTGTGTCAAGGGAGGTCTCTTTTGATTTTTCGTTAGCCATTTTCTTTCTCGCTTATTTATAGGATTCGGCAAGAGCACGGAACGCAGGAAGCGCTCGCTCGATTTCCTCGGTTTTAACGCAGTATGAAAGACGCGCATAGCCGGGAGCGCCAAAATCGTCGCTGGGAACTATCAGAATTTCGTGCTTTTTTGCTCTCTCGCAAAATTCGGTTGCATCACCGCTTGGTGATTTGATAAAGAGATAAAACGCTCCGTCGGGCTTTACTGTCTCAAGACCGTATTTTGTAAAGGTGTCAATAAGGAGCTTGCGGTTTCTGTCATAGATAGAAACGTCAGAGACCTCCCCAAGACAAAGAGGCAAAAGCTTTTGTAAAAGGCTGGGAGCGCAAACAAAGCCGAGGGCTCGTCCCGCACCGCACACCGCCTGATAAACCGAAACGAAATCTAAGCATCTTGGAGAAACAAGCACATAGCCTATTCTCTCACCCGGCAGGGACAGAGACTTTGAGTACGAATAGCAAACAATTGTGTTGTCGTAATATTTTGTGAGGTAGGGTACCTTAACACCGTCATAAACAAGCTCGCGGTAGGGCTCGTCTGCAATGATGTAAATAGTTGTACCAAGCTCCTCTTCCTTTTTCTTAAGCAGGGCAGAAAGAGCGGTGATGTTCTCCTCGGTAAACACAGCGCCTGTGGGATTGTTGGGGGAATTTATAATTATTGCGGCAGTTTTTTCGTTTATTGCCTCCTCAATTGCCGAAATGTCAAGCTGGAAGTCGGAGTCGCACATAACCTCCCTGATTACCGCTCCGCATCTTTCGATAAATACCTTGTATTCGGGGAAGTAGGGGGCAGGCACAATAACCTCAGCTCCGGGGGTAGTAAGAGCGGTAAGTGAAATTGTAAGAGCCGCCGCTGCGCCGACAGTCATATAAAGGCAGTCTGCGGTAACATTTTCACCCTGTGTTTTGTTAATATAATCGGCAATAGCAGCGCGAACACCCGCATCTCCCTGTGCCGATGTATAGCCGTGAAGCAGAATAGAGCTTTCCTCTTTAATGAGCTTCACAAGATTTTCATTGACCGAGTCGGGGGCGGGAACACTGGGGTTTCCGAGGGAAAAGTCATAAACATTTTCTGCTCCGATTTCAGCCTTTCTCTTTTTTCCATATTCAAAAAGCTCACGAATAACCGAGCGGCGTGCGCCAAGCTCTCTCATTTTCTGATTTATCACGGTATTTTCTCCTAAATATATAAAAGTAGATATTATATATTATAAACACCGAGCGGAAAAAGTCAAGTATTTTTGGGTAAAAAAACATTAAAGCAAATAAAAAAACTATAAAATTTCGTTATGCTTGAAAAAATAAGATTTTTGTGGTAAAATAAAAGAAAACTTAAGGTGCGGTGAGCTAATGGTAAAACTAAGCATAAAGCTGCCTCTCTCTTACAGCAGGGAGGATATAATTTCGGAAATTCTCTCGGCATTGCCTGTTCAAAGAGATGAGATAAGAGAAACCGCCATAGTAAAAAGAACGCTCAACCTTTCGGATAAATCGGATATTCATTACGATGCGGCGGTGGCTTTCTCCGCTTCTCCCGAGAGGGAAGCGGGACTTTTAAAAATGAAAAAAAAGGTCTCGGAATACCCGAGCTATAAATTAACACTCCCCGAGTATAAGGGAGAGATGCGCCCTGTTGTTGTGGGAGCCGGTCCGGCGGGGCTTTTTGCCGCGTTGGCTCTTGCCGAGTCGGGGGCTTGCCCCATTCTTCTCGAGAGAGGACTCGATGTTGATGCGCGGGGCAAAAGGGTGAAATCATTTGCTCACTTTGGAGCGCTGGACCCCGAGTGCAACGTGCAGTTTGGCGAGGGCGGGGCAGGAACATACTCCGACGGCAAGCTTAAGGTCGGCAGTATGGATAAATACAAAATGAAGGTGCTTTCCGAGTTCGTTTTGGCAGGGGCTGATGAGGATATTATGTACTCGGCAACCGCCCATGTGGGAACAGATAAGCTGCCGGGTATAGTTAAAAAAATACGAAATAAAATAACCGCTCTCGGCGGAGAAGTTCTTTTTGGAAGAAGACTTTCGGAAATAAAAATAAAAGACGGAAAGGTGGCTAGCGTTGTCGCCAAAACAGCCGACGGAGAAGATGCGTTTAAGTGCGATAGCCTTGTTCTTGCGGCAGGGCACTCGGCTCGTGATGTTTTTGAAATCCTAAAGAATATAGGCGCTGTGCTCGAGCCGCGAGGCTTTGGAATAGGTGTGAGAATTGAGCACCCGAGAGAATATATAAACGAGCTTGTATACGGCAAAAATTACCCCGATATTCTCGAGACTGCAAGCTACCACCTTGTCACTCATTTAAAAAACGGACGGAGTGTATACAGCTTTTGTATGTGCCCCGGGGGTACCGTTGTCCCCGCTGCAAGCGAGGAGGGCGGAATTGTCACCAACGGTATGAGCGAATATCTCCGTAACGGTGAAAACTCAAATGCCGCGTTCCTAGTCTCGGTGACTCCCGAGGATTTTGGCTCGGATGACCCTCTTTCGGGTATAGACCTTCAGCGGAGAATAGAGAGAAATGCATATTGCTTAACAGGCTCTTATAAAGCTCCCTCTCAGTCGCTTGCTTCGCTTAAGGATGGGGGACTATCATCCTCGGAGGTGAAGCCAAGCTATAAAATCGGCACACATCTTTTTTCGGTAAATGAATATTTACCCGATTATGTATGCTCTTCTCTTAGCGAGTCAATAGCAGATTTTGACTCTTGGATGCCCGGCTTTTATTACCCGGGCGCTGCGGTAACAGGACCCGAAACCAGAACCACGTCTCCCATAAGGGTTTTGCGAGATGAGTCGGGTGAATCTGTTACTGTAAAAGGCCTTTATCCAACAGGTGAGGGAGCTGGATATTCGGGCGGAATCGTCTCCTCGGCAAGAGACGGAATTATGATAGCTGAGAAAATCCTCGAAAAGCACAAAAGCGAAATGTAAGAACAAAAATCGAAGCAGAAACGGTTTTTGACATTGCACAAATAAAAATCAAAGCGCCTATGAGGGATAGCAAAAGCTGTCTCTGCATAAGCGCTTTTTTAGTTTGATCTAATTATGAGTTTTCCTCTTTTTCTTCGGGAGCCTTTGTATTTGTTTTTTGAGAAGCTTTATTTGTCCGCTTTTTCTCGGCAGACTTTTTCTCAATTATAGCTCGAGCTTCCTCCGGGGTAAGAGGGGGCTTTCTGGGCTTTCTTCCGGGAGTTTTTTTGGTAACGGGAATAGGCTCGCCCTTCGCTATTGCCTCCGCAATAGCCTTTTTCTTTGCTTCTATTGTGCGTTTGCGTTTTTCCTGTATTTCCTGTTTTCTTCTTATAGCCTTTTGCTCCTCTGAGTTTTCTTTCATTTTTTCAATAATCTTAGAAACTTTATCAGTAACGGGCTTAAGAATATCCGCAAGCTTTGAGCCGAATTTTGTCTTAGCAAAGCGGTCAAGGAGCTTTGCGATATTAGCTTTAACTTTTGCTGTCTGCTCGTCGCTCATTGTAAGCTTCAGGATATATTTATCAAGAAGGAAGAGTATTGAGGGCAGACCCAGCGTAATCATTAAAATGGAAATGATGGTTCCCTGGGCTAAAAGCGAGCCAACGCTGGCGATAGAATTCTGGCTTGAAATAAGAGAGATAACAAATCCGCAAACCACAAGAATAAGTCCCGAGGTAAATACGGTAGGCATAGCAGAGTCAACCGCTTTGGCAAGGGAGGTGGATTTATCATCTGTCTTTCTGTAAACCAGATAATTATTTGACATCAGTATTCCATAGTCAACCGTAGCTCCCATAAGAATACAGGTGGTTACGATATAGCTCATAAAGAATATGAGTCCGCCGCCGATAAGGCAGAGTGAAAGGGATATCCAAACCGAGCCCTGAATAACAAGAACAAGTATAACGGGGAGCGAGAGGGACTTGAATATAAACAGAATAACCAAAAGTATTGAAACGATAGTAAATACAGTGATTATCATATTGTCAACATCAAATGCCGCCTGCAGGTCATAGGTTGAAACAACCTTGCCTGTAATGTGGGCATCTGTGCCGAACACAAGATGCATAGAGTCCAGCAGATAGTCGATAAAGGCTACCATCTCAGGTCCCTCTGCGGGAAGCCTTGCGCTAAGAAGAACACGGGAGTAATTGTCTGAAATAAACAGCTCCTCAGCGCCCGCGATCATTGCCTTAGCATCCTCAACCTTGGCAAAGTGCTCCTCGGTCATCTTACCCTTAAGAAGCGAGTTTGTTTCCATATTCTCGCTGATAAAGTCTACGAGGTTGTATGCGCTAATAGGAGCAAAAGCCTTGCTTATATTTTCGGATATGGCATATTTGATATAAACACCCGAGATTTTTTCGCTGTCAAGGCTTCCGGATGAGCTTACACTCTTAATTTCCGACTGAAGTCTGTTCATTCTCTCGGTCATATCGGAAAACGTAAGCTTGTTCAAGTCCTGCATGCACTCATCAACAGTGACAAGGTCGTTAAGGCGGTCAATAGAGCCCTCAAGCTGTCCCTCTATAACCGAATTTGTCTTTGCGGTATCGAGAACAAAGCTTACAAGCTCTCTTCCCGAAATCCTGTTTTCGGTAACGGGAATTCCGTTTGCCAAAGCTCCGTTATCAATAAGGTACATAATGAAGAGCTGCTCCGTTAGAGCTTCTGATGAAAAAACAGGACCGTAGGTCACACTGTATTTTTCGTGGAACTCGGGGTAGCTAAGAGCCTCGCTTGAGGATGCGCTGCCGGATATGAGGGTCATAGTTTCAATAAATATCTGCTTTTCGCTCTTTAATATGCCCTCTTTCTCGTCAGACAAGTTCAGCTTATCAACATTTGCCAAAAGGTGAGAACAAAGCGCCTTTGTGTTTATTCGCTTGTCGCCCTCGGCAATGTCAAAATAGAGACCGTATATCTGCTTTATGGCGAAGTCTGAAATACCGCTGCCCTCGGCAAGTCCTCCAAGGCTTGACTTAAGCTCGTTTGCCGTATGGTCATTTGACATTAATTCGGATATGTCGGCCAAGAGCTTTATTGTATCCTTGGTCTTTTCATCAACCATTCCCGAAACATCGGGGTCGGCTGAATTAATGAGTCTCAAGGTGTAATTTACAAACTCAAGGGGAGTAAGCTTAAGGTCTAGTGCTTCTGTATAAATATTATACATGGCAAAGAGCAGTTTTATATCTCCCTCTCCAAGCCCCAAAACCTTTATCGCCTTGTCAACATCGTATAATTCCTTAACGGTGGTTGAAGAAGCCGTGTATCCAGTAAGGGGATTTTCACCCTCGGAGTTCCTATATTCAAGAAGCTTTTCTTTGAGCAAAATTTCCTTTTTATAGTCCTCTTCGGCATTTCCTGTTTTATAAACAAGAACGATGGAATCGTTTCTGCCGAAGATTTTCTCTATGTTTTGGTTAGAACCTATGCTGTCGGTAAATCCGTATGAATTAAATCCTTGAAGAATAGAGCCGGCAATAACAAAGATAGTAACCAGAGGAGTAACTATCTTGCTTGCCTTAAACGCAAAGCCCGAGAAAAATTTTCCTTGAGGAACAAACGGGCGCTTTGCGCTCTTTTTAATAAGACCGTCAAAGGTAAGCACCACAACAGGCAGGAATGTCAGCGCGGTGATTGCCGAAACAACAATACCCTTGATAAGCACAATACCAATGTCAAAACCGATAGTGAATGACATAAAGAGCAGGGCAACAAGTCCGGCAATGGTTGTCAGGGCGCTTGCCGAAACGGGATTAAGAACAGCCCTGACTGCGCGTCGCATAGCCTCTGTATTATTTTTAGCACGCTTTTTCTCGTCGCGGTATGTATGGAGAACAACAATACTGTAGTCAACCGACAGAGCAAGCTGGAGTATTGAGGAAACCGAATTTGTAATATAGGAAATCTCACCGATAAAGATGTTAAGTCCCATATTAATGGCAATTGCAATACCCGAGCAGTCAAGGAGAATAAGCGGCTCTATCCATGAGGATGCGGTAATAAGCAAAAGCAGCGCCGCCATGGTAATAGAAAGCACTATAATGAGTCCCATTTCCTTAGAGGTGTTTTCTCTTAAGGCATTGTACTCGATTGTAGAGCCTCCAAGCTCCACCGTGCCATACTTTTCACCAAGCCTTGTTTTTATCTCATTTATAACATACTTTGCGGTGTCCGAGTGGTCCTCGCCGTCAATAAGTATTGTAAAGAGGGCAGAGGATGAGTCGGGCTTATATGATGTATCGGAATCCGGGTCATAGCTTACGTTAAGAACTCCCTCAATAGATGAAAGCTCATCCTTGACGCTTGATGCCGTATTTTTGTCTATGTTGGTAAGCATAACCTGCACGTTGCCCGTCATTCCGAACTCGTCGGTCATTATCTCAAGGGCGATGCTTGTCTCGGTGTCCTTGCCGAGATAGTCCGAGAGGTTATAGTTTATTTTTACTCCTCTTGAGAGTAGAAGCCCTACAAGAGCAAGAAGCAGATATACTGCGATTATTATGCATTTGATTTTATTGTTTTTCAGATATTTTTTTACCGTATCCGAAAAGCCTTTGTTTTTCTTCTTTACCATTATTTATTTCCTTAAATACGGATTTTTGTTCTAAAACAAAAGAGTGATACAGGACACCCGCAAAACGCGGGTGTCCTATTGAAAAGGTTAAAGCTATAAGGTGTTATCAGAATGTGAAATAGTTCTTTGCGTTGTAGTAGGCAATACCTGTAACAATTTTTTCAAGAGCCTTGTAATCGGCAGGATATTCACCCTCGTCAACCCACTTACCGATAAGGTTACACATAATTCTTCTGAAATACTCGTGGCGGGGGTATGAAACGAAGGAGCGGCTGTCGGTCAGCATACCTACAAAGTTTGCAAGCATACCAAGGTTTGCAAGAGCCTGCATCTGAGCCTCCATACCGTCTCTCTGGTCGTTGAACCACCAGCCTGAGCCGAACTGAATCTTGCCGGGAACGGTAGCATCCTGGAAGCAGCCGAGCATTGTACCGAGAACATAGTTGTCCTTGGGATTAAGGGTGTAAAGAATAGTTCTGGGAAGAACCTCCGCCTCCTCAAGCAGGTTCATAAAGGCGCCAAGGTCCTCTGCGATACAAAGGTCGTTTATTGAGTCATAGCCTGTGTCGGGACCCAGCTTTTTATACATTCTGCCGTTGTTGTTGCGAAGAGCGCCGATGTGAAGCTGCATAGTCCAGCCGAGCTTGGTATATTCCTCAGCGCATGCCTTAAGGATAGCGCACTTAAAGGAGTCTATCTCGCATTTTGTAAGCTCACCGCCTGCCATTTTCTTGTCAAATGCAGCCTTTGCGTCACCTGTGCCAAAGGGAACATATTCAAGAGCATGGTCGGAAAGACGGCAGCCCATCTCGTTAAAGAACGCAATTCTGGACTTTATCCAAGCCACAAGCTCCTCGTAGCTCTTGCAGCCGGTAGCCTCAATATAGGGAATAAAGGTCTCCTTACCAATCTCAACAGCCTTGTCGGGACGGAAGGTAGGAAGAATCTTTGTCTGGAATCCTTGAAGCTGCTTGTGGTATTCAAGAGTGTCGATAGGGTCGTCTGTTGTACAGATTATCTCAACATTTGAGCGCTTGATAAGCTCCTGGGCTCTGAACTCGGGCTTTTTGAGGCACTCGTTGCACTTGTCCCAAATTCTCTTTGCCGATTCTTCGCACAGAGGCTCGTCGATATCGAAATATCTCTTAAGCTCAAGGTGTGTCCAGTGGTAGAGAGGGTTGCCGATAAGCTTTTCGAGAGTTTTTGCAAAGCAAACAAACTTCTCAAACTCGTCGCCGTCGCCTGTAACAAACTTTTCGTCAATGCCGTTAGAGCGCATCTGGCGCCACTTGTAGTGGTCTCCGCCAAGGAAGAGGTCAAAGGCGTTCTTGAACTGATAGTTCTCGGCAATCTGCTTCGGCTGCAGGTGGCAGTGGTAGTCTATAATAGGAAGGTCCTTTACCATCCGGTAAAGCTTTTTTGCAGGCTCGTTTTTGAGCATAAAGTTATCATTAATGAAACTCATAGTGTTACACCGTCCTTAAATATTGAAATTTCTCTGTAATCGTGGGCCTCATTGCAGGTCTCTTTGCCCTCGGCAACCTCGATTATGTAATCAAAGAGCTCATCTGTAAGAGCCTTGCCCTCAAGGCAGGGGGATGCGTCAAAGTCTATCCAGCCTGTCTTTCTCTCAGCAAGAGAGTGGTTTGTGGCAATCTTAACGGTAGGAACAGCGGAGCCTACGGGTGTGCCTCTTCCGGTAGTGAAGAGTATAATGTGAACTCCCGCTGCCATAAGGTTTGTTATAGCCACAATGTCATTGCCGGGACCGTTAAGAAGTGAAAGACCGTTCTTTGTCAGTCTGTCACCGTAGTTAAGAACGTCAACAACCTTGGAAAGACCGCCCTTTTGTACACAGCCGAGAGATTTTTCCTCAAGAGTTGTGATACCGCCCTTTTTGTTTCCGGGGGAGGGGTTTTCGTAAATTACCTG
>JAGATD010000058.1 GCA_017621415.1 Clostridia bacterium
GGGCATAGCAAAGCCCTCTGACAGCCGCAAAGGCAAAGCACATAATGCGCAAAGCCTCGGGTTTTAGGCTCACCCTTTTACCCAAAACGGGAAATGGGTTGATTGCCGCATCAGCGCCGCGCATACCGATGTGGAACAGGGCATCAAAGAGCCGCCTTACACCGGCGAAGAGTAAATACCCCTCAAATACCGCAAACACAAAGCAGAACAGGGTAATAATGTCATTGTCGCTCGTGTCCTTGCTTCTTATAACTATGACTAAAAGCATAGCGGGAAGCCTGATAAAGGACACCCAGCCAAGCCGCACAAATTCTTCCTTTGCTTCACTGAAGCCCGGAGCTCTTTCACAAAGCTCTTTGATAAGCCCTGCCGCGATTATAGCCGAGACAAAATCAGGAAGCAAATCAAAGGTCTTAATACATGGGTTGATAAGAAAAATCAAGGCGACAGCCAGCTTAAAATAAAAGAAAGCATTGGATTTCTTTTTGATATTCGGCATTTTTATTTCTTTCTCTTTTTCTTTTTTGATTTCAGCTTTTCAAGCTTGTATTCTGCGTATTCCCGCTCCTTTTCTTCCTTGTGGCGCCTCATTTCGTTAATAAATCCAAAACGGGATTCCTTAACCTTGTCTAAGTCGTCATCCGGCATACATATTCTCATATGGCAGGAATAAATGCTTATAAGATTGAGGCAAATGACCCCAATCGTCGCAAGAGTAACAAAAAGATAGATGAATGCGAGAATCCCGGGCTCAAATATCGAAGAAAGCCCCGCAATTTCAGAAAAGACGTTCAGTATATATACACATCCCGTGATATAAAAATTGCGCTTGCATCTCTTAGCGATAAGGGGCAGTCCCACCTCGTCGGCAACCTCTCTCATACCGCCTAACATAAGGAAGGTGGTAATGCATATTATACCGTGCCTGAGAATAGGACGAAGCCAGAGTATCGGGGATAAATCAAATGAGGGCAGCACTGTGCCAAGCACCGATAAAACAAGCTCCAAAAGACCGAAAACGGTGAAAACGGATGCGGCTATCACACCGTTTTTAAAGCCCTCGTTTATATTTTTAAGCTTATAGAATGCGTAGAGCATTACCGCGGCGGCGATAGCATCGGTCAGGTCGTAATAGGCAAAATTCAAAAGTAGGAAATATCCTACAAAAAGTGTTCCGAATCCCATAGCCGTCAGTCGTTATCCGTTGCGGTGTTTATTCCGCAGCACTTCTTATACTTCTTGCCGCTGCCGCAGGGGCAGGGGTCGTTTCTGCCGATTTTTGTAACAGTAACAGGCTTTCTCACAATAGGCTTATCTCCGCCATATCCCTCGGATGTGGGCTTAGCAACCTGAACACGCTCGGTAGCCTGTACTCTGGGAGTTACCGCAAGAATCTGCCTTACAGTATCCTCCTTAATATCATCAACCATCTGGTCAAACATATCAGCGCCCTGAATTCTGTACATAGCAACAGGGTCGCGCTGAGCATATGAGTTAAGACCAACATAGCCCTTAAGGTCGTCCATAGCCTCAAGGTGGTCCATCCACTTCTTGTCGACATTCTGTAAGAGAATAACCTTTTCAACCTCACGCATAGCATTCTCGGGAGCGCCGGGAACATTAGCAAAGAGGGCATCCTTTGAGTGATAGATTTCAAGCGCGCGCTCTACAAGCGACTCGCGCCACTCATCCTTGTCAATAGCCTTGAGCTCTTCCTCGGTGTAGTTGAATTTCTTCTCGTCTGTAAGATTTCCGAGATAGTGGTTTTTAAATTCGTCAAACTTCCAGGTCTCGGGGGTGTCAACGCCGAAGCAGAAGTCAAAGGTCTCCTCAACCGACTGTCTTATCATTCTTGTGATAGTTTCGGTGATATTTTCGCCATGGAGCACCTCAGAGCGCTGAGCATAAATAACCTGGCGCTGCTGGTTCATAACGTCGTCATAGGTAAGAACGTTCTTACGTCTGTTAAAGTTGTTGTCCTCAATGCGCTTTTGCGCCTGCTCAATAGAGCCGGAGAGAATTTTTGCGTCAATGGGTGTGCGCTCATCAAGACCAAGCCTCTCGCACATTCCGGATATCCTGTCCGAGCCGAAAAGACGCATAAGGTCGTCTTCAAGCGAAAGGAAGAATCTTGACTCACCGGGGTCGCCCTGACGTCCGCTTCGGCCTCTTAGCTGGTTGTCAATACGTCTTGACTCGTGGCGCTCTGTACCAAGGATATAAAGACCGCCTGCCTCACGTACCTTTTCCGCCTCGGGGGCAATCTCAGCCTTGTATTTTGCGTGCAGCTCGGCAAAGAGGGCTCTTGCCTCGTTAACCTCCTCGTCTTCAGAGGGGGCGGAGGATGTAGCCATGGCGATAAGCTTTTCATCTATGCCTTTTTTACGCATTTCGTTTTTGGCGAGATACTCGGGGTTGCCGCCAAGCATAATGTCGGTACCTCGGCCCGCCATGTTGGTTGAAATGGTAACACTGCCAAGCTTTCCTGCCTGAGCAACTATCTCAGCCTCTTTTTCGTGATGCTTTGCGTTAAGAACAGTGTGGGGAATACCCGACTTTTTAAGAATTTGCGAAAGCTCCTCAGACTTGTCGATAGAAACGGTACCCACAAGCACAGGCTGTCCCTTTGCGTGGCACTCCTTAATCTGCTCAACAATAGCCCAAATCTTTCCTCTTCTTGTACGGTATACCACGTCATTTTGGTCCAGCCTTATCATAGGCTTGTTTGTGGGCACCTCAACAACGTCGAGAGCGTAAATCTGCTTGAACTCGTCTTCCTCGGTAAGGGCAGTACCCGTCATACCCGAAAGCTTCTTATACATACGGAAGTAGTTCTGGAATGTTATGGTAGCAATAGTGCGGGACTCACGCTGAATTTTAACCTTTTCCTTAGCCTCGATAGCCTGGTGCAGACCCTGGTTGTATCTACGTCCGGGCATAAGACGGCCGGTAAATGTGTCAACGATTATAACACTGTCATCCTTAACTATATAGTCAACATCCCGCTTCATAACTCCGTGAGCCTTGATAGCGGTGTTAACATGGTGGTAGATAGCATTGTTTTGGGGGTCAGAGAGGTTTTCGATATTAAAGAACTTCTCCGTCTTGGCAATACCGTGCTGGGTAAGAACGGCAGTCTTTGCCTTTTCGTCAACGATAAAGTCCTCGCTGTATGCGTCAAGGTCCTCCTTGGTGTCCATTTCCTTGATTACATGGCGTGAAAGAGTGCGCACAAGGCGGTCAGCCATGTCGTAAAGGTCGGTAGACTTTGAGCCCTGACCCGAAATGATAAGAGGAGTTCTCGCCTCGTCAATAAGAATAGAGTCAACCTCGTCTATAATGGCAAAATTGTGGCCTCTCTGTACCATTTTTTCCTTATAGACAACCATATTGTCACGCAGGTAGTCAAAGCCTAACTCGTTATTTGTGCCGTAGGTGATGTCACAAGCATATGCCGCTCTCTTCTCGCTTCCTGTCTGACCGTGAACGATAAGTCCTGTGGTAAGACCTAAGAAGCCGTAAACTCTGCCCATTTCGTCAGAGTCACGCTTAGCGAGATAGTCGTTAACGGTAACAATGTGCACACCCTTGCCGGAAAGGGCATTGAGGTACGCAGGCATGGTTGCGACAAGAGTCTTACCCTCACCGGTCTTCATTTCGGCAATACGGCCCTGGTGCAGAAGAATTCCGCCCATTATCTGAACACGGAAAGGTCTCTTACCAAGAACTCGGGTGTCAGCCTCTCTCACAAGGGCAAATGCCTCGGGGAGAATATCATCAAGAGTCTTTCCCGCGTCAAGGTCGCCCTTAAGCTTGTCGGTATAGGCTCTAAGCTCGCCGTCGGTCATAGCCGAGAACTTGTCAGCCAATGCCTCTGTTGCGTCAACCAAGGGTATAATTCGCTTTATCTGCTTTTCGCTATATGTTTTGAAAAATCCCATTTCAAAAAAATCCTTTCGAATTTCGGAACATAATTATTCAAATCATTATACCACATATCAAAAGAAAAATAAAGTATAAAATGTAAATTAAAAAAATAATTTTAACAGAGTCCCCCCTCACTATGTGGAGGAGGGGGTGGTATTATTTATTATCTCTTTATTATTGTAGCTTATTTTGACCCGGGGGCAGTGTCATTTTGAACCTACCTATGGTCCATTTTGAGCTGAGCTATGGTTCATTTTGAGCGAAGCGCAAGCTATGTTAAAATGCTCTCTGAATCTTTTTTAAATTTATTCGCCCTTTTCCGAAGCCTTATAAAATTCATAACCTCATCCTTGTAGCCATCTATTTCCCCGGGAATGCGCTTTGTTTCAAAATCATAAAGCATATCTTTTATTTCTCCTATTTCTTCGGGTGTGCAGTCATTAAAAAGCTCGTAGTGCCGCTTTATTTCTCTGGCTCTTGATTCCTCGTAGGCTAATCTGTATTCCTCGTTTTCGAGCAGCTCCTTATGTAATCGGAAATATTTGTATATCCTGCGGTCGGTCTCAGCAATATAAAATCTGAATATCCGCTCTCCTAAAATCTCATTGCTTTTATCGTTGTTCATTTGTATAATCTCCTTTTTTAAAATATACTGCATAAATTATACACTATATAAATGTAGATGTCAACAACTGTCTATTGATATATAGTGCATAACGGGGTGAAGGCTATGATATAATTGTAGACAAGGAGGGTAGGTATGAAAGAACTTTTTACGGATGAAGAATTTGTTAAAAGACTTGTTGAGCTGCGAAATATCAAAAATGTTTCGGCAAGAGAAATGAGCCTTGAAATAGGGCAAAGCGAGTCTTATATAAGCAATATTGAAAACGGATACGGAATGCCCTCATTATCTGTATTCTTCTATATTTGTCAATATCTCGATATAACTCCTAAGGACTTTTTTGACACAGGAGCTAAAGACCCCTCAAAAGCCACAGAGCTTTTTGAAAAAATAAAGGCACTGAAGCCTGAGCAGCTTGTTGTTATTGAATCTGTTATAAATAGTATGAAGTAGTTTTTCGCCTGTCGCTTTGTGTAGCGGCAGGCTTTTTGTCATATGGGATAGCCTCCCCTGTGTAAGGGGAGGTGCCGAGGAACGCGAGGCGGAGGGGTTGCTCTCGGAGTACCCGAGCTACCGAAGAAGCTCCTTTTTCGAAATGCTAAAGGTTTATGGTTGGCAGGCGAGAATGCAATATCTTGTTGAATACATTAATCTTATTCATTGTATCACATTTAATGCAATATGTCAAGAAAAGTGATTCATTTAACACAACATAATTGGCGCTTGTGTGTGGTATAATCTATCGCAAAGGCGGTGATTATATGTTAAAGGATTTGTTTACAGAAGAAGCATTCTCTAAAAGACTTATACAATTAAGAACCCAAAAGGGAGTTACCGCTCGAACTATGAGCCGTGAAATAGGGCAACATCCCGGGTATATCAATAATATTGAAAATGGCAAGAATTTTCCGTCTATGTCGTCATTTTTCTATATTTGTCAATATCTCGATATAACTCCTAAGGACTTTTTTGACACAGAAGCTAAAGACCCCTCAAAAGCCACAGAGCTTTTTGAAAAAATAAAGGCACTGAAGCCTGAGCAGCTTGCTGTTATTGAATCTGTTATAAACAGTATGAAGTAATTGTAAAAGATAAACGATTGGTATATATAACAAACGGACCGCCATCCTCGGCGGTCCGTAAGCATTTTTGATATTATTTGTGTAAATTAGGGCACTTTTATTGATTTTATATTCCGCTTATGATATGATATATACATCAATCTAACACAGGTTAATTAAAATGAAAAAAATCAACATAGTTCTTTATTCCCCCGAGATACCTCAAAATACAGGAAACATTTCACGCACCGCAGCGGTAACAGGCGCGGCATTACATATAATTTACCCCATAGGCTTTGAGATTTCAGACAGAACTCTTAAAAGAGCAGGGCTTGACTATTGGGATAAGCTTGATGTCTTTTATTACGAAAATTATGAGGACTTTGTAGCTAAAAATCCGGATGCCGAAATGTATTTCTTCTCGTCAAAGGCAAAGAAAAATTATGCCGAGATAGAATATCCCGATAATGTGTATCTTGTGTTCGGATGCGAAACAAGAGGGCTGCCGGCTGAGCTTGTTGAAGCAAATATTGATAGAGCGGTCAGAATTCCCATGCGCCCAACGCTCCGATGCCTTAATCTTTCAAATGCCGTTGCAATAGCCGTTTATGAGGCTCTGCGCCAATCCGACTTTGAGGATTTCAACTAACAGCCATAGCCTTTTAGTGGTGGATGAGGTGTTTCGAGATTAATCGTAACTCTAAGCAATAAGGTCGTGAGGGTGAGATGCTACCATATAACAAAAAACTCGTAAGTAACGCACGCAATCTTCGAAAAAATATGACTCCTGAGGAAAAACATTTGTGGTATGATTTTCTTAAAAGGCTTCCGTTAAATGTAAGGCGTCAGCACAATATTGAAAACTATATTGTTGACTTTTATATAGCAGAAAAAAAGATAGTAATTGAAGTTGATGGAGTACAACATTCATCGCGTGCAAATTCTGTCAATGATGAAAAAAGAGATAGGGATTTGGCAGAGTGGGGGATTAGTGTACTAAGATATTCAAATGAAAGTATAAGGCATAATTTTAACGATGTTGCGGCGGATATATTATCAAAATTAGAAATTAAATTTTCGGATTTAAAACCGATAAAATGACACCTCATCCACCGTCAAGCCGGTCCCCCTTCTCCCACTGGAGAAGGCTGTGAAATACGGCAGAAACAGTAACCATAAAAATGAGGTTGTTTTTGCAGACATTTTTGAGTATTTCACGGTGCTTTAATTTAAGTGATTATCTATGATTATAAATCATATCCTGGTTTGCGCATTAATTTTAACTCACTATTTCGCGGTGATGCACATAAACCTCATTTTTCTTTTTACAAATGAATTGCCATAGCCTTCTCCAGCGGGAGAAGGGGGACCACGCAGTGGTGGATGAGGTGTTTCTAGATTGATTAAGTCTTGGCAATATGATTATTAAAAAGCGCATATAAGAAAAGCTTTTACCGATGGATGAGGTAACAGCGAAACGTAACGTAAGAGAGGTAATTTATGACTAAGATAATGTTTGTATGTCATGGTAACATATGTCGCAGTCCCATGGCAGAATTTGTAATGAAAAAGCTTGTATCAGACAGGGGACTTTCCTCCGAGTTTGAGATAGCCTCATCGGCAACCTCGACAGAGGAAATAGGCAATGATATTCACCCCGGCACGCGCCGAACCTTAGACAAATATTCTGTGCCGTACAGCCGCCGCGAAGCAGTTCAGCTTGTGAAGAGTGACTATGAAAACTATGACCTTTTTGTAGGAATGGATTCGGCGAATATTCGAAATATGCATAGAATTTTCGGGGCAGACCGGGAAAACAAGGTGGTTAAGCTCCTCGATTACACAGGTAACAGCCGTGATGTTGCAGACCCCTGGTACACAGGAGATTTTGAAGAAACCTGGCAGGATATAAGCCAAGGATGCGAAGCTTTGTTGAAAAAATATATAGAGTAATTGTTTATGAAAAAAATTATAATTTTGTTGACTCTGCTAATCTTGTCTACTTCAATTTTTGTGGCGGTTTTCTATATGCTTCAAGATGATGCTATAGAGTTTACATTAAATGATACACTTCCCGAGGGAAATGGGAAAAAAGCCAGAGTGATTCTTCTCGGAGGGCAGTCCAATGCCTCGGGGTGCAGTCGTGACGATTATTTACGAAAGAATGTCAGCCCGGAAAAGTATGAGGAGTACAAAAGAGGCTTTGACAACATTTATATAAACTATCTTTCTGGTCCTAAAATGTCCGGTGAATTTGTTAAATGCGCAACTCTTCAGGGCGAGATGGATGGCTGCTTCGGTCCCGAGCTCGGTATAGCGGATAAGCTTCACGAAATCTATCCCGAAGAAACCTTCTTTATCATAAAATGCGCATGGGGCGGTACAAATCTTTACGATCAATGGCTTTCACCCTCAAGCTTTGGAAAAACAGGCGATCTGTACAAGCAATTTGTTGAATACGTGAAAATCAGTCTTGAGTATCTTGTTTCCAAAAATTACGATATTAAAATTGAGGCGATGTGCTGGATGCAAGGTGAATCTGATTCCTTCAGCATAGAAAATGCCGAAGATTATGAAATACATTTAAATAATTTTATCAAAGATATAAGAAAAGAACTTAAAAGCTATGCCTCGTATGACGGAATTGCCTTTGTTGATGCTCTTATAGCGGACAACCCTGTTTATTGGGTATTCTGTGATGAGGTCAACGCATCAAAAAGGGCGGTGGCGGAATCCTCTTCAATAAATGTTGTTATTGATACCGTTTCCCACGGTCTTTCTTGCTCGGAGGAACCCGAGGGAGCGCCCGATATGGCACATTATGATTCCATGAGCGAAATCAAGCTCGGACATCTGTTTGCCGAAGAGGCGTTAAAATTCTTCAACTAAAAAATCCCCTGAAAACACAGCGTTTCAGGGGACTTTTTCTATTCAACTTATAGATTGTAATCCATGTGCAGTTAATTTCCTGTTCAGTGAAATTAACTGTGTCGTCTGCCGCCGCCACTTCGAAAATCAGAGATTTTCGCACATTTCTTGAAATTTGCTCGTTCTCGCTCGCTGGCGAGCCGACGGACTCGAACATATAAATTATAATCCATGTGCAGTTAATTTCCCGTTCAGTGAAATTAACTGTGTCGTCTGCCGCCGCCACTTCGAAAATCAGAGATTTTCGCACATTTCTTGAAATTTGCTCGTTCTCGCTCGCTGGCAAGCCGACGGACTCGAACATA
>JAGATD010000059.1 GCA_017621415.1 Clostridia bacterium
TCTCCGCCTCATCGGTTTATGATACCACGTTATAGCACTGCTTACCTACTTTGTCAATAGGTTTTTGAGAATTTTTTCAAGATTTTTTACGAGAAGAACGGCAAGGATTTTTACGTCCTTGCCGCTATGCTTTATTCTGTATCCTGTATTGTTTCCATCGTGAGCCGCGCTCCAAGGCGGAATGCATACTCGAAGATAGCTGCTTCGGCAAGGCTTACGTACTCGCTCCAACAATCGTCGAATTTCTCAAAGATTTTCTTCTGCTCGTCGGTCATTGTTTTGAACAGGTCGTCGTGATGACGAGCCATATACTCCATAAGCTCTTTCATTTCGGGAGAGTTGTTGCGACTATCAGTTTGAGGGCAGACGTTTCCGTGCCAAAGTTCGTTGATGATCGACTTCATTGATAGATCACCTCCTGCAAAACGATTTCTTCGGCACATGCCTTAATGTTGTTCATCTCGGCAACCCAACGGAGCATATCGCGAGCTTTCAAATTCTCGTCAATCCCTCTTTCGGCAGCGAGGCGGGGGAGGATGATTTCAAGCATTTCATTTGCTTCAAGGTTAATTTCGTGTAACCGAGCGTTTAACTTGCCTTCGGTCAGCAGAGTCGTATACCTTCCGCGACGGTGATTTTTGATGTAGTCAAGGTGGATCCGTCCGTACTTGCAAATCTGATAGTCGATCTGTTCGGGAAGTGCAATATCGGGTATAAGGTGTCCGTTTTCCTCGCGGTAGGTTCCTCCGAGGTTTTCATAAAGGGATTCAAAGTTCTTTTTCATTGTAGTATCCTCCAAAATTAAATTTTGATTTTACTACAATTCATCCTCGCATCCAAACCAATCAACAAAGTTTGAAGGGAACCTGCTCTATCGCAGGTTCCCTTCGGAGTGCTTTTTTCTCTTTTATGGCGGAGAGAAAGCCAATGTCGAACACTGCGCCGAACGGCGCAAGGGTTCGCATACCCCGCGAAGTGCCCGTCAAGCTTGCTTGTAAGCCACGAGCGTGGGTATCTTCGCTTTGCGAATACCCCTTTCGGCACATACGAAACCTCCGGGTAGGGAGGTTTTTGCTTTGTATATACAGCATTTGCAATTTTGTATGTGGCGGAGAGAAAGCCAATGTCGAACACTGCGCCGAACGGCGCAAGGGTTCGCATACCCGCGAAGTGCGCGTCAAGCTTGCTTGTAAGCCACAAGCGTGGGTATCTTCGCTTTGTGAATACCCCTTTCGGCACATACGTTAACAATATTGCATTGAAACTATATACAAATTTAATTGCAAAAAAATATGTACACATTTTTTTAATCTTCTATTGATTTTTTATACATTTTCGTATATAATTGTATATAATCCTGCATAAAGCATTTTGACGAGGTTTATTTTGTGGAAGTAATACATAAGAATTTAAAACAGCCCGATATACAAAGAACTATATCAATAGATTATATATCGGCAATACATTATTTTGAATTTGATGACACATTTGTCGACCGTGCTGAATCGCATGACACTTGGGAGCTTGTTTATGTTGACAGAGGAAGATGCGATGTTGTCAGCGATGATGACATAATTCACCTAAAGCAAGGCGAAATGTTTTTCCATAAGCCCGGTGAGGTACATTTATTAAAGGTAAACAAGGGTTCAACACCTAACATAATTATTGTAGCTTTTTATTCGGCCTCTGATGCTATGAGGTATTTTGAAAAGCAAAAAATTATTGCTTCAATGACTACAAAGCAGCATATTGCAGCCATTATTCACGAGGCATCAAATACCTTTGACCTGCCGTTCAATAATCCGAGAATTAAAAAGCTGAAGCTCAAGCCCGAGGACGGTTTATGGGCGGGACAGCAATCAATAGTGCTGCGCCTTGAGCTTATGCTTATTGAAATTGTAAGAGAGAACCACTACTATATCACTAACAGAAAAATGGTTGTTCCAAAGGACATAATAGAAGACGACTTTATTCTTAAGATTGTTGATTTTATGGAGTCAAGGCTTTACGGAAAATTCACAATGGATGAATTGAGCCGAGAAATGAATTTTGGCAAGACTCATATATCAAAAGCATTTTCGAAAGCGTGCGGCTGTACGGTTATTGACTATTTTACTAAAATGAAAGTAAACGAGGCGAAGCGCCTGATAAGAGAATCGAGATACAACTTTTTTGAAATATCCGAGATGCTTATGTTCTCAAACTCCCATTATTTCTCAACAGTATTTAAGAAAAACACCGGAATGACCCCCTCGCAGTACAAGAAGTCTTGCAAAAAAATGTAAAAATGCATTCTGCCGCAAAATAATTACAGTTTTTACAAAAAATGCAGTCAACACAATTTTGACTGCATTTTTCACTTTTAAGTAAATAAAATTATTGTTGACAAATGTCTCTTTTTATGTTATACTTAATTAACAAAAAATTCATAATAGAGGTGCGGTTTTCATTATAAGCGACGGATTAAGGGTATTGTTTCTGCGTGGTAAAGGGAAAACCGCCGAGAATATATTTCGTTTGCCCTAGCGGATTATATTCGGGCGCTGCGAGAATATCGCTTCGACTGTCATTCTTTTTTTGGAATGGAGAGCTATTGGATATTTTGACTCTTTTGTCACGGTATTTGATAGTACTGTGATTTTTTTGTTAAAAAAATTAAGGAGAAAATGAAAAATGGTAGGTACCTTTTGGGCATTTATGCCCGCAATTATCGCCATAGTGCTCGCACTTGTTACCAAGCAGGTTTATATTTCCCTGTTCTTCGGTATTGTTGTAGGCGCTTTGATGTTTGTTGGCGGTAATCCTCTTCATGCGCTCTTTACTGTTTATGAGGTAATGAGCAATAAGGTTGGAGCAAACGTTCCAATCATAGTCTTCCTTGTAGTTCTCGGTATTCTTGTTGTCCTGATGCAGAAGTCAGGCGGCGCTAAGGCATACGGAGACTGGGCAGGAAAGAAGATTAAGTCTAAGGGAGGCGCTCTTGCAGCTACTGCCGGTCTCGGTTCGCTTATCTTTGTTGACGACTACTTCAACTGCCTTACTGTAGGTTCTGTTATGCGTCCCGTGACAGATAAGTTTAAGATCTCTCGCGCAAAGCTTGCGTACATAATCGACGCGACAGCCGCTCCCGTTTGTATCATAGCTCCCATATCCAGCTGGGCTGCTGCGGTTGCGGGTGAGCTTGACGGCGACGGTCTTATGGTGTTTATCAGCACAATTCCGTTTAATGTCTATGCTCTTCTGACTCTTGTTATGGTATTTGCTCTTTGCTTCTTCAAATTTGATTTTGGCAAGATGAAGAAGAATGACTATATCGCAGAGACAACAGGTGACCTTCACGCAGGCGAGGGCGGAAACGACGAAAAAAGCGAAGAGGTTAAGGCCAACCCCAAGGGTAAGGTAAGACATCTTCTTATCCCCGTTATCATTCTTATAGTTTGCTGTATTGGCGGTATGCTTTACACAGGCTTCTTCTACAACTGGGGCTCTGATATTGAAATGACCTTTGACGCAGACGATGTCATTGCTTATGACTCTGACGCAGACGGTGTACGTGTTATTCTTCGTAACAATGATGATGTATTCAAGGCGCTTGACGGTGTTCCCTCTTCCTTTGCGGACAGCGGCAACGATTACTTCTACTACCTTGATGACCAGACCTACACCGATCCCGAGACAAACGAGATACTTCCCTGTGTAAGATTTGAAATCAACAGACCCGCAACCATAACTCCCGGCGCTGAGTCTGTTACAGTTTATGCCGAGCTTGAAGCTGCCGGATACACCGACGTACCTCAGTCTGAGGACTTTATTTCTGCGTTCTCTAACTGTGATGCGGGTATGTCTCTCGCTATCGGCTCTACATTAGCTCTTATCATTATCGCTATTTACTATATGCTCTCCGGTGTTGTATCCTTCACCGAGATTACAGGCAGCTTTACCGAGGGCTTTAAGGCTATGGTTCCCGCAATCCTTATTCTTACCTTTGCTTGGTCTATTTCCGGCATTATGGGCGCTAAGGGCGGTTACCTTGATGCACAGGCATTTGTTGAAACAAACCTTGCCGGCAGCTCATTCCCCACCTTCCTCTTCCCCGCAATCTTCTTTGTTCTTGCAGGCGCTATCGCTTTTGCGACCGGAACCAGCTGGGGTACATTCGGTGTCCTTGTTCCTATCGCGGTTACACTTCTTGGCGGAAGCGGAACAATGGCTATTCTTACCGTTTCGGCAACTCTTGGCGGCGCGGTATACGGCGACCATATTTCTCCCATTTCGGATACAACAATTCTTGCATCCGCAGGTGCGCAGTGTAACCACGTTGACCACGTAAACACTCAGCTTCCCTATGCAACTCTCGTTGCGGGAATTGCCGCTGTCGCTTACATTATAGGCGGTCTTATGGCTGATATCGGCCTTGGCGGTGACTTTAGCGGACTTGTTACAGGCCTTATTCTCTGGGCTGTGGCTCTTGCTCTCTTTGTCGGCGCAGTTATTCTTATTAAGTTCCTTAATAAGCGCGCTGAAGCTAAGAAGGCTGAATAAACAATAACAAAAAAATTCGGAGTCGGGCAATTGTCCGACTCCTTTTTATACAGAAAAAACAGCTCAAAGAGTTTTGAACTCTCAAAGCTGTTCTTTTTTTATTCTGCATTTAACTAATTCAATGAATAAATCTTCTCATCCTTATAGGCAATCGCAACTGCCGCGCCGTATATGCTTTTAGGTCTCAGCGCCCTTATCATTGAGGCAGAGTTACCCATTGATGCGCCGCTTGTGACAACGTCATCAATTATAAGAACTGTGCGCCCTTTTATATTCGGCTCACCAAAAAGCTCAAACTGCGCATTGGCTTGCCGCTGAAGCTGAGTTAAGAATTTTTGCGCCTTGGTAGCCGTTGAACGAAGCAGCGGTATAAATTCTAAATTCAGTCTTTTTGCGACAAACTCACAAAGCACACCCGCATGGTCAAAGCCTCTTTCTTTTATCGCAGCTTTTCTGTTTGGAACATAGGTTACTATGGTATCACAGGGCAAATCCGGAAAAACTGCTCTTATTGAGTCTGCCATATCGTCTGCAACAAAGCTTAGGACATCCTCGCGCCTTTTGTTTTTCATTTTAAAAATCAAACGCGAGGTGACGTCACTCTGACCGCCCGAGTTGTAACGCACAAGCTTTGAAAGACCTTTAACAAAATGAGTTTTGAGATAATAGTTTTGACAAGAGCATTCGGAAAGAACCTTTGAGCACACCGAGCAGCCTCTTGTTTTTGCCTCTCTGTATTTTTGAGCACAGTCTTTACAAAGCGCCTTTTCTTCATATAAAAGTCTTTTTCTACAGCAAGCGCACTTTGGCACAGAGAGCTTAAGCAAGATGATACTGGCAGCATTTTTAATTCTGCCTAACATTATTTTGCGGTTTTAGGGAAACTATCCTTAAGTCCAACTATTCTGTTAAATGTTCCCTCATGCTTTGTATCCTTAACAAAGTAACCGACTCTGACAAACTGGAATCTCTCGCCGGGCTTAGCTTCGGCAAGGGACTTTTCAATTTTAACACCCGAAATTTCGGTTACAGAATTCTTGTTAAGGTAATCGTCATAGGTCTTATCCTCGGGGATATCGGCAGTGTTTTCGATATCAAAGAGGAAGTCGTAAAGCATAACCTTTGTATCAAGAGCATGGTCTGCGGAGAGCCAATGAATAGTTCCCTTAACCTTTCTGCCATCGGTAGGCATACCGTTGCCCGTTTCAAGATCTGCGGTGCAGCGGATTTCGGTAATATTACCGTCTGTGTCCTTTATAACCTCGCAACACTTAACAATATATGCACCCATAAGGCGAACCTCACCCTCAGGCTTCATTCTGAAGAACTTAGGCGGAGGAACCTCGGCAAAGTCCTCGGCATCAATATAAAGCTCTCTTGTAAAGGGAACCTTTCTTGTTCCCAACTCGGGATGCGCGGGATTGTTGGGAAGATCGAAATATTCGGTCTTATCCTCAGGGTAGTTGGTAACAACAACCTTTATAGGCTTAAGAATCGCAACACGTCTTTCGGCAGTATCGTTAAGCTCTTCTCTTATACAGTGCTCAAGAAGCTCATAGTCAACAACGCTGTAAGCCTTTGCAACACCTGCTCTTGAAACAAAGTCAAAGATAGACGCGGGAGTATATCCGCGGCGTCTGAGACCGCAAAGAGTGGGCATTCTGGGGTCATCCCAGCCGTCAACCAATTTTTCTTCAACCAGCTTTCTTAAATATCTCTTCGACATTACCGTATGAGTTACATTAAGTCTTGCAAACTCACGCTGCTTGGGCTTAATCTCAAAGCCGATATTGTCAACCACCCACTCGTAAAGAGGTCTGTGGTTTTCAAACTCTATTGAGCAAAGGGAGTGGGTTATTCCCTCAAGCGCATCCTGGATAGGGTGAGCATAGTCGTAAAGAGGATAAATGCACCACTTATTTCCCTGTCTGTGATGATCGATATGCACTATTCTGTATATGGCAGGGTCACGCATATTTATGTTTGAGGATGCCATATCAATTTTAGCTCTCAGGGTCTTTGAGCCGTCGGGGAACTCGCCGTTTTTCATACGCTCAAAGAGATCGAGGTTCTCCTCTACACTTCTGTCACGGTAGGGGCTGTTCTTGCCGGGAACGGTGAGAGTTCCGCGATATTCACGCATCTCTTCAGCGGTAAGGTCGCAGACGTATGCCTTGCCCTCTTTAATAAGCTTTACGGCAAACTCGTAGCACTTATCAAAATAGTCAGAGCCGTAGTACACACCGCCTGTGGGCTCGCAGCCAAGCCACATAAGGTCCTCGTAAATGGACTCAACGTACTCATTATCCTCCTTTGAGGGGTTGGTATCGTCGTAGCGGAGATTAAACTTTCCGCCGTATTTTTTTGCCGTCATGGCATTTATCCAAATAGCCTTAGCAGAGCCGATATGGAGATAGCCGTTAGGCTCGGGAGGAAATCTTGTGTGAATTTTGAGCTCGGGATTCTGAGCCAAGTCCTCGTCAATTATGTCGTGAATAAAATTGTTTTTAAGTTCTTCCATTTATGACATCCTTATCTGAAAATATCTTTTTTATATTCTTTTATTGTTGTTTGTTCGCCATGCCCGGGGAAAACGGTTATATTACCGTCAAGCAAAACCAGCTTATCAATAGATTTTCTGATATCGCTGAAGCTGCCGCCGGGGAAGCAGCACTTGCCATAGCCTCCGCCCGCAAATATAGTATCGCCGACAAAGAGCATATCATCTATAAGCAGCGATAGCGAGCCGGGAGTGTGGCCGGGGGTTGAAAGCACCTTTATTTCTGTTTTACCGAACTGAAAAACATCGCCGTCATAGACCTTTGTTGCCTCTCCCGAATATCCCCTGTCCTGCCCTGTAAGCAGCATATAGCAATTAAGCTCCGAATCGGACAGCCCCCTATAATCGGGAGCGCCTACCAATACCTCAGCCCCGCTTTTGTTTACCCACTCGTCAATATCCAGCATATGGTCAAAGTGAGCATGGGTCAGTATAATATATTTAAGCTTTTTCGAAAGCCCCGAAGCAGGAAAAGGTGCCGCAGGGTCAATAACAACACATTCGTTTCCGTCATCCACAAGGTAGGTGTTTGAGGCAAAGGAATGGTTGTGAGGTAAAATAGCAACATTAAGCATAAGAAAAGCCCTTTTTCACGGTTCAATTCATAACTATAAGTATACCATATATATTTTAAAATGTCTAGCACTTTTGTCAACTTTTTTCGATAAAAACATAAAATAACATTAGATTTGATTTTTTCAAATCTTATCAGCTCGAATTTTTTTCGACAAGGAAGGAGTTTTGTTCTTGAATGAAGTAATTTTCACGTTTGACTCGGTAACTTATGCAAATAAAGCGAAAAAAATTTTATCACGAGCCGGCGTACAGTCAAAACTCATAAAATTATCAGACTCAAACGAGTCCGGAGGCTGCATTCACGGACTTTCGGTATCAAAAGAGGGCTACTACACCGCTGTAAAGGCGCTGAGAGAGCTTGGAGTCTCTTACAGGGTTAGGTCAACCGGCAATGGTTTATCTTGACAATGCGGCTACAACATTCCCAAAGCCAAAGGCTGTTATAAGCGAGGTAAAAAAATGCATCTCCGAATACTGCGGAAATCCCGGCAGGAGCGGACACACTCTATCCCTTGAAGCATCCGAGCGCATCTATGAGGCCAGAGAAGCCATAGCTGTTCATTTTGGATTTTCAAGACCCGAGAATGTTGTTTTTACCTACAATGCGACTTATGCGCTGAATATTGCTATGTGGGCTAAAATTCCAAAAAATTCTCACGTTTTATGTTCGGATATAGAGCATAACGCAGTTGTAAGACCGCTGAATTTAATGAAAGACCGAGGGTATATCGACTACTCCCTGTTTTCAACCGACGGAGATATTGAAGAAAATATAAAAAATGCCCTGACACCACAAACAAAAGCGATAGTATCAACTCTAAGCTCTAATGTTACAGGCAAAAAGCTCTCATTAAGGGCTTTGTCAAGAATTGCCTCAGATAACGGCTTAATCTTGATCGTTGACGCTTCGCAAGCGGCAGGACACGAAAAATTTGACTTATCAAAAACTCCCTGCGCCTGCTTTTGTGCCCCGGGACACAAGGGGCTGTTCGGTATACAAGGCTCGGGGTTTGTTATTTTCGGAGAGGGAGAACACCCCAGGTCTGTTATAACAGGCGGCAGCGGCTCAAATTCAAAAAGTCCCTTTATGCCTGTCACCCTGCCCGAAAGCCAGGAGGCGGGAACGCTTTCAACCCCATCTATCGCTTCGCTTTTACGGGGTGTTGAATTTATAAACGCTGTTGGAATAGAAGAGATTTCTTATAAAGAAAGTCTTTTGTGCGACAAAATAAAGTCCGGGCTGTCGGTTATAAAGGGTGTCAAGCTATATGAAACAGAGGGAAGCATTGTCCTCTTTAACGGAAGAAAAGGCATGGATATGCTTTTATCTAATCTTGACAAATGCGGAATATGCGTAAGAGGCGGTTATCACTGCGCTCCGTCAGCCCACATAAGGCTGGGAACCGATAAAACAGGCGCAATAAGAGCTTCTGTTTCTTATCTTAACTCCGTGAAAGATGTAGAACATTTTTTGAAATCCGTTAGTAAAATTGCGGCAGAAATATAAAAGCAGCAGAGACTTTAGTTAAAACAGGTCTCTGCTGAAAAATTATTTTTTATAATTCAAAATTTTGTTTAAAGCATTTTTTTGGTAATAGGAATAGTGAGATCCGTTACAGCTTACCGTAATATCGGCATATTTTTCAAGAAGAGGACGTCTTTCGTCATACAGGTCGAAAATAGTCTGCCCCTCCTTTAAAACCACTCCCCTCTTAGAAAAATCACCGAGTCTTTTAATAAGATTTTCTGGACTTACATAGAGATAAACCACAGGACCCATAGCTTTAAAGTGATTCATTACACTTTCATAATAAATAGCGCTGCCTCCGGGAGTGATAATGATGTTATCCTCCTTTATTGACAGAAGTGTTTCCTCCTCGATGCGCTTAAATTCATCAATTCCGTCCTCGTCAATGATATCCTGAAGCTTTCTGCCTGTAATCTGCTCTATCAGGTGGTCTCCGTCAAGAGTTTTCATATTAAGTTTTTTTGCTAAGGCTCTGCCCATACAGGTTTTCCCCGCCCCGGGCATTCCTATAAGTGTAATGGTCATTTTATTCCTCTGAAATAAGCTCTATGGCTGTGTTGTTTTTTATCTTAACAATTGCCGAGTCAGCCGCAGCAAGGACAAGCCTTTTCGACCTCTTGCCGGTAATAAGATTTAAAGAAAGACGGTCAAATTCAACTACCGCAGCATTGCTTGAATTATTGATAAATGTAATATAATTATATCCCTTTTCGCTCCGCGAGAAGATAAGAAGCTCGGGGGTGAGATAAAGAAGCTCAAAATCACCCTCACGGTATACAGAATTTTCTCTGCGTATTTTTCCTATCATTCTGTATCGGTCAAGGATTGAGCTGTCCTCATGTCCCCATGGATAAGGCATACGGCAAAACGGGTCGCCATACCCCTCAAGACCTGCCTCGTCACCGTAAAATACAGACGGGATACCCGGAAGAGTTGCGAGAATGGTATATGCGTTTTTAAGCCTTGCCCGCGCTATGGAATACTGCTCTCCAGAAAGACGCATTTCTCTCTTTTGCGCATTGGTTTTACCCTCGTCAGAAACTCCCGAAAGCGCAGTTAAAGCTCTTACTGTATCGTGAGAACCAAGGAGATTCATTTGGGCATTTCTTATTCTTTCGGGCATATTATTTATAACATCGCAAAGCGCGTATCTTAACTTTTCTGTGCCCTTATTAACAAGATAATCAAGTATACCGACTCTGACGGGATAGTTCATAACACCGTCAAGCTCGCCGCCAAGATAATATTTTTTTCTTACCCCGTAAGCAACCTTGTTCGACGCATCCTCCCAGACCTCGCCTAAAAGAAGTGACTCATTTTTTTGTGAGAGCCGACTTTTTATTTTAGCTAAAAAGCTGTCCGAAAGCTCGTCTGCAACATCAAGCCTGAAGCCGTATACACCCATTTTTGAGTACTTGTCAAGCACTCCGCCCTCTCCTGCTATGAACTCTCCGCAATCAGGAATATCAGGGTTAATTCTAGGCAGAATAGGAATATCCCACCAGCAGGTGTATTTGTCAGGAAAGCTTTTAAAGTCGTACCAGGAATAATAAGGGGACTCCTCTGAGTTATATGCGCCAACACTGTCAAAGCGGCTGTATTTGTTAAAATAGATACTGTCGTCACCGGTGTGGTTAAACACTCCGTCAAGAATTATCCTTATTCCTCTTTTACCTGCCTTGTCAATAAGTAATTTTAAAGCATCGTCACCGCCAAACATTTCGTCAACGGTCATATAATCCGCAGTGTCATATTTATGATTTGAAACAGAGGAGAAAACGGGAGATAAATATATTATCGAAACACCCAAAGAGTCAAGGTAATCAAGCTTGTCTATAATACCGTAGAGGGTACCGCCGTAAAAGGTGTTGTTCTTAAGAGGAGCGCCCGGGTATTCGGGATATTCGGGAATATTTTTCCACTCACCCGAAACAAGGACTGCCCCCTCAGAAACAGGAACGTCACCGCCTCTCATAAATCTATCAACAAATATGTGATAAATTATTCCTCCGTATGCCGCTCGGGGCTTTGGATATTTAAAATCCGAAACGGTAAGCTGGAGCATATTGTCAAGAGATGGGTCTCTTGTCAGATAGCAGTCAGCGCCCTTTTTTACAAAATAGGTTTCGTCAAAGGTGGATAAGCTGATATGGAAAAAGCTAAGCCCGGCTTCACCCGAAAGACGGGACAGGTTAAACAAAAATTCATCTCTCCCGCTGTAAATTCCGAAAAATTCGCCCTGCACCTTATCCTTAACCCTGCTTGAATATTCGTCAAAGACTACAAGACGGCAATCTGTTACACCGAGCGCGCGAGACACACGCAGGCGAAGAATTATTTCCTCGCCCAAATCATATGCGCAGACCTTGTTATATCCCGCAGAATGTAAAAAGTCAACATCAACAGCTATATTACTCGGGAATGGTGCGTTAAAACTACCGTGTGTCACAAATCAAACCTCAAAAAATTATTTAATCTTATTTATAGGCTTTGCGTGCCAGATGTTCTCAGCATAATTTCTTACACTGTTGTCTGACGCAAATGTACCGCTTGTTGCGGTATTGATAAGAGACTTCTCTGCCCAGAGCCTTGAATTACCGTAATCGGTAGTTGCGTTTCTGTGAGCATAGAAGTAGGAATCAAAGTCAGCAAGGCACATAAACGGGTCGGCAACTCCGCCGCTGCCGTCAATAAGATAATCTGCGATATGCGCAAAGCTCTCTCCGCCGATGGGAGAATAAAGTCGGTCAATAACACCCTTTAATCTCTCGGATGCGTGATAGTAATTTCTTGCCACATATCCGCTGCGCCAAAGCTCGTCTACCTCGTGGGTATTCATACCGAAGATGTAGATGTTATCCTTACCGCAGGCCTCGAGAATTTCAACATTCGCTCCGTCAAGAGTTCCTATGGTTACAGCGCCGTTCATCATAAGCTTCATACAGCCTGTACCGCTGGCTTCCTTACCCGCAAGAGAAATCTGCTCTGAAATATCTGCCGAAGGAATAAGAACCTCAGCCATAGATACATTATATTCCTCCATAAATACAACCTTAAGACGGTCTTTTGTAAGAGGATTGGACTCAAGCTCCTTAGAAAGGAACCAGATAAGCTTAATTATCTTTTTAGCCATAGCATATCCGGGCGCTGCCTTACATCCAAAGACAAAGGTCTGAGGAGGAATATCCGCATTGGGATTTGCCAAAATCTCGTTATAGAGAGCGATAATTTTAAGAACATTAAGGAGCTGTCTCTTATACTCGTGCATTCTCTTTATCTGCACATCAAAGATAGAATCGGTATCAATACGCTTACCGCTTTTTGCAAATGCGTAGTGAGCAAATCTCTCTTTGTTTTCGTGCTTGATTTTTGAAATGCGGTCAAGAACACTCTCGTCATTCTTATAGTCAAGAAGCTTGATAAGCTCGGTTCCCTCTTCCCTGAAGCCCTCGCCGATAAGCTCGTCAAGCAGAGACGCAAGAGCGGGGTTGGAATAATTAAGCCATCTGCGGTGAACAACTCCGTTTGTTACATTTGTAAACTTCCAGGGAGTCATCTTGTAGAAGTCGTGGAAAATAGTCTTTTTAAGAATATCGCTATGGAGCTTTGAAACTCCGTTTACTGTATGAGAGCCAACGATAGAGAGATTTGCCATTCTTACCTGGTTGTAGGCAACTATTGCCATGCGTGAAATTCTGTCCCAGTCACCGGGATACATATTCCAAAGGTCTGCTGTAAAT
The DNA here is from genome assembly GCA_017621415.1 of Clostridia bacterium. Lineage (GTDB taxonomy): Bacteria > Bacillota > Clostridia > Oscillospirales > CAG-272 > UBA1740. The sequence goes on from JAGATD010000059.1 coordinate 12,947, forward strand.
CTCTTGTTTATCTCGTTAACGATCATAAAGATTCTAGGCAGCTTTATGCTGAAGAGGTCAACACGCCAGCACTCAAGCGCCTCGGGAAGAACCGTGTGGTTTGTGTAGCTGACAGACTTAACAACGATCTCCCAGGCATCCTCCCAAGAATAGGAATAAATATCCATAAGGATACGCATAAGCTCGGGAATACAGAGCGCCGGGTGGGTATCGTTGATATGAATGGCTACCTTGTCCTCAAAGCCGAGTAGCGAGCCGTGCTCGGCAAAATAGTCGCTGATAATGCTCTGAAGAGATGCGGAAACAAGGAAATACTGCTGAGTAAGTCTTAAAAGCTTTCCCTCATCGTAATTATCCGGGGGATAAAGTTGCTTTGTAATAGCCTCGGCAGTGTTTGTGTCCGAGAGCTTTTTAAGATAGTTAGCCTGTGTGGTGTAGGTGGCTATCTGAGGAGCTACCTCCTTTGCGCGCCAGAGACGGATAGTGTTTACCGCATTTGTTTCAGTACCGGGGATAAGCAGGTCGTAAGGAACGGCTCTTACCTCATCATAATCATAGTTTGAGTAGGTAAAGCGACCGTTTTCCTGCCGTTCTTCAACCCTGCCGCCAAATTTAACTGAAACAGCTCTTTCGGTTCTTGGCACAAGCCACACACCTCCGCTGGCAAGCCATTCATCGGGAAGCTCAACCTGCTCGCCGTCAATAAGTCTCTGCTTAAAGAGACCGTTTTCATACAGTAAGGAGTAGCCGTTTGCTGCATAGTCCTTTGCGGTAAGCGAGTCAACAAAGCATGCGGCAAGTCTTCCAAGACCGCCGTTTCCGAGACCGGGGTCAACCTCGCAGGCGTAGATTTTATCAAATGATGTGCCAAACTCGGTAAGGATTTCGGAAAGCTCGTTATAAATGCCGAGATTCATAGCATCATTTTTAAGAGCTCTTCCTACAAGGAACTCCATACAGAGATAACAAATCTTTTTGCCGCCTGCGGCTTTAATTCTCTTTTTAAAATCGGAGCGGTAATCAAGCATTATGTCCTTAAGGGCGTGAACCGTTGCCTGATAAAGCTGCTCATCGGTTGCTCGCTCAGGGTCATATATACCTCTTGTTACTAGCTTCGCTTCAATTTTTTCTTTTAACTGCTCTTTTGTAATTTTGTTTTTTCTACCTGAAAGAAAGGCTTGTGCGGGATTATTTGACATATTTTAAATTCCTATTATGATAATAAATTTTTGTAAATCTGGATATATTTTGCGGCAGAGTTGTTCCAAGTAAAGTTTGAAGCCTTTGCCGACTTTGTAAGCGCGTTCCATTCCTCTTTGTTCTTATAGACCGCCGCTGCCTGCTTTGCGGTAAAGAGAAGCTCGTGGGCATTGTAATTATCAAAGCGGAAGCCGTTTGCCCCCTCGACACCGTACGGAATGATAGAATCCTTAAGTCCGCCAACCGAGCGAACAACAGGAATTGTTGCGTAAGAGCAGCATATCATCTGCGCAAGACCGCAGGGCTCGCTCTTTGAGGGCATAAGGAAAACATCAGCCGCCGCATACATCTTTTTAGAGAGGACTCTGTCAAAGGTGATAAGCGCCTTAAAATTATCGTGTCTTGACTGTGCGCTGAGGAGGGCGTTTTCGTACTCCTTTTCACCCGTACCGAGAACAACAAGCTGAATATCCTCCATAAGAAGCTCATCAAGGATAGCAAGCAAGAGGTCAATTCCCTTTTGAGAGGCAAGTCTTGTAATCATTACAAAGAGAGGTGTGTCCTTTTTATAAGGCAGGCCTATCTCCTCACAGAGAGCCTTTTTATTCTTCTGCTTTCCTGTCTTGTAATTTGTTTTTGTAAAGGGCTGATAAATATCTCCGCCAACCTCGGGTGAGAAATAAGAATAGTCTATTCCGTTTATTACACCGTCCATTTTGTGCTTTATTGACTTAACAATAGGCGCAAGACCGAAAGCGAAGAAATCGTATTCAAGCTCCGAGGCATAATTCGGGCTCACCGTTGTTACAAAGTCCGATAAAACCATAGCCGCCTTCATAAGATTGAGCGCTCCGTCCCATACACAAAGGTCGCGGTATTTAGAATCAATACCGTAAACATCGCCTAAAATGTAGGGGTCAAACTTGCCCTGATATTCGATATTATGGATAGTGTATACGGTTTTAAGATTTGAGAAAGCATCAAGATGGGCATATTTTGTTTTCAGATAAACAATAGCCGCAGCGCTCTGCCAGTCGTTTGCGTGGAGGATGTCGGGAATGTTACCCATATTGAGCATAAACTCTATTACAGCCATAGAGAAGAACGCAAATCTCTCACCGTCGTCAAACTCGCCATAGAGGCGCTTCCTGTCGAAATAATAATGATTTTCGACAAAATAATAGGTAACGCCCGAGTTGTTTATTTTATAAATGCTTGCGCCTGTGTGCCTCCATGAGAGGTCAAACTTGATATCGCAAACCAGCTCAAGCTGAGACCTATATTCCTCTTTCATAGTATCGTAAAGAGGCATAATTACCTCACAGGACAGCTCCTTATTATCGGCGATAGCCTTTGGGAGAGCGCCCATTACATCGCCAAGCCCCCCGCTTGCGGCATAGGGGCCGGCTTCACTTGTTACAAATAAAATTTTCAAATTAATTCTTCCTTAAAATTAGATTTTAGCCTTTTTATTAATATAGAAAGGCATATTGTCGTTGCCCGAAAGGGTTACGCCGTCGGTTACGAAAACGTCCTTATCGGTAACTATGCAGTTAAGATTTGCATTCTTGCCGATGTGAGTACCGTGGAAGAGTACCGAGTTTTTAACCACAGCGCCCTTTTCTATCACAACATCTCTGAATATTACCGAATTGATTACAGTACCCTCAATTGTGCACTCGTCGGCAATCATAGAATTTTCTACAACGGCAGATGACTTGTGAGCTGTAGGAGCGGAGTTGTGTACTCTTGTGAATATTGGGAACTCCTTTTTGCCGAATATAGAGTCTCTTGCCTTTTCGCTCTTAACAAGCTCCATAGAATGAGCATAATAGTCGTTAAAGGAGTAGATAGAAGCAACATAGCCCGAATATTTGTATGTGCGATAGCTCTCAGACTTGCAATTCTTAAGCATAAAGCTTGTAAGACTGCCGAGATTATATGCCTCAGCCTCCTCGATAAGGAGCTTAAGATACGAGGTCTTCATAACAAATATGTTAAGTGAGATTTCGGGGTTTCTTTCATTATATGCCTGGTCCATCGCAATGTCGGTAACCCTGCCCGCAACAGATGAAATCATCATTCGGGGAGTTTTCATAACTGCGCCGGGCTTTAAGCTCTGGGTAACAATGGTAATTGCCGCCCCGGTCTTTTCATGCTTCTTTATTACATCGGCAATATCAATATTAAGAACTGTGTCGGAGTCCATCATAACAACAAACTCCTCTTTAAACTCGGAGATATACTCCTTCATATTCTTAAGAGCTTCCATTCTTGTGGTAAACATCTTAGAGTCGGCATTTACCGCGGTCTGGAAAGGAGAAATCAGCTTAACGCCGCCTCCGCGTCTCGCAAGGTCCCAGTCCTTACCGCTTCCGATATGCTCAAGCAGTGAGCGGTAATTGTAGTTTGCAACAATGTTAATATTAGAAATATTCGCGTTTACAAGATTGGAGAGTGCGAAATCGATAAGCCTGTAACGGCAGGCAAAGGGGATAGCCGCAACCGTTCTGTCACCCGTAAGCCTTGAATGAGTGTTGTTATTAAGACTTGAAAAAATTATTCCTGCTGCGCTTATAGCCATTTTTACTATCCTACCTTTCCTTTAATTTGCAACGATGCTGCCGCTGGCAATAACTGTAATATTATCCTTGGGTGCGTTTTCTACACCGACAGTCTGCCCTGCCTCAATAACCGAGTCGGCATCAACGATAGCCGAGTACACCGCAGCGCCCTTCTTTATTACGACATCGTCCATTATTACCGAGTCCTTAACGATAGCTCCCGCTTCAACGACAACTCCGCCCGAAAGAACAGAATTTTCAACAGTGCCGAAAATACGCGAGCCCTCGGAGATAAGCGAGTTTTTAACCTTTGCCTTAGGGCCTATATACTGAGGGGGACGGGCTGTGTTCTTTGAATAAATTCTCTTATGCTGGTCGCCGAGATTTATTACAGGCTCGTCGCCGATAAGGTCCATATTAGCTTCCCAGAGAGAGGAAATTGTTCCAACATCCTTCCAATATCCCTCAAACTTATAGGAATAAAGCTTTTCACCGTTGTGAAGAAGGTTGGGAATTATGTTCTTACCAAAGTCGTTAGAGGAATTTTCGTCAGCCTCATCAGCCTCAAGATACTCAATAAGAGTCTTGGTGTTAAAGATGTAAATACCCATTGACGCCTGGTTGTTCTTAGGCACCTTGGGCTTTTCTTCAAACTCATAGATAGAGCCGTCAAAGTTTGTGTTGCATATACCGAATCTTGATGCCTCCTCGATAGGAACGGTAATTGTAGCAACGGTACAAACAGCGCCTGTCTTCTTATGCTGCTCGAGCATAAGCTTATAGTCCATACGGTAGATATGGTCGCCGGAAAGGATAAGAACATAATCGGGGTTATACTGCTTAATGAAGTTTATGTTCTGGTAAATTGCGTTTGCGGTACCCTTATACCACTCGGAATTCTTGTTTCCCTGATAGGGAGGAAGAACGGTAAGACCGCCTCTCATTCTGTCAAGGTCCCAGGGTGCGCCGTTTGCCACATACTCATTAAGAGCCAGGGGCTGATACTGGGTAAGAACACCAACTGTGTCAATACCCGAGTTTATGCAGTTTGAAAGAGGAAAATCAATAATCTTGTATTTACCTCCAAAGGATACTGCGGGCTTTGCAATCTGCTTTGTCAGGTCGTATAAACGTGAGCCTTGGCCGCCTGCAAGGAGCATCGCTATACATTCTTTTTTAACGTACATTTTTTCTCTCCTTATCTTTGTTCTTAATATCTATCTTAATGTTTTTGCTGACCGATTCATATATAACACCCGAAAATGCGGGAAGCGTTATATTCGCAAAGGATCTGTCCTTTGTCTTGTTGACCTTAATATATTTTGACTCCTCGGGAATATTACCCGTATCAAAAATTACTTTCAATGCTTTTCCCTCAGCGTCAATTTCCACCGACTGGGAAACACCGGAGAAGTTAAGCACAACAGTTACATACCTTCCGTCAAGGTCGTATCTTCTGAAAGCCACAAGGTTTTTTTCCGCCTCGTCGGGAAGCAGCCACCTAAAGCCCCTCTCCGAAAAATCTATTTCCCAAAGAGGCTTGGTTTTCAGATAAAAGCCGTTTAACTCGGCCGTATAATCCCTAAAAGCCTTGTGGTTCGGGTAATCCAGCATAAACCACTCAAGAGATGAAGCAAAGTCCCACTCTCTGAACTGGGCGTACTCCGTACCCATAAACAAAAGCTTTTTGCCGGGATAGGTCATATAAGCCATAAGAGCCACCCTTGCCTGATAAAATTTATCATCAAGCGAGCCGAACATCTTATCGATAAAGGACTTCTTTCCGTGAACCACCTCATCGTGGGATATGGGGTTGCAGTAATTCTCCTTAAAGGCATAGCTTATGGGGAAATTAAGAGCTGTGTGCTTATATTTACGGTAAAGGGGGTCTGTCTCAACATAGTCATAAAAATCGTTGGCAAAGCCCATATTCCACTTAAGGCTGAAGCCCATACCGCCGTCAGAGACAGGAGCGGTAACACCGCCAAAGGCAGTTGACTCCTCGGCAATCATTAAAGCATCGGGAAATTCGCCAAGAACCGCGGAATTAAGCTTTTTTATAAAAGCGATAGCCTCAAGATTTTCTCTTCCGCCATAGCAGTTAGGCACCCATTCGCCGGGCTCTCTGTCATAGTCGAGATAAATCATTGACGCAACCGCGTCAACACGCAAGCCGTCAACATGAAACTCCCTGAGGAAATAAAGGGCATTTGATACAAGGAATGACTGTACCTCTTCTCTTCCAAGGTCAAAAAATCTTGTGCCCCATGACCGTGACTCCTGCCTGTCCTTACCCTGATATTCGTACAGGGGCGCACCGTCAAACTCATAGAGTCCCCAAGCGTCTTTGGGGAAATGGGCGGGCACCCAGTCCATAATTACTCCAACGCCTGCCCTATGAAGCATATCAACAAGATATCTGAAGTCGTCGGGCGAGCCGAAGCGGGAGGTGGGAGCATAAAAGGCGCAAACCTGATATCCCCAAGAGCCGTCAAAAGGATATTCCTGAAGAGGTAAAAACTCAACATGGGTGTATCCCATACGCTTAACATATGCCGGAAGAATTTCGGCAAGCTCTCTGTAAGAATAGTAGGAATTATCATCATGGCGCATAAAGCTGCCGAGATGCATCTCGTAAATATTAAGCGGTGCGGGTATATAGCTGCCCTCACGAGTGCAAACCACCCTTTTTCTGAATTTAAGGTAGCCCTCATCCCCCCAAGGGTAGTCTGAGGAGGTAAACACAAGCGATGCGCCGTCTGTCCCGCCAACAGAAAATCTTGCATACGGGTCGCCCTTATCACGGGACATGCCGTTTTTAAAAATGCGGAATTTGTATTTCTCGCACTCAAGGGGCCTGTCCGAGGTGTAAATAAGCTCCCAAATTCCCTTGTCGGTAATTTTATTTAACGGCAGGCACTCATCCCATCCGCTAAAGGATGAAACAAGACCAACCCCATCGGCAGATGGGGCCCAGGTGCGAAAGGAATATATAAATTTTTCGCCGCATTCAACAAGATTACAGCCGAGATACTCGTAAGTACGGTAGTTTGTTCCCTGGTGAAAAAGATAAATGTCAATATCTCGTGTTTTCATTGAATACGGCCTCCAAAATATTTTACACTTGTATTTTATCATTTTTTATCAGATTTGTCAATAGCGATAAGCTTACATCTTCTGTCATTTTGCTTAAAATGTTTACAAAATAAGTCAAAAAGAGCCAAAAATGCTAAAATTACACGTCTCGGAATATATGTAAGCAAGCGAATAACTATAACAAAAAATTTAACTGTTCCGGCTCCCAAATAAAAAACAGCTTGTTTAATGCATGGGGACACATATTTGGAAAAAGGAATATATCCCAAAAGCGCAAGGCAGAGCCCGAAAAGCCTTATCTGCCCGTCCATAAAAGCAAAAGAGATAATTACAAAGCCTAAGCCAAAACCAAGGGCTCTTATGGCAGCTAAAAGCTCTCCGCCATAGCTTTTTTGTTTCTTGCTTTCGTATTCTCCGACTGTGTAAGAAAAAGGGCTGCCCTTGTAAAAAAGCGAGGAGATTAATCCCGAAGCAATATGCCCCGACAGCCCCCACAGGCAAAAAACAAAACACTCAAATAGCGAAAATACAAGACCATAAACCAGGGCAGAAATGCTAAAGGTTATGTAATCCGATATAGAAAAGGCTATCATTTGCTTTTTGGTGAAAACAGTCCCTTTGAGAGCTTTTGTCTGTGGTAATAAAGCGAATTTATATGTCCCTTTATATTTGCTAGCCCCTCTTCCTTTGAGAGTCCGTCAATGCGCATTCCCTCCCCCTCAATTTCAAGCTTTCCGCACTCAGTATCAAGCAATACATAATCCTCGCCGAAGCCGAGAATGCTTTTTATTCCGCTAACCGATATTTCCTTTCTCGATTTGATAACAACAGAGCTGTCCTGTGGCTTTTTTTCATCAATCATGGCTTTCTCCAAAAAAATACAGTGCATATTCCATTAAAAGAATATGCACTGTACAAAAGTATTATGCGTTTTCTTCGGATATAACCTCGTACATACCGACAGATTCGCTCTTTTTTGTTGTTTCTCTTATATCAAGGACCTTGACCGAAACGGTCTTAGAACCAAAGGTCACAGTAATAATGTCGCCAAGCTTTACGTTATACGAGGCCTTTGCGCTCTTTCCGTTCACAAAGATACGTTCGGAGTCACAGGCATCGTTAGCAACGCTACGGCGCTTAATCAGCCTTGAAACCTTCAGATATTTATCAAGACGCATAAATTATGCGTTAACCTGATCCTTAAGAACCTTAGAAGCTGTGAAAGCGGGCTTCTTAGCAGCAGCAATCTTGATGGTCTCGCCAGTCTTGGGGTTACGGCCCTCTCTTGCAGCAACTTCCTTAACCTCAAATGTACCGAAGCCGATAAGCTGAACCTTGTCGCCTGCCTTAAGAGCGCCTGCGATAGCAGCGAGGGTAGCGTTTACAGCAGCCTCAGCAGCCTTCTTAGAGATTTCAGCCTCCTGTGCAACTACGTTAATAAGATCTGTCTTGTTCATTGGATATACTTCCTTTCAAATTAAAGTTTACAATATGAATTATAACAACATTGCTTCAAAAATGCAAGTAGCATATGTTTAAATTTGAAATATTTTTCATTTCTTTTCGTCTATTCTTCTATATATATCAAGATAATTTTGTGAAATTTGCTATTTTTGTAATATTCCGTCGCGCAAACAAACCGAGAAACGCCGATAAAGCTATATATATCAATGCGCAAGAGAGAATAGCAAATCCGAGCGAGATAACATTTCCGAGGCTAAATAAAACCGCGTCATAAACCATTCTTGACATTAAAACCGATATTGATGCGGCAAGATAAGGCAAAAATGATTTTGTGAGCACAGGTACATTATACCCCAGAATATGCGAAAGCATTATTAAAGAAATAAACAAGGATACAGCATACGAGACAACCGTGCCGAGAGGCGCTCCTGAAATACCGAAATCGGCTTTTCCGATTAAAATTCCGCTGATTATCGTTTTTATGGCAATTCCGACAACCAAAGATATAGTTGCAAGCCCGGGTCGGTTCAGCGCCTCAAGAGAGGAGTTTATTATTAATATGTAGGACATAAAAATTATTCCGGGGCAAATAAGCACAAGAAGCGGCGCTCCTACCCCTGCTGCAGCCTCGCCGAAGAGGAGAGCTAATATCTCCTCGGAGAAAACCGCCATACCTAGTACTACGGGCGCGGTTATAAATGCGGTAAACGACAGAGCCGAGTCAACACAGTCGCAAAATCTCCTGTATTTTTTCTCCGCTTTTGCCTTTGCGAGTGCAGGCATAAAGGCAATCGAGATAGGTGTTATCAGCGCTAACGCAAGATTAAACATTGAGAGAGCAAGAGTTGAATAATTACCGTACAAGGCGGTTGCTTCCTTTTGCGTATAGCCTATATCACAAAGCCTGCGCATAACCAAAAACAAGTCGCATATCCCCGAAAGATTCATAAGGGCGGCGCTTACGGTTATAGGAAGCGAAATTTTTAAAATCTTGTTTAAAATTCCTCTTGTTTTTAGACTTTTTTCGTTCTGCTCTATATTTTCTTCGTGTATTTCAGATTTCGACGAAGCGAAAAGATATACAAGGCTTGCAAACGAGCCAAGAGTTGTACCGAGAATTGTAAATGCCGAAATCATCGGCAGGCTCATTTCAAGCCTTATCGCCAAAAGTGCCAGCAAAAGACCCAGCGCAAGCTTTACCGCCCCCTCAACCACCTGAGACACCGCAATAGACAAAAGCCGCATTTTTGCGCTAAGGTAGCCTCTTAGGACCCCGCTGACAGATGAAAAGACAATAGACGGGGCTACGCAGACCATTGTTACATAGGCTTCGCTGTTGCCGATAAGCCCCGAAAGCGGCTTTGCAAAAAGCACAAACCCAAGCGACACGGCAAATCCGATAACCGTAAATGCCTTAACCGAGGCTTCAAGGATTTTTTTAACACCTGCATGCTCGTTTTCGGCAAGTCTCTCGGAAATAAGTATCATTACCGACTTAGGAACTCCGGCGGTGCACAGAAGATAAAAGAAAGAATAAACGGTATAAGCGGTATTAAAATATCCCATTCCCTCGTCGCCGAGCACATTTGCGAGAGGAATTTTATAAAGAACTCCGAGAAGCTTTACAACAACCGTAGCAACGGTTAATGAGAGCGCGCCCCCTATAATTCCCTCGCCTAAATTCTTTTTTTCTTTAATATCCAAGTATTTTTTCCTCCAAAAAAAGAGATCTACTAAATTATATTAGCAAATCTCTTAATTTATAATATTAATAAGGTAAAATACTTTTTATTCCTTGCCGAAGAATTTGAAAATCTCTTCCCTTTCGGCTTTTTTGTCCTCGTCGGTCATACGTAGATATTCATAAGGGTATTTCGGGTGGAAGAGTCTTGTAATCTCGGATTTAGAAACAAAGGGCTCATCGCATTTCACAAGCTTTGTTACAGCTCCAGCGCCAACCGAGAAGATGGTCTGTACCTCCTCCATCATAAATACATTATAGAGACCCTCGTGTCCGTCAACAGAAAAACCGACATTCTCAAGGTTGCCGACAGTATTTTTTTGGCGGTACATATAGTAGGGCTTGTAGCCTGCGAATTTTGTCTTTATCTGAGCGTAAGAAACACTCTTAGCCGCATCACCCCCGGTTATAGAGTAAACACCCGAGTTCTTGCGCAAGGCATCAGAGGCTTTTTTAACCGAAAAAGTATGCACTGTAATATTTGTAGGCGCAAGCTCGATTATTTTATCGATTGTCTCGGAGAAGTTTTTAAAATCATCGCCCGGCAGTCCCGCGATAAGGTCAACATTTATATCCCTGATACCGCTTTCCCTGGCGATATTATACGCCTGATAAAACTGCTCAACAGTGTGATGTCTGCCTATTTCGGAAAGAAGCTGGTCGGAGAGTGTTTGCGGATTTACGCTGACTCTTGTAACACCGTGCTCCTTTGCCACCCTTAGCTTTTCGGCAGTAATTGTATCGGGGCGGCCGCCCTCAAGGGTAAATTCAAGAAGCTCAGCGGGATTTATGTACTCTTCAAGCTTTAAAAACAGCCTATCAAGCTGCTCCGGTGAGAGAATTGTAGGTGTTCCGCCGCCTATATACACGGTTGAAACGGTCATTCCAAGCTCTTTAATCATTGAAAGAGTGCTTTCAAGGTCGCAAAGAAGCTTATCGAGATAATCGTCAATCATTGAAAGCAGTCGCTTTGTTGTATATGATACAAAGCTGCAATATGCGCATCTCGAGGGACAAAACGGTATCGAAATATAAAGCGAGCAGCTGTTTTTTTCAAGCTTTTTGGCAAGCTTCATTTCCGAGGTGGCAACAGATACCGCAAGAGCCGCCTTTTGAGGAGTTAGGAAATACTCGTCACGCAAAACTCTTTTTGTTTTAAGAACACCCTTGCCGGAGGCTAAAATTCCGCCCGCAACCTTGCCCGGTCTTACGCCTGTAAGAATTCCCCAGGGAGGCGTGTGGCCGAGAAGAGCCTTTCCCGCCGCAAAAACAGCCCGTCCCACAGCGATAGACTCGTGGGTGGCAATAGTAATTTCCTCGTCAAGACGTACGGTCTCGGTAGCCTCGCAGAGCTTGTCGTTTAGTCTTATTGAAACATAGGCGGTAACCGACTCCCCACCGGGGTCCGAGCTGACATCAACATTCATTACCGGAACACCGTCTCTTACCTCCTCATCAGCGCCAAAGGTAGCGCCGGGAAAGAAGACCATACAAAGGGTTTGAACGTAGTAACGGTTAATATTACCGCTGACGTTTAAAATCATTTTTTATCCCCCTTTTTAAGAAGTACAGAGGACTCCATAACAATGGTAACAGGACCGTCGGTTGATAGCTCGGTGCGCATATCAGCTCCGAAAACCCCCGAAACACAAAGACGTACCCTCTTTTTCATTTCAGAAAGGAAAAATTCATAAAGGCGGTTTGCTTCATCGGGAGCCGCTGCCAAAAGGTAATCGGGGCGGTTGCCGTGAGCATAATTTGCGTTAAGTGTAAAGTTTGAGACAACCATAACCTCGCCGTCAATATCCTTGACCGAAAGGTTCATTTTGTCGTTCTCGTCTGTAAATATACGCAGCTTTGAAATCTTTTCGGCAAGGGCTATGGCATCAGCCTCTGTATCCCCCTTTGCAACTCCGAGAAGAATATAAAGCCCCTTTTTTATTTCGGAGGTATAAGCCCCGTCTGCAAAAAGCCGGGCACTGTTAACTCTTTGAATTACACCAGTCATTTTAAAATTCCTTAAAATTTAAAATTTTAACCTCTTGTGACAGATAAAACCTTGGGCACAGAGCGCAGTCTTGAAACTATCGAGTCATAGTGAGAAACGCTGCGGCAGGCTACAACAATATTAATGAGAGCCACACCCGATTTATCCATTTGGGTATTGATTTGAGTAATTGATACACGCATATCCGCAAGAGCCACAGATATGCCGGCAATAACACCGATATCGTCTTCAGCCTTTATCTGCAGCTTAGCCTCATAGGTCTCGCCGCTTACATTACCGTCTGTGCGCTCCCACTCAGCCTTGACCCACCTGGCAAGGTTCTCTTCGTTTCTAGAATGACTGACGTTAACGCAGTCCGACTTGTGGATAGAGACACCGAAGCCGCGGGTAATAAATCCCACGATTTTGTCACCGGGCAAGGGGTTGCAGCATTTAGCGAACTTAACCTGGCAGCCGCTTTCGCCATCAATGATAACTCCCGCAGAGGACCTGATGCGTTTTGTGTTCTGCTCAAGTTTAACCATTGAAATTTGCTCTTCAACACTAATAGGCGGAGCCTCGTCTGCGTGCAGCTTTTCGATTTCTTCCTTAATTTTCGGAATAAAGCGCTGAAGAGTAATACCGCCAAAGCCGAGAGTGTTGTAGAAATCGTCTGAATTGTTTATTCCAACACGCTTTCCGATAGTTGTGATAATGTTGTCCATCTCCTCATCGGTTATGGACTTAGAAAGCTTTCTTATCTCCTTTTCAACCTCGGAGCGGCCTACAACAATATTCTCGGGGCGTCTTTCCTTCTTAAACCACTGTCTTATCTTGCTTCTCGCCTGGCCTGTTTTAACAATCTTAAGCCAGTCACGGCTGGGACCGCGTGAGGAGTTTGATGTGAGAATTTCGATAATATCGCCGTTGGCGGGCATTTTATCAATAGGAACTATAACACCGTTTATCTTAGCTCCAACCATTTTGTTTCCGACCGCAGAGTGTATAGCATAGGCAAAATCGATAGCCGTTGAGCCCTGAGGCAGAGATATTACGTCGCCCTTAGGAGTAAATACAAAGGTTTCGTCGTGGAATATATCGGTTTTAAATGAGTGTATAAACTCATCGGGGTCGCGGGTATTCTCGTCAGACTCAAGAAGCTGAGATATCCAGCGCAGCTTTTCGTCAATATTGCCCGACGCCTTCTCGCCCGACTTATATTTCCAATGGGCGGCAATACCGTATTCAGCCTCCTCATGCATCTCCCTTGTTCTTATCTGAACCTCAAAGGGAATTCCGCTGTGGCCGATGACGGTTGTATGAAGCGAACGGTAAAGGTTGGGCTTTGGGGTTGATATATAGTCCTTGAATCTTCCGGGAATAGACTTAAACATCTCATGCACAAGACCCAAGGCAGTATAGCACTCAAGCTCGGTATCAACAATAACTCTTAAGGCATAAAAATCGTATATTTCGTCAAAAGCCTTGTTTTGAGTATACATCTTACGGTAAAGCGAATAAACCGACTTTACTCTGCCCTCTATTACAAAATTAATATGATTTTCACTAAGCTTTTGAGTAAGCTGCTCCTTAGCCTCCTCGATAAAGCTGCTGCTTAAGCCGTACTTTTTGTCAACAGCCTCGTGAACCTCCTCGTATCCTACGTTGTCAAGGTAGTAAAGGCTGATATTCTCAAGCTCCTGCTTTATCTTCTGAATACCGAGACGGTGCGCAAGGGGAGCATAAATATACATCGTTTCAAGAGCTATCGCCCTTTGTCTGTCCTCTTTTTTAGCCGAGAGGGTCCTCATATTATGAAGCCTGTCGCAGAGCTTGATGAATATGACACGGATATCCTTGTTCATAGCGAGAAGCATTTTACGGATATTCTCAATATGAGCCTCTTCCTTATCCGCCACCTGAACCTGAATTATCTTTGTCAGTCCGTCAACAAGCATAGAGACGTCAGAGCCGAACATTTTGGAAAGCAGGTCGAGGTTTGTCTTATCAGCGCAGTCCTCTACCGTATCGTGCAAAAGAGCGGCGCAGATGGAATCGGTATCAAGCCCCAGCTCGGCAACTATTTTCGCAACCGCGACAGGGTGGCTGATGTAGGGCTCTCCGCTGAGGCGGAACTGCCCCTCATGAAGTGAGTCGGCATAATCGTAAGCCCTTGTTATTTTTTCAATATCATAGTTTTTCTCGGTCCTCTTTAAAAGGTCGAGAAGCGAAATCATTTCTGAATACATATCACAAATTCCTTATTCTCTTATAAGCTGCTGGCGCAGTCTTCTGAGAAGAGTTGATTTATCAAGCTCGGTTTTAGAGGAGGTGTAATGAATGTTAAAGCTGTAAACCTCCTCCTCGGTCTCGGTTATTGAAACAAGGTTAAGCTCCATAAAGACCATAATAATCACCTTAAGCTTTGCATACCCGATTTTAGGAAGACTGCCATCACCGTTAAACCTTGATGTTATGTCTCTGTGAGAGAGGGAGCTCTGCCCCGCTCTCTGAGCGCCGAGCATAAATTTGTAAACCGCGGCAAAGTCATCACGCGCGGGAAGTATTCCCTCACTTTCATAGAACCTTGCGCCGCCGCGTATCTCCTCAAATCTCTTTCTCTCAGCTTCGAAAAGCTTTTCCTGAGAGAGCGAATGCTTAAGGTCTCTTACAACAAGCTGAACAGACTCTCGCTCACCCCACTCGTTTATATCAAGGTTAAAGAGGAGGTCTATCTTATCGCCTATGTAGAGTCCCAGCGACTCGGGAGAATTTGAGAAATACATAGCCGTAAGGGTGCTCTTGCCGTCAGAGACGGTGAGCTTTGTGTGCTTGCCCTCGCTGACACCCGAAATATCTACAAGCACAGCTCCGCGTAAAACAAGAACCGGCACAGGGTTTTCAACACCGTAGGGCTCAAGCATATTAAAGCCCTTAGCAAGCGCAAGATCAATATCCGAAAAGTCAATCTCGTAATCCGCCTCAATGCTGGGAACCATGTCCTCCTCGGAGAGATTGTTTCTTGCATACTCATTTATCTTTTGTCTGAACTCGGGCAGCCTCTCTCTTGTAACCGAAAGACCTGCCGCAAGCTCGTGGCCTCCGAATTTTGTAAGCTGGTCCGAGCAGTAGTAAAGGGCGTCAACAAGGTTAAGCCCCTTAATGCTTCTTCCGGAGCCCTTGCCTATGTCGTCGGGTGACGGCTCCCCCTCATTGCCCTCAAAGGACACAAGAATTGAGGGGCGGAAATATTTCTCGGTAATCCTTGAGGAAACAATACCTATAACACCGTGGTGCCAGCTGTCGGCATCAAGAACAATAACAGGGTCCTTGTCAATATCGCACTCCTCAATTTTGCTGTACGCTTCCTTCATTATCTTGTTTTCCTCAGCCTGGCGCTCCCTGTTTGCCTGGCAGAGCTGGAGGGCAATCTTCATCGCCTCATCTCTGTCCTCCGAGAGGAAAAGCTCAACCGCCATTTCGGCGCTTCTTATTCTGCCCGCCGCATTGATACGGGGAGCGATAGTATAGCCGATAAAGCCCGAGGTAATCTTTGTTTTTTTGCGCTTTTGGTGGCTTTTTAACTGATCGGACCTTGACTGAGCGGCATCAATAAGAGCCGCAAGACCCACTCTCGGTGTGTTCTCGATTTTATTAAGACCGAGGCGCACGATAATGCGGTTTTCATCCTTGATGGGCATAACGTCGGCAATTGTACCTATAGCCACAAGGTCTGAATACTCGGAGAATATCTTCTCTGCCGCCTTAAGCCTCGTTTTACCAAGAATTAGCTCCTCATAGCCGCAAATAAGCTTAAATACAACTCCGACTCCCGCAAGCTCCTTAAAGGGATAGGGACAGTCGGGTCTGTGGGGATTTATTACCGCCGAGCACTCGGGAATATCGTCTCTGCACTCGTGGTGGTCGGTAACAATAAAATCAATGCCCTTTTCCTTTGCGTACTTTACCTCATCTATTGCGGTAATACCTGTATCAACGGTAATTATAAGGGTAGTCCCCCCCTCGGCAATAGTGTCAATTGCAGAAACCGAAACACCGTAGCCCTCGCCGTTGCGGTTGGGAATATAGTAGTCTACATTCGCCGAAAGCGACTTAAGATAAAGGTAAAGGGTGCATACCGCGGTAACTCCGTCAACGTCATAATCACCGTAAACAGTTATCTTTTCTTTATTCCTTACAGCCTCGGCAATTCTCGCGGCGCCAAGGTCCATATCCTTCATTAACAGAGGGTTAACGAGCATCTCGCTCTCCATGTAAATAAAGGCCTTTGCCGATAATGCATCCCTGTACCCGCGGTTGTAGAGCAGTCTTGCAACTATCGGGGATATTCCAAGCTCACGGGCGATAGAATTAACCTTTTCGTTAACCGAGCTGTCGCCCGACGAACGGATTATCCAGTTCTTCTCCTTACTTTCGTTAATTTTCATATATTTTAACCTGAGTGGGATTTCTCCCGCCTTCCATTTAATAATCAACCCTGGGACCGAGCCCCGATTGCGGAGCTCGGTAATTTTATAGTCTTTGCGCTTTCGGAAGCCTATTAAAGAAGCCGTTTTCAAAGCTTATTTTAGAATAGGTGAAAATTCACGCATCAGGCACAGCGCCGTTTTAATGCCGTCAATGGATGCGCTCGTAATACCGCCTGCGTAGCCTGCGCCCTCGCCTGCGGGGTAAAGATTAATAAAGCCTATGGCAAGGTGTGTATCCTTGTCACGAAGAATTCGCACAGGCGCGCTTGTTCGTGTTTCAGCACCTGTAAGCAGGGCATCGGCTGCCCCAAAGCCTTTTATTTTTTTGTCAAAATCGTAAAGCGCTCCCTTGATTCCCTCGGTAACAAAGCCGGGTAAATACTCCTCGGGGCGCGCGAGTCTGACTCCGCCCGACATATATGAGGGCAAAACCCTCTTTGGCTCTGCCTTTAATTCTCCCGAATAAAGGTCGCCTACGGTAATTATGGGTGCCGAATAGTCAGAGCCGCCCGCCCGAAATGCTCCTCGCTCGATTTTACGTTGAAATTCTATTGCCGAAAGAGGGGTTGCTCCGTAATCCTCCTTGCGGACAGAGACAACGACCGCAGAGTTTGAGTTTTCTTTATCTCTTGCGTTCTCGCTCATTCCGTTTACTACAACTCCGCCCTCCTCGCTGGCAGCGGCAACAACCTCACCGCCCGGGCACATGCAAAAGGTATAAACGCCTCTTGCCTTTGTATTGTATGAAAGTGTATATTCCGCATGACCCAAGGCGGGGTGCCCCGCAAAATCACCGTACATTGCCTTGTCAATATCCTCTGCCCTGTGCTCGATACGCATTCCGACAGACATATCCTTTGCCACAACCGAAAATCCCTCGGAAATAAGAGTCTCGTACGTGTCTCTTGCGCTGTGGCCTATGGCAAGAATAACCGCCCCCGCGGGCAAAATTCCCCGTGATGTCTTTACTGCGCTGACAGCTCCGCCTGAGTGCACGGCAGAGAGAAATTTTGTGTTATAAAGCACTCTGCCGCCAAGCTCCTCAATGCGCCGAAGCATTTTTTCCACAATAACCGAGAGAATGTCGGTGCCTATATGAGGCTTTGCCACAAGGGAGATTTCCTCCGGAGCGCCAAACTCGATAAACCTATTCAAAACACAGCTTACAAGAGGGTCATTTACCCTTGTAACAAGCTTTCCGTCAGAGAATGTCCCGGCGCCCCCTGCGCCAAACTGTATATTTGTTTCGGGGTCAAGAATGCGGTAGGCTTTAAGCCTCTCAACAGCGGCTCTTCTCTCTTCAACCGAGCCGCCACGTTCAATAAGGGTTGGATTATAACCATTCTCGGCAAGCATAAGGGCGGCAAAAAGCCCCGCAGGACCCGAGCCCACAATTACAGGCGGAGCGCTGAGAGCCGATGTGCCGAATTTAAAGTCTATTTTTTCCTCGCCTACAAGCGACATTCCCTCTGCTAAAAGCCTTTTTTCATCAGGGATATTTTCGCAAAGGCAGGCTACCGAATAAACAAATTTGATATCCGATTTACGTCTTGCGTCAACACTGCGCCTAAAAATTGCGCAGCTTTCAGCCCTCGGTTTGATTCCGATTTTCTTAAGTCTTGACTCCGCAACCGAAAACGCCTCCTTATAAGAGGCGTTTATCGGCAGTTTTATGTTATTAACGATTACGGTGCCTGAGCGTTTACTCATAACAAAGTACCGCTTGTAACATCGGAAACAAACGCCGTGACACCGTCAACCAAGGGAGTTGTGGCATCAATATATTTAACAACCAACCAAAAAAGTATCGCAACAGCCAATGCCGCAATTACAGAAATTACGGTTCCGATTTTTTTATCTGTTAATTTGTTCTTCATTTTAAAACTCCAAGCAAATCAGTCATTCTCACCGCGGATAAGCTCCTTAATAAGCAGCTTTCTTAAGGTGTCGTTGGTAAAATTACGTGTAAGCTCGGCATCCATAGCAACCGAAACTATTCCCGTCTCCTCAGAGACAACAACAACAATAGCGTCGTTAGCCTCTGTCAATCCTATGGCGGCTCTGTGTCGGGTTCCGAGCTCCTGCTCAACAGATGCGCGCCTTGTCAAAGGAAGAATACATGCCGCGGCAGCTATACGGCCGTTATCGATAACCACAGCACCGTCGTGCAAAGGCGACTTATCATAAAAGAGATTTCGGATAAGAGTGTCGGAAATATCCGCGTTTATCTCGGTACCCGTGTGGATAATCTCATCAAGACTCATATTTCTCGAAATAACGATAAGCGCGCCGGTCTTCTGCATCGAGAGAATGTGCACCGCCTTGCAGATAGCGTCAATCGCCTTGTACTGAATGCGGTTAGACTCACCGCCGTCGCCAAACCCGCGAATACTGTTTATAGAGCCGGAGCCAACCTTTTCAAGCAGCTCGCGTATCTCAGGCTGGAAGATAATAACGATGGCAATAGCACCGATCTGAAAAACACCAGAGAGAATATATTTAGTACCCGTAAGGTCGAACAAAGAGGCAAGAACAAGAATAATAAAGCATATAACTATGCCGAAAATAAGCGCTCCCGCCCTCTTGTGAATAATGTATTTAAAAATAAAAGCGAAAAATATGGTTAAAAGCAGTATATCAATCGTATCAACAATCGGATTAAAATCTGAAAAAGCATTTTTAGCGAACTCAAAAAACGATTTGATATAATCGGCAAATGAGCCGCCCGCCTGAAGCAAACCGAACATAATATGCATCCTTTCATCAACATTAAAATAAATGCGCAAAATTTAACAGATATATTATAGCACATCAATTTATAAATTTCAAGGGGCTGAAAAAACAATTTAATAATATTAAAGAAATGTTTCACAAATATTCTGTTTTGCTATTGACAAACAGACAAAAATATCATATAATTGTATCAAATGATACACTTTTTAGAGGTGAAATGGAAATTAATTACAAATTATTAGACAGCATTTTCCTCTTTGACGGTCTTTGTGAAGGGGATAAAAAAAGAATATCCGATAACTTAAGCCCAAGGGTGCGCGAATATCACCGAGGCGAGCTTATATTTTCGGGTGAAAGCGCTGAAAAATGCGTTGGCTTTGTGCTCTCCGGTGAATGTGAGGTCAGGCGAACCAGAGAGGACGATTTTGTCATTTTAAACACTCTTACCAAGGGCTCAAGCTTCGGCATTCTCTCGGTCTTTGCTGCCGACGATGAGTTCCCTACTTTGATTTTCGCAAGAAAAAACGCGGCAGTCTTGTTTTTCTCGGATTTTGAGATAAAAAGCTTGGTTGAAGAGTATCCAAAAATTTCTCTTAATGTTATTGACTTTCTCTCAAAGCGAATTATCTTCCTAAATAAAAAAATTGCCACCTACTCAGGCGGCTCTGTTAACGAAAAGCTTTCCTCATATCTGTATACAAAGTACCTCTCCGAGGGCGACGAGTTTCCCCTTAACTGTAAAAGGTGCTCGGAGGCTCTCGGTGTCGGCAGAGCTTCTGTATACCGCGCCCTCGAAGCACTGGCAAGCGGAGGGATTATTACCTTTAATGATAAAAAAATAAAAATAAATGACCCAAGCGGGCTCGAAAGGAATTAAAAAAATGAAAAAAATCATCGCAACACTCTTACTTCTCACAATGGCTCTCTTCGCCTTTGGCTCATGCCAGCCCGAAGAAAATGAGCAAACAAAAATCCGCATAGGCTACATGTCAGGTCCTACCGGAATGGGAATGGCAAAGCTTATTCACGATAACGGTGGAATCGCGGGAAACAACAAATACGAGTTTAAGTCTTACACAGACTCCGCTCTTGCAAAAGCAGACCTTACAAAGGGAGATATTGACATAATCTGCATTCCGACAAACGAGGCTCTTGCCTACTACAATACCGCGGACAAAAATGTACGAGTACTTGCGGTAAACTGTCTCAACTCTCTTTATGTAATTACAAACGAAGAAACCGCTCCGGCATCTCTTGCCGACCTTGAGGGCAAAACCATTTACACCTGCAAGAACGGAACACCTAAAATCATTCTTGATTACATCATTAATGCTCTTGAACTAAATATCACAGTTTCTACCAACATAAACGGAACGGATATGAATAAGCCAGCTGATGTAAGCGCGCAGGTTATTGCGGGAACGCTTCCCTATGCTGTTATCCCCGAGCCGATAATTACATCTTCAATGCTTCAGAACAATAGCTACAAGGTTGCGATAGACCTTGCTGATGAATGGGCAAAAATACCCGCTCTTACAAACACTCCCGTTGCTATGGGCTGTGTTGTATCAACCAAGGACTTCATCGAGAATAACAAGGCATCGCTTGATGCCTTTCTCGCGGAATATAAGTCATCTATCGAATTTGTTTCAAACAAGGAAAATCTTGAAACAGCAGCAAATTATGTGGCAGAAGCAGGAATAATGGCAAAAGCTGCCCCCGCAAAAAAAGCATTGGCAAACCTTGGGGATGCTATCGCATATATCGACGGAGCGGAAATGAAAACAACCCTCAACGCCTTTTACAAGGCCATAGGAATGCCTAATCCTGTTGATGAATTCTACTATGCTAAGTAAGATTAAGGATTTTTCGCTCAGATTAATATTTCCATTATTCTTTTGGCTTTGTGTGTGGCAGATTTTGGCTGTAATTGTTAACAGGTCTTTCTTTCTGCCAACAGTGCCCGAAACAATGAAGGCTCTTTTTGATATTCTAAGGTCTGAAAGATTCTTAATAACAGTCTTTATGACTCTATTTAGGATTATTTTCGGTCTGGTTATCGGAATTTTTCTCGGAATAGTTCTCGGTATTGCATCATACAAGTCAAAAATTGTTTATTCTCTCTTTTCTCCCGCGCTTTCGGTAATAAAAGCTACCCCTGTTGCATCAATTATAATTCTTCTTTGGATTTCCCTAAGCGGAGATATGCTCTCTGTGCTGATAGCTCTCCTTATGGTGCTGCCGATAATTTGGCAAAATGTCTATGACGGTCTCACGGCTGTGAACAGAGAGCTCTCGGAGATTGCATTTTCCTATGAATTCTCTTTTATGAAAAAAATGAGAATTCTTGTTATGCCAACCCTTTCTGATTTTCTTGTTCCTGCGGTAATAACCGCGACAGGTCTTGCTTTCAAGTCCGAAATTGCGGCAGAAATCATTGCGGGAGTCAGAGATTCCATAGGACAGATGATTTATCACTCAAAGGATGCATATGATACAGCGGCGGTCTTTGCATGGACTGCCATCGGAGTATTTTTCAGCTTAGTTTTTGAAAAATTGATAAGACTTGTCCTTTCTGGGTTTAAAAAGAGAAAAAAAGAGGGTGAACTATGAGTCTGAAAATAAAAAACATATGCAAAAGCTTTGATAAAAGAAAGATTTTTGAGAATTTTTCTCTTGAGCTTCCCGATAAACGTGTATTCCTGCTCTCCGGCGAGAGCGGTGTGGGAAAAACCACGCTTTTACGTATGATTTCGGGGCTTGATACCAAATTTTCAGGCGAAATCTCGGGCGGAGGTGTAAAAAACTGCTCGATTGCTTTCCAGGAATACCGCCTTTTCCCCGAGCTTTCGGCTCTAAATAATGTCATTTTAGCAAACTATGACAAAAAAACTGCCGAAAACGAAAAGGAAGCAAAGGAAATGTTAATTTCCTTAGGCTTTAATGAGGATGACCTGAATCTCCACCCCGCGGAGCTCTCAGGCGGCATGAAGCAAAGAGTCTCTCTAGCCAGAGCTTTCTTGAGAAAAGCCCCTATATTGCTTCTTGACGAGCCTACAAAGGAGCTTGACGAGGAAAACGCAAAAAAAGCGCTTTCCAGGATAAAAAGCGAGGCAGAATCAAGACTCGTTCTCGCAGTCAGCCACAGGCAAGAGGATGCGGAGCTTCTCGGGGCCGAAATAATAAAAATTTAATTGTTTATCAAGCAGATAGCCGTAAGACTTGTAAGTTCGATTGCCTTACGGCTAACCAACGGTCGCCATAAAAATTACTTACTTTTACTGCCCGACAAAAGCTCGGGCAGTTTTTTTGATAATATGAATGAAAATCATTCAAAGCCTCATTAATTTGATAAAAACCACTTGCAAAATCTTTTAAAATATGCTATTATTAAATTTGGGCCTGTCCCAAAGAAAAACAGTGAGGTGCTGTATGGCAGCCGATATTTCACAAATCATAAAAGACCTTTACCCCACATTCTCAAAGGGGCAAAAGAAGATAGCAAATACAATTCTCGAGCATTTTGACAAGGCGGCATATCTAACTGCTGCAAAGCTTGCGGTATTTGCGGGAGTTTCCGAGTCTACCGTTGTCCGCTTTGCGAGCGAGCTTGGCTTTTCGGGCTATTCTGACTTTCAGCGTGCGGTACAGGAGCTTGTGCGTATAAAGCTTACCCCCACTCAGCGTATCGAGGTTACAAAGCAGCGCATCGGCACAGGCGACATTCTGGCAAACGTTATGGAGTCGGATATTTCAAAGCTGCGCTACACTCTGGACACCTTTGACCGCCAGGTCTTTAACAGGTCGGTTGACTCTATTTTAAGAGCTAAAACCATATATATAGCTGGAGCCAGGAGCACCGAGCCTCTTGCAAGAATATTATACTACAACCTCTCTTTGATTTTCGATAACGTAAGGTTTATAAATCCCTCCTCCTCTGCCGAGGTTTTTGAGCAGATGTACTCTATCGGCAAGGATGACACCTTTATCGCTTTCTCATTCCCCCGCTATTCCTCCAAAATGGTAAATGCGGTAAGATATGCCAGAAGCAACGAGGCTGAGGTAGTTGTATTTACCGACTCGGTTGTCTCCCCTCTTGCCGAATTTGCAAATTATGTAATTACCGCCCAGTCGGATATGGCATCATTTATGGACTCGCTTGTCGCGCCTTTAAGCATTATTAACGCAATCGTTGTTGAAATTTCGGCAAGGTGCGGCGAGAAAATAAAGGACCGCTTTGACCGACTTGAAAAAATATGGGATGAATATGACGTATATGCAAAGCAATAATTTTTCAGATACAATGCGTGTAGCGGTTATCGGCGGCGGCGCTGCGGGAATGATGGCTGCGGGAACGGCTGTTCTTTACGGCGCTGAGGTTACAATATTCGAGTCTATGAAATTCCTTGGCAAAAAGCTTGGAATTACCGGAAAGGGCCGGTGCAATGTAACCAACAATTCCGAAATTCAGGAATTTCTTGAAAACGTGCCGAAAAATCCGCGCTTTCTTTACACCGCCTTAAATTCCCTGTCACCGAGGGACACAATGGCTCACTTTGAGTCCCTGGGTGTTACTTTAAAGACCGAGCGAGGCAGACGTGTTTTTCCCGAGAATGATAAGGCTAAAACAATTGTCGACGCTATGAGGAGCTATTGCTCGGGAGCCGACACAGTATACGAAAAGGTAAAAAGGGTCATCAAAACCGACGGAGGCTTTACCGTAAAAACGGCAGAGGGCGAATATACCTTTGACAAGGTCATAATCGCCACAGGCGGAAAATCCTATCCTCTGACAGGCTCAGACGGCTCGGGCTATAAGCTGGCTACAAGCCTTGGACACACGGTAACCGCCCTTACCCCGTCGCTTATCCCCCTTGAATCGGAGGACAAAATCTGCCCCGAGCTACAAGGGCTGTCGCTTAAGAATGTTGAAATAAAAATCCTTGATAAAGATAACAAAATTCTTTACACCGACTTTGGTGAAATGATGTTCACACACTTTGGTGTTACAGGGCCTGTTATTCTCTCGGCATCCTCTCACCTTGTCGGAAAAGATATATCTGAACTTACCCTGTCTATCGACTTAAAGCCCGCTCTTGATGACAAAACCCTTGACCAAAGGCTTCTTTCGGATTTTTCAAAGAATGCAAACCGTGACTTTATAAATTCCCTGTCAGACCTTCTTCCCTCAAAGCTTATCGAGCCATTTGTAAGCCTTACGGGCATTGACCCTCATAAAAAGGTAAACTCGGTAACAAAGGAAGAAAGGCGCAAAATTTTAGAGCTTCTCAAGGGCTTTAAAATTTCCCTTTCGGGTGTGAGACCCATTGAGGAGGCAATAATCACCTCCGGCGGTGTTGATGTTAAGGAAATATCGCCGAAAACCATGGAATCAAAGCTCGTTTCGGGGCTTTATTTTGCGGGAGAGATTATTGACGTTGACGCATACACAGGCGGCTACAATCTGCAGATAGCCTTTTCGACAGGATATCTAGCAGGATTAAATTCATCTATTTCTTGACAAAAAACGAGGCAGAACAACAAATTCAATTAAGAAAGGTTTTAACAAATGATTAGAATCGCAATAGACGGACCCGGAGGCGCAGGAAAATCCAGTGTTGCAAAGGCAGTTGCCCGTGAGCTTGGAATAATATATGTTGACACAGGCGCCCTTTACCGAAACATAGGTCTTTATGTTCTGAGAGCGGGCATTGACCCAAAAGACAGCGCGGCTGTAATTTCCACCCTTGATAAATTCACCCTTGAATTAAGGTTTGAAGACGGAAAGCAGGTAATTCTTCTTGACGGCGAGGATATGGGTGATGCTATAAGAACCCCCGAGGTATCTATGGCTGCGTCTGCGGTCAGCGCTATTCCCGAGGTGCGTGAATATCTTCTGAATATGCAGAGAGATACCGCAAAAAAGAACAGTGTAATAATGGACGGCAGAGATATAGGAACGGTTATTTTACCCAAGGCTGAGGTAAAAATATTCCTTACCGCCTCCCCCGAGGCGAGAGCAAAGCGCCGCTTTGAGGAGCTTAAATCAAGAGGAAACACAACGGTTACCTATGATGAGGTCTATAATGAAATGGTAGAGCGTGACACAAACGACTCCACACGTAAGACCGCCCCCTGTGTTCCCGCTGAGGATGCGGTAATTCTCGACAATTCCAAGCTCACCCTGGAGGGCACTCGCGACGAAATCCTCAAAATCGTAAAAAAAAAGTCTAAGATAAAAAAATCTCTGATTTACACGGTGCTGAAGCCCATAGTTGCCCCCATTTACAATTTCTTTATCTGCTCGAGAGCAATCGGGCTTGAAAATATCCCCAAAGAGGGCGGACTTATCCTTTGCGCAAATCACATAAGCGCTGTTGACGTTGTGACTATCGGCGCTCATACAAAAAGGCAGCTGACCTTTGTTGCCAAAAAGGAGCTGTTCTCTGTTCCCCTGCTCGGCTGGCTTGTTAAGAGCCTCGGAGCAATAAAGGTTGATAGAGGAGCCGGTGATGTTTCGGCAATCAAGGCATCGGTAAAGGCTGCTCAGGCAGGCAGAATTCTTTCAATCTTCCCCCAGGGGCACAGATATCCCGCTGTCGACCCCGCAAAGACTCCGATACACCACGGCGCAGGGCTTATCGCCTACCAGTCGGGCTGCGATGTCATCCCCGTATGCATTAAAGTAAAGGGCGGAAAATACCGTCTCTTCAAGCGCACAGAGGTTATCTTCGGCAAGCTGATAAAGAACTCCGACTTAGGCTTTACCGAGGGCGGTATAGCCGAATATAAGGCGGCAACCGAGAAGATTTTCAATGAGATTTGCGCTATGGGCGGCTACTCTGACCTGCCTGCCCCCACCCCTAAGGCTAAGAAGAAGAGGAAATAAGACTTGAAAATCACTCTTTCAAAAAATGCAGGCTTCTGCCCCGGTGTGAAGAGGGCTGACAAAGAGATTATGCGCCTTGTTAGCGAGAGAAAGAAAGGCGAGAGGATTTTTACCTTAGGAAAGCTTATCCACAATGATATATATAACGGCAGCCTTGCCGATATGGGTGTTATTTCCGTCACCTCCGAGGAGCTGAAAGAGGAGCTGAAAAAAGCGCCCGATACAAAAACCACTCTTGTGATAAGGACTCACGGAATTACAAAAGAAATCGGGGAAAGACTTAATACTCTCATGAGGGAATACCCCGCCCTTTCTGTAATTGATATGACCTGCCCCTCTGTTAAAAAAATTCACAAGATAGCAGAGGAAAACACCGGCGAGGACACCTATTTTGTTCTCTTCGGTAACGAAAACCACCCCGAGAGTCAAGGCATCATAAGCTATGCTTATGGAGAAAAGGTAATTATTTCCTCTGTCGAGGAAGCAGAGCGCCTTGACCCCCATGGCAAAATACCCATTTTGTGCTCTCAAACGACACAAAATTTAGTACAATTTATAAAAATTAAAAAATTTTTTGAAAAACTATATACAAACGCAAAAATTTTTGATACAATATGTAGTGTCACTGAAAATCGTCAGAACGAGGCAATAGAGATTGCAAAAAGGTCCGACTTTATGATTGTAATAGGCGGTAAGGAAAGCTCCAACACACATAAGCTTTATGACTTATGCAAGGAGGTCTGTCCCAACACCTTATGGATCGAATCGGCATCGGAATTAAAAGCTGATTTTCCTGACAGCGCAAAATGCGCAGGAATAACCGCGGGTGCTTCCACGCCCGACGGTATAATAACGGAGGTTTTTATAACTATGGAAAACTTTAGTCAAATGCTGGAAGGCTCACTCAAAACTTTACATACAGGAGAAACAGTTACAGGTACCGTATTCACCATTGGTGAAAATGAGATAAAGCTCGACCTTGGCGCCAAGTTCACAGGCGTTCTCGCAAAAGAACAGATTACCGACGACCCCGCAGCTAATCTCTCCGAGATGTTCAAGGTTGGCGACGAGGTTGAGGTCTTTGTTATCCGTGTTGAAGACGGCAAGGGTCTCGCAACCGTTTCCAAGAAGAGAGTTGACGCTGACAACAGCTGGGTAGTTCTCAAGGAGGCGTATGATGCAGGCGCTACCATCGAGGGCAAGGTTGTTAATGCTATTAAGGGAGGTGTTCTTCTCGCTTATCAGGGCAACAACGTATTTATTCCCGCATCTCAGACAGGCATCGCAAAGGACGGAGACCTCTCTGTTCTTGTAGGCACAACCCAGAAGGTAAGACTTCTTGAGTTTGACCCTCAGAGAAAGAAGGCTCTCGGCTCTATCAAGGTTATCCTTAACGAGGAGCGCCGTGCTGCTGAGGATGCTATTTGGGCAACTCTTGAGGTTGGACAGCACTTTATGGGTACTGTTAAAAATCTTACTAACTACGGCGCATTCGTTGACATCGGCGGTGTTGACGGTATGGTTCACAACTCCGAGCTTTCCTGGAAGAGAATCAAGCACCCCTCTCAGGTTCTTAAGGTTGGCCAGGAGATAGATGTATTCATCAAGGAGCTTGACACCGAGAAGAGAAGAATTTCTCTCGGATACAAGACTCAGGAGATGGATTACTGGTACAAGTTTACCCAGCAGTATAAGGAGGGTGACGTTGTTTCCGCTAAGATCGTTTCTCTTATGCCTTTCGGCGCATTTGCTGAGGTAGCTCCCGATGTTGACGGTCTTATCCACATTTCCAGAATTTCTCTTGAGAGAATAAACTCCCCTGCTGACGTTCTTAAGGTTGGCGACGTTGTTGATGTTAAGATCGTTGAGATTGACGACGAGAACAGAAAGCTTGCGCTCTCTATCCGCGCTCTTCTTGAGGAGGCTAAGCGCGCTGCCGATGCTGAAGCCCGCGCTGCTGAAAAGGCTCAGAGAGAGGCTGAGGAGGCTGCTGAGGCTGAGAGACTTGCACAGGAGAGAGCTGACATGGCTCCCTACATTGTAGGTTCTATCTGATTTTAATTTTTTTGAGGCGTGCCGGCATAGCCCATGGCACGTCTCTCTTTTTAGAGGTCTTACTATGATTGAAACATTTTTAACGGCACTGAACCCAATGCTCTCGCTGTTCAGCTTTATCGCCATCGGTTACCTGCTAAAAAAGAGCGGAATATTGCCTGACGGATCCGAGACGGTTCTCGCAAAGCTTGAAACCTATGTGTTCTTCCCTGCCTTAAGCTTTATTACCCTGGCAGAAAACTGCACACCCGAAAATCTATCTACCCATTTTATTAATATCGCCTTAGCCATAGCGGCAACCCTTATCGCAATAAGCATTTCCCTTTCGCTTTCGGGACTTTTTGTTAAGGAGAGGGGTATGGAACGTGGTGTTTATAAGTACGCCCTAGCCTTTGCCAACAGCGGCTATGTAGGCAATCCCTTGGTACACGGAATGTACGGAGACCTAATGCTCTCCTATTACTCTATATACTGTCTGCCGGTGTCGGTTGGTATTTACACCTGGGGTCTTAACACAATGATTCCGGCGAATACAAAATCGAAAAATGTAATACTTAAAATATTAAATCCCCCTATTGTTGGTCTGCTTGCCGGCATGGCGGCAGGACTTTCGGGGTTAAATAATTACATTCCCGATTTTGCTGTCACAACTCTCGAGCAGCTTAAGGGCTGCATGGGTCCGTGCGCTATGCTTCTTGCAGGCATTACTGTTGCGTCATACCCATTCAAGGATATGATTTCAGACAAAAAGGTATATATTGCCTCGCTTCTCAGACTTACCCTTATCCCTGCTGTAATTATCGGCTGCCTGTTTGGAATTAAGGAGCTTATTAATCTGGTTTTCGGACTAGAAATAAACAACACCGTGCTGCACCTTTGCTTCTTCTCAACAGCCGCACCTTTAGGGCTTAATACGGTAGTTTTCCCTGCCGCGTACGGTGGTAACCCAAAGACAGGTGCAAGTATGGCGATGATATCTCACACCCTTTGTGTTATTACAATTCCCCTTATGTATGCGTTACTCACACTTATTTTCGGTTCTCCGATAATCATTTAGGACTTTTTAAGCCAAAGTCTCTTTTTACCCAGGCATCTACATATTTTTTATAGTTTGTTATAACACTCTCTCCGCCCCTGCCAAGCCACAAGCGTTCTTCGTTATATTTTATAAATGCAGGGGCATCAATTTTTATAACATTTACCGCAAGATAGATATAAAGGTTAAGTAAAAAGCTTTTATACCTATCTTTTTGTTTGTCTGTCAGTGTTTTCATGTATTGTGACAGTTCATGTGAATTGTTTAGCATAGTAAATTCTGCCATAGAAGTAATATTTGAACTCTCACAATTTATTTCTTCAAAATCAAAAAAATCATCGTTTTTGTCTTTTGTCGACTGTTCCGTTGTGGTTTGTTCATTTGTTGTTTGTTCATTTGTTGTTTGTTCTGTGTTTTCGACTGTTTTATTCTCTTCTTCGCTTTTTTCAAATATGCTTACATTACCTACACTACACTGAACTATACTATCCTTACCTATACTATCCTTACCTACACTACACTGCGCCTGCGAAATGACGTCATTTGGTTGACCAAAAATGCCTGTTTCCTCAGTAAAATCAAGGATGTCGTATGTTGAATCAGCCCTCAGTTTAAGTTGTGATAGCTCCGAGATGTACCGAGTTTTGACGTATCTGTCACTTCTGATGTAGTTGTGTTGGTGCCAGTGTCGTATCGCAACAACACCCGAATCGAACCTGATTACATATCCTTTTTCTACCAGAGTATCAAGATGCTGCTTCCGTATCAAGAGCGAACGCATTAGCTTTGCCGGATTGCCAATCAACCCATCATCGTCTGCGGTCATATTTAAATGAATGTATAAAAGCTGCGCTGCCTGGCTAAGCGTGCTGAATTCATCCGAGTTTATCATATTTGTGTCTAACATTCTTCTTTGTGCCATTTTTTTCTCCTTTTTGGCTTTGAATTTGTTTTCTATAAATATTTTACCAAACGGAGATATGGCTTGTAAGTATACTCTTGGGTAGAAAAAATTGCTGTAAGCAAAACATTCTTTGTGCAAACAGTACAAAAAAATCCCTCTTTTTCACCTTTCGGTAAGAATGAGGGATAATTAATTAAATTTTAGCTACAAATGCGCGGCTCATATTCCGTGCTCTTTTTTGTACTCAAGATACTCCTCGTATGTGCCGGGTCTGTCGATAAAGGAGCCGTCGGGGAGAATTTCTATAATACGGTTTGCAACAGTATTAAGTATTTCGTAGTCATGAGACGAGAATAGAATGTTACCCTTGAAGTTCTGCATACCCTGGTTAACCGCGGTGATAGATTCAAGGTCCAGGTGGTCGGTGGGCTGGTCGATAATCAGCATATTTGAGCCGAACATCATCATTCGAGAGAACATACATCTCACCTTTTCACCGCCCTAAAGCACGTTTACAGGCTTAAATACCGCCTCGTTTGAGAAGAGCATTTTACCGAGGAAGCCTCTGAGATAGGTCTCGGTCTGGTCCTTTGAATACTGGCGCATCCAGTCAAGAATCGATTCCTTATGTCCCTCGAAAAACTCTGTGTTATCGTGGGGGAAATATGATGTGGTTATAGATACTCCAAACTTAAATTCACCCGAGTCGGCAGTATCCTTTTCGTTTAAAATGTTATATAGCGCGGTTGTTGCAAGCTCGTTACCGAGAATTGCAATCTTATCATCCTTGAATACATGAAAAGTAAGGTCCTTAAAGAGGGTTTGACCGTTAAGAGTCTTTGTAAGCCCCTCAACATGGAGTATTTCCTTACCCGGCTCTCTGTCCATATCAAAGCCGATAAATGGATAACGTCTTGAGGATGCGGGCATCTCCTCTACTGTCAGCTTGTCAAGAAGCTTTCTTCTCGATGTTGCCTGGCGGGACTTAGATTTATTTGCGGAAAAGCGCTGAATAAAGTTTTGAAGCTCGGCAATCTTCTCCTCATTCTTCTTATTCTGCATTTTTATCATACGCTGAATAAGCTGGCTAGACTCGTACCAGAACTCATAGTTACCTACATACATCTTTATTCCCGAGTAGTCTATATCAACAATATTTGTACAAACGTCGTTTAAGAAATGACGGTCATGGGATACAACAAGAACCGTACCGAAATAGTCGGCAAGAAATCCCTCAAGCCAGAGCACCGCGTCAATATCAAGACCGTTTGTAGGCTCGTCAAGAAGAATTATATCAGGGTTGCCGAAAAGCGCCTGAGCAAGAAGCACCTTAACCTTTTCGGACTCCTTAAGGTCTGACATTTGCAAATAGAGATAATCATCGGTAAGACCGAGACCCTGTATAAGCTTTGAAGCATCGGACTCAGCCTCCCAGCCGTTAAGCTCGGCAAACTCGCCCTCAAGCTCCGAGGCTCTGATACCGTCCTCGTCGGTAAAGTCCTCCTTTGCGTATATTAGGTCCTTTTCTTTCATTATATCATAAAGGCGCTTGTTACCCATTATAACCGTGTCAAGAACGGTATACTCCTCATAGGCAAAGTGGTCCTGCTTTAGAACAGACATTCTCACCGTGGACGGGATAGATACCTCACCGCGGGTTGGCTCAAGCTCACCGCAAAGAATGCGAAGAAAGGTAGATTTACCCGCTCCGTTCGCGCCTATTATACCGTAACAGTTGCCGGGCGTAAATTTTAAATCAACATCCTTAAATAGGAGCTGTCCGCCAAACTGAAACGAAAGATTTGAAACTGTAATCATTTTATTATTCCTTAATTCTATTGTATACTTCTCTTATATTATCGATAACATAGGTGGGCTTAACCTCGCTTTTTTCAAGGTCGGCGAGTGTTCCCTCACCCGAGAGAACAAAAATTGTATCAATTCCCGCATTGAAGCCCGAGGCAATATCTGTATAAAGCCTGTCGCCTATCATTACCGCCTCGTCACCCTTGTAACCAAATTTTTCAAGAGCGAGATAGATCATTTCAGGCTCGGGCTTGCCGATAAACTGAGGTCTCTTGCCGGTGGCTCTGAAGAGCATTTCAGCAAATGAGCCGCAGTCGGGCACGTAGCCAAAGGCGGTGGGACATACCCAGTCGGGATTTGTGGCAATATAGATTATATCATTCAAGAGAAGCTTGCATGCGTCCTCCAGCTTTTTGAATGTCAGCTCGTTATCATTACCCATAACTATGCCGTCAATTCCATCGGTAAGGTCGGTTACAACGTCTATTCCCGCATCAAGAAGCTCCTTTGTAAAGGAGGCGGTTCCCAGGGAATAAAATCTTCTGCCGGGGAATTTCTCTTTAATATAAAGAATTGTAGCATACGTTGATGTTAAAAATTCATCCTCTGTTGACTCAATTCCGATATTTTTAAGCTTGTCAACATAGGCTTTAGCGCTCTTTGACGAGTTGTTTGTAAGAAAGAGATATCTTCCGCCTTTTCTCTTAACCTCAGAGAGAAAATCAAGTGTGCCGTCAAAAAGGTCACTGTCAAGATATATTGTTCCGTCCATATCAAGAAGAAAAAGCTTTTTTTCGGATAATTTCATTTTGCACCTCATAGCAAAAGAGGCTCTACCGACCGCGACAGAGTCTCTTATGCATTAACTTTTAAATTAGTCCTCGGGATAACCGTCGGGATTCATCTTTTGCCATCTTGCGCTATCCTCACACATCTTACTAAGATCGCGCTCAGCGCGCCAGCCAAGAACATTATAAGCCTTGGTGGGGTCGGCATAGCACTCAGCAATATCACCGGGACGGCGGGGAGCAATCTTATACTTTACAGGAGAGCCCCAAACATCGCCAAAGGCATAAACCATCTCAAGAACCGAGTATCCGTTTCCTGTACCTACGTTTATGTAGTCGATACCCTGATACTTCTTGGTATAATCAAGCGCCTTAAGGTGAGCAAGAGAAAGGTCAACAACGTGGATATAGTCACGAACACCTGTTCCGTCGGGAGTGTTATAATCGTCACCGAAGATAGAAAGGCACTCAAGCTTGCCTGCCGCAACCTTGGAAATATAAGGCAGGAGGTTGTTGGGAATACCCTTGGGGTCCTCACCGATAAGTCCGGACTCATGAGCTCCGATGGGGTTAAAGTAACGAAGAACACAAACCGAAAGGTCGGGGTTTGCTGCCGCTGTATCCTTTAAGATACGCTCAATCATCAGCTTTGTCTCACCGTAAGGATTGGTTGTAGAAAGGGGGAAATCCTCTCTTATCGGCACACTCTTTGGCAGACCGTAAACGGTTGCGGAGGAGCTGAAAACTATGCGGTTAACCTTATGGGCTATCATACAGTTAAGAAGATTGAATGTACCTGTAAGGTTGTTATGATAATAAAGAAGAGGAAGCGAGCAGGACTCGCCAACAGCCTTGAGACCGGCAAAGTGGATAACCGAGTCAATCTCGGGGTGGTCGCAGAAAACCTTATCAAGGGTTTCCATATCAAGAAGGTCACACTTAATGAATGTGGGACGCTTGCCTGTAATTTTTTCTATTCTGTCAAGAACGCACATCTTACTGTTAGAAAGATTATCAACAATAATAACCTCCTCGCCTATATTAAGCAGCTCAACAGTTGTGTGGGAACCAATATAACCTGTTCCGCCGGTAACAAGAATTGCCATTGTTTTTTCTCCTTATAAATAATAAAGTGCTGAAAGCAAATAAAAATAATGCGTATTTAAAACAAAAAGAGTAGACCGAACCTACTCTTTTTGTATATTTTAGTCAGCGTAAACGCTAACCTGCTTCTTGCCGCCGGTGATATGTTCGAATTTAACAGTACCGTCAACAAGTGCAAAGAGAGTATCGTCAGTACCGATACCTACGTTCTTTCCGGGATGAATCTTTGTGCCGCGCTGTCTGACAATGATGTTGCCGGCAATAACTGCCTGACCGTCAGCCTTCTTAACACCGAGACGCTTGGACTCAGAATCACGGCCGTTCTTGGTAGAACCAACGCCCTTCTTGTGGGCGAAGAATTGTAAACTAAGCTTTAACATTTTTCGTACCTCCATAATTATTTGTAGTAGACTTAAATCTCTCTTTCAACCTCTTTAACATCGAGGTAGTCGTAATACTCCTCGACAAGGTCCATAAGCTGGAAGAAATAAGCCTGTATAAGACCGGAGATGGCAAACTGCTTTTTTGCATCGCTCTCATACTTTGGGAGAGCTGACTTGGCTATAAGGCGGATGTCGGTAGTCTTTTCATCAATAGTATAATCAACGGTTGAGGCATAAGAAACCTCAATTGTATTGATTATAAGCATTGTCATAGCCGACAGCGCCGAGCAAAGAATGTCGTCACCGCTTTCTGCAAAGCCGGTGTGCCCCTGCTCCTCGAAGCCGTAATAAACTCCGTTTGTCTTATAGAATGTGATTGTTGTCATTTTTAAGATTAGCCCTCAATCTTTTCGATCTGGATCTTAGTATAGTCCTGACGATGACCGATCTTCTTCTTCTCGTTCTTCTTGGACTTGTACTTGATAACGTCGATCTTCTTGGACTTGCCGTTCTTAACAACGTTTGCAACTACTGTTGCGCCTTCTACATAGGGAGTACCAACAGAAAGGGTCTCGCCGCCAAGGCAAAGAACCTTGTCGAATGTAACCTTCTCGCCCTCAGCAACGCCAAGCTTCTCTACGAAGATAACGTCACCCTCAGCAACCTTGTACTGCTTTCCACCTGTTACGAAAATAGCGAACATGAAAAAGCACCTCACTTTCGTGTAAAATCGCTATCATAGGCGATGACAAATAGCCATACTTCCCTAGCCTATCAATAAGCGTCGATATATTATAACATCAAAGGTAATGTTTGTCAAGCGTTTTTGTAAAATAATTTTAATATTTTTTGTATACTTTCACTATAAAAGGGGTTAAAATCCCATCCGATGAATTTCAGCCCATAAAAGGTCGGCATAGTTGTAATGCCCATTGTCACCTATTACAAGAGCGGTATTTTCGGGTACACCTAAGCTCTTATAAATTCGCTTTATAGTTTCATAGTTTTTCTTTGTTTCGTCTATAGGAAATATATCGTCAAGCTCACCTGCCGCAACAACAAGTTTGCGAGGCGCAATAAGCCCTGCAAGGTCACCCATTTCAAAATACTTGCGTATACTCGGGATATGATTGCACATACAGTGCTCCATTGCAATAATGGATCCCTCATAGGTGCACACAGAGCATGACGGAGCGCAAACGGTTATACGCTCGTCAACACAGGCGAGATAATAGGATGCGGTACCGCCCCCGGAATTTCCTGTGCAAACAATATTCTCCATATCTATAACATCAAAATGCTCACCAACGGCATCCAGTATACGCATAGCATCCCATACACGCTCGCCAATGGTAGTGCGTCCCATAAGAAGCGCAATTTTTGCAGCCTCGGTACAGCTTGTTCCTATCCCTTTTAGACTTGATTCTCCGAAATTTCTTGCCTCAATTACAAGTGCCGCACGTCCCTCGCGAAGAGAACGGGGCGCCATTGCCCTATGAGGCCACTCTTCAAGCGACTTTTTATCTCTCTCGGTCTTAGCAACTCCGAGAGCTAGGTGCATTCCGCTTCCGTGACCGCTGAGACAAATTGTCAAGGGGATTTTATCCTCAATGCCTGTGGGAACAAGCAGATAACAAGGCACAAAATACCCGGGCTCGGTCTCTACTGTAAAGCGGTATTCGGTGTACCCGTCTTTCTCCGCCCTGTATTCAATTTCAAAGGCGCTGCCCGCCTCGAGAGGCAGACCAAGAAGCGAAAGAAGCTTATCATACGCCGATTTTCGCCACTCTGTAAAATCAACTTTTTCATCAAAGGCAAGAGCGGGTTTTGATTTTTTAACCACCTCTAGTTCATAGAGGTGGCTGTTAGATGTTTTAATCATAATTACTGCGCAGACTTGCACTCCTCGTCGTCGCAGGCATCGCAGTCACCGTCGCAAATCTCGATATCGGTGATCTTCTCGCCGCAGGCGGGACAGGTAATTTCCTCGGTAGAGAGAGAATCGTCAAAGCAGATTATCTCACCGCAGGAGGGGCACTCAAGCTCGTAGTACTCGCACTCCTCACCGTCGTAGTCCTCATCATCATTAAGGTCGTCGTAGTCGTCATACTCCTCGTCATCGTCAAAGTAGAGGTCCTCTTCAACAGCGCCAAGGTCCTGGTCAAGCTCCTCAACATACTCGTGGAGCTCCTTGTTATCAGCCTCAAGAGCCGCAATTTTGTCAGCCATGTCGCAAAGTAGAGAGAGCATTTCGCCAATTATTTTGCCCTCCTTGGTAGCCTTATCAATCTCATAGCCCTCAAAGAGGCCCTTAATGTATGCTGCGTTTTCTGTAATTCCCATTTTATTACTCCTTATAGTGTGGTTATAAGCAAAATGCTCCCCATAGATTTCGGAGAGCATTTTTGTTTTTCAGAGTTATGCTCTTTCGAGATACTCGCCTGTTCTGGTATCGATTCTAAGAAGGTCGCCCTCGTTGATGAAGATCGGAACCTTAACAACCGCGCCTGTTTCAAGAGTTGCGGGCTTAGTTACGTTAGTAGCTGTATCGCCTCTGACACCGGGCTCTGTCTCAACAACAGCGAGCTCAACAAATGTGGGAGGCTCAACAGAGAATACCTTACCCTTAAAGGATGAGATCTTGCACATCATTTCTTCCTTAACGAACTTGAAGTTGTCGCCAACCATATCGCGGGAGATAAGAGTCTCCTCCCATGTCTCGGTATCCATGAAGTGATAAAGGTCACCGTCATCATAGGAATACTGAAGGTCGCGTCTCTCAATTACCGCGTTCTCAAACTTTGCGGTAGGGTTGAAGGACTGCTCGCGGATAGCGCCGGTCATAACATCCTTGTACTTAGTTCTAACGAAAGCTGCGCCTTTACCGGGCTTAACGTGCTGGAACTCGATTACCTGATATACCTTACCCTCCATCTCGAAGGTAACACCATTTTTGAAATCACCTGCTGTTAACATGTTTTATGTTTCCTTTTCTTGGCGAATTTATTAGATTTTATGGCTCTCGGGTCCGCCACAACCATGACGCCATAGCTTAACGCACTTATTTTACTATAAAATGAAGAATTTTTCAAGGGGGTTAGCGAATATTTTTTTGACTTTTTGCCATATTTTTTGAAATTCGGGCAAAAAATCAGCAAATTTCTATCAATTCCTTAGTGGATTTTGTGAAATTCTGTATTCCGCCCTCCACTATTTTAACCATATCCTCGATACGGCAGCCGTATCTTCCGTAAAGATAAATTCCCGGCTCAACGGTTACAACATTACCGGCTTTAAGCTTTTTGCCAAAGGCTTTCGGAGAAAGACTCGGTGACTCGTGAATAAACAGTCCGACCGAGTGACCGAGAGAGTGGCCAAATGCGCCCTTATACTCTGCCTTTGCTTCAATTACATCTCTTGCTGCCTTGTCAGCCTCGCCGCAGTCTGCCCCTGCCCTGAGAAATTCAAGCGCTGACCTCTGCGCCGCGAGAACAGTATTATATAGCTCTTTCATTTCTGAGTCTGCCCTGCCGATAACGATAGTTCTTGTCATATCCGAGCAATATCCGCCATATTTCGCGCCAAAATCAAGGGTGAGAAAGCCTTTCTTCAGCTTGCAATTTCTCGGCACACCGTGAGGCAGAGTCGAGCTGTCGCCCGAAACCGCAATAGTGTCAAATGCCGTACCCTCAGAGCCTAACCTCTTCATTAAATATTCAAGCTCCGCCGCAACCTCGATTTCGGTCATATCAGGCTTAATTTGTGAAAGCAGGCCCGAAAAAGCAAGGTCGGTAATTTCCTGGGACTTGCCAATAAGCTCAATTTCCCAATCCGGCTTAACCTGACGCATATTCTCAACCATATCGCCAATGTCGCAAAGCTCGACCTCGGGGTAATCCTCCTTAAGCCTCGAGAATTTTGCAAAGGACACAGTCTCCCCCTCAAAGCCTAGCAGCCTTATTTCCTCTTCCTTAATAACAGAATGCATAAATTCCCTCCTGTTAACGGGTGTTACGACCTCAAAATCAGCGCAAACAGATTTTTTAGCCATTTCGAGATATCTGAAGTCTGTTACAAGATAGGCTTTTGATTTTGTAATAAGCAAAAATCCGTCAGAAAAGGCAAATCTTGTAAGATATCTCTGGTTAAGCTCATCAAAAATTATTGCTCCGTCAAGACCTGCTTCCGAAAGCTTAATTCTTAATTTTACTAATTGATTCATTTCAGCCTTTCAAGATAATATTTTTTCATCATCAGCGCATCATCAGACTGGCTTCCGGCAGATTCGCAGATTATTGTGGGAGAGAGATTATTCTTAACGATAGCGTCAACAAGAGGCTCAAAATCGGGCCCGTATTCGTAGTCCTCAAAGGTCAAATGTCGCTTTTCACCCTGGGCTGTCCACTCAATTTTAGAGAAATGGCAGTGGAGATTTTCAGCAACATCAGCTCCAAGTGCTCTGTCAATTTTATCAAAAACTCTTAGATAATCATCGGCAGAAACAAAAACTCCTCCTAAATCTCTTGCATTAAGATGTCCAAAGTCAACAACGGGAACAAACGAAGAATCTATTCTGCAAAGCTCAAGAACCTCATCAAGAGTTCCGAGCTGATTTTTCTTTCCCATTGTCTCAAGTCCAAGCTTTATACCGTAGGTCTCTACCTCGGAGAGGGTTCTAACCAGTGTGTCGGCGGCAAGGCGCATTGCCTCATCTCTTGTAATTTTCGCAGCGGAGCCGGAATGGATTACTATTGTATCAGCCCCAAGGAGATGCGCCGCATCAAGGCTCTCTCTGATGTATCTTATACTGTTAAGTCTCTTTTCCTCAACAATACCCGAAAGCGAGATAAAATAAGGGGTGTGGAAGGACATTTTTACCCCCGCTTCTTTTGCCGCCTTGCCAACAGCGGAAAGCATCGCGGGAGATGCCGAAAGCCCGTTTCCTGCCTCGTATTCGTATGCATCAAGTCCGATATTCTTTACAAACGCAGGCGCGTCAATGGTAGACTTAAAGCCCGCCAGGCGAAAGGCGTCGCTGTTTCCGCCCGGTCCAAAATATGCGCTCATTTATTATTCCTTCTTTCGTATTTTCTTAACACAGGACGTTCAAAGTAACGCTTAACTTTTGTAATAACGTCTCTTTTGTCATTTATCGGCGGCAGGAGTATCGCTCTCAGCCCAGCCATATGTGCCGCAAGAACGTCGGTAAACACCTGGTCGCCCATTAGAATTGTATTTTCCTTAGTTGTTCCCATATCCGCCATAGCGCGCTTTATGTTCTTAGAGAAAGGCTTACCTGCCTTAAAGTACGCAGGCAAGCGCAAATCCTTATTAAAAAGCTCAACTCTTTCACGGTTGTTGTTTGAAACAAACGCGGCAGAAATCCCCGCCTCTTTCAAAGACCGGAGCCATGCCACAACATGCTCACCCGGCACAGGATGCTCGTAAGGCTCAAGCGTGTTGTCTATATCAAGAATTATTCCTTTAACCCCAAGAGACGAAAGAAAGTCAGCCGTCGCTTCGTCAAAGGTCTTAAAGTAATACTCGGGTACAAGAGTCATAAAATTCTCCGTCATAGTTTGATACAATTTTTATGTGTTTTTGTTTTCTCGCCTTTTTCATATTATATCATATAACAGCTTTTGAGTCAATATTTTTGCTTATAAACTTAAATTCTGAAGTAGAATTTGTCATTCCGAGCGGCAGGCGCATTATTCGAGGACTATATCGTTAGGCGAGGAATCTCCCAGACCGAACCGTCGGCAAGTCTGGACTTTGGCAAGGGAGATAAGGATTATTTTTCGATTTTTTAGTTAACGAACACCTCATCAGTCACCGTAGGTGACAGCTTCCCCTCCAAGGGGAAGCCTATATATATCCTTGTGCGAGTCTAAGCTTATAACGGTTCGGAAATGGAGATCCTTCGCTCAAAGCTTTGCAGCTCCGTTCTTAATTTGTGCCGCTCAGGATGACATGATGCTACTTAGATTAGACATTCAAAAGAAAGATGTAAAAAATCTTTTTAAAAACATCTTGTAAAAAGACTTGCTTTGTGGTATAATAACCTTGCCAAACAAACTAAATATTTTTCGCGAGCATTTTTTATCATTTGGGATAGTTGTATCCCTTTCTAATCATACTTCTAATTAAGGTTCAATTTGAAAAAACTCAAATTCCTACCTTAGTAGAAGTATAATATGCTCGATCTAAGTTTAGTTTGTTTGGCGACGACTAAGGAATTTGTGTTTTTGTGCGATGACCTCTCTTGATGTCCCATAACGAAGGTTTCAAAAAATAGTGGTAAAGACAATCGATACAGTATATCGCAAATATTTATTTGAATGGAGATACTGTAATGAAAACATTGTATGAAAACCTTGGTGGGACTTATCACGAAGAAAACGGACACCTTATTCCTAACGTAACCCTTCCCGAACAGACCGACTATCAGATCGGCAAGTATGGACGGATGCACCTTGACTACATCAAGAACCACCGTCGCGGAAGGTACACAACTCTGCTGACCGAAGGCAAGTTAAACGCTCGGTTGCACAAGATAGACCTTGAAGCAAACGAAATGCTTGATACCATTATCCCCCGCTTTGCTACCGAAAGAGGTATCGACGAGAATTTGAAAGCTCACGATATGCTCCGTTGGGTTGCTGAGATGAACAACATCAAGGCAAGCGCGGAAGAAATCGTTTTGCGGGAGGTGGTGTTGGTATGAAGTCGATCATCAACGAACTTTGGCACGGAAATATAATTCCGCAAGAGGATAGCCGAACCAACTCGCCACAAATGAAGGAACTTCTCAACTATATGGCAAGGCATCACGAGGACTTGGAGAAAAGCTTCTCTGAGGAGCAAAAAGAGGTGTTCGAGAAATTCCACGACTGTTGGAGTGAGTATATGAGTTTGGCAGAGGCAGCCATCTTTGAATACGCTTTCAAACTTGGAATGCAAATAGCCATAGAAACAATGACAGATAAATAACAGCAAATCGGGCATCGGTGAAATATCCGATGCCTTTTTGATTAAGATTTGTTCTGACCGATTGACAAATTACCAAAAATAGTGTATAATATAATACGCGAAAGCGAATGGTAATACACTACGCACTTGCGAATGGTATTTTTGCTCGCAAATATGAATGTTAAAACGGTTCATAGAGAGGTAAAAATGGATTACATAAGCATAGATGAAGCCGCTAAAAAATGGGGGCTTTCAAAAAGATTTGTTCAGCTTCTTTGTTCTAACGGAAGAATAGAAGGAGCAACCCGTTTGGGTAGAGCGTGGATGATACCGCACAATGCGAAAAAGCCTATCGACGGCAGAACCAAGGCGGCACGATCCAAACGTGATGCGGATATGCCACTTCCACGCAAAACACCTTTTCTCTATATGACAGACCTCTATAACACGCCCGGAACGGCTGACAGTGTTGGCGAAAGTCTTGCATACAATCACGAGGCACAGGTGCTTTTTGAAGCTGAGGTCGCATACTCTCGCGGCGAGATAGATAAGGTGTATGATAGCGCGAACTACCTTTTGAATAAGCACTCCGGCTTCTATGCCGTTCAGTCCGCAGGTATGCTTCTCGCTATGTGCGCGATATGGAAAGGCGATATTGAAATGTGGCGCAAAGCCAAGATACATCTATCCGAAGCGCCCATCAAAAACGATAGTGACCGAGAAGTGATAGAGCTTGCTATCAGTGCGGTCGATATTATGCTATATAGCGTCGAAAACTTTCCGAAATGGTTCCAAATCGGCTGTTTTGAGCCGTTACACGAGGATGCTTACCCTGCGGCGAAGGTCTATTACGGCAAGTTTTTGTATGCGGTTGGATACTCGGTTGCAACAGGTTCGCTGAAGCTCCCGGGTGCTGAAGGACTCTACGTGATGTCCTCTGTGCCTTACACGCTTGAACCGATGATCTGTTGGGCAAAGGAAAGAAAAACCGTAATGTCCGAGATCTATCTGCGCCTCACCTGCGCGGCGGTCTATCATAGCAACGGCAACGATAAGGAGGCAATTAGGCACATCGACAGAGCTTTGAGTCTTGCGCTTCCCGATAGGTTCTACGGTGTTCTCGCTGAATATTGTCGTACAATAGGCACTTTGATTGAAGCTCGTTTGAAGCCAATTGACGAGAACGCATATAACGAGGTAAAACGTCTGTCTGGCATCTACGCTGAGAATTGGTCGAAGCTGAGTAGTAAGATAACGGGTAAGCAAATCGTATCCTCGCTATCGGTTCAGAACCGACAGGTCGCTCGTCTTGCCGCCTTCAAATTGTCCG
The DNA here is from genome assembly GCA_017621415.1 of Clostridia bacterium. GTDB lineage: Bacteria > Bacillota > Clostridia > Oscillospirales > CAG-272 > UBA1740. The sequence goes on from JAGATD010000059.1 coordinate 55,489, forward strand.
ATGCAGAGATTGCAAGAAGAACCAATATGTCGCTTCCGGGTGTTAAACAAGCAATACGAATCATCAAAGAAAAAAGCGGTTTAGAGCGCGATGAATTTGCCGCAATTCTCTGATTTATATATCCAAAGCACCCCCAAAAAGTTATATAGAAGGCGCAAAACCGCCGAAAAATATGTACTTTTTTTCGCTTTTTAGGTAATACAAAAATCTGAAAAAATCTGCTATACTATTGTCAGAATGATGATGTATGGCAGATTTTCTTTTTTGACAATATGCCGAAAGGAGAGAAAATGTTTACGAAAATAATTGAAGCAAACGGCGATGCAACCATACGGAAGGTTCCAAAGGAAGGCGAGCTTTACAAAGTAGTGACCGTGTTTGGTAAAACCTTCGAGCTTTGGTACGGATACTATGAGGATTATGAAAGAGAAAATCCTACGGTCGAGCCGATGCCGATATATCCTAACTTTATAAAAGAACCACTTTACACCGACGAAGGTGAGCCTTTCGTTACGATGATGCAGGATGCTTGCCCATACTACAAGAGCGAAAAGAAAAGAACTGCGGACTCAACCTGCGATGAATGTAAGTATTTCAAACACGGTGAGGATTGGTTCGGAATTTGCACCTGCCCAAAGAACAAGAAGAACGAATAACCTGAATATAATGCAAATGAAAAAAACGCAAAGGGATATCCCCGTGGTTTGGTGCTTTGCACCAATACCAAACAAACTCTAATAACCCCAAAAGGAAGGTAACCAATATGAAAAAATTAACACTAATTCTACTCTCGGTCTTGATGATCGTAACCCTCGCAGCTTGCGGTAGCAAAAAATGTGAGCAGCATGTTTACGATGACTGTGCAGATACCGAATGTAACGTATGCGGCGAAACAAGAGATTCCATGCACTCGTGGAAGGATGCCGACTGTCTCAATCCCAAGACCTGTACAGTCTGTGGCAAGACAGAAGGCTCTGCTCTCGGACACGAATGGACAACGCCCGATGTTGATCTGTGCGAGGTTCAATCCACCTGTTCAAGATGCGGTGCAACCGACGGAGAAAACAAGGAACATACTCCCGAAAATGATGATAACGACTGTTCAACCGCCCTTAATTGCGGTGTTTGCGGAAAAGAAATTCTGGCGGCAGGCGAGCATTCCCCCGAAAAGGATGACGGCAATTGCACAACA
>JAGATD010000007.1 GCA_017621415.1 Clostridia bacterium
CGCTACAAAGCTCGCTAAGCTGGAAATAACTCTTACATTCTTGGGCGTAAACCAAAAAAAGATTTCTTATGGTGTCATTGGTTTTTGCTATTAAATGCTCAATATTTTCTATCTTTTCGTCAATACTTCCGAGAATATCAACTATGTGGCGTTGTTCGTTTATACTTGGCAGTGTTATTTCTTGTTTCAATAGATCTTCTGGGCGTATGCGCTGTTGACTATTTGATGTGCCGCTAACACAACCAAGAAGACTATTTGTGAGAGGTTCACTACATAAAAAGTAGTATAAATAATCTTGTAAACATACGCTTTCATCAACAATAAGAGGGATAAATTCAGAAGAACAAATGCTATTTTCTGATGGATGTTTGACATTCCATATACGTTTGAACTTAATGTTTAGTTTGTTAAATAAAATAGCTTTCTGATGCAATATGAACTTGTTACTCATAATAGACTCGCCATATTCATAGACGGCTTTTCTGCCAGCATCAAAGGCTGGTAAACTATAATGAGAAAACAACGTGCTTTTATAGGTTTGTGGATTTATTGATTTGTGTTTATTTGTTACGATGTCTTTAATAAGCATATATGTTCTCCATACTATCAACTATGTGTTGTTGCTCTGCTATCGTTCTATCGGGAATGTCGTATGATAACAAAGCATTTTTATCGCCACGCGGCATTTTTGTTCCCTTAGAAGAAGCAGAAAATATATCTATGAATTTATCGGTACACAAAGCATAATACAAATATGCAGGCATGCACACTTTACTCTTTGTTCTTACGCATATTACATCATTAGAACAACCACCATTATATCGTGCATACCAAACTTTTTTGAAGTAAGGGCGAATATTAGATATAAGAGTGTCGTCCTTGCAAAATGAAGTTACTTTTCCAGTAGGAATAGTGGATGCTACCTCAACTCCACCACAGTTTGACAGCATATTTTCTGTAGAAATATAAGTATTTCTTGTTAATACAGAGGTTTCGATTTTCTCTGTATTTATGTTAGCAATATCAATAATTTTCATACGAGGACACCTTTATGATGAAAAAATATAGTAAAATAAAACTATCTGATTTTGTTTATATGAATCCTACTGAAAAACTCCCTAAAGGAACTATTGCAAGGAAGATTTCAATGGATCAGATTGAACCATACAAAAAATTTGTGCGTTCAAGTAATTTTGAAGCATATTCAGGCGGTACAAAGTTTCGCAACGGTGATAGCATAATGGCACGTATAACACCTTGCCTTGAAAATGGAAAAACTGCATTTATTACAAATTTAGGAGAAAATGAAATAGCATTTGGCTCAACAGAATATATCGTATTGCGAGCTAAAGAAGATGTTTCATTACCTGATTTTGTTTATTATCTAACGATTTCTTCTCTTGTAAGAGATCCGGCAATAAAATCTATGATAGGCAGTTCGGGACGTCAAAGAGTACAGCAATCTGTACTTGACGAATTGGAAATTCCAAATTTTTCATTAGAACAGCAACAACACATAGTTGATACTGTGAGGAATATATATGACAACCATTAAACTTAAAGATTGCGCCAATATAAAAACTGGCAAACTAAATTCTAATGCTGCTGTTAAAGATGGAGCATACCCGTTTTTTACCTGTGATCCTGAAACTTCTAAAATTGATTACTTTTCCTTTGATGAAGAAGCTATCCTATTGGCTGGAAATAACGCTAGCGGAAAATTTAATATAAAATATTATGTTGGAAAATTTAATGCCTATCAAAGAACATACATTATCAATTCTTCGACTAACGTATTGAAAACAAAATATTTATACTATTATCTATCAACAAAACTTCCTCAATTCACAACTCTTTCAAGTGGGAGTGCCACTAAATTTTTAACAAAAGCAATCTTAGATAATTGTGATGTTGCTGTACCACCGTTAGCAGAACAATCGCACATAGTTGATATTAGGAGGAATATAGCGTGATTTTCAAATTATCCGATATAGGAAAAGCTATCACAGGTGTTACTCCGTCTACCAAGAATGAAGCATACTATAGTAATAGCGGTTATCCTTTTATAACGCCAGCAGAAGTTAAGAATACTCGTTATTGTAAAACGCCAACACGCTTTGTTAGCGAAAAAGCATATAGTGATTATTCAAAACGGTTCATAGGTGAACGATCAGTAATAGTTGATTGTATCGGTTCAGATATGGGCAATGCTTGTCTAACTAAGGAAATTTGTCTTACAAATCAACAGATCAATGCTATCACGGATATAAACTCTGAGCTTGTTATTCCAGAGTTTCTGTATTATCGTCTTTCTGTAATGAAAGAGTATTTCCATTCAATAGGTATGAATGGAAGTACAATGCCGATAATCAGCAAATCGCTTTTTGAAAACATAGAAATTGATATACCCGATATTGATTTTCAACGCCACATAGTTGATACCAAGTGTTAATCTTCGCTATTCAAAATGGCATAGATTCTCTCGTCAAGCTCCTTGCCCTTCTCCATCAAATCAATAAGCTCTTTCTTAACTCTTACAATCTCAGCTTTGATTTCGTCCTCGGACATTTTGCCCGAATCGTCAATACCGACATATCTTCCCGGTACGAGCGAGTAATCAGCTTCGCGGATTTCTTCTATAGAAGCAGACTTGCAGAAGCCCTTTACATCCTCATATCCTTCGCCCTTGAGCCAAGCGTGATATACAGCGGCAATACTTTCAACGTCGCCTTTATTTTCATCACCATAGGCGGCGAGATTATAAGCTCTAAACTTCTCTATCAAGTCGTCGTTATCGGTGTGTCCTACGGTTGTGTCGTTATACGAAAGCTCGCGGATTTTTCGGTCTATCATTAAACCTTTTTCACGGCAATCTATAAACAATACCTTGCCTTTATTACGGCAGTCCTTACGCAAGAACCAAAGACACGCCGGAATTGTAACTGTACTAAATAGATTGGTCGGCAAAGCAATAATACAATCCACGATACCTTCCTCAAGCATCTTTTGACGGATATTGTACTCTTGTTTACCGGATGTAGAAAGCGAACCGTTAGCTAATACGAAACCAGCTACGCCACGAGGCGAGAGTTTACTAATCATGTGCTGTATCCAAGCATAGTTAGCGTTGCCCGAAGGTGGAATGTCGTAAGTCCAACGAGGATCTTCGAGCAGAGAGGGCTGACCGTAATCGCTGATATTGAACGGAGGGTTAGCCATAATGAAATCTGCACGCAAAGTTTTGTGCTTATCATCGTGGAAAGTATCACCGTGAGAATCGCCCAAATCGGCGGTAATACCACGAATAGCAAGGTTCATCTTTGCCATTCTCCAAGTGTCAGGATTAAGCTCTTGACCGTATACAGAGATATTATTGATACTACCTTGATGCTCAGTTATAAACTTTGCAGACTGAGAGAACATACCACCCGAACCACAGCAGGGATCGTATACACGCCCATTGAAAGGCTGTATCATATTTACGATAAGGTCAACAACGCAACGAGGCGTATAGAACTCACCGCCCTTTTGTCCGAACTTCTTTGAGAACTCACCCAAGAAGTATTCATAGCATCTTCCAAAAAGGTCGCCGGACATATTCTCGGTAGCGAGATTATTAGAGAACAAGTCCACAAGCTCACCCAAACGGCGCTTGTCTACGTCGCCTTTTGAATATACTTTCGGCAGAATCCCTCTAAGCTCGTCATTCTCTTTCTCAATATCAATAAGTGCTTGGTCAAGAATAGTACCAATCTGTTCGTCTTTTACATACTGCTTTATGTAATTCCAACGGCATTTTTCGGGAATCCAGAATACATTATCTTCTGCATAAGCGTCCTTTTCTTCCTCAAAACCATCACCATCTGCTACGAGCTGAGCATATTTAGCTTCAAAACGGTCAGAAACATATTTTAAGAATATAAGACCGAGAACCATCTTCATATAGTCATGGGGCATAACCGCGCCTATAAGCTTATCTGCGGCAGCCCAAAGCGTTTTTTCCAAAGACATAGCTTTTTCTATCTTTTCTTTAGCCATAGCATTATCTCCAAACTTCTTTATATCCGAAACTATCGGAAGTTATACAAAGAATATTATATCAAAAAATTGTTAATATTTCAAGAGAAAATGAGGGATTTATGCAGAATTTTGTAACACATAAAAGTAAGGGCTTGTAAAGGTTCTGTAAGACCTTTGACGATGGGGCGTGTGCTTGTCTTGATACAAGCGCCTCGCTTCGCTCGGCGGACAAGCACACGCCCCATCAAACAAAACCGCCTTGCCTGAAACGAAAAATCGCGAGCACGACGGATGCGGGTTTTGCGCTAAGCCGCTCGCAAAAACTCCGCATATACCGTCGGCTTGCATTCGCGATATTTTTCTCGTTATTCACCGGTGCATAGGCATCGTTAGTTTGCTTTTCTCATTTGTGCTATTACTTCGGGGCTTACCTGTCCCATATACACGCCTTCATCGAAACACGAGAAATCATCAAAAAGCAAAAACTTTTGTTCTTCCATTCCAATCCTGCACACTATATCATCTTCCAAAATATCGGATATGAAATATTGCGGCAACCCTTTTGAATATACGATACGTTCTCCCGATTTTTCTATATATTTCATCAAATAAGCCATAGCTTCACCCATTCGCCCTTGATCCTCTATCGGTTCAAAGTCGTTTCTTCCAAAACGTTCTATAAAGTATAGGTTTTGATTAGTTATCTGTCGCTTATGGGAGGAAAAACTATAGTCATTGACCTGTATTATTTTACCCGGCATAGTTCCCTCTGGAATATAAAAAATTCCGTGAAAATGTAAACGTTTCTTTTCAGGAGAACGCTCCCATACCCCCATATACTTCCATCCCTTGCGTCTGCTAAGGTTAGAAAGACAATGCCTGAGCTTATACTTAAAACTGTCCTCGGTATGTAATTTACTATCGTAGGTAAAGGTGCAGAAATAATTAAACTCTTGCAAATTAGCTTTTCGTGTCATTCTTATGCGCCGTGATATAAGGTTGCGATCCTTACGTTCCATATTTGCCGTTACATATTCCATACATTTTTCGTCTGACTTGAAATAAGGTCGTATCTCTTTATAAATAAAATCCTTACGCAACGATTTACGCATATTAAGGCTTTCCCTATATGCTTCCTCAAACAATTCTTTTCGCGTTATTCTCTTTACTTGCGGTTTTTCTTCGCCCGGTGGCGCTTTATCCTCGGACTGCTCTACATCGGTATCCGTGTCAACTGCTGCACCAAAAGGCTCGTCCTCAATAACAGAAGGCGAGCCATCATTATTGGCGGCATTTTCCACTAATTTCTTTTCCTTTTCATCAATCGTTATTTCTTCTTCCGGTAATCGTTTTCTTTTTCTTGACGGTCTGGTAGTGTGCGGTATTGCTATGTAATGACTTCCATCGAAATATACCTTGCTCTCACCATACGCCATTCAAACACCTCCTTTATACGCAAGCCTTTGGATTTAACTGTAACGCCGTTTAGTTAGAGCCTGCGTCCTTATATAATGCGTTGATAAAGTAGCTGTTTTGCATTTTAAGCTCTGCAACAGTAGCCCGTTCCGTTTCGTATTCGAGATAGTCATTCAATCCTACCTTTGTCTTTTTTGCCAAATCGTTGAAATATTCACTAAAACAGTCAGTCGAAAATCTCTTAGCGTAGATTTTCTTATTCATAACGTAATACCGCTTCTTTTCAATCTTTCCGTCCATAGTGCCGCGCTCTTTTTCAATGAAAGATACGGCATACCCATACTGATTATAAATCTTGAGATTTCTTTTATACAGCCACGTGGTAACACTTTTGAGAATATGCACAAGCAAAGTATTATCTCCCCTGCGGTATCGGAAATTGTAATACAAATCCACAAACCAATCAAAGAGCATTTCAGATATCATATCCTCAATAATGTAAAACGGCATAGCGAGCTTCTGCTTGCCAGCAGATGCTATATTTATTATATCGCACAGATCTCGCGCATCCGCACCCCAGCTTTCCGGTCTTTGTTCATCGGTAAACACCTTTATAAACGGAAAATGGTCTACCGTTGCACTGTGTCGGGACATTTTCAACCAAGAATTAAAGTGGTCGTTCTTCTGGTTCGTTTCGTCATTGTTCCGTTTCATTTCCTTGTGGTCTAAGATATTACCACGCTCTTTTCCGACCTCAGATATTACCACCACGCCAAATTCAAAGCTGCCTGCGTTTGGATTATTCTCAATGACCTTTTTGCCAAGTCTGAGAACATCAAAATCGAGGATATGAGCGTGCCTACCATCATCTATCGTTGTTTCGGGGAAAAAGTCTATCGCCCACATAGGAAAATTGCCGTTATCAAGAAGCTGGTTATCCGTTCTTATTGAATAATTCGCAACGAGTAAACTGCTTTCAATAACGTAAATAAAATACAACTGTGCATACGTTTCAAGAACATCAAATAGATGCTCAATTTTAAGAGCGTCATTATTTTTCATTCCATATCTGAGAGTATCATATCCGTAAAGTTGTAAATCTGCATTCTTATGCTTTTCATAACGTCTTTTTTTAAGTCGCACCCATTCTTTTATGGTGGCAAGATTATAAACCGTTCCATACTCCATACACTTTCTAAGTTCCATTTCAAAGCTGATCCACGGGAAAAACGGAAATTTCATATCATTTTTCTTTAGAAGCTCAAAAGCTTTTTGCCTGAACATCACTTCTTGAGATAGTGCCATATCTGTAATAATCGTGGTTTTCTTCTTTCCCATACTTCCACACGTCATTGACACAATCGGCAAATCGTTGATAAAGCCGCAGTTCCGGGCTTCCATTCGTCTAAGCTGCATCTGTGCAATCCCTCTACGCATTTTATCAAATATGATATACGCTATAAATGTTAGTATCCACCACGGAAAAACATTTAGCAATACTTGAAGGTCTATAAATAGCTTTACAAACTGCACGTAAATCGTATCAAAGCGGAACGACACAGAAAAATACAGATAATAAGCAAAGAAAGCTATGACTATTGATGCAAGATTCAAATGGAACGCCCAACATATCGCCCATAAAATAGGAATATATCGGTTTTCACTAAGAAATCGTATGTATGCAATTATAATACGCTTAATAGGTTGATACGTTTTATTCGCAACCCATTTGAATATTTTTAATGGTATTGTATCTTTGTTATGCTCGTTGTTATTTTGACTGTATAAGCGTTTTATCAGCAAAACAACCGCAATAATACAAGGTAGTAGTAAAATAATCATTTTGGCAAATTGCCCTACCTTTTCACCAACCAATCGCCAATACTCACTAAAATTATTAGCATCAAATAATAGGCTAAAATACGCCCCTGCTTTTACGGTAAATCCTTGCCAATCTTCTGGCAAAAAAATATCCCATTTTATCACATCAGAATACAGTTCTACTGTCGGGGGCGTTGTATGAACAATTCCAAGCAGTTCACAAACATAGAACTTAATCGAGTTCCAAATGTCGCCCAGCGTTTCAGCAAAACGAGTATAAGAAGTGTTAAAATGGAATACACCTAAATATATAAACAAGAGCGACATTAGCACAGTGAACGTAATACAAAAAACTTTATATCTGCGCATACGCACCTCCTGTATCAGTAATAGTGGGTAATCGGCTACCCGTGTATATCAGATAGCCGACCAGAGCCACCGTTACGATAAGAAGGATTACTGCGACTATCCTTTTTACCGTTTTCAATTTTTATTCCTCCTTATAGTCAAAATCATCACTTAATTCTTTTTTGTTTTTGGTGCTTTTCTTGATAGCTTTTACAGCTTTGACAGGCAACATAATAAGCCAACCTATGCCCTGAATAATATAAGGTAAAACAGGGGCTAAAAGCACTATGAGCAATATCAAAAAAGCAAGAGCAAGAGCAATCTTCCACCAAGACGTTTCATCAGGCATATTCACCGGGGGCGTAATGTCATTGACAATATCAATAGGACTTGATACAACGGGAATTACAGTATAAACACCGTCTTTATTAAAGGTGAGCTGAATTATATCAAAATCCAAAAATACGCTTTCCTGAGCTATATACGCTTGTCCCTCTGTGTGCTTGTCCGACCAAAGAAAGCCGCCGTTTAATTCGATAATGTCTACAGCTTCGGAATAATAATCGCTTGTAGCAAAACGAAATAGCACGACCACCATTTCTTCATCATTAACTCCGTTTACAGTTACTGCATTGTTATACTCTGCTTTGATACTATCAACGTCAGCAACATTCACCAACAATCTTTCTGCAATTTCGGTATTAGAGCCAGTCAAATCGGACGCATTGAGTATTTGAATAGGTGGTACGGTTTTTGATGCCTCATTAGGCCCGCCCGTAAAGGCTGCTCCTAAACCGAAATTAAGCCAATTATCCCAAAAACTTGGATCGCTGTCAGACCAGCTTGAAAGTGTTTGCAAATCTACGTCAGCATCAAAATCGTAATAACTATAGCCGTTCTTTATAATGCCATTTTCATTATTCATTTTTCTGCTTGAATCAATATCACTTTCAAACAAATCAGCACTTATCTTACCGTCCTTTATGGGAAGTCTGCCGGATGTATAACTTTTACTGTAGTTCTTTATCCATTCATACAAATCGTTGCTCTGTATGCCGCCAATAGTAACAGTTTCAGCATAAGGATCGTATTCCTCAATATTATCGACAAGAAACATATAATAAAGGGCGTTTGTGGGAACGTGTAAATATCCTGTACCAAGATTCCAGCCCCATTGAGCCACATACATATCTCCCGCCTTACCTGCACCTATACCTAAACTATAACCAATATCCTCAACATACTCATACATACCAAACTCGTTTGGTGTATCGCCAAGTTCCACACCAATATAGTCTTTAGCTGCATTATAAAAATCCGTATTGCTCGTTACGAGGATTTCTTTTGTTTTATACTCGTACCATTCTGCTTTTATACGTTGTAACTTTCCGTATGTATCAATAAAGCGTTTAGGTACAGAAAAATAAACAGTATCAAGCTGATTTTGGTGTCCTGCTCCTAAAGACGATGTTTGAGAACGATAAAAAGTATGCTTAACCGAAAGCTCTATAGTTTCCAAATACTCTATATCGCAAGACAAGGTGCTTTTTGCATTTGCATCAGGGCCGTAGCCTTCCGCAAAGCCCGTAAAAATATAAGTGCCGCAAACACCATATTCAGTAGCATTGGAAGAACCGTATTTTGCAATTTCAACACCTGACACATCGTAGCGTCTAGCATTACTGTTTACGCGATCTGCGAAATATGTTCCGTTCACTTTATGATCAATCACCTTAAACTTGTAGAAAAGATTTTTATAATCTCCGCTATCGGTTTTTGAACAAAATTCCAAACTAAACTTTGCATAATCCGTAGGGTTTCCCTCTGCATCGTATGCTACAGCCATCTGAATTTTGTTTAGCTTATCACTTGTTGACAGGTTCATTCCTTTCGGATTATAGATATAAACATATAAACCGTAATTATCTCGCAAATTGGCTTTGTAAGAGTAACAATACTCTACGAAATTGATAACTTGTATATCTTTATTCTCGTCAAACGGATAATCCTTAATATCAAAAGGCTGTCCGTTTACTGTAGAAGATTTCAAATCATCAAGAACGTTTGTACTGTCAAAGCTAATTTCATTCTCTGCTGCATAAGCAACGATAGGTTGCACCATTGTTAAGAGGGTACAAACTACCATTGCAAATGCCACGATGCAGAGAAGCCATTTATTTCTTTTCCCTGCACACATAGAAATTACCTCCTATTAAAGAACAATATTTCCTACGTTGAACTGAATACCGGTTACAACGAGGTTTGCAACAGAGTCGGCGTCAAAATAAAAATTATAAACGTAATTATGTACGCCAAAATCATTCAACGCCTGTACTTTGATAGAAAAGGCAATCGTTTCACTACCGAGTGCCATAGCCGCCTGATTAAACTTCGTAATTTGAGCAGAGTTTACGCTTCCATCAGCTTCTGGAATAATATCTGCTCCTACAAGCGTATTCAGCACAAGGCTAAGTGTAACACCGGTGGTATCATCACCAAGAAATACGTAGTCTGCACACTTAGAAGCAATACCGAACTGCTGCATAGCGGCGATAAACTCGTCAGAAGCCTCGACATAAATCAGGTAGTTTGCTGCACTCGGAATAACTGTACCCACACCAAGCTCTTGACCGAAAACGATTTCTTCACCATACATAGCTGCCATATTTTCCGCAGTATCGGTAATTATACCGTTTACCAAGTTGTTAGCCGAGGTGGAAGGCTTATTGATAAAGAAATCTCCAACGCTCTGACTGAGAGTTTGATTATCGGCAAGACGCTTTTCATAATCAACTACGAGATAGGCAGATACTTCTGGATTGGCTACCGAAGTTGCAATAATCTTAATTTTTGAGCCAAAAGGCTGAACGGCAGTTACCGTAATATTGGTGCAGTCATCATTATTATAAGTGATTGCTACGTAATCAGATGCGATTCTGCCTATAACAGCGGGATCTGTACTATCAAGAAATTGAATATCCCATGTTAAAGCAGAGTTAGAACCTTCCGGAAGTACAGTTGCAATAACACCAACACCGGAGGTTGCCCTACTATTTACAACCCCTGTTTCATCTGTAGTAACAGGAATGCTTGCAACAGAAAGCTTCATAAGATCGCTATTAACCACTTGTACCGTGTTAATAACATCATCCTCTGCCGATGTTTCGGTATTGTTTTCTGATGTCTTATCGGCATCTTCTGTAGTGGATTTATCTGCTGCAACATTACCGAAGAAACCAAAATTGGTAAACCCATCAGTCATTGTTGCAAGCAGACCTGCTGTCAGCAGAATAATACACGCGAACACGATAATCCACTTAATCGTATCGCTCTTTTTATGTTTGTTCAAATCGTTTATCATAAAACCTCCTTTGAATTAGAAAATGATATGATCGGGATCGAGCTTAATGCCGGAAAGGTTCTCAGGAACAGTAAACGCGACATTTACACTCTGCTCACCGTCGTAAGAGGTTACAACCAAAAGGAACATATTATCATATCCACACTCGGTTAAATCTCCCACAGTATAATTAGGGTAAACTGCTTGCATAATTTCGGTCAGTGTACCTTTAGGAGTTACAGTAAAGGCGTTTTCGTTGTACTTGATATCGAAACCTGCTGTAAGGTCTTTTTCACCCTGATAAGAATAAACATCTCCATCAAGTGTAAAATCGAAGTCCTTGCCCGAAAGCACGTTAGGCACAATTTTTACAGTATAACCTGTTGAGTTTTCATCTTCTAACGAATACTTAACCTCTACGCTCAAAGGCTCAGTCAATGTAGCCTCAAAATTCGTGCCCGATTTTACAACATCTTTTCCGTTTACCGTCAGATAAAAGCTCTGATACTCCCCGGATAATCCACCTGAAAAATATGCGATTGCGCCTATAGCACCAACAAGTGCCAATACAATGAGTACCCAAGAAATAATTTTCACTGTTTTACTCATTTACTACACCCCCTCAAAAAGTCATTTCAGATGCACTTGCGGATACGCCTGTAACTACAGTATCATCGAAATGAATCTTAATAATTTCGGAAATGCCCGAATTGTTTTCCGTAATCTTTACGGTAAAATAGCAATCGGTAACATAAGACTTAAATGCGTTTGTGTAGGCTCTGGTACGCCCGGAGTCAAGACGCTGCATACTCTCGTAGTAGCTTTCGATACTCTTGAGAGTGTTTACCGTAATCACACCATCTGCATAATTAACAGTAATAAACTCATCCTTGAGAGAATCAAGCTGTACTGTAGTATCTGATGTATCATACCAAGTAGTATTGCCGCTGGAAACATATACTTCCTTATATCCGAGAATCATAGAACCAACGCCGCTAAGCTCAACAGTGATGTTATTATATCCGCTACCGACCTGACCGAATGGGTTAGAGAGATCAACGTTAAAGGTGTAAGTGTTACCAATTCCTACGTGATAACCGTCAGTCTGTGCTGTGAGAGTAGTTGTTACGTTAATATCGGTAGGCTTACCAACGAAGGAAACAATACACTCAGCAGTATAACCACTTTCACGAGTAGTAACAGTTACAACAATATTGCCGCTGAAAGCCTTTTTACAGGTTACAGTAGCGGTAGTGCTTCCGTTTGAGGCAGGGGTAACAGTTACATAATCGGTAACAGTCGCCGTATTAGTGCTATCTGCCCATTCTACAGACCAATCAACAGCTTTATTCGATGCAGTTGCAGGAATGACAGTAGCAGTAAGTGTCTGAGAAACGGATGTACCCGAAGTGGTAGAAACAAGCATAGGTGCAGATGCAGAAAGAAGAACCGCATCAGAGCTTACCGTTTCAACACTAAGGTTATCAACCGATAAAGGCTCATTACTATCATTCTTCTGAGTATCTGTTTCGTTCTGCTCGGTTTCGCTTTCGTTTCCAAAAAGATCGGTACAAGAAGCAAGGGTGAAAACGCTACCTACAAGCAGAACCATAGTCATAAGCAGCGCAATAATTCTTTTCTTTGTCATTAAACAATACCTCCTGTTTTATTAAAAGATGATGTCCTCACCACCGTTTACAGAAACGCTTGAAACGGTAGTAAGGGTGCGAATATTGATAGTGGTGGAAACACCGCTGACAGTATCAGTAACGGTAACTGCGGTATAAGGTTCCATACCATCAATATATCCGGTGTACTTACAAGTAGCACTACCCGCACGAGAGCCGGTAGTCCAGCTATAAGCAGATGCAGCGTCCTTAGCTTCAACTACGAGCTGACCATTTTCAATAGAGCAAGAAATAGCGATATGCAGACCGCCGGTTTTTGCGTAATAGGAATAAACTGAACCGTCGCTATCCCAAGTATCAGCCACAACAAGTTCCTGCTCGCCCGTAATAGTGCCTGTAAGTGCACCTGTGCTATCGTAGTTGTTTTGAGTAGTAGTAATACCGCCATAAGTAGTCATGGAAATCTTATAATCACCAAAATTCGAGCCTACAACGCCAAGCGTATTGTCAAGATTAAGGTCAAAATAATAGGTATTACCACAGTCTACCTCTACGATATTTGCATTCCAATCGCTATCCGTAACGGATGTGTAACCCGTTTTATCAATAACCAGAGTTTCGGGATAACCTACATACTGACAACGAGCAGTTGCGGTATAACCGCCTGTGCGCGTGGTAACAGTAATATAGATATAATCACCAGTGAAAGCCTGATGGCAATAAACAGTAGCTACGTTTGAACCATCAGAAGTAGGAACAACCGTTACATAATTGGCTACATCCGAACCTGCTCTGGTAGCATCGGACGCCCAAGCCACAGACCAATCCACTGTCTTATCAGGGGCATCTGCGGGAAGAACCGTAGCGGTAATTTGAGTAGAAAGGTAATCACCCGATGCAGCAGCCATAACGGGAGAAGAAGCAGAAAGTTTCATAAAACTAAGCGCCACCCCCTCGGTACTGACTGTATCGAGTTCAAGTTCTGCAAGAGCCTCATTTTCAACGTTTGTAGTATCATTCTCGGTATTGGTAGAATCATTCTTTCCGTTCTGAACAAAGAAAACAATAGCTCCTACAACAGCGATAAGAAGCAAAATAGCCACAATCGCAATAATAATGTTTTTCTTTGACATATTTAGTCCTCCTTTAATTTAGAATTTAGTGCCTTTCTTTTGATAAGTTTTATTATATTTGTCGATTCTGTGCTTGTTACGCATTCCTTTCTTAAATCCGTAAGCCGCCGCAGTTTTCGCCAAAAACCTATCAGGGATGTCATAGGCGTGATCCCATCCAAGAGCGTATCCAATATCGTGCGCATCTACAAGATCTCCCTTGTAGCTCTTGCCACTCTTTTTGGTTTTTACGCCCGTCATAGTTTTAGTTGCGTCCATATAATACCTCCTGTTTTAATAATGAATTTGAAAACTGCGACTTATCCCGACCTACAATCGAAGATAAGCCGCAGAAACATTAGTTTTTTATGTTTTTATGCTTGCGCTATTATCTTACAAGCATATTGAGAAGTGCCTTATCCGAAGCTCTGTAGGGCTTGATAGCACACTCGTAATCAGTACCGTCCTCGTCGTAAGATACAACGCCGTAGGAATTGCCGGTGATAACCTTGCCGCTTGCTTCATCCTTAATCTCGAAAGGCTTAATAACAAGCTCTGCTGCCATCTCCTTACCGAAAACGATATCAAGTACGGTATAGCCGCCCTTGTCCGGGGGAACTACCGCCACCTTAATGTTCTTTCCGCGAACATTACCCTTAATAAAGTAAGAAAAATAGGTGTTTCCGTTCTTTACGAAGGTTTCTCTTTCAACATAAATAATCTTTTCGTTAGACATAATCCTTAAATCCTCCTTTTTGTTTTAATTACTTAGACTTCTTGCCTTTAGTCTGAGAAATAGCCTTTGCCTCAGCCTTAGACTTGCCCTCTGCGAGAGCCTTCTTGTACTTGTAAAGACCTGCGTGGTCAGACTGTGCCTGCAAATAACCGGAACGAAGTCCCGCCTCATAATCAGTAAGCTCCTTGCCCTGCTTAGCACCTCTGTGATGCACCTTAGTCTTTCGTTCCTCAGCATAACCCTGTGCGCGCTTGGTAGGTACAGCCCATCTGCGCTTGTTATACTTGTCGGAATTGTTAGTAGTGTTAGACATTAAATAAATCCTCCTGTGTTTTATAAAATTTGAATTTTGATTTGCCCTAGCGGGCTATTAAATTGTAATTGCAATCTGCTCGCTCTATCGAAACTTTCTGTTTCCTGCGACCTCGATGCTCCGAAGGTGGCCACCTATCCTTTGCAAAGTTCAGAGAAACGGTGAGTCGATAACCTCAGCGGCGATTACGTACACAGTATACAGCATTTTTGAGAGAAAAACCACTGATAGCATTTGACACTTTTAGCAACCTTCTGGACACTTTTTGTTTTGTTCTAAAGGGTGCTATAATCCTTGATTTACAAGGGAAAATCGCACTATATTCGCACCCTTACACTCCCTTATAAACCCTTATGAAATAGACAAGGGCAAGACCGTCTGGCCCTGCCCTCGTTTTCTTCCTTTTAATCTACATACGTGCGTGTATACATCGTGGATGGCATACGTTTTCCGTCAATTTTATCCTTGTCGGCAAACGCCATCATATAGGCGAGATCGCGCTTGGGAGTTCTTCGATAATATGTATCAAAGCTCACAACACAATTATTCTCAACGCTATTTTCTTGAAATTCAAGAATTTGTTTTACGATATACTGAGAAGTGCGGTAAACATTATCCGCATCTGCTAAAAATTCCGGTCTGTAATTCATTATGCAGCCTCCTTATTTAATTCTCTATGGAAAAATTCGATTAGCTTCTTATTTGTCTTATAAATGTAATTTTCAGAGTAATTGAGAGCTTCTGCCGTTGCAACGTGCGTATGACAGTCAATATACAGACAAACATAAAGTTCATAGAGTTTAGGCCCTGCAAGGCAGATCACTCTATTGTATTTTTCCACAGTTTTCAAAATCTCATTTTTACCTACGCTATCAAAAGCTCTATCAAACTGCTCCCGACGCGCATAGTAATACTTAATATCGTTAAGCTCGCTTCTTATGGTATCCATTGTTATCATATAAAAATCTCCTTATCTTTTTGAAATGTGTGAGCGCCGGGGAAACTAAAAATGCCTCCACAAACAGCGACTCTTAGTGTGAATCACCGTCCGTAGAGGCTATATCTTCCGATATTCCTTTGACACGAACCTTATTTATACGATAGTGATTAAGGATTTATCATAGGCTCTATTTCAGCCCGACCTTAGATATAACGCATAAACGTCGAATATTTTAATTTGCAGTATTTCTGACTATCTTGATATGCCTTTCTTTTTCAGAATGCTGCTTGCTAAATACGAGGGATTGACAAACGGGGCATTTGCCGGAGTAATTTCCTCTTTCAGCCGCTTTGACTTTCATTGAATTAAGGCATTCAGGACATTTGACGGTTACGGTTTTTGCCGCAACTGATGCTTTTTCCACTTTCATACCTCCTTTACCCATTCGTTACGATTAGGGGGAGAAATTGATAAACTGTGCAGGGGGTTGGGATTATCCTCAAACAAAGCATATCACCCTTCGTATCGTTTGATTTATAATGCGAAACTCAACACCTACGGGGCGTAAAGTGTTAAATCTCGATTATACGGATTTTATATATATCATCGAAGAAAACCTTTGCGTTTCCTATCTTGATATAAGCGTAAATACAATCAATTTCGGAGATCAATCCCTCAAGACTGAGATAGTGTCCTTTTTCGTAAAATGTAATTGCTACTTGTGAGCCTTGACATATTTTTACAAGGACTGCCGATATTCTCTCTATTTGTTCCTCCGATAGCGTTCTTTTTTCTACACGGGTACGCCTTTCTTCCCTTATTCTTAATTCTTCCTGTAAGCCCTTGAGCGCATCAAAGGGCATAAATTGTTTCGCTCGTTCCTCTCTATTCACCGTTATGACCGCCTATCATTTTATTTCGCGCGATAGCGGTTGCTCCTTCCGACAAATCAAGACCTCTGAACATAGCATTTTTACCGAATCTATCCTTAATTCCAAGTACCGTATGTTCTAACTTTTTCTCTCTTTCAACCTTTTCAAAGTCCGTAAATAAATCATATCCCTCACACCCTTCGTCTGCGATACCGCCAAAGCTGATACCAAGTCTGCGGATGGGAACGTCGCCAACGACGTATTTTTCAAAAAGCAAATCTACTAACTCCTTGATATTGGAATATAAATTTGTGGCGTATGGCAACCTTAAATGCCCGCCCGTAGAAGCTATAACGTCCTTTGAATATCCTACACATAAGCCAACGCTATTACAAATAACTTTTCGGCGCATCATTTCTTGACACCCTGCTAATGCCATTTCATACATAACGATTAGAGCTTTATCGTAAGAATAATCCTCAAATAAAATTTGCGAGGACGATATTGACTTTGATTTTGGTTTATATGCCTTTATATCGGAAATAAGGCAACTCTCTCTACCGAGCGAGTGATCTCTCAGCAGTTCTGCATTTACTCCAAAAGCCTTATACAGTGTTTCTTCGGGCATATTTGCAACACCCGCCATATCATATACTCCGTATCGTTCAAGCCGCCTCGCTGTACCGTTTGCCACCTGCCAAAAATCCGTTATGGGTTTATGATGCCATAAGGTTTCTTTGTATAGTTTTTCCGTTAGAAATCCTATATGGTCTTTCGTATGCTTTGCCGTTATATCAAGTGCTACTTTGGCAAGATATAAATTTGTGCCGATGCCTGCGGCTGCCGGAATATACTTTCTCTCTGCTATCTGGTTAATTAGAAATTTAGCGAAAGTCCTCGCATCCATATTGTAAAGGGATAAATAATCCGTAACATCAAGAAATGCCTCGTCAATAGAATATACGTGTATATCGTTTGGATCAATATAGTCGAGGTATATATCATAAATATCTGCGGCATACTCAATGTACTTTTTCATACGCGGTTTTGCAACTAAGAAACGTATGTTTTTGGGAATTTCGCTCATTCTACAGCGGTTTTTGACACCTAAAGTTTTCATTTTAGGCGATATAGCAAGGCAAAGTGCATTTGTTCCTCTGCTTTCGTCTGCTACTACAAGATTGGTTTCAAAAGGATTTAATCCTCTCTCCGCACACTCTACCGAAGCAAAAAAGCATTTCATATCTATACAAAAATATGTTCTCCGCTTGCTCATTCTACCACCTACATTTTTCTCTGAAAACCTACCAATCTGCCGTGAAGCGTATAGTCTGTAACATAAGTATCTTCACCCGTTCCTATTTCTCTGCGTAACTTGACACGCTTTCTATCCTTGAATATTCTGCGTACCATTGTTTCGCCCTCTGCGGATACTGCTACAATATCGCCATTCTCGAATTTCTCTGTCCTATAAAAAAATAGTAAATCTCCATCGTGAATACCAGCGTTTATCATACCATTTCCGTTTACTGTCATTACAAAGAGGTCTTTTTCGCTTACATTTTCGTCAACGTTCAAATAAGATGCGTCGGCATATATGTAGCCTTCTGGTTTACTAAAATCTACAAGCATTAAAGCACCTCCTTCGTGGGTGAATGAATTACGTTATCAACTACACCAAGTATCTCCCAGTCGCCTTTAGGGTGAATATCCTTATAAAGAGCTTCGCCGTTTTCATCAACTTCGTCATTAGCGGCTTTCAAATAATATTTGCCGCGCTTGCACGCAAGTATTTTTGCTGTAGCTTCTTCGTTATAATTCACTCTTGCTATTACAACCTCACCGATATTTGCCGTATTCTGAACGCGCACTACCATTAAATCACCGTCAAAAATACCTCGTTTAATCATACTGTTACCTTTTGCTTTCAGTATGAAATGTTCTTCACTACCGAATATTTCTACCGGGAGCGCAACGGTGGCGGTGATGTTCTCTACTGCAAGGACAGGCTCGCCACAAGGACAAGTGCCTACGATAGAAGCATTGATAGATTCTCCTACAGCCAAATTATCAGGAACAGATATAGTACGCTTATTGCCGTGAGCTTCAAGTTCTATCAATCCGCGTTCCTCAAGAACTCCTACAAGACTTGATACCCAAGCCGTAGAATTGATGTCGCAAGCATTCGCTATTTCCCTATAGGTCGGGGAACGTCTTTCAGTCGAATGACAATCACAAATATATTGATAAACCTCATTCAGCTTTACTTCATCTATCCTTTTCATAATGTCTGCCTTTCTGCGTTCATAAGCGAACACCGTGTTCGTTGATAATATAATACCACAGAAATCTCTATTTGTCAACAGGTTTTAAGATGAAAAATATTGTGAATTTTTAGGTGTCTGTTTTTTCGGACACCTTTTTCTTTTCAGGACGATCTCTCGCCCTACGCTTATGGTAATTATCTATGTGTTCGGACAATACCTTGTCAAGCACCGTAGCCCATATTTTCATATCATCAGAATGGACTTGTGACACATCAGGAACACCGTTAATAAATACCTTTATGCCTGTTTTGTTGCTTGGCAACTGTATTTCCTGCAAGGTTTTCACCCCCTTTCTTATCGGCACTTAAACTATACCTCATTTTTGAAGAAAAAGGAACTTATACAACTTGACACTTTTAGCAATTTTATGGAGAGTTTTGGTTTTGAGATAAATGGAAATAATGCTGTGGAATTACTTATCCCTTATACAACATAATCTTAGCCTTATTCGTCCTACCTTTCGGTAGGGTATGGTATCAGAAAAAGCCGTTTCAGTCAAGGTGAAAAAATAAAGCTGATAATTTTGAAAATAACAGACGAAAATACATTATTTTTTCGGTCTGCAAGACTAAAAAATGAAAGAAGCCTTGACAGCTACGGCTTTTCCCGATAAATCTCCCTTGTCGAAAGGTTCGACAAAGGAGAGGAATAAAAAAATAAGGATAAGTATGTGTTGTGATTATAGTCTGTATAGATTGAATTTTCACAATATAAGATTGCTCTTTGAAAAGTTAAAGAAGAAACCAAAAACTCGCAAGTCGTATCAGTTCCATTTTTAACGAAATTGGTATATGCTTAATAAAAAAACATCTTACAGGAGGTAAAGAAATGAAAACAGGTGTAATCTATGCTCGATATTCAAGCGAGCGCCAGACCGAGCAATCCATTGAAGGTCAGATTAGAGAGTGTATGGAGTACGCAGAACGAAACGATATAATTATTGTTGATAGTTATATCGACAGAGCTATGACGGGTACGAATGACAATAGAACAGACTTTCAACGAATGCTAAAAGATGCACAGAAAGGTGCGTGGGACGTTGTTCTTGTATATAAGTTCGACAGATTTTCCCGAAACAAATACGAAGCGGCTATACACAAAAAGACACTAAAGGATCACGGCATAATGCTCGTGTCTTGTAAAGAACATATCCCGGAAGGCCCGGAGGGCGTTATCCTTGAGTCATTACTTGAAGGTATGGCAGAATACTACTCTTTGGAGCTTGCACAAAAAGTTAGCAGAGGTCAGCGTGAAAGCCGCATCAAAGGCAATTATGCCGGTGGTGGCATTCCATACGGCTACAGAGTGGAAAACAAAAAATTCCTTATAAACGAGGACGAAGCGGCTGTAGTCGTGCGGATATTTGAAATGTACGCAGCGGGAGTCTTTGGCAAGAATATCATTAAAACATTAACCGATGAAGGAATTATGCACCGCAAAGGAAAGCCCTTTACTAAAAACATTATTTATGGTATATTACAAAACTCGCGTTACGTGGGTGTGTATAATCATAAGGTAGAGGGCGAATACACCAATACATTCCCTCGCATTGTTCCCCAGCACCTATTTGACACCGTACAAACAATCGTTGCAGGAAACCGCCTCGGCAGACGAGCGCAAGAGGATGTTGTTTACCTTTTGAAAAACAAAATGAAGTGTGGATACTGCAAAAAGCCCATCACTTCTGATGCCGGAACATCTATGAATGGAACGGTTATGCGGTATTATAAATGCGGCTTGAAAAAGCAGGACACGAAATTATGCCGCAAAAAATCCATTCGTAAAGAAATACTTGAACAGCTTATAATTGACACCACCGTAAAAGTGCTTGATAATCCCGAAACAGTTGATCTGATTACTGCAAAGATTTTTGAAGCACACGAACAGAAGTTAAAAGACACCTCGATTCTCAATCTGCTTGAAGCAGAACGGGATAAGCTACGAAAGGCGTTAGATAATATGCTTAATGCCGTAGCACAAGGAATTATCACAAGTTCCACGAAACAACGCATAGAACAACTTGAGGCGGCGCTTGAAGAAGCCGAAGGTAAACTACTCGTAGAACGAGCTAAGAGCAAAGTTCAGATAACTCCGGCTGATATAAAACGCTTTATCTATAAAGCATTAAAAAAAGAGCCGCGATTGATGATACGACTACTTATCAAAGAAATTATCTTATACGACGACAAAGTGGAGGTATACTACAACTTCATAGATAAGAAAAGACCTGATGACTTAGAGCATCAGGCCTTTTGTATTTATAGCGAAGATTGCGATATTAACCCTCAAGACTTTGGCTTTAGATACAACGCTAAAGGGGCAAAATTTGTATTGGAAATGTACTTCTAAATCAAGGGTGCAAGAGTGCAAGAATACCAAGATTTCATCAATTTCAGCACTCTCGCATTACAAAAATTTCAGAAAAAAACGCCTGTTTTTTTTACCCCATATTACTATATAATAGTAATATGACTCCCACGAAATTAGCAGTTCAAATAGGGATTGATTAAGTAGACCAGTTCGGAGGTTCATAACGAACCTCCGAATTTTCTTTATTCTACGGGCTTTTTCGGGCTTTTGGGTGTCTGCACCGCCTCGAAAACGTCCGCTATTTTTTTGCCCAAAATCGGGCAAAAATCGGGTACGACCACATGTTTGACCACATTTGTCACGAAAAAGCTATATTCCATAAGGGTTTTCGACACTTTGCAATTTTTATTTTATGCAAAATGACGGCGGTCCTCTGCTTTGAGAACCGCCGTTTTAAGTTTTTAGGATAGCTTTTTCTTTGTTTTCTGCGATGCAATATCTGCACTTTAGTTTTGCATTAAGCTGAAAATATTATTGCTTCGATTCAATCCACAAATAGAAGTTTTCCAAGGCATCAAGCATCAACCCTCCTACCTCATGCCTCAAAAATGTATCTTGATTGATACCTTTTGATTCAAAACATTCGAAGAGTTTCCTGTTAAAATCGTATTCTTCACTGAATGCAATAAAGTCTTGTGTATTAACTTTAGATAGCCTTTCTTTATCAATCAAATTGTGCAATACAAAAGCTATACTCATTTTATATCTGATCGTATCTATATGCTCCACTGTTTTCAGATTTTCAGTAAGCAAAGATATATAGTGTAATACCACGGGATATCTAATAAATGGTATACAATTATATTCCAAACATGAAATGATAACATCTATTGCTTGTTGTATACATCCATACACCAGCATGAAGAATTTGTACGCATCTGATTTGGAGTCATCTATCATATAGTCGTTTTCTGTTAGAGCCTCAGCAAACCGCGTCTTAAAATCAAGGTTTCTATCATCGCTTTCGGAAAAACGAACTAAATCCTCTATATCGCTTCTGGCATGACTCAAAATATCATCGAGAGTATTACATTTTGAGAAAAAATCTTTTAGACCTTCAATGTCGATAAATAAACTTGCAAACGTGCGCTCTCCAAGTTCAAAAAACTCTTTAGATGAAGCATACTGATTGAACAATCTCAAAGGCACTACAAATATGCTACCTTGACAATTTTCAATTATTTTAATGTCATCTTCAGCTGTTTTCCCAATTTGACCGTACAATGTATGAGATGCTTTTCCGTCTGCTAAGTTTTTGCAAATAGAAGAATATTTACTAAGCGGATCATCTACAATATGCTGCTGTCCAATAAGAAGAAACGGAAGATGCTCATTATCATCATAATCCAAATAAGTGGCTGCCGTAAAAACATAACTCTCATCACCCGAAAATCCAAACGCCAGATACAATCGGACAACATCCATATGCCTGTACCAAAACAAATTTATTTCATCTAACGCCTGAACAGAAAAGTCAGTTTTTAACTTCGGCAATAATTTCTGAAGCAATGTTTTATATTCAATTTGTATTTGCGTCATCTTCTCCATTAAAAGATTTGATTTCAAAACCAATCACCTCCTCAAATAGCGCTTTTGGCAAAGAATATAACTCGTCTAAAAATGATAAAGTTTTATTCATCACCATCACGCAATCAGGCATTACAGATTTTAAAACTATTATATCATCAATGTCAGGAATGCAGTGATATTGATGAGCAGGATTGTTGCATTTTAATAACGAAGATTCTCTAATAGCGCCCCACAAACCATGCTCAAAAGAAGAATCATAGTCATAATATAAACCGTATAAAAGTTTTTCGTCTACACTATCAAATTTTTCTCTAATGCCCTGTTTATTAAAATATCCTGTATCCATATTAATGAATTCTTCCTCCTTAAACTCATTAACAATTGCCTCGATATATCCTTGATCGAAATGGGGTTCACCTTCTGCACCAAACTCTCTATGCTTTGCCAGCACAAGCTTATAACTTCCTAACCCATACAGTTTATAATCTTTCCATATATTCTCGTGATTAGCTTCATTTTTCACAAGATACTTCATCATCATGTAATTCTCGATGAGCCCTCTTACACAATTTCTACCGGAGATAGAATTAAACAAGTTGTGCTCATACGCTTCTTTCAATCGCTTATAGGAATACGTAGCTATCCCCAACAAAACATTCATTTTATCTTCAAGAGGAGATACTGCAACATATAGTTCAGATAAATACTCGAAAATCTTATGAAGTTTTTCCATGTATTCATCAATGTCACGTTTTTCAATTGGGAACTCAAGTGTATAAAGTGTGCATTCTGTCATTTCACTAATTCTCCTCCAAAAATTTTGTATATATATTGAATCGGGTTCTTCGAAATTTAGCATCATCATCTCAAGAGATCTAACACTCGGTCTTACCATTCGCATCTCCTCAGCGCCATGAGATAGTCGAGGATAACTCGTAATAAGTTCGATTTGCTGTTTTGGTAAATGCATTCTGCCTTTAAGCAAATAATAGTAAAGGGCAACAAATCTAATGTCGGTTGACTCATGGGTTTGATGCCCCATTATCTTTTTCATCGTGTCGGTTAATGCATCACATCTCTCCTCTATGCTCAAATCAACCATAAAGAAAGCCTCGCAGAATTCAGGATTATCACTTTCTGTAGCTATAACAGTTAACGGAGCAAGAACTTCACGTCCGATCTCACCTATTATGAAATTATAGAATTTCTTTTGAATGTCCGATTCCAATTTTAATATTTGAGATAACCTCGCTGTAGACAAGTCAGGTGCTAACTTATGCAACTCCAAAATTATTTTATATAGTTTGTTTAATCCTTCATTGCGCCCCAATGTGTGCAATATCAAGCCAATCCAAACATACTCCGGCATGCGACCGTATGTCCAAGACTTTTCATCAGATAACTCTTGCATTAACGGTATAGAATTGATGGGAGTAATGAATTTTCCCTTTTTCAATTTATGATCTGATAACTTGCTTTTCATTGTTACTCCTTTTCTTTGTTTACTGCGTCTCAAATTTTGAGGCGTTATTCTTTGTTATGAAAGAGGCGATTCTCGTAAAAAACGAGAATCGCCTTTATGGAACATTACTCCGAAAGAGCCTTGTTAAGTGTCTTTATCCATCTTAAATCATCGGACTCAAACCTTTCAATAAAGTCCATAAAATTAGTGCTACTCGTTGTCTGATCTCCACGGTTAATATTTGCAATTCTAAGCTTCATCGCCTCATAGTTGGTCCTGGTGATCTTTCTACAAATCGCTTTCACTTGATCTTCATGAGCGTCATAATCCGCCACTCCCGTCAAATCGCAAATCAAAGGAGCGTTTGTCCTCTTTGACTGTGTGGTTAACATTACATCTCCAAAATGTGAAAGAATGATCTGCATGGTACACGGATTAGCAAAAATCACCACCTTGCTTGATGCAGAGGTCTTGTTGTGAAACTCATTGATTTTCCTTTTGACTTGCGCATATTCTCTGTACGGAGCTTTATCCGTGTCACAGAAAACAAGAATCGCTGAATAGCTATTATTGTTATATTCGTTCTGATATCTCGGGAATATATTGGACGCACTTTTTACGTTTATGGGAACAAAGTCATAAACATCTTTCCATACTCGTAATTCCTCAAGCCGGTTTATATAAGAATGATCCTCTAACCCCTCACAGATAATGCAGATTTTCTGTTTTTTACTGATTTGAGGAAGATTAGCCATTAGCGAATACCTCCTCCAAAGTCTTGAACAGGTCCGGCTCTGGGAGCGCACCAAATACACCCATGCGATATCTATCTATCAAATCACTTACTCCCCTTACACCGTCTTTTTCGGATGTGAATTCTGTTAAGGAGTACAGATATGCATTATCTCTGTCTTTATGGGCAAACCAAATTTGGTCTTTTCTGAACAGGTTTTGGCAATCCAGCAAGGAAACATCATGCACCGTACAAATCAACTGTGCTTCTGCATTCAGTTCATTATTGAAGAGTGCAACAATTGCTCGGGTAAGTTTAAAGTGCAAACTGTTATCAAGCTCATCTATTACCAATATCTTGCCATTTTCAAGTGCATCAATTACATAACTTGCAATTGCTGCAATCTTCTTGGTTCCGGTCGAATCAAATATAATACTCGGTACAATTTTTCCCTTATATACAGATGCTAAATGAAGCATTTCCATAATAGGTGCCGCTACATTCAATGCATTCTCCTGAGGCTTTACATTTTCTTCAGGCAGATCAATCCTAACCTTTAATTCATCATCGCTCAGGTATTTGTAATCGTCCATTGACAAATCGGCATTCAGAATGAAGTTTACTATCTTGGTTTTCTTCTCATCTGACATTTTCAGCATATCAATCGTTTTCTTAAGAGGAATATTATTCATGTCAATAATATCAATCTTTTCTGCAAATCCAACGATAATCTGTTTTGCTTTTTCAAGCATTTCAAAATGTTCGACATCAATCAAATGAATCAATATATTGTTTTTGGACGCGACTTTCATTACAGTAACTAATTCGCTGTTTTCGCACTTATATACTTGGTCCACAGTATCTTTGATAAACCATGTAGTTTCTTTTCTGTTCTTATGAACATCATACGATACTTCAGCAAATCGCTCATACACATATTCATTCGTTTGAGCGTTATATTTTACTTCGAACAAATACTCCGTTTTTTCCGAGAGAAATACAACTTCAAATTCTGCAATAGGATTGTCGCTGAACAAATTACTATTCATCCTTATTCCTGAGCGATTCAGCATCATATCTCTAATCGCTGCCAAACATCTAATGAAATTAGTTTTTCCGGCATTATTAGGACCAATCAACATCGCAGTTTTCAAAACATGTATTTGTCCAAAGGATGTCAAGTTGCTCTTGAATCGTTTGTGATGCATATTAGCGCGCATCGAAAATTCTACTTCATTGTTGTAAATAAAACAATTGTTTAATTTCAAAGAGATCAACATAACTCTTTACCTCTCTTTCTTCACTAACATTATACACCAAAAATATTTTTTATGCAATAGTTTTTCACAAAAAATATAATTTTAACAATTTATACATGTTTTTTATGTTTTCGGATCATATTTATCATCTTTACTTAGTTTTTTAAATCAACTTATTAGTATCCCCACAAATAAGCATTACACAAGAATTGGAGCGATTCTTTATTTACCGCTCCATTTCTTTGCTTACTGCATATCAATTTCTGATTTCACCTAATCCCAAACTCCGCTTTCATTTCCTTAATCAGCTCCTCAAGCTTTTTCTCACACTCTTCCTCGCTATCAGCATAGATGTTTCGTGCAATGCGCTTACCATTGACCGTCGGCGTATATCTCCCTTCCCACACGTTTTTGCTGACCTGGTGGACAGACCCTGTTCCGCGCTTGCGATACTTGGGCTGGTAGGGCTTAAATTCCACCGTTTTAGGCTTATTCGTGTTGTTCGTGAGTTCTTGTGCCTCACCGTTTTCATCGCCACACGAAGCGTCAGAAGCGGTCACATCTGCGCCGAGAACTGTGCCTATCGCCTCGTCGATCTTCTTGGCTGCATCTCGCTTCATCTGTTCAGAGCTATGCGCATACACGTTGAGTGTGGTCTCCACGCTTTCGTGCCCTATCGTGCTCGCCAAGGTCTTGACATCCATGCCGTAGTGGAATGCGTTGGACGCGAAGGTATGACGCATGGCATGAAACGGTACGTGTTCGCACCCAGCTCGCTTAAGAATCCTGGCGAGAGCCTTTCTGCATGCGGACGGATCTCTCGGCACATCCTCTTTCTTCACAGGTGATGGAAACAGCCATATCGAGTTGACCGTTTTCTTATACTCTGTAAGCATTTCGAGCACGGGCGGAGAGAGGATAATGCTTCGTTCAGAAGCCTTGGTCTTGGGCGGCTCTATCTTTAATTCGCCCTTTACATACCGCACCTGCTTGGTGACCGAGAGCGTCCTGGTTTCGAAGTCTATGTCCTTCCATTGCAGACCGACCACCTCACCACGGCGCAATCCTGTGGCAAGGTCAAGCATAAACATCTCGTAGAATCCTTCGATCTGCGCTTGGAACAGAAGCTTTTGCATCGCTTCGGGCGTGAGTATTTTGACCTCCTCGGATTTCTTTGGCGGCAGTTTGCACCCTATGGCAGGATTCTGACGGATGAGCTTTTCAGCGACCGCCTTATCCAACGCCGCTCGGCAATGGGCGTGGATGCTTCGAATCACCGAATTCGCCAGTCCGGGGCCGTAGATATCCCTTCGGACGAGTCTGCCGTTGGCTTTGATCTGTGCGTAGAATTTCTCCAGGAGTCCCGTGGTGATCTGATTCAGCGGATGGTGTCCGATTTTTGGAATGATCTGTTTGTAGATACGTTGCTCGTAAGTGGCTTGCGTAGATTCCTTCAACGTGTTCTTACAGTAGGTCTGATACCAGAAATCCATCCACTCGCCAAACGGCATGGTTGGGGAGCATTTCTTTGTGCCCGCGCCGATCTCAGCCTTGAGCTTTTCAAGCTTTTCAAGGCATTTTGCTTTTGATACAGAGGTCACGTTTTTGGTCTTGGGCATGCCCTTTTCATCGTAGCTGACTACGACGCGAGCCTCCCAACGACCATCCTTGCGCTTGGTTAACGTTCCTTCGCCCGCTTTTCTACGTTTTGCCATGGCTTCAACTCCTTTCCGAGGATGTCTGTAATATAATTCGTGACGATGTTCGCCGCATTCTTCTGCATATCGCTCGTCACGTGCGCGTAATGGTCGAGCGTGAAGCTCGCCTTACTGTGTCCAACGATCTCAGACAAGGTCTTGGGAGCAATACCCGAATTTGCGGCGTGTGATGTGAACGTATGGCGCAGGTCGTGCAATCGAATATCGGGAAGGTCACCCTTTTTGAGGATTGCCTTGAGTTGACGATAGGCTTTGCTCGGATCCAACGGAAGCTCCGGCTTGAGCAGATTCGGGAAGATCCACTCGCTGAAGGACTTCTTTTTCCGCTCTACAAGGAGCCGCCATAAGCTATCGGGCAGGTAGATGGTTCGCTTACCATCCTCGGTCTTGGTCTCGCCGATAACGAGCTCCTTATGCACGAAATCCACCGAGCGAACTACACGAAGCGTTCGGTCATCTTCATCGAAGTCTTCCCATCGCACACCGCATATCTCACCTGCTCGCATGCCTGTGAGGATCTCGGTGTAGAAGAAATCATACCACGCCTCATCATTTTCGATCAGCTTCATGAAGGTTTCGAGCTGGTCCTTGGTCAGCACCTGCTTTTCCTTACGATGGATCTTCGGAGGTGAAGTACCATCCGCAGGATTTTTCGGGATGAGTCCTTCACGCACAGCACTCTCAAGGGCTTCACGCAATATCACATGGATGCCTCGCACCGTGGCAGGCGCAAGACCGTTTCCCTTTCCGTTATCCTTCATGCGACCCGATTCCAATAGGCGATTGTAGAGCTTTTGCAAATCTGATGTCTTCAGCTGCGTGAGCTTTTTCGATCCGAGATGTGGGAGGATATGATTGCGGATATCGGTGCTGTATCCCATGTACGTGCTCGGACGCAGGAGCGGCTTCTTGTATTCTTCCATCCATCTTTCAAGCCATTCTCCGAGCGTGATGGAGCTGTCCTCTGTCAGTTCCACCCCTGCGTACTGCTCTTTCAGCTGATGAAGCTTGGGCATGAGCTCACTTTGCTTTTCAGCAAAGACTGCACGATATATCGGGCTGCCGTCTTTTTTATGACCTGCCACGATGCGCCCTTCCCATCTGCCGTCTTCTCTTTTTCGAACGAGTCCGTCACCATTGGGACGTCTTTTTGCCATATAGCACTCTCCTTTCTCTGTTTTTTCAAGACAAACAACGAGTTCGCACGCCATAGCGTTACCAAACACGATATCGAGTACGGTGTAACCGCCCTTATCGGGGGGCATTACCGACGCCTTAACGTGCTTGCCACGAATCTCTCCCTGAATGAAGTAGGAGAAATAGGTGTTGCCGTTCTTCTCAAAAGTTTCTCTCTCAACGAGAATCATTACATCGTTCTTTGCCATTGTCTTTTAGTCTCCTTTCTTTAAGTTTTATTACGTTAGTTGAAGCAATTACTTACTGCCCTTCTGCTGAGAAATAGCTCTTGCTTCTGCCTTAGACTTGCCCTCACCGATAGCCTTCTTATACTTGTAAAGGCCTGCGTGGTCGGTCTGGCACTGAAGATAGCCGGAACGCATACCTGCCTCGAAATCGGTCAGGGGCTGATCCTTCTTTGGACCTCTTGCATGAAGCTTCATCTTACGCTCTTCTGCGTAATTCTTAGCACGCTTGGTAGGTACAGCCCATCTACGAGGATTGTACTTGCTACCGCCCTGTGCATTTGCATTGGCTTTTGCCATTCAAAATCCCTCCTTCTTATTTGGATTGTGTTGTGCCTAATTAGGCTATTAAGTTGTTACGCAATCTCGCTAAGTGTTAAACATTTTGTTCGCCGTTCTGCTTCCCAAACGGTGGCCACCTTTTTGCAAATTCAGAAATGCGAGAATCCTCATTCCCTTGCGTCGATTGCATAAACAGTATACCGCTTTTAGAGGGCAAAAAACAGAATTCTAACTGCCCTCTTTTGACTACTTTGTGGACACTTTAAACATCTGATTTACAAGCTTCTTCCCTCTTTATTTACTCTTTTGCTTCTAACCGTTACTAACTGTTACAAAGACTTACCAAAAGAAAGAGGAGAGCCTTGAAAGCTCTCCTATAGCAGTTAATGATTATTATTTTATTCGTTAATATTTACCCATACTTAACGGTATCTGCTTTTTAAAAATTATATAAATCAGGCGAAGTACCACTTACCATTCTCGATTACAACTATATCTTCACTAAGCAATAACTTCACGTTTATATAAGGTACATTATCTTCGTCAAATATTACTCTTATTTGATATTCAAGATTATCAGAATCCCAATAAGAGATAATGTCGTGGTGATAGCACTTAGGATCGTCAATTATACAAGCATCAGCTACAACTCTATATCCTTCTTCGCCACCTGCGTCACGCTCATCATAATGAATTCTTGCACCGTAGGTTTCTTCATTGGCCTCTGCAAAAGGCTCGATACCATTTACGGTACAAGCGGCAAGCTCGTCTAGCATTTTTACGAACTTAATTATTTCTACGTTAATCATCTTATCTCTCCTTATAGCAGTAAATATCATTTGGAAAACATACTCAGGTGGATTAGCAATCCCTTGTTCCCAATTTCTTAAAGTTCCAACCGGAATACCGAAATGTTCTGCAAACTGTCTCTGCGACATCTTGACAACACTCCGCAATTCACTAATCTTCATCATATTACACCTCTAAACAGTTGCATTATCAGTACGCAAATTGTGTACTGTATTTATATTATACACAGATTGCGTACACTCGTCAATAGATATTTATATTTTTTTGAAAAAATGAAAAAAATTTGATACACTATAGAAAAAGCACCACCTTCCGACTCCTTATAGGGTAGGAAAATAGTGCTTCTTTTTAGTCATATAGAGTTTTTGGTATGCCTTACGTTCCTTTCTTAAGAACTCTTAAATATGCTGAATAAGCATAGGTTTTACCTTCTGTTTTTGAGAGAATACCGAGAGATACAAGATTCTTAATTGCCAGAGCTGTTGTATTGTAAGTTAAATCAAGAGCTTGGGCTGTTTTAACCGTATCTATTATTGGATTTTCCTCAATGTATTCAAAGAGTCTCGTTGCGTTTGCTCTAGATCTGCCAAGAGTTTGAATCTTTGCATAATTACCTTGATGTAGCCTATGCAATTCATTTATAGTTGCGATTGCATCTTCTGCGGACTCAGCTACAGCTCTTAAGAAGAACTTAATCCACTGCTCATAATTTCCTTTTAATCTTACCTCGCTCATTCTGTCGTAGTATTCTACCCTATTAGCTTTGAGGAAGTAAGATATATACAGAGCCGGAGAGGAAAGGACTTTCTTATCCATTAAAAAGAGTGTTATCAAAAGCCTACCTACTCTGCCGTTTCCGTCAAGGAACGGGTGAATAGATTCAAACTGATAATGGATAAGTGCAGCTTGGATAAGTCTATCTAAGCTATCCTCACTATTCATATATTTCTCAAGTTCGGACATACACTCAATCATATCTGTAGTATTCGGCGGGATATATCTTGCATTCTTGAGTGTGCTACCAGCTCCGCCTATCCAATTCTGTGAAGACCTGAATTCTCCCGGTGATTTATCTGCTCCTCTTACGCTATACATAAGAACTGCGTGCGTTTCACGGATAAGCCTATTACATAGCGGAAGAGTTTTTAATCTTTCTACCGCATAGTCGGTTGCTTTAATATAATTTACAACGTCAGATAAATCTCTATTTGCATTTTGGTCTATTGTAGGATCAAGAACGTCTTCAAGCGTTGCCTGTGTTCCTTCTATTTGAGAGGACATAAGAGCTTCTTTTCTGACATACATTGACGTGAACAGCTTTATACTTGGAATATGCGCCGTAATACTTTCAAGAGCGTAAATCTGCTTATTGGCTTCTACGAGCAAAGAAACCATTTCTTCGTCCATCTCTATTTCCGGAGGTAAGGCTGCGGGAACGAAAGATTTATATTCCATATCTCCCGAAAGATTTGATACATAATTTCCGGATTTATTCATCTATATTCCTCCTAACTGAAATTTATACTACTATTATACGCCAGTTTTTTCATTTTGTCAATCTAAAATGAAATTTTCTTAATTTTAACAAGATGTTTTTTTCATTTTAATTGATTATGATGAAAATTTACAATGTATTCCGGTTCTCTTTTTTCATTTTGATAATTCGTACATTCTCTCCTGCTATATATAACCCATACTCTAAAGTTTCAACTATATAAATAGTTTTATGCGAACAGAAGAAGCGCCACTTTCCTCGTCCGAAATGGGTGAGAAAGTGGTGCTTCTTTTTTACTGAATTTTTTCACTGAATCGAAATTCAGTTAAACTTCTACGAGTTCGTCCTCGGTGAGATATGCAGACTCACCTTCGACGATATCAAAGTCAATCTCTTCTGCAGGGGTAGACTTAGAATATACCTCAAAGGTTATATCACAATTCTTACACTCAAAGAGGTTGTCTTGAATATGCTCGTGATGCTTGAGTTCTTCACCGCAATATATACAATACATTTTGTCTCTCCTTTCCTTTTAATCGATATACGTGCGTGTATACATAGTTGAGGGAAGACGCTTACCGTCAATGTTCACTTTATCTTGGAAAGCCATATTATAGGCAAGGTCACGCTTCGGAGTTCTTCGGTAGTAGGTATCTACACTTAACACCTGATTATTTTCCTCGTCGCTTTCGTGGATGCCGATTACCTGCTTTACGATAAAGTGCTTTGTACGATAAACATTATCTGCGTCCTGCAGAAATGTGGGGATGAATCTTTCCATTATGCTGCCTCCTTATTCATAGCATTGAAGAAGAAGTCTACTATCTTCTTATTGGTCTTATAGACGTAATTGACTGAGTAACCGAGAACTTCTGCCGCTGACTCGTAGGTGCAACACTCTATATAGAGCGAGACGTACATTTCGTAGATTTTCGGCGGCGCGGAGCATATTACCTCGTTATATCTTGCAACGGTTTGAAGAATCGCGTTCTTGCCTACGGAATCGAAGGCTTTATCAAACATATCTCTACGAGCGTAATAATATCTTATATTCTCAAGCTCTCTCTTTATGGTTTCAATGGTTATCATAATAATTTATTCTCCTTTGTTTGTAGTTGAGAGTCACGCCGGGAGAACAGAAAAAGCCTCCACAAACAGTAACTCAAATGTATGTGTTACCGTTCGTAGAGGCTAAATGTTTGCCTTTGGCACGAACCTTATCTATACAGTAGAGATTAAGGATTTACCCGAACACTATTGCAGCCCGACCTTAGATTTGCCGTATAGACGTTGATATTTAATTTGCAGTGTTTCTGACGATCTTGATGTGCCTTTCCTTTGCCGAGTGTTGCTTACTGAACACGGATGCCTTGCAAACGGGGCATTTGCCGGAGTACGTTCCTGCTTTGCACACTTTGACTTTCATATAATTAAGGCACTCAGGACACCTCATGGTCTTTTCTGTTTCGACCTGATTTGTCAATGACTAAACCTCCTTTTTTCCCTTCTGATACGAGAGGAGGAGAACCAGATAAACTGCACTTGGGGTTGGGAAGATCCACAAGCAAAGTTTACCTTCCTTCGTATGCTACTTTTCGGGTATATAACACTAAACTCGGATATCAGTGGCGAAATCCTTTGCTTAGATTACAGCTATTTGTAGTTACATTGCATCATTTGTAATCTTTTATTTTCATTTTAATATAGTTTGCATATCAAAAGTTTATATATCCTTTGTAGGAGAATGAATAACATTATCTACGACACCGAGTATTTCCCAATCACCTACAGGGTGAATATCTCTATAAAGAGGTTCGCCGTTCTCGTCAACTTCATCGTTGGCGGGCTTGAGATAATACTTTCCGCCTCTTGCACGAGCAAGAACTTTAGCGGTAGCATCCTCGTTATTTACTCTCGCTATGACAACTTCACCTACTTTTGCGGTATTCTGAACACGAACCACCATTAAGTCACCGTCAAAAATACCTCTTTTAACCATACTTCTTCCGGTTGCTTTAAGAATGAAATGTTCGTCTGCGCCGAAGATCTCTACGGGCAAAGCTACGGTAGATACTATGTTTTCAACCGCAAGTACAGGCTCACCGCAAGGGCAAGAGCCGACTATAGATGCGTTTCGTGAAGCTCCTACTGTGAGGTTGTCTGGGATAGAGATAACACGCTTTTTGCCATTATGCTCAAGCTCTATCATCCCTCTCTCTTCTAGTACCTCAACGAGATTGGAAACCCAACTGAGAGAAGCTATGTCGCAAGCTGTAGCTATTTCTCTGAATGTAGGCGATCGCCTTTCGTTATTATGGAAATCGCATATAAACTGATATACTGCGTTCAGCTTTACTTCATCAAACCTTCTCATAAATCCACCTCTTTGCTTTTTGAGAGAACATCGTGTTCTGTTAAAATTATATCACTTATTCGGGGACTTGTCAATAGGATTTAGGAAGAAATATTATCCAAATTTCTAGGTGTCAGATTTTACGGACACCTTTTTCTTTTTACCCTCTCCTTTCCTCTTGATATAGTTCTCGTACTGCCTTGAGATTACGACCTCAAGAACAGTGGCGAGTACAGTAAGCTCGTCAGAAGACAACTCTTTCAGATCGGGTTCTCCGTCGATAAAGACTGCAAGACCTGTTTCGTTCTCTCTTACTGTGATTTCTTTCAAAACATCACTCCTTTCGTGTTTAGTGACTACATCATACCACATAAGGCTAAAGGATTTAAACATACCCCTCTACCATCTTTTGAGTATTTTGTGGAAAGAAATGAGTTAAGGGTGGATTAGAGGATAAGGTTTATGTTACCAAGTTATTATGCAAATGATTTCAACTCTTACAGAGTGGATAGGTGGGGATTATATCAGAGAAAGGCTTGGTGTCAAGTGCAGAAAGCTATCACTTATAATTCAAAATCGACGAGATTTCAATGTGTACCTTTCTCGATTATTAACTAAAAGGAAGATTTGACAGCTCTTGACCTCTGCACCTTTCCCTGATGGTAGGCTTTGTCGAATTATCGACAAAGTGTGGAGTAGATAATATCAAGTTAAATACAACTTGGTAAGAGTTGAGGTTAGAGGGGTATGAAAATATCCCATTAAAGCCTCAAAACTTGGAAGTTAAAATAGTTCATTTCGTAATCTGAAAAGGTTATGATGAAATAAAAACGAAAAAGGAGAAACAACGATGAAACACGAAACAACAACCATCAATACCGAGAAAGGAGGAAACAAGATGAAGGCAGTTATATACGCAAGATACTCCCTCTCGAATGTAGCTCACAACTACATCAGAAAGCAAATTGCAGCTTGTGAGAAATATGCGGAGGCTCACGGTATCGAAATCGTAGACACCTATACTGATGCAGGTTTGGCGACAGCTCCGAGAACCGGTTATAACCAACTTTTAGCTGACGCAGCTGAGGATAAGTTCAACCTCATTCTCGTGTTCACGTTTGACAGATTTGCCGTAAAGGTTAAAGATGTCAAAGAAACCTGCAACGTGCTTCTTGATAAGAAAATTGACATCGTATCTGTTTATGACGGTTACACTTTCAACTTTGAGAAGTTCCTTGCATCACCCACTATTAACTTCGCAGTCACAGATGATTAAAATTAGAAGTTTCTCCGAGATAAAGATATTCAGATTGTAGACATCAAGGACAGCTGCATCATCAACTTGAGAGAAGCAGCCGCTACTATTGACTCAAATCCAATATTCAGAATAGGAGACAAGAAATGAAAACAGCGATGTATATAAGGTTCAACGCAAAAGCCTTATACAAAGATTACGTCAAAGCAACGGGCGAGGCGATCCTCGCTCAAATAATAAGTAAAGGAAGGAGATTAAATGCAGACAGCTGTTATTTACGCCCGTTACTCAAGTTACGGACAGACTGAACAATCCATCGAAGGACAAGTCCGAGAATGTACCGATTACGCCCGGTTAAGTGACATCATAATAATTGATTCTTACATAGACCGAGCTATGACGGGTACAAACGACAATCGTACTAACTTTCAGCGTATGATTAAGGACTCGACCAAAAGAGCGTGGGATTTGGTTCTCGTTTATAAGCTTGACCGTTTCTCACGTAACAAGTACGAGATGGCTATCCACCGAAAGACACTTAGAGATAACGGAGTCCGACTCGTATCTGTAAAAGAAAACATCCCCGATTCACCCGAAGGCATTATACTTGAGTCAATGCTTGAGGGTATGGCTGAATACTATTCAGTCGAGCTTGCACAAAAGGTAAAGCGAGGACAACACGAAACTCGCCTGAAAGGAAACTACTGCGGAGGTGGACTTCCGTATGGATACAAAGTCGAAAAGATTAACGGTGAAAAGAAATACGTTATCAAAGACGAAGAAGCCGCCGTAGTTCTGCGTATCTTTGAAGAATACGCCGCCGGTAAGATATGCCGAGAAATCATTGACGGATTAACCGCTGATGGCATTTACGCTCGTGACGGAAAGCCGTTCGGCAGATGTGCGATATACGGCATACTTCAAAATGAACGCTACACAGGCGTTTACCGTCATAAGACAGATGGCGTATTCCTTAATACGTTCCCTCGCATCGTACCTCAAGCACTATTCGATACTGTAAAAGCCATTTGCGAAGAAAACAAGGTAGGCGGTCACGCGAAAGAAGATCCGTTCCTACTGAGTGGTAGACTGTACTGTGGTTACTGCGGTCAGAAAATCCGAGGCGACTCCGGTACTTCGGCTAAAGGTCACGTCATTAAGTATTACACCTGCGCCGGAAGAAAGAAAATCAAGGATAAATGCAAAAAGCAAATCCTTCGCAAAGATGATCTTGAAAAACTCGTAGTAGAGGTTACTCTCAAAGCTCTCGATAATCCCGATACGATAAGTACACTCGTAGATAGGATATTTGAGCTTAACGAAGAGAGAGCTAAAGCAAACAGCACCCTCGCAATACTGTACAACGAGCAAATGGAATGTCAGAAGTCGATAGACAACTTGATGCGAGCTATTGAACAAGGCATTGTTACCCAGACTACAAAGGAAAGACTTGAAGAGCTTGAGGGACGACTTGACGAGCTGAAAGCTAAGATTAAGGTCGAGGACTCCAAAGCTCGTATCAAACTATCCAAGCCTGAGATAATGAAGTTCATCAATAAGGCAATACGCAAAGAGCCTGCTCAACTGCTCAAGCTGCTTATCAAGCGAATCGTACTCTATGATGACAAGATAGAAATCTACTACAACATATCCGACAGAAAGAGACCTGATGAGGAAGATACTCATCAGGCCTTTTGCTTTTATTCGGAGAACTTCGATTACGAGAATCGAGGTTGGTGGTTTCACGTCAAAGGTGGTGGGGATTACGAAATTGAAGTCAGCTTGCTCATCTAAATACCACAAGGCAAAAATGCAAGTTTATCCCAAAATACCACAAAGCATTTAATAAGTTGGGCAAAAACGGGGCATTTTTGGCCTTTTTCGAGGGGTTGGAAAGCATCAAAAAAAGAGGCATTTCAGCCCCCTAAAAATACAAAATTCACTCACTTTTTCGCCTTAATAAACGCTCCCTTCCTATTACATAGTAATAGGAATACAAATCAAAAATGAGGCGTTCAAACGAGGTCGCATCAGTGAGACCAAAAAGGAGATTCGTCAGAATCTCCTTTTATAGGTAGATGATAGTAACTGATGACATTGATTCCGCGCACGATCTGATAATTCGTCAAGTACCTTATCTCATCGGGAGTGATACCGTCACCGTAAATGCCGATGGATTCAGTAAGAGCCAGATTAGTGCCGTTCTGCCTTGCCGCAGAGGATGCCAGGCGAGGATAGAATGGCATCCTAGCGGTCTCTTCTTCGTCAACGGGAGCTCTGCCGCCGTAAGGATAACGAATCTGCTCCCAAATAGCATCCACTCCGGGAATATGAAGCTGACGTAGAGTCTCAAGGAGACTGTAATAGCCGAATTTTCCTCCGTCGGGATAATTGTCCGCCATTATATGACCTGCGTAATGCAAAACGTATAGATAATCGCGTATACAAGAGTTCAAAAGCCATCGAAAACTTTGTATTCCATGATGACGATGAAAAAATTCGAACGCTGTTCGAAGATATTTCTCGCGAGCACTACGATATGCGTTCCGGATATCGTGCTATGGTAAAGTGCAAGGCTCTCGAAATACTTCTAATAGGACTCAGAAGCTATTTTGAGGAAAAAGCTCCGCAAAATTATTCTCCCCCTATCAAAAAAATTATAGATTACATGAGCTACGGCTATATGTCCAATATACCTCTCGCCGATTTTGCCAAAAACCTGAACATCCCTTTTAGAAACCTGTCTAAGATGTTCATAAAAGAGGTGGGAATGACATATACAAACTATGTCCAAAAAAGAAAAATATCCGAAAGCTGCAATCTCTTGATCGAGAGCAATGAAAGTATAGAATTTATTTCGGAATACGTAGGTTTCTCCGACTCTAAGAAATTACGTCAAAAATTCAAGGAGCTGACAGGTATGACTCCGAGAGAATACAGGAAATCTCATAAGTCGCCGGGAAAATAATTTAGGAATAAAAGCATATACAAAAAAATTATAACTGCCAGCAGGCAATGCACCGATATCTGTTGGTCTGCGGGTATCGGTGTTCTTTATTTTGAAAAAAATGTAAGCATTTATTTACCTTAATAAAAACAAAAAAACACTTGGGTATTTTTTTCACGGTAATTATAATACCGAAAAGAAAAAAGATGCTGAGTCAATAAGAATTCAGCACAATCAATGCTTTTAAGTCAAAAACAAGAAAAAATACTGAATTATTGGTGCGAAGCTCCTTCCGGGGCTAGCTTGATTTTGAACAAAAATCGTCGAATTTGACCGAGAAGCGCATCATCCACCGTAGTTGTCTTCAACTACGGTCCCCCTTCCCCAACAGGGAGGGCTTTGTCGGATGGCGCAGTCGGCGATAGAAAAAGAGCATAAAAAAGAAGAAATTCATAGAATTTCAACTTCATAGACTAGAAATATAAAAAAAAGAGCAAAGATGCCTGTATTTTTTGACATCTTTGCTCTTTTTCGGTTGTGCCTAAATGAAGCAGCTCGTGTGAAAAACGGAAAGCGCGAAATATTGATGCCGCAAACAATCGGTGAAGCTTCCCTGCTGCTACGGCAAGGTTTTCACGCAGTTTTTTGTGCGGTTTTTGGATTTTGACCACAGGTTTTGACCCTTAGAAAAAGTGTGAATACCGATTCATTTGCCATATTTGCAACGTTTAGTTTACAAAGCTCTACTAAACAGGTGTAAAAACACAAACAAACGAACTACTGTGCGTCGGGGTAATAGCAGCTAGTCCAGTATTAGTTTCTGCCCAAAAATCTTATTTCTGGGATTTATAATCAAGAATTCCGATTATTCCCATCACGGCAAATGCAATAGCCAAAAGGAGTGTAATTATCCACCTTGTCATATCTTCGCCGCCAAGCCCAAGTATTACAAATGCGGCGATTGCCATAACGCCAACCACCAGCTGAAATACGGATGAAAACAGTTGCCATTTACTTTTCATGTTACTTCTCTGGATAAATTTGTGATTTATACTAAATTCGATTTGTAAGCCACTGCCAACCTAGCTTTTATGTCAGGGCTTATATTCATTTACCAGTTTTAAGTCAACCAAAAATCCAATACATTTTCGTAATTAACATTAGACAGTTCCTTGTTTTCGATCCAAGCAATAAGGAATGTAATTGTATCTACTGTTCTGTCCAGAAGGACAAAAGAATAACCTCGATTATTTTCCGAGCGCCATACATCATACCCTTTTTTGTGTTCACTTTGACAAAAATAGTTATCGTTTATATTGTGGACTCCAATACCCACTGACCATTTTCCTATGGTGCCGGTAATAGATTCGGTATGTTCATCCGAACCGCAAAAATGCAAATCGCCGTCGGTGAATATCACTTCATACTGTTTTCCAACCGTCAAAAGTCCTGTATCAATGTCTAAAGCATAATTTGTCTCGGTTGTGATGGTATCATAAGGAATATCATACTTATTTTTGCGAATGCTAAAAGGTATTCTTTCACCCCTATGACACACTATAAATTCGCCAACCGGGCAGGAGAGCGATAAAACATCTCGGTATACGAACTCTTGCATATTTTTTCTCCTTGCAATTATGAAAGCGCAATCTTAGCAAATTACATTTTATCATTGTACTTACTCAAAGGACTTATATTTTAATTTCATTATATCAAGAATTCCAAAAAAAGTCAACGACTTCCATGTATATCTTTACCTCTTGAAAAATATACTTTTATAAAAAACAATTGAGGAAAGATATGAAACAATCGGTGTGGCTTTGGCAGCTTGTAGGGTTCTCGTTTACGTCACTGTTCGGTACGGTGTTGCACTTTTTATATGAATGGTTAGGGGGAAAAACGTGGGTAGTCCCTTTTTCCGGAGTTAATGAGTCTACGTGGGAACATATGAAGCTACTATTTTGGCCCATGCTTATTTTTGCGATAATACAGAGCTTTTTCTTCCGAGACAGGGAAGATTTCCTATGCGTAAAGCTTCGGGGAATACTCCTTGGACTTTTGTTGATTCCCATCCTCTTTTACACCTACAACGGGGTAATAGGACATTCACCGGACTGGGTAAATATTGCAATTTTCTTTGTTTCTGCGGCGATAGCTTTTCTTTACGAAACACGGCTATTTAATTCCGAGAAGCTAATTTGCAGGTCGCCTAAAATAGCGGTGGCGATACTTACACTCATTGCCCTGCTCTTCGTTATTTTCACCTTTATTACACCCGAAATTGGGATTTTTAAAGACCCACTAACCGGGACTTACGGGATATAAATTTAACAATTAAAAGACTTCACTTTTCGGTGAGATCTCTTTTGTCATGTCGGAAATATCAAAAAAGCAGCCGCTATTATTTCCAACGGTTGCTTTTTTTGCGAAACATATTCTATTGTAGCAGAAATTACAAAATACAACTTATCAGTCCGTCTTTCTCCTTTACAGGCAGGAATATCGCTTCTTCCGAAAGACCACCCGCAAGATTGTTTGGGGAATGTACCGAGAGATACATCTGTCCGTCATCTGCGGTAAAGAGCATTCCGTGACCGCCGTCATATTTGCCGCCTATCGCCTTAGTGAATAAAGGCTCCTCTGCTTGAATCCACTCGCCGTCTACCTTGCCGTTTTTGCTATATGCTATTCCGACCCTATATTCATCGTTATAAGTGTTTGACCAAAGCATAAGAAGCCTGCCCTCGCTTGTTTTGTAAAGAAAGCAGCCGTCTGTTACCTGCTTATTTGCCCAGTGGGCATCGTCGGCTCTAAAAAGCTCCATTGGCTCGGATATAAAATGAGTTAAATCGAGAGAGAGCTTTGCTGCCGCCATCCGTCCTATTCCGTCATCGGTACATGTCCACTCATGAACAAAAACCATCCAGGGCTGTCCCTCATCATCAACCCAAAAAGTACCGTCTATTGAGTCCCACTCCTTTGGGGTAATATGACCGTTTGTTATTTCAACAAATGGCCCCTCGGGGGACTCGGATTTCAAAATCGAGCAGCCCCTATGCCCTGTCAAAGAAGAATAATACGAGGCAATCATATAATAGCTGCCGTTAAACTTGTGCACCTCGGGCGCCCAGAACTGTTTTTCGGCATTTTCGGGACGAATATACACAAGATTCTTTGTTTTCTCCCATTTTCCCGAAAGGTTTTTGCCCTCAGATTTATAACATCCCCAGGCAGTATCATTCCAGCCGCCCTCCGATACATCCGTACCGTAGAGGTAATAGCAATCCTCGCCTGCCAAAACAAACGGGTCGCGAAGCTTAAATATTCCTGTTTCTATCATACGATGCTCCGGCTGCTCCTTAGCTCTTTTTGCTTTTCGTTTTCGCTTTTTCCCTTAATATAATCTCTGTACCAGTATGCAGAATCCTTGGGAATTCGTTTTAAGGTTTCATAATCGGTGTAAATGATTCCGAATCTTGGAATGTATCCGTGCGCCCACTCGAAATTATCCATAAAGGTCCAGAGGAAGTAGCCTCTTATATCAACTCCGTCATCTGCCGCCCTCTCAAGCTCTGAAAGATATGAAGAGAGAAATTCTATTCTGTCCACGTCGTGCACTCTGCCATCGGGAGTCAGGACATCATCTGCTGCCGTTCCGTTCTCAGAAAGGTAGAATGGCAGATTATATCGCTCGGTTAAGAAACGAGGTCCCCAATATAAGCATTTCGGAGTTATGGGCCATCCAAGGGCGGTAACAGGAGCATTCTCAGGGCGCGCCACTACTGTAGGATTTCCGTTCTCCCCTGCTCTTATTTCCTTGCCGTTATATATATTCTGGGCATAAAAATCTATTGGCTGATTTATAAGGCGCATATCCTCCTCGGTAATCTCGGGGAGATAGTCCTTATATAGCTTAAGACCGTCATCGGGGTATTTTCCAAGTATGACAGGGTCGCTCCACCATGAAACATTCCACAAAACATATTCCGAAAGCTCGGGACATTCAAAGAACGCTTTTCTTGCCGCCTCGATATCCTCGGAGGAGTTACTGCTTGGATAATGGGCGCTGCAGGTAGGCGCATAGCCTATCTTTATGGGTCGCTTTGCCGCCTTGCGCATGGCTATTACCGCCGCGCCGTGAGCTTTCATCACATTGTGAGCCATTAGGAAAACATCTTTGTACGGCAGTCTTACTCCCGGGGCATGAACCGCCTCAAGATAGCCT
This sequence comes from Clostridia bacterium, assembly GCA_017621415.1. Classification (GTDB taxonomy): domain Bacteria; phylum Bacillota; class Clostridia; order Oscillospirales; family CAG-272; genus UBA1740. The sequence goes on from JAGATD010000007.1 coordinate 42,734, forward strand.
TGACCTATAAAGCACTGGGGCTCGTTGAGGGTGATGAAATATGTAACTCTATCTGAATAAAGCTCAACAACCTTTTTAGCATATTCGGCAAACCACAGAGGCGACTCGTCGTTAAGCCAACCGCCCTTTTTGTATAGAGCATAAGGATAATCCCAGTGGAACAGAGTTATATATGGCTCGATGCCGTTTTCTAAAAGCTCATCTATAAGCTCTGAATAGAAGCGTACACCGTCTTCACAGATGTCTCCCACACCGTTAGGAAAAATTCTCGACCAGCTTATAGAAAAGCGGTAGGAATTTATTCCAAGAGAGCGCATAAGCTTAACATCTTCTTTAAAGAGGTGATAATGGTCGCAGGCAATATCGGAATTTTTGCCATCTCTTATTCTTCCCGGCTCGTGAGAGAAAACATCCCATATGCTAAGGCCTTTTCCCTTTTCACGATATGCCCCCTCTATCTGCTGCGATGCGGTTGCCACACCCCACGCAAAATCTTTTCTGAAACTCATTTGTGTCACCTCGGTTAAAGCTTATTCCGGCATAAAAACGCCGAAAAATTGATTTTGTGCATTTTGAGCTATTATAACACAAACAATTTGATTTTGCAATACCCAATTCTAAATTTGGCAACCCGCACTTTTTCACTCCGATTCAAGGGTATTTTACACTACCTTATTATACTATATCCGGAAACAAAGATTTTTGCACAAAATTGTACTTAGCTATTGAAATTGCCCGAAATTGTATGTATAATATTTGTTGAAACAAAAAGTTTTTCTTGCAAAAAAATCCGTAACAGGAGACTTAAGATGTATACAAATTATGCTTACATAGGCGAAAACGACGAGGACATTGTCGACATTACAAAGCCCTTGGTTGTTACGGCAGCAGGCTACAACAGAGTTGTGAAGCGCCGTGTAATTGCTACCGAGAGACCAAACGGCAGAGGAGATTTTCAGATCATATACATCGCATCGGGAAAGGCGCATTTCTTTTTAGACGGTGAAGAGCAGATTGTTTCGCGCGGCAACATAGTTTTGTTCAGACCCTGGGAAAGACAGATGTATTACTACTATCTTGAGGACAGGGTTGAAAGCTATTGGATACACTTTACAGGTTACGAGGCTGAGAAGCTGCTTGACACCGCAGACCTGAACAAAAATGTATTTTTTATCGGTGATTCCTCAGATTTTCCCTCAAAATGCAACCGTATTATCCGTGAAATTCAAACCAAGCGAACCAACTACGAGGAGTTAACCTCAATTTTATTCAGAGAGATTATTCTTGTTATCAGCCGCTATCTTAGAGAGGGCCGAGGGGTTAACCGCGACACCTTAAACGAAGTTGAGCGAGCTATAAATTACTTCAGTGAAAATTACACGGAGGATATCAATATAGAACAATATGCTAAAATGAGGCATATGAGTGTATCCTGGTTTATAAGAAACTTTAAAAGCATCACAAAGCTTTCACCCTTACAATACATTATTACTCTGCGAATAACAAATGCCAAAGCATTGCTTATAAACACCGATTATCCGATATCAAAGATATCCGATGCTGTGGGATTCGACAACGCACTTTACTTCAGCCGTCTTTTCCATAAGCATACCGGCATGTCACCTACGAAATTCAGAAAAAGAAATTAACATTTTTTTGCCGAGGGCTTCGGAATACTCGTCACGAGTATTTTTGTTGTCCTCGGTTTTTATTTTCCTTTTTTTAACTTCTATACTGTTTTTTGCCAAGAACAACTTCAATTTTGTGCATATATTGTATCATAATATCCATTGAAAAATTTGTTAATGTGGTTTAAAATAGTATTACAAGGCGCATCTTTTTTTGGATATTTTTACTGTTAAAACAAAAATTGTGCTTATAAATTGCTAAAAGAAAAACTTCGAGCAGAATAACAATGAAAGGAAAATTGTATGAAAAAAACTTTATTACTGACTGTTATTTTGATTGTTACATCATCGTTGGTTTTGTTTTCCTGCACAAACAACTCCGACAAAGAAAATCCCCCCGACGGATATGTAAACAATCTTGTCACCTTCGATGTCGGTGAAGCCGTAAGCATTGTGGTACCCGGCAAGAGCTTTGCCGCAGCCGAAATGCTTCAAGATGAGCTGTTTTATGCTCTCGGAAAAATGCCGGAGCTTGTAGGCAGACCTACCGAAGCCGGCACAAATGAGCTTTTCGTTGGAAAATGCGACTCTGAGCTCTCGGATACCGCTTATTCCGTGCTTGAAAAACACGAGCGTGAAAGCGATTACATCATAAGAGTTGCGATATACTCAAACGGACAGTCTGCCGCTATAGCTTACGATGAATGCGAAAGCGCTGTTGACTACACCGAGCTTGTGAACGACTCCGCGCTAAGACTCTTTGTTTCAGAGTTTGTAAAAGCAAACACAGCTATTAACTTTGCCGACGGTTTCTCAAGGGTATATACATTTGATATTCTTGAAAAACAAAAAGAAAAGGATGCGGCAAGGCAAAATGCAGCTTGGGATGCTGTTCTAAAGCAGTCTGATGCCGAGACTGTCAGTGCCCTTAAGGAAATGTATGCCATGTTTGACTCAAAGATGTTAGACTGGCTTGCCGACCTTTACGACCCTGACACCGGCGGATTTTATTATTCAAACTCCGGAAGAAACCACGAGGGATATCTGCCGGATATTGAATCAACAGCTCAGGCTATCGATCTTTTAAGAATAAGCGGTGCTTTTGACGAGTACGGCGACGATGCAAACGCGGCTCTTCCCGATTGGTTTAAGACAAAGCTTATCTCCTTTGTCAAAGGGCTTCAGGATCCGAACGGTTACTTCTACCACCCACAGTGGACACGCGCTATGGTGGATTCCAGAATATCAAGAAAAAGCCGTGACCTTACAAAGGGTCTGTCGCTTCTTGCTTCTCTCGGAGCAAGTCCCACCTACGACATTCTTGACGTAAAGGGCGACGGAATGAAGGCTGACGGAACGCCTGTTGGCTTTGATAAGCCTATTCTCTATAACAGAACAACCGACCCACTCCGCTTGTCGGGTATGGCAAGCGCAGTTTCTAAGGTTGTTCCCGCATCGGGAGCATCTGTACCGTCAAACATCGCATCAAAGGAAGCATTTATCACCTACCTTAACGGTCTTGATCTTAAAAATGACTCCTACACTATCGGAAACGATATAGCCTCGCAGGCGCAGGAAATAAAGGCGCGTGACGAGTATCTTGCCTCCATCGGAGCAAACTACCGCCTTAAGGATATTTTACAGGAATGGCTCTTTGACAACTGCTATCAGACTACAGGACACTGGAGCCCCTACGCAGACTATGATGGGCTTAACGGATTTATGAAGATATCCGCAGCCTGCTCCGCTCTCGAAATTCCTCTTAAATACCCCGAGGCCGCAGCTCGCTCGGCAATCAATGCCATTACTACAGAAGAATATAACCTTACTGTATGTTATGCTTATAACACCTGGTTCTCTATAAATAACATATTCTCTATACTTAACAAGTGCCATCCCGCAGACCAGGCTGCCTTAGTTATAAGCTCGATAAAGGCAGAGCTTAAAGAGAGAGCTCCCGAGCTCATAAGAGCAACCACCGAAAAGCAGTCTATCTTCCTCCGTGAGGATGGCTCCTTCTCCTACAACGAAAACTCCACCTCGGCAACAAGCCAGGGTATGCCCGTTGCTGTACCCGGAATGCTTGAGGGTGACATAAACGCAACGCTAATCTGCCTTGCTGACACCTGCCACCAGATGTTCTCGGCTTTGGGATACAGTATGCCTCCCATTTTCGGAAAGGCGGATCTTACCAGATTTGTAGACAGAGTTGAGGACCTCGGCTCAATTATAAAGGAGAAAGAGGAAATCGTTATAGTTGAGGCAAACTTTGACGAAGAAACCGTTGGAGCCGCAACCTCCTCTCTTAAGATATCCAACGGCACAGACGGCTCTACCTTCAATGTTATAAAGGACCCCCGCCAAAGCGGAAATGTTCTTGAATTTGATGCTGTAACAGGTGGCGGCAAAAGAGTGCGTTTGCCTATGGACCTCTCTGTAAATCCTCTCTCCCGTTGCTATGTATTTGAGGGTGAATTTAACTTTACAGATGCTCCCACAGGTATGTTCGCAACCCTTGCGGTAGGACCAAACTGCCATCTTATCGCCTTTGCGATGTATAACGGCAATATCTACCTTTACGAGCAGACCTCCGACAACGGACTTAACTCAAAGACCGTTGACCTGAAAACATCGGTCCCTCTCGGTCAGTGGTTTAAAATTAAAGTTGAATTCTTCTATGCGGCATCAGCCGATGTAAGAATAAAAACTTATGTTGACGACAAGCTTATCAGCGTAAGCGATAACTTCTATGACCCTAATGGCGAAAAGCTTGACGGCGGAACCCCCTCTCCTGACGCAAGATATGAGGGAGTAGACTTCTATGTTTATTCATACTACGGAGCAAGAGTTCTTCTTGACAACTGGTCCTGCTATAAAAAGAGCGAGCAGTATACTCCTGTTCTTGACCCCGAAAATCAGCCTGTAATTAATATAGACGGCCCCGACAGAGACGGGATTGTTTACGACTTTGAAGAAGAGACCGTCGGAGCGCTGCCCGAGTCTGTAAACACCCTCGGCTCAGCAGAGGTAATATCGAAAGACGACAGCAAGGAGCTTTCGGTTAAGGGCTCTGCTGTTATGTCTCTGCCGGTTAATATCAGAACCGCAGGCGCTAACGCGACCTCTTTTGAGCTTGACCTTAATATAATCTCTCAAGCAGAGGGCAAGATATTTGATATCACATTTGCCGAGGACGGTGTAAATCCTCACGATATCGTAAAATACAATGTTGAGATAGTAGACATAGACGGCACAAAATATGTCTGCATCTATGCCGCTCCCACAGGAGCAAGCGACCTTAAGATTGACGGTGTGATAATACCGATAGGCGAAAGCCGCAAGCTTAAGATTGAATACTATGACGGAAAAAGAGTAGCTCTCTTCTATCTTGATTCAAACCTTATGGCAAGCTGCGATGTGCTATGCCAAAATGCGAAAAACTATCCTGTAGGAAAGGTTTCTCTAAGCTTTACCTCGACAGCAAACCTTACTTTAGACAATATGGTTTGCGAAAAGGTAAAGAAGAGCTTTGACACAGCGACAAAGCCCGGAATCGACTCTGTTATTCACGATTTTGAAAACGGAATAGGAGTTGACTGTTCGGGTAATGTAAGCCTTGGCGGCGATACAGACAAGTATGTAAGTCTGGGAAGCTCCTCTTCGATAATCTTCCCCGTAAATGAAAGAAGCGTTATCACAAGCCTTATAAGCTTCAGCGCGGATCTTTCAATCAGCTCCTCCTCCGAGGCAGGATACCTTATATCCTTTGTTGATGATGACGGAAACAGAATTATCGCCTTTGCGGTAAGAGTTAAGGATAAAAAGGCATCTATACACGAGGTTACAGCAAACGGTGAATACTCTGACGCTCTTTGCTATATTGCAAAAGACAGCATATCATCTGTATCTATACTTTACTATCCGTTGCGTGATACCGCATATATAATATCAGGCGGTCAGGCTATTGCGTGCACAACTCTATGTTACAGCGAAGAAAACAAGCTTCTTGCTCCCGCATTCCTTAAAATTGAGTCAATAGACGGCAGCGGCACACTCACCCTTGATAATGTAAAGTTTGAAACCACAAGCGACACCTTTACTCCCAGAGATGTTAAGGAGTCCCAAAATTCCGAGGACAATAGCGAAGTGCTTACCTACGAGGGCTCGTCTAACGGCAATATTCCCTCATCGGTTACTATGAATCTGCTTTCCTCCGGCTCGTCCTTTGCTGTACGCGAGGTGCTTAAGGGCGACAAGTACACAAAGGCGCTTGAATTCAGCACACGCACAGGCAGACAGGACGCGCTAAGCTTTGCGCTTAACAAGCAGACAAAGGACTACAATGTAACGGTATTTGAAACAGACTTTAAGTTTACCTTTAAGCCGAATAAGATTTCAAGCTTCCAGATATTCCTTGAAGACGGTGACAAGACCGCTTACATAATCAATCTCAGTAAGAGCGGAAACGGTATATCTTACTCCGACCTGTCATCTCTTGGCGAGGTGAGACACAGAGGCTCAAACAAGACTGTTGAGAATGCCGAAGAGTGGCACAAGCTCCGCATCGAGTATTACAACGGCACAAGAGATACCGTAAGAATAAAGACCTATATTGACGGTGAGCTTGCAAGAGTAAGTAACATCTATGGCGGAAGCGAGGTAGAAACCAATCAACCTATTTCGCTCATAACTCAGGTTCGCATTATGTCCTACGGTGACACCTACGCAGACCTTCTTGTTGATAACACATCTTTTGTACAAACGAATCTCGAATGCAAGAACGACGCGCTTACCGACTCCTTTGCTCCCATTGAGCCGAGTCCCGATAACCCTGGCACAGATAATCCCGGCACAGATGAGCCAAATCCCGATGAGCCTGTTACTCCTACAAATGACACAATAACCTTTGAGAATGATTCAATAGGTCAGGCTCCCGCAAAGGTTACATCTAACAAAAACGATGATTATTCCTACATTTCGGTAATTGCCGACCCCAGAAACGCAGCAGAAAAGGTGCTTAAATTCTATAAGGCAAATACCACCGCCCAAGACTCGACCAACAAGCCCTACGCACCCGTAGTTACTATACCGAAAACGGGTACAAGCGCAAGCCACAATGTAACGGTGTTTGAAGCTGATATGTGTATTGACTATATTCCCGGCAGAATTGATACCACCTATCAGTTCTACCTTGGAGCAAGGTCAAATCCCGCCTACTCATTCAGAATAAATGTCACTAAGGAGCATTTCCTCTTTATCGATAGCTCAAATGACACATCGGGAATTTCAGGTTCGTCTGTCGCAACCGCATCTATGCCCGGTAAGTGGTTTAATCTGAGAATTGAGTTCTTTGAGGGAGACCAGAATACAGCGAAGATCATGGTTTATATGGACACAGCTCTTATCTACGTTTCACGCAACTTCTACGGTCCTAAAAAAGACGACCCTGCTGGAAAGAGCTATACTGTAAACAACAACATCAGCGAGTTCGTTGTAACCACCTGGAGCAATACTCAAGGAATAATGCTTCTTGATAACATTTCTCTCTACGAAACAACTCTCACCTATCCCACAAATCCTCAGGGCGCCCCCTCCGGCAAGGTTTATCCCGAAGCTGAAACCGAGGACTTTGACGTAAAGGTTCTTCCTGTTAAGGGCGGCGCTAACGGCATTATCACCCTCAACACCGATATTTCCGCAGACAAACCCACAATCACTGTTCTTGACAGGGTTGCTGCAAAATATGACCTTAAGGCTGATATCGCTGTTGTAATCGACAACCTTATGGAAAATGCGGGCGAGGGTACGAACACAGAAGAAAAAACGCCCAATGCCGACATTATTGATTTCCTTAAATCAAAGCTTGCCGGCGGCAGACTAAAGCTTATGAACCACGGATTAACCCACGTGTTCTGGGCTGATACCGAGACCGGCGAAAATATCGACTGGGACTTCCTGCACCGCGAGTTTATCGGCTCAAAGTATCTGCTTCGTTCCCTCTTCCCCTCTCAGCGTGTGCTTACCGCGGTTCTTCCCGGCTATGCCTGGATTGTTGATATGCACGGTGAGCAGATATACGACGAGGTCTACGAAATTCTGAGAGAAGAGTATATTGCTGACAGATATTACGACGGAACTGCGGCAAACATCTATGATTGGGATTGGGAAAAGACTCCCGCCCACCAGATTCTGCCTGACAACGATGCACAGACCTTTGCGGTAATCGACAGTGTTGCAAGAGGCGACGGCAGATTTGCAAACCTCTTCCTCTATCATCTTGATGAGGATGCAAACTTCGACAGCGGTGCAACAAACGGCGGCACCGAAACCTACTTCTACCAGCGCGAGTCAAGGCTTGACGCAATCTGCAAGAGAATAGCCGCCTATGTAGAAACAGGCGCTGTATGGCAAACCAACTACGAGGATGCTATGCTTTATCTCCGTGAGGCAGAAAATGCAACCGTCACTATTGAAAGAGGCGATGAAATCACTATCGTACTTGAAGACGGACTTGATGATGAGATTTACAACTATCCTTTGTCAGTCAGAGTTCAGCTTGACGAGAGCTTTGAGGCGGTAAAGATTACTCAAAACGGTAATGTAAGCTATGCGCTTGTAAAAATGCAAAACGGTATCTACTTTGCCGACCTTGACATCGTTCCCGATAGCTCCGAGGCGGTAGTTGAAAAGGTTAGTCTCGATGATGTTCCCGAGGAGTTCCTTCCCGCAGAGCCCGATGGCGGTAACGACGGCTCGCTGGACTTTGGCGGAACTGACAAGGACGACTCGGCTTGGTCCTAACCCCCCCTTTCCCTTTTAGCGAGGCACAAAATGATTAAAAACACAGACCCAAAATGGAAAATGCTTGAAGACAAGGTCAACGCAAGAGGCGCTGACGGCTCGGCCTTTGTCAAAGAGCTAAAAGAGCTTTATTCAATATTTGATCCGGAATTTGCCACATGGCTTGGCTCTCTTTACGACAAGGAGATCGGGGGATTTTATTTCTCGGTCTCCGGCAGAGACAACAAGGGCTTTCTCCCGGATGTTGAAAGCACATATCAGGCGGTAAACACCTTAGCCTCCATAGGCTTTATTGACAAGGCGACCGACCTGCCCGATGAGATGAAAAACAAAATAATAAGCTTTGTCTCATCTCTTCAAAGTCCCAATGACGGATATATTTATCATCCCCAGTGGGATTATAATGACCCGAACTGGCGCCACAAAAATTCAAGACTTGGCAGAGATATGATGTGGGCGGTAGCGCTTGAAAGGGAGCTTAACTTCAAGCTCCCCTACCCCACGGCAAATGACCGCCTCTCAGGGGTAGGAAACGAAAAAAAGGCTTCACTACCCGAGCATCTTCTCTCAAAGGAAGCCTTTCTCTCATATCTTGGCTCCTTGGATTGGGAAAAGGATACCTACTTTGCGGGAAATATGATGGCTGCTCAAGCGGCGCAGGTGCTGGCTGCGGGACTTGCGGACACGGCTGCCGAATTCCTTGGCAAAATTCAAAACAGTAAGACAGGTCTTTGGGGAATTTATTCAAGCTATGATGCAATAAATGCGCTTCTCAAAATCGCGGCATTTTACAGTGCTATAAGAAAGCCGCTCCCAAATGCCACCCTTGCGGCAAAGGAGGCTATGAAAATCGTCTCCTCCGAAACAGACCGTGAGAGAGCAACCTGCTGCTGGCAGTACAATGTGTGGTATGCGCTTCAGTACCTGATAAACAATATCCGTAAATACGGTGAAAATGGCAATGAGGGCCAAGCAGACAAAATCGTTTCAGAGCTTCTGCGCTCCGCCCCCGAGGCTATTAAATCAACTAAGGAAAAGCTCCTTATGTTAAAGCATACCGACGGCTCATTTTGCTATATGGCAGGTCCCTCGGGCGGCTGTTCTCAGGGAGCGCCTGTAGGTCTTGCGGGAATTGTCGAGGGAACGGTAAACTCAACCGTTATCTGTATCCACCGAACTGTCGAAGCAATGATGGCAGTATTTGACCTTCCTATGCCGCCGATTTACGATAAAGAAGATTACGAAAACTTTTTAAAAGCCATAAAGTAAAAAACGAATGAAAGGAGATTCAGTAAAATGTTAAACTGTAAGGATCGGGAAAAAAACGATTATCTTTCTCCGAAAATTGAAATTATCGACTTTTTTACTGATGTAATTGCAACCTCCGGCGGCCAAGGCGGAGATGACGGTGACGGTAACCGCGGAGATCTTAATGATACCGGTTGGACCTAAGCATTTTATCCCAGGAGAACAAGACTATGAATTATACCAAAAACGGAGTAGAAAATCTTAAAATCGCCTATATCGGCGGCGGCTCAAAAGGCTGGGCGTGGACACTTATGAGTGACCTTGCGACAGCAGAGGATCTGAGCGGTCAGGTTGCCCTTTATGACATAGATTTTAAAGCGGCAAAAGACAATGAAATTATAGGCAAAAAATATGCCTCTCACGAAAAGTCAAAATCGAAATTTGACTACAAGGCATGTGAAACTATCGACGAGGCTCTCGCAGGTGCGGACTTTGTAATCATTTCAATCCTGCCCGCAACCCTTGACGAGATGTACAGCGACGTTCACGCTCCCGAAAAGTACGGCATTTATCAATCGGTTGGTGACACCACAGGTCCCGGCGGAATTATCAGAGCGCTCAGAACTCTTCCTATGATAGAATATATCGCAAAGAAGATTGAAGAGCATTGCCCGGGAGCTTGGGTCATCAATTACACCAACCCCATGACCGTAATCACCGCTACGCTTTACAGAGTTTTCCCGAAGATAAAGGCTTTCGGCTGCTGTCACGAGGTGTTCGGAACACAAAAGCTTCTTGCAAGTATGCTCCGCACCGAATACGGTTACGACAAAATAAGACTTCAGGAAATTAAGTGTAATGTTATGGGTGTTAACCACTTTACCTGGCTTACCGAGGCTAAGTACAAAAACATCGACCTCTTCCCTCTCTACAAAGAGTTTGCCAACAAATATTATGAAACGGGCTACAACGAAGAGAGCAACGACAACTGGATGAACACCGACCTTATGTGCGGTCACAGAGTTAAGTTCGAGCTGTTCCGACGTTATGGCTATATTGCAGCGGCAGGCGACAGGCACCTTGCCGAATTCTGCGAGGGCAGCTGGTTCTTGAAGAACCCCGAGCAGGTAAAGGATTGGAAGTTCACTCTTACCACAGTAGACAGCAGAAGAAAAGGCTATCAGGACAGATTTGACCAGAGCGCAAAGCTTATTAGCGGAGAAATCGAGCCCGAAATAGGCGACACAGGCGAAGAGGGCGTTCAGCAGATGCGCTCGCTTCTCGGACTCACGGAAATGGTAACAAATGTTAACATTCCGAACTACGGTCAGATACCAAATCTACCTTTAGGCGCAGTGGTTGAAACCAATGCAAGATTTACTTCAAATACACTTACACCCATATTTACAGGCAATCTTCCGATAGAAATTTATCCTCTCATAACAAGAATTGTTGCAGAGCAGGAGCTTGTAATTGAGGCAGCGCTGGAAAGAAATCTTGAAAAGGCCTTTGTTGCCTTTATGAATAACCCTCTCATCAACCTTTCCAAGAAAGACGCAAGAGCGCTCTTTGACGAAATGGTTGAAAACACCAAGGAATACCTTAAGGAATACTTTTAATTTAAATCAAAAATAAATTTATTTAAAGAAAGGTAAAAAAACAATGAAAAACTCAAAATTTTCTAAAATTTGCCTCTGGACATTAGCTTTTGCCCTGCTCCTCACGGCATTTGTGGGAATCTCCGTACAGGCGGATGAGACTTCCACTGCTCCCGTAATCGAAAGTAAGAACGTTTCTTACGAGGGCGCGCTTCACCTCTACTACGCAATTCCCGTAACCGAGAACGTAAAGGCTGCAAACACAGTTGTTAACGTGTACAAGACTAACCCTGACACCGATGCTTCCGCTGAGCTTATCGGCACTTTCTCCGGCAGCGAAAGGTACATCGAAGTTCTTGGCGGAAACTACATCGAAATAAGAACACAGGGCATTTCGGCAAAGAACATTGCTGATTATGTTTACGCGCAGCCTGTTTCAGGCGGCGTTGCAGGCAAGGTTACCCGTTACAGCGTTGCAGAGTATCTCTACGAGCGTCTTTACATTTCCGAGGACTCAACCCCGCTTCAGAAAAAGCTCTACAACTCTACTCTCCAGTACGGCATTGACGCACAGGCAGTTCTCGCTCCCACAGCAACTCCCATAGCTGATTACAATTATGTATATGCTAAAGATTCTACAATCGACGCAGAGGGCAATAACTCCGGTCTATACCTTGACGGAGCTTCGCTCGCTCTTACCTGCACCGCAGATGGTGCTCTTAAGGGCTGGAATCTTAAGACCCTTGGTGAGAACGGTGAGTTTGCGGAAAGCACTCAAACCGCAAATACTATTACTGTAAACGCTACTACAATCATCTCTCCTGACATCTTCGTTCGCGAGAACAAGGGTGAAACCTTCGATATGGCATTTAAGGATTCCGCAAGAGAAAACATATCGCTTCCCGACACCGGTAAGACCTATTATAACAATAACATCTTCGCAGAAAAGGCAAGCAGTAACGTTAACGCAATTATGTACTTCGGCATTGCAAAAGATCCCACCGATTCCACTAACAACGTTCTTCGTATAACCAAGGATTACGGTGAGACCGCTACCGCCTATCAGTCCTATCTTACCTTTAATACTCCCACTACCAACAACTTTGATACAGTGGTGTTTGAAGCAGATATTTACAATGATTTCAGCGACAAATCCACCTCCAGTGTAACCCAGTACGACTTTAGAAACGGTTCTACCGAGGGCGTTACCGTTCTTCTCGGCGCTGATTACGAGAATCTTTCCGTAAGAGTTCTCGGTCGAAACGCTGAAGGATCTATCAGTACAAATTATGAAGCGGTTGACGGCATTCTCTGCGATGCTAACTGGTACACTCTCAAAATCGAGTATGAGATAATTGATGCTACTGCAGGTACAACCGAAACAAGAGTATATATTAACGGCAACCTTGTAAAGCAGGTCAATTATGTAAACACAACAGCTCCTCTCACTAACGTTACTAACATGATCGTCAGAACATACAGCGGAGCAATGGGTGACTTCTATATGGATAACGTAGTGCTCAAAAAAGTTGTAGCGGCTGACGAGGCTCGCCCTGCATACAACTTTGACGAGAATACACTTCCCGCAGGCGTAACTACCACAGGTGACTTCAAGGTAAATAAAGGTCAGCTCGTAGCGAACACTACCATAGGAAGCACCGATACTGCAACCTTTACTCCCACTGAAGCACAAGAGGGCGACTTCAACACAGTTGTTTGGTCGGCTGATATCAAGGGTACTTCCACCGCACTTCAAAGCGGAAACTACTCCGAAATAGCCTTCTACGACGCAGACGGTAACCGCTTCGCCTTCAACATTATGTTCAGAGGCGAACCGAATCCCGGCTCAGCAATGTACTTCAAATCAATTGGATGGAATCCCAAGATAGAAGTTACAGATGTTAGACCTCTTTCCGGATACGAGTTTAATCTCCGCGTTGAATACTACCGTGTTGACGGCATAGGCAGAGTTGACATTTACGTTAACGGTCAGCTGGCGGGAGCAACAATTACCGACTCTACTCAGGCAAATCCCTTAACAGACGGAACAAAAGTTGAACTTAAGCTTCGCGACGGTGATTCTCAAATCGTAACAGTAGACAACGTAAGACTCTACAAAATCAACAAGACCAGATAATTACGGCATAAATTATTTAAGCCCGAGGCAAATTGCCTCGGGCTTTTTTACTGTAAAAAATTATTCGAAAAATACCGTTGCAACGGACCAAGGCTCTATAGTCGGCAATTCAAGCACGAATCCGCTGTTTTCTTGCTGCATTTGAATTTCTCTCGCCTGTGCATACTGCCCCTGAAAAACGGCTTTGCTTCCAAAAGGCTTTTTGACAAATATACGCACGTCTTTCTCTTTTCCTACCGTACAATTGGTGAGCGAGATGGCGCGTATTTTGCCCTCGGAGTCCTTGCGTATATTCACCGCCGCCTGTACGGGAGAGAGAAGTCTTGCGCCTGCGGTGTTTGCAAGGCGGTCGTAAACATTTAAAATTCTGTCACGCTCGGCAATCGTTTTCACCGTTTTCCAAAGCGAGTAGCCAAAAACGCACCACTCTCCGCCCTCTTTAAGAGGAATTATGGCGGTGGAAATTTCGCCGTTTATAGGCTCGCTTTCCCTCACGTTGTGCTTATATTTACCTAAAATCTCGGCTCCCTCGGGAAGAGAAGAAAGAATATGCGGCTCAAACCTACCCTTGGTGTAATAATTTTCAACGAAGCGGTCGCTGACACTTCCGTTTAACGGATGCGGCTCATACATCTCGGTAAGAGCACCCTTATATCTTTGCTCAACTGGGGTTGCCGAAAATCCAAGGTCAAAACCTCTGCCGTTTAATATTGCAACGCTTTCACCGCAGGTGATGACTTTTCTTTTTTTCAGCTTCTCTGCCTCATCACGGGTGATGATAGAGGCAACGTCGGGGTAAAGAAGAAATACGCTATCCTCGTCCTCGTCGTAAACGATAGAAATTCCGTCACGCACAAGGGGGTATGCCGAGATATGATATTCTCGGTTAAGCTCGGAGATAGTTGCGCCCTTTTTTAAGGGCTTGTTATACGCCTTCTCGGACACAAAGTAGCGAAGTCCCTCGGCTTTGGTAATTTTCGATACCTCGCCGAGTCTTTCAAAGTAGGGGCGCATTTTCTCAATCTCGCGGAATTTTTCCTCGTGCCACCAAAACGGGTCGTGAAAATTGTCCATAACGTTATAGGTCATATCGTGTGCACCAAGGGCAAGATAGTGGGCGGTTTCAAGAAGAATTCCCGCCACGCTTTTGCCAAAGGCAGTGTTGGGCAAACACTCAATTTCGGGACTTAAAATACCAAAATATGGTAAAAACGAATGCTGATAGGCTATTTTCAGTCCCTTTTCGAGAAGTCCGTCGGGGTTGTGGTCGTAGTAAAATCCACCGCCCGCGCGGTAATGGGGAGCTTTGCCGTTTACCGCCCTCATTTGGTCAAAAATGAAATCGTAGCCGTAACCGCTGTAAGAGCCGTTATCACAGTTTTGGAAGCCGAACTCGGTTTCGGGAGAGACTTCGTGCACCGCCTCGCAAAGCTCTCTTACGTAAGAGCCGAGGCCGTCTCTGATAAATTTTACCCACCTCTCGCGATAGGAAAGCTCGCTGTCGAGGATTTTTTCAACCAACCTCTCTCTATTAAAGTCCGTGCCGTAAAGAGAATTGAATTTTTCTATACAGTCGGGGCAAAAGCAGCCGTTTACAACGGGTAGGTGGTTATTCGGGCGCAGGTCGTCGTCTATCCAAAATTTGTGGGGCTTTACAATCTCGGCATAAAGGGCAAGCTCTCTTTTAGAATAGTCGCGAAAGGCGCGGTTGTTCCAACAAAAGCAGTATTTTGCCTGCTCACCGCCCTCGCCCACAAGCGGTCTTACGCGTGGGTTTTCGGTAAGGCCTGTGCAATCATACTCGTCGCCTATCATATCCCCGTGGCCGATACTGTTTGCTAGCTGGAGAGAGACCTTAATCCCTCTGCGCTTTAGCTCCTCGGCAAAGTCCGAAAACCACTCGGCGCACTCCTTGTGCTTTTCAAGAGGAGGAAAGCCCGAAATTGTGGTAAGCCAAATTTCATCATAGCTTTTCGGGTATTTATCAAGCATTTTAAGATAAAACTCTGCCCCTGCCTCGTGGCCGGGAAAAAGCCAATTTATTCTTTGTACAAGCATTTTGCTTCTCCGTTTTTTAAAACGAATTTTTGCGGTTTTGATTATTTTGCGGGAACGAATGGCAACTCGGTGCTTCCGCCCATATCAATAGGCGGTACCTCAGGCTCACTGCCAGGCTTTTGCTCACCGCTTTCGTCGCCCTTTCCGTCATCGTCGGGCTTATACTCTGTGTCTATTTTGCCGCAGTGCTCGCAAATACCCTCGATATAATTATGTGTACACGGGGGAGTCTGCTCGCCGCCTCCAAGGTCATCCTCGTTTGTGCAGCCTGTAAAAAGGAGAGTCAGCATAGCAATACACAACACCGATAAAAGATATTTAATTTTCATACTGATATCCTCCTTTATTTATAGCTTGCCGCAGCCTTGTTAAAGAGATACAGGGCGCGAAGCGTATCCTTAAACTCATTGGTAAAGCTCTCATGATTAGAGCTTACACCAAGGTACAAATAAGCACAAAGGTTATACCTTACGTATTCGGTAGTCTCACCGTCGCTTATCTCAATTTTAAAGTCCTTATCAAGGCTTCCGAGGGAAATTCCCTTTATTTCAACATAGATATAGTTGTCCTTAATTCCGCTCTCAAGCTCGACACCGTTAAGCCTGAAGGTAAGAGCTTTGTCGGAGAGCTTATTAAAGTAAAGTCTTAATGTCAAGGGCTCAAGCGAAAGATTTGAACCTGCCGCAGTTACAAGATCTCCGCCCTGAGCGGTAGTTATTCTGTATTTTTCAAGTGTTTTGCTTGTTACAGAGGAAACATCCTTTTTCGCGCACTCTGAGTTTGCGAGATTGTTCTTTGAGTGACCTAAATGCTTTTGAGTATATGCTCCGTAATTAAGCATAGCCTCCGCAAGAGGCGCCGCCTTTTTATATTCATCGCTCTCGGCTTTGTTTTTCATAATATAGCCTGCGTATTCCTTAACTGAATAGCTATACTCGCGGCTTTCCCCTGCCTCGCATACAAATTTTGCCGTGATTTTATCAGAAAGCTCCTTGTAGCCTAAGGTAAGAGTGAATTTATAGCAGCTGACACCGTTTATATTAACATTTTCAGCCTCGGAAAGAGGTATATTTACCTTTCTTCCGTTCACCTCAAAGCTCATATAGGCTCCGCTGTCCGAAATACAGCTATCGGGGAGTATCATATAGAAGTTAAGGCCTACTGTGTCAGAAAGTATAACATTATATCCGTAAAGATTGCCTATAATACCCTCAAGATTTTCCTCAGCGCCGCAAACGCACTCGCCGTCTACGAATTTGTGAACCTCGGAGAGGATAATAGACTTTCCGCAAAGGGAGCAATCGCAGGAGTGTGTGCCGTTACCGTTATCGGTATAACTTTCTGTATGGTTCTCAGACTCAAGCCCAAAGCCTATACTGTTAAGGTCGCAGAGCGCATAGGATGAGGGAGTATTGAACACAAGGAACAGACCCCATTCGCCCTCAAGGCTGTCAACCGCTGACGCATTAATAGTAAGAGTTGTAGCAACCCAGGACATACTGTCGCTAACGGTAAAGCTGCCTATCTTGTAGCTTCCCTCTCCTACCGATGTAATCTTGCCGTCGGTTTTAACTACGGGAGTTCCCTTGGCGCTTAAGGGACGCATATAAACGTCAATAGTTCCGCTTTTACCCTTTGGTGTAAGGTTTATACTAAGAGTTGAATAGTGTCCTGCGGGGGCGTTCTTTGAGAAGTTAAAATACTTTATACCTGCAACAACCTCATTATGTATATTGAGAATAGGCAGGAATTTTGTATCTCTTGAATAATTGGGTTTAAATTCGTAGTTGCCTGTAAGATAGGATACTATGCCCGCCGAGTAGGTCTTATATGGGTCAAGTCCGTCGGTATTAAAGCCCTTTGATGTCATTTCGGCAAAGTCTATTCTTACCTCACCGCCCTCGCTGACAGGCTTTTCATCCCAGGAGATGTTGATTTTCTCTGCCATCGCCTGTCTTGAGATAATTCCTCTGTGGCCTCTGTGGTAGAACACATACCACTCATCACCTATCTGACAAATGCTGCCGTGAGTGTTTTGCTTTAAGAATGTGTCGGCATATGTTCCGTCACCGTTGGGAATTGCTTCGCCCGCATTTCTTACAATAACTCCGCCGTATGTCCAAGGTCCCTCGGGAGAGTCGGAATATCCGTATGCCAGCTGGCTGAAGTAACCGCCTGTAGGCTCGGTATTAGGCGCATATCTGCAGAAGATAAATACGTACTTATTGCCAACCTTTCTTATCGAGGATGCCTCAAAGAAGCGCCAATCGTTAACGTGCTCGTCTTGAACTATGTTATACTGAGTGGGGTCATAGTCGGAGCGGAGCTGCATTGTGCTTCTGTCTAAAATATCGTAGACACCGGGCAGGTTGTTTTTCGGTACGCAGCCTTCTTTTACGGTAGCCATAGTCGCAGGATCAAGCTCCACCCACTGGGGCTTCGAGGAGCTTCCGTAGTAGCCATAAACTCTGCCGTCATCGTCAACAAAAACTGCTGGGTCAGAGCTGATTATCTTCTCGTCAACAGGGTTATCACTGGACCATTCCATAACCTTAAAAGGACCGTCGGGGCGGTCGGATTTTGCAACCCTGTAATACTGCTTTGAGGTAGTTGCGTTGGGGTAGAAGTAATAGGTTTTCGTTCCGTCGGCATTGACTATCTCACAAATATCGGGGGCATAAAGATTTGCGGTAAGGTCATAATCGCCCGTGATAAACGCAACACCGTCATAGCGCCACTTTGTAAGGTCATCTACAGGTGCCGACCACACAACCTGGTCAAATCCGCAAGGAATAACTTCACCCTGGGTATCGTGCGAGCCGTAAACATACACACGGTACTCACCGGGGTTGTCGGGGTCTTCGAAAATATAAGGCTCAGCATCGGGAACGAATTCCCAAGCGGGCATATAGGGGTTAGCCACACTCTCATACTCGCGAAGCTCCGGGAGGGCGCTTACAACCACATAGCATTTGCCTGAAAGCGTACTGTTTACCGTGATTGTAGCATATCCGTCACCAACAGCGGTAATCACACCTTTATTGCTTACGGTAGCTATGGAGGTATCGCTTGAGGTATAGGTAATATCACCGCACTCAGCACCCGCGTCGCTTGATTGTACACTAAGATCAAAGCTTTTTCCGTATTCTAGCTTAACCGTTTCTTTGTTGGGTATAAGGGTTTTATCCACAGAGGTCACCTCATCTTCTAACGATTTAACGCTGAAGTACTCAAACCATACATCGGTTGATGCTGTTTCACCGTAGCCGTTCCAGCCAACGTAAAATCCTGCCTGAGCTGCCTCAAGCTCTGCTTCACAGTCGCCAACCTTGGTAAAATTCACACCGTTAATTGAATAATAAGCGGTATAGGAATTGTCTTTCTTCTCAATTCTGAGCCACATTTCGGACTTTGCGCCAACACTAACTGACGCAAAATCGTTTGTAAGTGTGCCGTCAATTGCATAGCAAAGAGCCACAGATGTGCCCTGGAAGCCGAGCTTCACAAAATCCTCATGCCCATCATAAATAACAAGACAAGCCTGGTTTTCGGGATATTTCCAGGCACTCTCAAGCTTGATGTGCGTCTCTACCGCATAGCTGCCTGAAAGACCGTCAGCTAAAAACAGATTTTGCACATCTGTTCTTTTGCCGTTGACGTCTCCCGCATTTCTTCCGAAGTGTAGACCGTCAGCCTTAAGTGAGTACTCATCGGCATTTTCGCCAACAACGGTAAAATCATCAAGCACCGAGCTGTCCGCGCCTGCAAAGTCCCAACGAAGATTTAAAGGCTCGGTGTCGTTGGCAGAAGCTATAATCAGCGGCACGAATAATACAGCTGCAAAAACAATTATAGACATAACTGCAATCACTCTTTTTTTGTTTTTTGTCATTTGTTTTCCCCTTTTATGAGTAATAATACTATATTTTCAAATCATTATGCGCCCTTTCAAGGCTAGTATATCATACAAAAGGCTTCAATGTCAAGGTTTTTGAGGGCATTGGAGCATTTCAAGTATTTTATTTATATTTGTACAATTTTGTGTATATTTTGCGCTTGCTAATTGTTGGTATAGCTCAAATACTTTAAGATTTTTTCCTGCTTGCAAATAGCAAAAAACACCGATGTATTTTTCCCACCGGTGCTTAATGTTTCAATATAGATCTCGCTTTTTTCTTTGCGCTTTTTTAATCAAATTCAGTTATTTGTCAATAAATATTTACAAATAACCTTGAATAAGTTCAGAAAATGTTTTGTGCTATTTTTTAGTTTACCATATTATAAGAAGAATTACAAGGGCTGAAATCAAGGCAACAGCGCCTACAGATATTATAATAACAGAGCTTTTGTTAAACTCCATTTTAGCATTTCCTTTAGCAATACCCGTCTTTCTTAAAGCAGAAACCGCAGGCTTATATAGAAGCATTGCAATAGAACTGTTAAGCAGAGATTTTGCAAAATTGAAGGGCAAAAGCACTGTTGGCAAAATGCTAATTACATAGTCCTTAGCAACCTGCTCAGGCATAGCGCCAAGGTAATCAAAAAGGTAAATAGGTGTAACAAATCTATTAAGGAGAAGCATTACTCCTGTTGTAGCAATCACAGCGGCAAAGAAAGCAATCAATGCGCCGTTAAGGCTTCGGAGCCTTTTATATATAAGTGAAGCGGTTAGAGAGAACACCGCGGAGGATGCAAAATTCATTACAAATCCATACCAGCCTGTTGTGCTGAATGTGATAAACTCAATGAATGCGGCAATAAACGAAATTACAACCGCAGATACAGGACCGTAAACAAAGGAGGCAATAGCAATTACCGAATCCTTCGCGTCAAGCGAAAGGAATCCCGCAACGGGAGGAATTATGTTGCAGACCAGCGCCACAACAAATGCAAGGGCTGAAAAAATGCCCATTCCTATGTATTTTTTCAAATCAGTTTTATTGTTCATAGTATTTCCTTTCATAATGATTATAGAATGTCGAAAAGGCGAACAAACCTTTTCGCGGCTGAAAAATCAGCCAAGCAAAAAGCAGAAAACTGCTTTTTTGCAACTATATCATTGCAACAAAAAACTCCGAGGGGACTCGGAGAAAGAAATACAGAAAACGGAAAACTCGCCTTTTTAGATGCCGTTTTATTATTTCTCTTTTCTCATCCGGACTTTACCGTCGGTCAAGGAATTTCACCCTGTCGGGAGCGCTTTTTCAGCACTCTTCGCAGACTTTACTGCCGGTATGGAATTACACCAATCCCCAAAGATATTATTCAATATATTATATTTAATTTTTTAATCCCCGACACCTTAATACAGATGTCGGGGATTTGTTTATCTTGCTAACAAAATAATTTGAAATTAAGCAAGAATCTCAGCAACAACGCCCGAACCAACGGTACGGCCACCC
>JAGATD010000060.1 GCA_017621415.1 Clostridia bacterium
AGCCACTAAACCGGCATTGAATGCGCTTGCATTCTCTTATCGAAACGAGCTTTTAGACTCGTACTTATACATAGGCGCGGGACATTTTTTAGCGAACGTGCGCCGTTCGCTTTTTCGTGTTTCCCGTGATCCGTGTGTGTAAGTACGGGTCTTTTTTTGTTTTCTCTCCGCGCTTCGTGCCATATTGGCGCGAGGTTGACCTCGGCTCAGAGCGAGCCGAAGTGAGAAATCACCACCCGAAAAACACGGCGGCAGTATCGTCGGATATATGATAACTGCCCCCACAAATACATAACCGCCGACGAGAGAAAGGAGGTCGCGGAGGCGGTAGCAACGGATACACTTGTCCGTTGCGGAGGGAAACATTCGAGCCAACGGTGAGAATGTTGTCTACTTCAATACGGCAAGTAAGGGACGAGCTGCGGGTGTGCTTGTGCCGAAATGAGCCGTAAGGTTGCAAGGATGCAGAGGCAATAGACTTGGATTGCTTCTGCTCCGCCGCAGCCTTTAAGGGAGTCCAGAGGGAACGGATGGCACACTCCTTGCATCGCAAGGTATAGTGTGTTACACCGTATAAACGCAGAGTAAATTTGCGGAGGCAAATTTGCTCCGCTTCGGTGAAGGTCTGCCGCCTCGCTTTATGGCGGCAGGGCTTCGACGAAAGCACAAGGCGTGATAACGCCGCCGCGTTTGTGCGGTGTACCCGCGTCCTCCTCGCTACCCCATACGCATCCATCAAAATACGACTAACAGGAGGAAACGCTTATAGCAGTACACGCGATTTTACGATTCAAGAAACATAAGGGCGGCACGATACTCAGTGCGCAGAAACACAATGAACGAGAGAAAGAAGCATACAAGTCCAACCCCGATATTGACCTTGAAAGGAGCAAGGATAATATCCATCTAAAACCACCCGCACAGAAAAGCTATCGCAAGATAGTGAAGGAGCGCATAGCCGAGAGCGAATGTAAAACGATTATCAAGAAGAATAGTGTGCTTCTTGTGGAAACGCTCATTACCGGCTCACCCGATCTGCTCCAACCGATGAGCCACGATGAAATGCTCGCCTATATGAAACGCGCCTACGATTTTATGGCGGAACGAGTGGGAGAGCAAAATATCGTATCCGCCGTTATCCACCTCGATGAGAAAACACCTCATATGCACCTCTGCTTCGTGCCGCTATCTGAGGACAACCGATTGACCGCTAAAGAGATCGTCGGAAACCAAGCGCGGCTGTCGGAATTTTGGCAGGACGGCTTCTACGAGCATATGCACGAAAAGTATGAGGTCATTGAGCGCGGGGAGTCAGCCAAGATCACTCACCGCAAGCACATTCCCGTATGGCTCTACAAAAAAGCCGAGCATCTTGACAAGATGTATTCCGAGGTCGAAACCATACTCTCCAATATCGGTATGTTCAACGCCAAGGGCAAGTCCGAAGAAGCTCTGACAATCTTGCGCGAATGGGCGAAGGAGGGAGAATATTTCTCGTCAAAGGTCAAGGAAACCACCAAGCATATCGAGGGGCTTGAACAAGAAGTAAAAAACCTTTCCGCAAAGGTCGATAGAGAGAGTTCCAAGGTTTTCGATCTGACACTTGAAAACAAACGAGCAAACCGCGAGATCGAGGAATACAAGACCGACATATATCTTCTGGAACGGCAAGTAGAGCGTTACAAAAAGCTTGTGGACAAGATACCGCCCGAGATAATGGCGCAGATCAAAGGCGGTCGCAAACGTGACGATGATTTTGGAAATAAATAAAGGAGGATATTGCTATGAAGAATAAGGATTACAAAACAATTCACGTCATCACCCCCGAAACAGATGAGGAATACGATATGCTCCAAGAAATTTTGAGCGAGAGCCGCAATCGACTTCCCAAGCTTGAAGCAATGACGAAGGAAGAACGCATTGAGTATTTTCGCAGGGGATTGTTCCCACGAAAGCTCGATTTCGAATTGGATTTTGGCAGTACGGTTATTCACGTCAATACCCGCTTTGCCGAAAACTCCAAGGAAAATGTCATTGACCGTGTTCGCAGGGTGTCGGACAAAATAAATTAACAAAGTTACGCAGACTTTAGCGTTGTAAAGTGTTGAAATGTTTTCTCGGATGTGATATAATATAGGTGAATCTACAATTCATATCGCATCCGACCGAGGAAAGGAGAACAATGAATATTAAGTCGGATAAGATAACAGCCCTCTATTGCAGACTGTCGCGCGACGATGAACGGCATTGAGAGAGCAACTCAATAACAAACCAAAAATCTATACTTGAAAAATACGCAAAAGAAAACGGCTTCAGAAACACGAGGGTATTTGTGGATGACGGTTGGTCGGGTACGAACTTTGCTCGCCCTGCCTTTACGGAGATTATGGAGCTTGCGGAGGCGGGACAGATTGGAACGCTTATCGTAAAAGACCATTCCCGTCTTGGTCGTAACCGCTTGGTAGTTGGACAACTCTTGGAAGAAGAATTTGACCGCCTCGGTGTTCGCTATATTGCCATTCTTGATAATATCGACACTGCGCAAGGACTCAGTGATTTTCTTCCCGTGCAGGATTGGTTCAACGAGATGCACGCCAAGAACACCTCTCAAAAGGTGCGCGAGGTATTCAAGCACAAAGGAGAGTCGGGTATTCCTCTGACTACAGTATTACCTTACGGCTATATGAAAAATCCCGATAATCCAAAGGAGTGGCTGATTGATGAGCCTGCTGCCGAGGTAGTACGAAAGATCTTCGCGCTTTGCGTGGAAGGCTTCGGACCGACGCAGATCGCAAAGAAGCTGACCGAAGAAAAGATACCAACACCCACGGAGCATTGGATCAGCGTAGGGCGTAAATGTTCCGCCCCGCCCGCTGTTCCCGGAAGGTGGGTAGCAAGAACGGTTGCAGATCTCTTGGAGAAGCAGGAGTATGTGGGCGACACGGTCAATTTTCGTTACACCACCAAGTCTTTCAAGAATAAAACGAGGGTACACATTCCCGAAGAAAATTGGAAGATATTTGAGAATACTCACCCCGCCATAATTGACCGAGAAACCTTTTCTATCGTAAAGGAGCTTCGCAAACAAAAACGCAGACCTACTCGCGGTGGAAACGTCAGTATGTTTTCGGGGATCGTATTCTGTAACGATTGCGGTGAAAAGCTCTATTACTGCACGGCGAAAAATCTTACGCACGAGCAAAATTGGTTTACCTGCTCGACTTCAAGATTGAACAAGGATAACTGCTCCGCACATTTCGTCAGAGAGGTACACCTTGAACAAGCCGTCCTGCAAAGTATGCAACGTGTCTTTTGGTATGTTCAATGCTTTGAGAGAAAGTTCGCAGAGCAGATGCAAAGCCGTTCTATCGAGGAAAGCCGCAAGGAACTATCCAAGAAAAGACGGGAGCTTGAAAAGACCGAAAAGCGAATAGCAGAGCTTGACACACGTTTTATGCGTATTTACGAGGACAACCTATCGGGAAAATTGTCCGATGACCGCTTTGCCCAAATGTCCAAAATGTATGAGGACGAGCAAGCGGAAAAGAAAAAGCTCGCCGAAACACTTCGCGCAGAGATCGAAGCGGGCAAGCAGCAAACGGACGATATTGAAAAGTTTATTACCAAGGTTAAGAAGATAACCGAGGTAAAGGAGCTTACTCCCGAACTTGTCCACGAGTTCGTTTCCAAAATCGTAGTCCACGCTCCGTACCGTAAGGATAAGCGCAGACATCAGCAGATCGATGTGTATTATCACGGTGTCGGCATCGTCTATATCCCCACAGCCGAGGAGATAGAGGAAATGTTCGAGGAGCATTTGGAAGAAGTAAAATGGGAACGAGAACAAGAAGTTAATATAAAAGAGAAAACGGCATAACCGAAATCTCGGTTACACCGTATCTCATTCTTAGAAAGGGCGCTCTTGGGCTATCCTACCTGCTTTATGGTAGGTAGCCCAAGCGGTACGTCCTTTTTTTGTTTTTTACAAAATAAAATATTCAAAACGATTGACACAAAGACTGATTTTTGGTATAATTACTCTAGAAATAATTATTGAAAGGAGTTTCTATCATGAAGGAACTTAAAATCAAGCTTACAAACGTAAAAGACATCAGAGATTTTGTTAACGAGGTTATTCTTATTGATTACGAGGTAGACCTTGTACAGGGCAGATATACTATCGACGCAAAGTCGATTATGGGTATTTTCTCTCTTGATCTTCTTGCTCCTATCACACTTATCGCTCATACAGATAATGCAGAGGCTTTCTTTGCAAAGATTGCTAAATTTTCTGTATAATCATAAAGGTTAAGGGAGCTTTGTATGAAAAAAATATTGATTTTTTTCGCTGTCTCTCTTTGTCTTTTGTCCCTTTGCTCCTGCGGTCTTGTTCCCGGGATTAATGACACCGGGATTTTTGGGGACCCCGACGATAGCTACAACCGAGGTTCAGGTTTTTTGGAAAAGCCGATAACGGTTGAATTTGTTATAGACGGTGTTAAGGAAACAAAGAGCTTTGACGCCGGTGAAAAAATTGAGTACCCAACTCCTCCCGAAAAGGAAAACTATATTTTCTCCGGGTGGTTTTATGACGAGGCGGGGGAGAAGCCGGCTTACCTTGGCACATCGCTTTCGGATAAGGTAACTCTGTATGCTCTATATACCTTTGATTATCGCGAGGTCTTGAATAAAATTTCTACCGATTATATCAAAGCGTGTGTTGGAATTGAGGTTATTCACCAGAAGACGTCGTTCGGAATTCCAACAGATACACATAAAATTATGGGTAGCGGAGTAATTTTTGAGGAAGAAGACGGCATATATTATATTTTAACAAACAGCCATGTTACAAGGAATGTCAGCGGCTATAACCAAAGAGGTTATTATGTTGTTGATTGCTTTGGCAATTCTCACAACGCAACTCTTATCGCCAGGAGCGATGAGTATGATTTGGCGCTGCTCTCGGTAAAAAAGGAAACAGTAGCTCTCAGCACTCTTTCGTTTGCTGATACAGAGGCAAAGCCCGGTGATGTTGTGATAGCGATAGGCTCACCCGGTGGACTTGATAACAATATCACTTTTGGAAATATAAATAAGATTGAAGATCAGGATCCTTCTGCCGTTGGTTATCTTGCTTTTCCGGTTATTTGGCACAGTGCGCCTATGGATCACGGCTCAAGCGGCGGTGTTCTTATGAATGACAAATTTGAAATTATCGGCATAAATTATGCCGTAGGAACGTCGGCTTCAACCGGAGAATTTATTTGCGGTCTTGCTGTTCCTTATGATAAGGTGCTTGAATTTGTTAATTCAAATAAATAAAAAATGCTTGCATTAGGTGTTTTTCTTTGTTGATAACACTTTGTGCAAGCATATTTTTATATCAAAAACAAGAGAATTTGAATTCCTTCGAGAAGTGCCAGGTGCAGGGGATAAAAAAGATAAAAGAAGTATTTCATGTTAGCCTTTCCTCTCTCTCCGGAATATAAAAGCAAAATAGGCAGGGCGGTGAAGAGAAACGGGCTTACAAGTCGATCGCCCGCACTCATATTTCGAAGTATTACAAAAAATACGGGAATAAATAGGCAAAGTATTCGTGAAAGAAGACAATCAAGCTTTTTGAATTTCTCGGGGATGTTAATATCTTTTAGGTCAAATATGCTTGCAAACACGGGCGCAAGGCAGCCTGCAAAGCCGTAATCTATATGCACAAGCTCAGTAACAAGGTATACAATAGCTATACCAGACAAAAGAATAACCGCTTTCAGTATTACTAAAGAGCAGGTACGATCTTTTGCAAACAGCACCTTTTTAAAATCATTTAACGCATAGATTATAAGGATAGAAAATGAAAAGGTGACCAGTATGTTAAATGGCTCGAAGCCGCCAGCAAGCATATACACCGCCTGGCATAACACGGAAAGAATAAATAAAGACAAAAAATAACGTAGCTTATCTCTTGTATACCTTGCTCCCTCGGATATCATAAAGGCAAATATCGGGAAAGAAAGTCTGCCTATTATTCTGAAAATCGGGAAAGCGGGGAAAAGCAAAACCCCCATATGGTCAATCAGCATTGCTAATGCGGCTATAACTTTCAAGGTGTTTCCGCTTAATATATTTATCTTCATAAAATAAATGTTCCTTTAGTTTTATAGCATTATTTTATAACAAATGAAAGAATATGTCAATAAAAATAAAAAAACTATTGACAACCTCGGGAAATTATAGTATAATGGCATCAAACGGTTGAACAACCGTTCAACCATAAAGGAGAGAATAATGAATTTATACGAAAAAAGCCCCCCCACATGTGAGTGTGAAGAGCTGCATTCTGAAATTATTGAGAAAAAACGAAAAGAAATGCCAGACGAGGAGCTTTTATACGACCTTTCTGACTTTTTCAAGATTTTTGGCGACTCAACCAGAATGAGTATTCTCTTTGCCATTGACGGTGAGCCTATGTGTGTGTGCGACATAGCGGAGCTGCTCGGTATGACAAAGTCGGCGGTGTCACATCAGCTAAAAGTTTTAAGGCAGAGTGACCTTATCACATATCGCAAGTCGGGAAAAAACGTTTTTTACACCTTGGCAGACGACCATGTGAGGGACATTATTGAAAAAGCCCTCGAGCATATTAAAGAATAAATTGTAAAGTGAGGATAAAAATATGAAAATTAAGTTTAATATTATCGGTCTTGATTGCCCTAATTGTGCGGCAAAGCTTGCATCACAGATTGAGGAGGCGGAGGGGATTGACTCTGCCAAAATCAACTTTTTAACCGAAAAAATGACTGTTGAAACAAGCCTTGATGAGGGGGCAGCTTATGATTTGATTTTAAAAATCTGCCTTGCCTTTGATGACGACCTGAAGCTTGAAAAATGAGAAAAAAGCTAAAAAAAATACTTAAATCCGACGGAATTAAGATAGGTCTTTCTCTATTGCTCTTTGCAGGTGGGCTGATTTTCGGGTTTGTCAGATTTGAAGCTCTGTCTCTTGTTCTCTATGCTTTTGCTCTTGTTATAGCCGGGGCTGATGTCTTTGTCGATGCGGTAAAGGGAATTTTGCGCCTTGATCCGCTTGATGAAAAGTTCCTGATGTCGGTTGCCGCCATCGGTGCTATGATTGTCGGCGAGTGGAGCGAGGGCTGTGCCGTTATGATTTTTTATCTCGTTGGCGAAACATTTGAGCACAGAGCGGTGAGAAAATCCCGAGCTTCTATCAAGGCGCTTATGGATATTTGCCCGGATGAAGCGAGTGTTTTGATTGACGGTAAAGAAGAGATTATTGATGCTGAGGATGTTGAAATAGGCATGACGGTTGTAATTCGTCCGGGCGAGCGTGTTGCTGTTGACTGTACTGTAACCGAGGGCACGGCTCATGTTGATACATCATCAATGACAGGTGAGCCTATACCGGTAACGGTTGGAGCAGGGGACTCTCTTTCCAGCGGATTTGTTGTTACAGACGGACAGCTTTTTGCCACCGCGGTGAGAAAGTCAACAGAGTCTGCTGCGGCAAGGGTGCTGGAGCTTGTCACGGTTGCAAGCGACAATAAATCAAGAGAGGAAAGCTTTATAACCAGGTTTTCAAGATACTATACTCCGATAGTTGTAGCTCTTGCGCTTGTTGTCGCGGTAGTACCTCCGCTTTTTGGCTTATCAACGCTGAGCAAATCTGTTTATACAGCTCTTACATTTCTTGTTATATCCTGTCCGTGCGCTTTGGTAATCTCGGTTCCTTTGTCTTTCTTTGGCGGAATTGGCGGTGCTGCATCAAGGGGAATTCTCTTTAAAGGCGGTAATGTTTTTTCTAAAATCGCAAGCGCTGAAACGGTTGCTTTTGATAAAACAGGCACGATAACATCGGGCAGATTTGAAATTCAGGACATAATCCCTGCCGGCATCGGCACGGATGAGCTTCTTTTTATTGCCGCATCGGTAGAGTCGGTATCAAACCACCCGGTAGCCGTGTGTATAAAAAAAGGCGCTCAAAATATAACCGCTCCCAAAGAAGCAAAAGAGCTGTCGGGGCTTGGTGTTACGGCAGAAGTTGAGGGACAAAAATGTGCCGTAGGCAATCTTGCTCTTATGCGAAGTCAGGGAGCTACTGTTCCCGATGAGTATATAAAAGAAAACGGTGTTTATGTTTGCAGAAGCCGAGAGTTTATCGGTACAATTACAATTTCGGACAGTGTAAAGCCCGAGGCAGGCGAGGCAATTAAAAAGCTTTATCGCCTTGGGGTGAAAAACACGGTTATACTCTCCGGGGACAGGGAAGAAAATGTCAGCCGCATTGCAAAGGAGACCGGAATTATAAAATATTATTCTCAGCTTTCACCCGAAGAAAAATACGAGAAGCTTGAGGCTCTTATTTCCGAGTCAAAGAGTACGCTTTATGTCGGTGACGGAATTAACGATGCGCCATCTCTTGCCCGAGCGGATGTTGGAATTGCTATGGGAAATATGGGACAGGACAGCGCCATTGAGGCATCCGATGCTGTAATAATGACGGATAATCTTCTTAAAATCTCGGAGGCTATGCTAATTGCGAGAAAAACTGTCAGAATCGCGAGAGAAAACATAGTTTTCGCCATAGGCATAAAGGCGTTTATACTTCTTCTTGGTTTCTTCGGTCTTGCCAATATGTGGCTTGCCGTCTTTGCGGATGTTGGAGTTGCGGTGCTTGCGGTTCTGAATGCTATGCGGGCGCTGAAATTTACAGAAAAATACAAATAAACAAAAAACGGTTGATTTTCCTTTTCGGAGTCAACCGTTTTTACATTAAAACCTGTTTTTCATAGCCTTTTCGATAGTTCTGTCAGCATCTCTTTTTGCCGCGTCGTCGCGTTTATCGTAAAGCTTTTTACCCTTGCAGAGACCAACCGCCATTTTTACGTTAGAGCCCTTGAAATAAAGAGATAGGGGCACTAAGGTGTAGCCCTCGCGGGATACAAGGCCCTGGAGCTTCATAATTTCTCTTTTGTGCATAAGCAGCTTTTTAGGTCTCAGGGGCTCGCGGTTAAAGATGTTGCCCTGCTCGTAGGGGGATATATGGACACCAAGGGCGAATATCTCACCGCTGTCGACCTCGCAGTATGAGTCCTTAAGGTTAACTCCTCCCGCACGCAGAGATTTTACCTCTGTGCCGAAAAGCTCGATTCCTGCCTCATAGGTTTCTATCACAAAATAATCGTGTCTGGCTTTTCTGTTATCTGCTATAATTTTTCCGTCTGTTTTTGGCATATTTGTTCTCACTTTTAGATTTGTAATAATATTTTATCACAACTAAAGCGTGAAATCAACCGTTTTTTGTAAAGATAGATGACATTACCTCAAGAATTTTAAATTTAACTTGATAACGGCCGCTTTTGATTAGTGAAATTTCCTCTTTTGTGTAGTTTATTACACCATCGTCGGAAGGGGCGCGTTCGGTGGCAAATTCACGGCACAAGGGCGGATACATAACGCACCACCAGTTTTTGCCATCGCCTTTGCCGATTATTACACGCAGGGAATTGTAATATCCCTTGGGAAGTGAGAAGCTTTCGTAATCTCTGGTGTCATACCATTCCTTTGTAAGTGTTACGGTAGCGGTGTAGGAGGAGTCAAGCTCATCTAACCAAAGGTTTATATCCTTTTCAATGCTAGGTAAAAGCGCCTCTGTTGAAGCGAGAGCGTTTTCAAGACTGGTATTAGCTTTTAGTTCTTCACCGTATTTTAAAAGCAGCTTGTCTCTGATTTTTAGCTTCAGCGCCTGGTCTATATCACTATCCGAGTTCGCAAGGATATGTAGACGCAGGGTATCGTTGTAAATTTCGGCTTCTGCCTCGGTTGGCAGCGCAGCTAAGAGAAGTGTCGCTAAGAGAAGTGAAAATACTGTCAATAATAGGCTTTGGTTTTTGTTTTTTGTTTTCATGAAATCTGTCCTTTCTTTTTACGAAAGGAATTATAGACATATTTTCGGCTTTTAAACAAAAAAATGAGTCAAGTTTTCGCTTGACCCATTTTAAATTATAGTGTAGCAGCCATAACCGCCTTAATTGTGTGCATTCTGTTTTCTGCTTCTTCAAAGACGATAGATGCCTCGGACTCAAACACCTCGTCTGAGACCTCCATGCAGTCAATGCCGAACTTTTCGCCCATTTCCTTACCAACGACGGTTTTTAGATCGTGGAAGGCGGGTAAACAATGCATAAAGCGGCACTGAGGGCCTGCAATATCCATCAAATCTTTTGTTACACGATAGGCGGAAAGCTCACGTATACGGTATCCCCACACGTGGTCCGGCTCGCCCATTGAAACCCATACGTCGGTGTAGATTACATCGGCGCCGATAACTGCCTTTTTGGGGTCGGTTTCAAAGTTGAGAGTTGCGCCTGTTTCTGCGGCAACAGCTTCGCACTGCTTAATCAACTCCTTGTTAGGGAAGTAGTCTTTCGGAGAGCACGCCACAAAGTTCATACCCATTTTTGCACAACCAACCATCAAAGAGTTACCCATGTTGTATCCCGCATCGCCCATAAATACAAGCTTTTTACCCTTCAGCTCACCAAAATGCTCCTTAATGGTAAGGAAGTCGGCTAATATCTGTGTTGGGTGGAACTCGTTTGTCAGACCGTTCCATACAGGAACCTTAGAGTATTTTGCAAGCTCCTCAACGATTTCCTGGCCAAAGCCGCGGTACTCAATACCGTCATAAATAGACGCAAGAACACGGGCGGTATCGGCAATGCTTTCCTTTTTGCCTATCTGTGAGCCAGTGGGGTCAAGGTAGGTGGTGTGCATACCCAGGTCAAATGCCGCAACCTCAAAGCTGCAACGGGTTCTTGTGCTGGTCTTTTCAAATATCAAAGCGATATTTTTACCCTCGCAGAGTCTGTGGGGAATACCCGCCTTTTTCTTAGCCTTGAGCTCCGAGGCAAGGTCAATAAGCGCTCCTATCTCTTCGGGGGTGAAGTCAAGAAGCTTAAGAAAATCACGTCCCTTAAGAAAATTTATATTATTCATTTGCGTTTCCTTTCAAAAGTTATATTGCGGCCACTGTTTTTATAATTTCAACCGCTTTCTTTAGGTCATCCATTGGAATATTCAGGGCAGGGAGCAAACGGAGCTTGTTTTTTGCCTTAATTGGCAAAATTCCGGCTTTCATACATTCCGCGAGAACCTCGTTTACATCACGCTCTGTCTCAATTCCTATCATGAGCCCCATTCCTGAAACACTCTTAATACCTTTAGCGCCCTGAAGTTCACTAAAAATATACTCTGAGCGTTCTCTGACACCTAAGAGAAGCTCTTTGTCAATTCTTGAAATAATGCTTACAGCTCCTGCCGCGGCGATAGGGTTACCGCCAAAGGTCGAGCCGTGAGAGCCTGCGCCGAGTGTATTTTCGACCCTGTCAAACATAAGACATGCGCCGATAGGCAATCCGCCGCCAAGCCCCTTTGCCGTTGTGACAACATCGGGTGTAACACCGAACTGCTCATATGCGTAAAGTGTACCGCATCTGCCGTTTCCTGTC
>JAGATD010000008.1 GCA_017621415.1 Clostridia bacterium
CATATGCGTAAAGTGTACCGCATCTGCCGTTTCCTGTCTGAACCTCATCAAACATTAAAAGCAGGTCATTTTCCTTTGCGATTTTTGCAACCTCTAAGACAAATTCTTTAGTGAGGGGCATAACACCGCCCTCACCCTGCACAGGCTCCATAAGGATAGCGCTGCAGCTATTGTTTTTTACAAGCTCGAGAACCGATTCGGGGCAGTTTGCCTCTGCGTAAAGGAAGCCCTCAGGGAATGGACCGAAGTCCTTGTGGAAGACATCCTGGCCTGTTGCTTTAAGCGTTGTTACGGTTCTGCCGTGGAAGCTGTTTTTAAGAGTAATAATATTGTGCTCGCCCTCGCCCTTTGTGTCCTGCGCCCATTTGCGGGCAACTTTTATTGCGCACTCGTTTGCCTCAGCGCCCGAGTTGCCGAAGAACACCTTTTTTGCACCCGTTTTCTCGCAAAGAAGCTCAGCGAGTCTGGCGCAGGGAGCCGAGTAATAAAGGTTTGATGTATGCTGGAATTTATCCAGCTGGGCTGTAACCGCAGCCTTCCATTCCTCATCGGCTATACCGAAAGTATTTACCGCAATACCTGTTGACAGGTCTATATATTCATTGCCCTCCGAGTCAAAGACTCTGGAGCCCTTGCCCGAAACGATTTCAAGGTCAAATCTGCCATATGTGTTAGCCACATACTGTTTATCAAGTGCTTTAATATCAGACATTTTATTTTTTATCCTTTGTTACCATTGTACCCGCACCCTCGTCGGTAAGAAGCTCCATAAGAATAGAGTGGGGAATTCTGCCGTCAAGTATTGTAACATTCTCAACACCCTCTTCAAGAGCCTTGATGCAGCAATCAACCTTGGGAATCATACCACCCGAGATAACTCCGTCTTCATAAAGCTTTTTAGCCTCGGAAACAGAAAGCTCGGGAATAAGAGAGGTGGGGTCGTCTTTATCTCTGAGAATGCCCGCAATATCTGTCATCATAAGAAGTCTCTCGGCTCCGAGAGCTCCTGCAATATATGCCGCCGCTGTGTCACCGTTGATGTTATAAACATTGCCGTGACGGTCGGTTGCAACCGTTGAGATTACGGGGATATAATTCTTTTCGAGAAGGTCGGTGATAGGCTGAGGACGTATCTTTGTTATCTTACCGACATAGCCAAGGCGCTCGTCTTTGGTAACCGCCTCAATAAGACCGCCGTCAATACCCGAAAGACCAACCGCATGTCCGCCCTTCATTGTAAGAAGAGTAACAAGAGACTTGTTTACCTTTCCCGCAAGAACCATTTGAACAATGTCAACTGTTTCCTTGTCAGTAACTCTGAGTCCTTCAACAAACTCGGGCTTTTTACCCAGCTTATCCATCATCTCATTGATTTCGGGACCGCCGCCGTGAATGAGAACAACCTTTACTCCAATGAGCCAGAGCAGGGCAATGTCCTCCATAACCTGCTCCTTGAGCTGCTCGTTTATCATTGCGTTTCCGCCATATTTTACAACGATTATCTCACCGCTGAACTTTTTAATATAAGGGAGCGCCTGTGTCAGCACCTCAGCGCGCTGCGCGTTAGAAAAATTTGTAGACATAGTTTTTACTCCGAAATTATGTTCTGTAATCTCCGTTGATTTTAACGTAGTCATATGTTAGGTCGCAGCCCCAGGCGGTAGCAGATGCTTTGCCGTCGCCAAGCTTAACTGTGATTGTGACCTCGGGCTCAAGAAGTATCTCCTTTGCAAATTCCTCGGAGAACTCAACACCTGCGCCGTTTTGGCATACGGGAATCTCACCCTTCTTTGACTTAAAGGAAACCGAAACCTTATTAACATCCACAGGCGCACCGCTGTAACCGATAGCGCAGAGAACACGGCCCCAGTTTGCGTCAGCGCCGAACATTGCCGCCTTAACGAGAGAAGAGCAGATAACACTTTTCGCAATGGTTTTAGCAGCCGCATCATCGGCAGCGCCCTCAACCTCGCATTCAAGCATTTTTGTGGCTCCCTCACCGTCTGCCGCGATTTTTTTGCAGATATTTACAGTTACGGTGTTAAGCGCTTTCATAAATTCGTCAAAATCTGTGCCCTTGGAGATAATCTCCTCGTTTCCTGCGCAGCCGTTTGCAAGCACTGTTACCATATCGTTTGTTGATGTGTCACCGTCGATAGAAACCATATTAAAGGTGTTTTTTACGTCACCCCCAAGGGCAACATTCAGCATCTCGGAGGAGATAGCGCAGTCGGTTGTGATAAAGACAAGCATGGTAGCCATGTTAGGGTGAATCATACCCGAGCCCTTAGCGATACCGCCCATCTTACATTCAACACCGCCAATGTTAAAGGAAACCGCAACCTCCTTGAGCTTTGTGTCGGTGGTCATAATTCCCTCAGCCGCCTCGGCAGATCCGTTCTCGGAAATAGAGTGTATAAGCTTTGGAATAGCATTCTTTATCGGCTCAATATTAAGAGGCTGACCTATAACGCCTGTTGAAGCAACAATTACATCATCGCTGTCAATCTCAAGAGCATCGGCAAGAAGCTGACATGTGGTCTTTGCCACATCGTAGCCATCTGCATTACATGTGTTTGCGTTTCCGCTGTTGCAAATTATTGCACGCGCCTTGCCGTTTGCAATGTTTTCTTTAGTAACGGTAAGGGGAGCGCCCTTTACCTTGTTTGTGGTATAGACTGCCGCCGCATTTGCCTCTGCCTGAGAAAAAATAAGCGACAAATCTCTTTTTGTTCTGTTCTTTTTTATACCCGCAAGCACACCGCCGGCAAGAAAGCCTGTGGGTGCGCATACGCCGCCTTCAATAAACTTCATTTGTATTTTTCCTTTCTTTCTCAAATTACCAGAGTTTTTGCTCTGTCGCAGCCAAGCTTTATGTTAAGACACTCAACGGCAGCGCCGGATGCGCCCTTACCGAGATTGTCATATCTTGCTACAAGAATTATTCTGTCATCATTACCGTATACCTCAATTTGCATAGAGTCCTTACCCGAAAGGGCAGCGGCGGAGAGAAATCCCGACTCGTCTGCATCCTCCGCAAAGCGGACAATATCTGTTGTGTAAAGGTTGCGGTAAACATTTTTAATTTCATCAATGCCGCCCGACTTTAGCTGAGACTTAAATAGGGGAACGGTTACCTCCATTCCCGAATAAAAATCGGCAACGATAGGGGAGAATATGGGAGCATTTTCAAGCCCTGTGATTTTTGCCATCTCGGGAAGGTGCTTGTGAGCTTGCTTTATTCCGTACTGTCTCGGAGCACCGAGAAGCGGTGAGCGGCTCTCATCATTATAATCGGCAATCATGGATTTTCCACCGCCGCTGTATCCTGTAAGCGAGTGAACGGTAAGAAGCGAATCCTCTGCCAAAATACCCGCCTTAACAAGAGGATAAACCAGGGCTATAAATCCGCTGGCATGGCAACCGGGAACGGCAATTCTCTTACTGCCTTGAATTTTCTCCAGGAATTCGGGAGAAAGCTCCGGGAAGCCGTAGCTCCAGCAGGGGTTTGTTCTGTGAGCTGTGGAAGCATCTATAACAACTGTATTTTCGTTTTCTATCATCGAAACGGCCTCGATAGCCGCGCTGTCAGGCAGACAAAGAAATACAAAATCCGCCTTATTTAGCATAGCTTTACGGGCATCGGGGTCTTTGCGCAGCTCGTCGGGAAGAGAAATAATTTCAACATCGTCTCTGCCCGAAAGGCGCTCTTCAATACGCAGGCCGGTTGTTCCTGCCTTTCCGTCTATAAAAATTTTTTTCTTCATTACAGCTGACTCTCCACATATGCAATTTCCTCGGCAACCGAGTCATATCCCGTGCTACCCTTGGAAATCCTTTTTCTTATACAGGTTTCAAGTGATATTTCGTCATAGAGGTCCTCCTCAAATATTTCGGAATACTGCTTGTACTCCTCGAGAGGAACCTCGTCAAGGGTGATACCCTCTTTAACGCACTTTCCGACAACTGTACCGACAATTTTGTATGCGGTGCGGAAGGGAACACCGCGCTTTGTGAGATAGTCGGCAAGGTCGGTTGCGTTGATAAAGCCTTTCTTTGATGCGGCATACATGTTTTCGGGAATTGCCTTCATTGTTTCAATCATAGGAATAAAGATAGAAAGGCATTTTTTTACAGTCTCAACACTGTCAAATATAGCTTCCTTGTCCTCCTGCATATCCTTGTTGTACGCAAGGGGCAGGCCCTTAAGCATAGTAAGAGTTGCCATAAGGTCACCGTATACTCTGCCTGTTTTACCTCTGACAAGCTCCGCCATATCGGGGTTCTTTTTTTGAGGCATTATTGATGAGCCTGTTGTGTATGCATCATCAAGCTCAACAAACTTAAACTCCCAGCTGGACCATAGAATAATTTCCTCAGAGAAGCGGGAAAGATGCATCATAACGGTAGCAAAGGCTGCCTCAAGCTCGATACAGTAGTCTCTGTCAGACACACCGTCGATAGAGTTCATTGTAACTCCGTCAAAGCCGAGGGCCTCTGCAACCATATCTCTGTCGGTAGGGTAGGTTGTTCCCGCAAGAGCGCAGGAGCCTAAGGGGGAATAGTTCATACGGAGAACGGCATCAAGAATTCTTGATACATCACGTAAGAACATCATACAGTATGCGAGAAGATGGTGGGCAAAGGTTATCGGCTGAGCTCTTTGCAGATGGGTGTAGCCGGGCATTATTGTCTGTGTATTCTTTTTAGCCTGAACAAGAATAACAGAGATAAGCTGCTTTAGGAGCGTAATCACCTCGAAGGATTCGTCACGCATATAAAGGCGCAGGTCAAGAGCAACCTGGTCATTTCTTGAACGGGCGGTGTGCAGCTTTTTGCCTGCGTCGCCTATTCTCTTTGTCAGCTCTGCCTCGATGAACATATGAATATCCTCAGCGTTCATATCAAAGGCGAGCTCACCCGATTCTATATCGTTAAGAATTCCTGTAAGACCTGCAAAAATTTTGCCGAAGTCCTCTTCTGTAAGAATGCCAACCTTGCAGAGCATAGACGCGTGCTCCATAGAGCCTCTTATGTCCTGCTTATACATTTTACTGTCAAAATGAATGGAAGAATTGAAATCGTCAGCCATTTTGTCCGACGCCTTTTCAAACCTGCCAGCCCACATCTTCTCCATAATTAAAATTCCTTAATATCTGATTATTTCTTTGCGTTCTTTGCGTTAACCTGAGCCTGTACCTTGATGGGAAGACCGTAGAGGTTGATAAATCCTGCGCTGTCTGCCTGGTTGTAAACCTCGTCCTCGCCAAAGGTAGCTATTTCCTCAGAGTAGAGCGACCAGTCACTCCAAGCGCCTGCCTTAATGATGTTGCCCTTGTAGAGCTTGAGTCTTACCTTACCGGTAACGTGCTCCTGAGTCTTGTCAACAAATGCGGAAAGAGCCTCTCTGAGGGGAGTGAACCACTGTCCGTTATATACAAGCTCGGCAAAGGTGATAGCCAGCTTCTGCTTTTCGTGCATTGTCATCTTGTCAAGGCAGAGTGTTTCAAGATACTCGTGAGCGCGGTAGAGAATTGTTCCGCCGGGAGTCTCGAATACAACGTGCACTTCATACCTACAAGACGGTTTTCTACAATATCAAGAAGACCAATACCGTTTGCTCCGCCAATCTTGTTAAGCTCAAGGATTATCTCCTTAGCGGTCATCTTCTTGTCGTTAAGAGCTACCGGAACACCCTGTTCAAAGTCGATTGTGATATAGGTGGGGGTGTCGGGCGCCTGTGTGGGAGCGATACCCATTTCAAGGAAGCCTGCCTTTTCATAAAGGGGCTCGTTTCCTGTATCCTCGAGGTCAAGACCCTCGTGAGAGAGGTGCCAGAGGTTTTTATCCTTAGAGTAGTTGGTCTCGCGGTTTATCTTAAGAGGAACGTTGTGTGCCTCAGCATACTCGATCTCCTCCTCACGGGACTTGATATCCCATTCACGCCAGGGAGCGATAATAGGCATATCAGGGCAGAAGTGCTTAAGAGTAAGCTCAAAGCGAACCTGGTCGTTACCCTTACCGGTGCAGCCGTGACAGATAGCATCAGCGCCCTCCTTAATAGCTATTTCAGCAAGTCCCTTTGCGATACAGGGGCGAGCATGAGATGTGCCGAGGAGATAATCCTCATAGATTGCGCCGGCCTTAAGGCAGGGCATTATGTACTCGTTGACATATTCGTCTGTAAGGTCAAGAACATAGAGCTTAGATGCGCCTGTTTTAAGCGCCTTTTCTTCAAGACCCTCAAGCTCATCAGCCTGTCCTACATTACCTGAAACTGCGATAACCTCACAGTTGTTGTAGTTTTCCTTAAGCCATGGAATTATAATAGAGGTGTCAAGACCTCCGGAATAAGCGAGAACTACCTTTTTAATTGACTTCTTGTCCATTTTTATATACCTTCCTTTATGTCCTTTGCATATGAATTTTTATTTATTTTCGCAAAGGGAATTATTAAGCACGCCATATATTGTAATATATTGCAAGAATAAAGTCAAGTGTTTTTTGAATATTTTTTCAAAAAAAGTGCAAAAAGCGATGTTTATCACAAAAATTAATTATATATAATCTTAAATCTATTGCTTTTGTATGCATATTGCGTGAATAAATATGCATTAAATCGGTTTAAAAACAGGCTCCCGATAAAAACCGAGAACCTGTGCTGAAAATTTATTTGTATCTGGTGAGGTTAAGCTCATTTTTCACATCTCTGTTCATAAGAGCACGTATTGCGGTAACGGGAGGGACATTATTGTTGATTACATCGTTCACCGCGGAGACAATAGGCAGTTCAACAGAATATTTTGCAGAAAGCTCCAGCGCCGCCTCGAGCGCGTGGTATCCCTCGACAACCATTCCTATTTCCTTTGATGCCTCCTCGTAGCTCTTGCCCATTCCGATAAGCTCGCCGCAGCGGTTGTTTCGGCTATGTCTTGATGTACAGGTAACTATAAGGTCTCCTATTCCGGCAAGACCCATAAAGGTCTCCAGTCTGGCTCCCATAGCAAGACCGATTCTTGTTATTTCGGCAGCACCTCGGGTGATAAGCATCGCTTTTGAATTGTCGCCAAAGCCCATACCTTGGTTGATTCCTGCCGCGAGAGCTATAATATTTTTAAGTGCTCCGGAAAGCTCAACACCCAGTACATCTGTATTCGTGTAAATACGCATACAGGAGTTTGAAAAGACATTGGCAAGAATCAGCGAGATTTCCTCGTTTTTGCAGGCGGCAACTATTGATGTCGGAAGACCCATAGAAACCTCCTCGGCATGGGTTGGGCCTGAAAGAGCAACAAGGTGACAGTCACAGCGACCGAGCCTTTTCATCTCATCTTCGATTATATCAGTCATGGTCATAAGGCTTTTTTTCTCAATGCCTTTAGCTGCGCTTGCCAAAATTGCATTTTCGGGAATATACGGAGCTGCCGCCATCGCAGTGCTTCTTATAAACTGCGAGGGGGTGACGTAAATTATAAGCTCTTTGTCGCATACAGCTTCCTTTATGTCGGTTGTGTATTTTACGGTATCAAGAAGAACAAGTCCCTCAAGATTTTTGTGTGAGCGTGTTTCTCTAAGTTCGCAGACCTCTTTTTCAATAGCAGACCACACGGTAAGGTCGTGGCCGTTTTTTGAAAGCAGGGCAGTAAGGGCTATTCCCCAGGTTCCTGCGCCTAAAACACCGATTTTCATATATATGTCTCCTTGATAATAGATTGTGTTATAGATATATTATATCACTTTTTAAAGGAAATTTCAACCATAAATTCGGCAGTAGTCAAAAAAACGCTTAATTAATTTCATCCTCCATTATGTATCTTATGTCGATAGGTGTTGCAAGTCCTCTAACTATTTTCTCGTAAAAGCATATTGCCTTTCCCGCATCGGCAAAAACATCCTTAATACTTGCGCAGCTTGTGTCTCCTGAGCCGGCGGTCATTGTAACTTTGATTGAGTAGAGAGGAATTTTATAGCTCGCAAGCCTTGCGCCCTCGCGCATTATCAGCTGATATGTATATTGGTTTTCACCGTCTTTTTTATGGTCCTGACGGATTACGGTATCCTTGAATTTCGTTTTGCTCATAGTCTAATACCTCAATGTTTTTTATTTATTGTAACACAAATAATAAACTTTTGTCGTTGAGAAATCGGTCGGAACAGGGAGGAGATAATCAACATTTTTTTGCATTATTGCAAAAATTGCCTTTTGCCTATAAAACGGTGTTGATTTAGCAAAAACTACAAAAATAAAAAAAGCTACAATGACACAAGCTTTTGTCAAATCTGTAGCTTTTTGTTGAAAAATAATGCAAAAAAAGTGTTTTTATGAAATATTGACATAATGAAAGCAAAAAACGCAATATTAAATGTCTACAATCTCAATTTCTGCCTCGGAATTTGTCTTTCCATCCGACTTTATAGTTTTGAAATAATAAAT
Source organism: Clostridia bacterium (assembly GCA_017621415.1). GTDB lineage: Bacteria > Bacillota > Clostridia > Oscillospirales > CAG-272 > UBA1740. Next base: position 8,435 of record JAGATD010000008.1, read on the forward strand.
ATTTCCTCTGTTTGCTCTGAGAACCCTGAGCTTTTCTCCGATTTTTGCCTCGGCGGAATAGCTAATTGCGATTTTGGATATTCTCTTGCCTACAAGCGGCAGGTAGTTTGAATACATATCGGGATATTTTGTATTATTCATGTGCATGTTTTGGTCAACATCGCCATAGTGAACACCGTAGCCGCCAACGTCAGCTATTTTGGAGGGAAGAGTAATTCGGGGCAGCGGAAGATCCAGTCCTTTAAGTATGGGCAGACCGAGATTGAAGTCATTAACCTTAACCAAGGCGCGTGTTTTTGTGTCAATAAGCGCCCAGGCAGATATGGCTCTCGCAACAGTTCTGCCGTCGCAAAGCAGCTCGTAGCAGCGTAGAAAGCTGTATCCTCGGCTTTCGGTAGGATAGCTGAGGGCGGTGAGCGGTGTGTAGGCTCGCAGCGGTTCGAGAATTTCGAGGTTAAGTCTTGCAAGAATAAAGGCTCGGTTCATTAGCTTCAGCTCGTCGTAAGACATACCGTTTGCGGTAAGCTGGTCCTGAGCCGCCGACTGAATATATCTCATTACGGCTGAAGCCTTGGCTATTCCGTTAAAATCTACGTCATGTATATTTACTGCTGTATTCCTTTTATATGCTGACATTTTTTTGCTCCAAGCCTTTTTTATCTAATAATACACCAAAAATTATAACAATTTCAAGTCTTTGTTTGAATTTTGTGTAAATATTTTTTTGAATATTGAAAGATGCGTAAATGTATGATATAATACAGTCAAGGGAGTATTAAAGATGACAGTGCTTACTAAAGATAATTTTGAATATGAAGTTGAAAAGTATAACGGACTTGCGGTTATAGACCTATATGCCGACTGGTGCGGGCCCTGTCGCATGTTAAGTCCTATTCTTTCGGAGCTTGAGTCTGAATATGAGGATGTTAAGTTCTGTAAAATTAATATAGATGAAGAAAGAGAACTTTCCGCTATCTTCAGAATTGACAGCGTTCCTACGGTAGCTTTTGTTAAGGATGATACATTCCTCGACCTTTCGGTAGGATATACAGAAAAGACTGTTTTAAAGGATATGATAGAGAGGTATAAGTGATGAAAATAAGGTTAAATGAGGATAAAGAGGTCGTAAAATCTGTTAAAGAGGGTCTTAAAAGAACCGGCGGATACTGTCCGTGCAGGCTTGAGCGCACGGAGGACAATAAGTGTATGTGCCGTGAGTTCAGAGAACAGATTGCAGACGAAAATTATGAGGGCTATTGCCACTGTTACCTTTATTACAAGGAACTGTAATTAGAATAACAATTTTTGAAGGGGCTGCTTCATTTAGGCACAACCGAAAAAGAGCAAAGATGTCAAAAAATACTAGGCATCTTTGCTCTAACTTTATGTTTTTTGTTTGTAAGGTTGAAATTCTACGAATTTCTTCTTTTTTTATGCTCTTTTTCTATCGCCGACTGCGCTCTCCGACGTATTCATATACGCCTCTCGGTTGCATTCGACGATTTTTGCTCAAAATTAAGCTAGCCCCA
>JAGATD010000009.1 GCA_017621415.1 Clostridia bacterium
CGACTATCGCAAGCGGAGTGAAGAAGTTTTTCACAGCTTCCTTTTCGGTGAGCTTAAGGTCGCTATCAAATACCGGGAGCTCCTCGGTGACACCGTATACGCTTCCCTCTCTCAGTGCCTTTTCCTTTTTACTCTGCTTTACAAGCGATATAAAGGACAGCACGCCGAGGAATAAAAATACAGACATTATAAGATACTGCGCTATGGCAGCCGCATCCTCGTTAAGGAAATAGGACACCGCGTCGGTAAGCACGCTTACAAAGTTATTGATAAAGTGTATAAGCACACCGCACCATATCGAGCCAGTCAAAAGGAAAACGTATCCGAGGACAAGCCCTGCGATAAAGGTATAGAAAAACTGATAAAAATTCTGGTGCATAAGCGCAAACAAAAGCGCAGAGACAAACACTGCAGTGGTCTTTCCGTAGGGCATAAGATTTTTGAGCATCACACCTCTGAAGAGAAACTCCTCGCAAAGTGCGGGAACTATTGCCAGAGAGATGAAGAGGAGCACTATACTGTGAACCCCGTTTATCTCGGTCTCCAGTGCCGAGAAATCCGGCTGCATACCTGCCATCTGCACAAGATAGTTTACGATGAGTGAGTTTATAACTGTAGTGGGGAGCACAACTCCTACCGCTGCAAGCGATATTCTGATAGCTCGCTTTGGAAGAACTGCTCTTGCAGGGAGCGGATAATATACCGCGTTTTTTGAAAAGAGCTTAAACACAAGTATCGGAAGCATAAACATTGCCATATATGCTGCCGAGTCCAACAGCGAGGTAACGACCTCATACGTAACGGCATCCAGCCTACCGAAAAGCACCATTCCTATAAGTTCGGTTATCAGTGAAAAAACCGTCATAAAGGCTATAAGCGCTATCATTGCAGCCATACAGCGATTGACTGTGTTTCTGTATCCTTTTATTCTTATATCATTAGATTTCATAATTATCTCCAAGTAATATACTCTTGCTAATAATTATACTATTATTTTCAGCGTTTGTCAACAGAAAGGTGAGTCCATTTGAAACTTTAAAAAGAAAATTTACACTTAATACAAACAACCTATTGAAATTTGCGTGTATTTATGATATAATTATTTATGTAAAATCTACTCGAAAGGATGACAAGTAAATGGAACTTAAAAAGCAAATATCTCCCTCTCTTATGTGCGCTGATTTTCTTAATCTCGGAGACGAGCTCAAGAAGCTTGAGGACGGAGGGATAGAATATCTTCACATCGATATAATGGACGGAGTTTTCGTACAGAACTACACTCTCGGAACAGACTTTATCAAAAAGCTCCACAAGGCAACGAAAATCCCCCTTGATATACACCTTATGATAACAAACCCGGAAACAAAGCTCGATTGGTTTGAAATATGCGAGGGCGATTACGTTGCCGTACACTATGAAGCGTGCACACACCTTCAGGCAGTTCTTCAGACGATAAAGAGAAAGGGCGGAAAAACCATGCTCGCTCTCAATCCCGGTACCCCTCTCTGCGTTCTTGAGGAGGTCCTTCCCGACCTCGACGCAGTCCTCGTTATGACGGTAAACCCCGGATTTGCAGGTCAGAAGCTCATTCCCCAGACGCTCGACAAGATAACACGCTGCAGAAAGCTGCTCGACGACGCCGGATATCCGGGTATCGAAATAGAATGCGACGGAAACGTTTCGTTTGAAAACGCGCGCAAGATGAGCGATGCGGGCGCAAACATATTTGTTGCGGGAACCTCAAGTCTCTACGCAAAGGATGGCTCTCTTGAGGACAACATAGCGAAAATGAGAGACGCTATAAAGTGATCTGACAATGAAAGACGTAAAAGCAAACAGACCGCTCTCCGATAAAGGGGGGCGGTCTGAAATGATAAAGGCACTTTGCGCTGCCTTCCCTCACACTCTTCCGATACTCACCGGATTTCTCTTTCTCGGAATATCATGCGGAATATATATGACCGGATCGGGATTCCCCTTCTGGTACCCGATCCTGTCGAGCGTTTTCGTATTTGCGGGATCTATGGAATTTGTTCTTGTAAGTCTCCTTCTCGGTGCTTTTGATCCGCTCTCGGCAATAATGATGACTCTGATGATAAATGCGCGCCACCTGTTTTACGGAATATCCATGCTCGAAAAATACAGGGGCATGGGAAAATGCAAGCCCTATCTTATATTCGGGCTCTGCGATGAGACCTTCTCGATAAACTGCGTGACCGATATTCCGAAAGGGATAAACAAAAAGTATTTTATGCTTTTCACCACCCTCCTCGATCAATCCTACTGGGTGATAGGCTCGACACTCGGAGGAATAGTAGGCTCTGTTCTCGCATTCGAGCTTAAGGGAATAGAATTCGTAATGACGGCAATGTTCATCGTGATATTCATCGAGCAATGGAAAAAGCACAAAAATCACGTATGCGAGATAGCCGGGCTGATAATATCGGTCGTCTGTCTGCTCGTTTTCGGAAGCTCGGATTTCATTATTCCGTCAATGACAGCCATCCTCGTGTTTCTTTCCGCTGTACCAAAGCTCACAGAAAGAGGGGAGGATAAGGCATGACACAGACAGAACAACTGATAACGATCGCAGTCGTAGCTGCGGCAACAATGGCAACTCGCTTTCTTCCGTTTATTCTTTTCCCCCAAAGCAGAGAAACGCCAAAATACGTACAGTATATCGGAAGAGTTCTTCCGCCCGCGGTATTCGCTATGCTCGTAGTCTATTGCTTTAAGGATATAGCACCGCTTTCTTATCCGTATGCCCTGCCCGAGCTTATTTCGCTGGTGCTTGTAGCTTCTCTTCACCTTTGGAAAAGAAATATGCTCCTTTCGATAGCAAGCGGAGCCGTATGCTATATGCTCCTTTTGAACCTTGTATTCAGGGCCTATTTTCTTAAGAATATCCACATTCTCCTTGCATCGGTCTTTTGCCATTTGTCCAACTGCAGTCGAAAGTGCATAATTCTGAAGTTTCATTGCTTTATCAACAGCATCGTCTTCCTCTGTATCGTTGAAATAATTTATACCACATTGCAGAATTGTTGTAGCCAACTTATCAGCAATCATTTGGTACTGCATATCAGATACGCCGAGTAGACCTTTAAGTTGAGATAAAGGCCCTTTGGTGGAGTTCATCAGTTTTTCACCAGCACGATAGTTGGCATAAGAACCCTTCGCACTCTTGGCTTCGGAAATCGCTAATGATATTTCGTCAATAATGGGTTTTACAAGACCTCCGCCTATGATCTTCCTCCATTCGACCGATGTGCCTGAGACTTGCATTAACTTTGCAAGTTCAAAAGTTCCATCCTGTTTAATCAATTCTATGAACAATTCGGTCAACTGAGAAGAAGTAAGCTTAATTGTCTCATTGACAGTGAGACAAAAATCGCCAGAATAATTCTGAAAAAGTGTGTCAGCTTTATTAGCCAATGAATCGACATCGCCCTCAATTAAGGCACAAGCCATTAAATTAAGGAGAGATGACACCGTTTCCTTTTTATTCCATATTTCCTTAGCCTGAACCATATTACCGGCCAACAAGTGGTTTAAGGCAATGTCATCAAGCGGAGTTGCCTTCATGAACCAGAAAAGGGTGTTTTTAATTTGGTCCATTGGCAACTCAATAGAGGTTTGTGCAGAAGATACTATTGCTTCATCGCGGTCTATTGATGGTAAAAACTGAGGCAGATCCAAAGGAAAGGAGACAGTCTTACCTACTTTAAGAAATGCCTTCATCTTATTAAGATTTGAAAGCACATCTTTCTTGGGCGAGTTGCTATACACGCCCAAGATTCTATACGGATTATGAGATAATAGATTACTAATCATTTTTAATAATGTCTATATGATGGAACCGTTGTCGTAGAGATATAATATTCAACTTCATAAGAGCCACCATTTAGGGATTCGGTACCCGCGTACTTACTTACATTGGATGCGCTGACAGATGCAGCTATCCGATATGACCCGTTTTTAAGTCTAACTGATCCTGTGCTATTGGGAG
>JAGATD010000010.1 GCA_017621415.1 Clostridia bacterium
ATGCTGCCACGAGGTGTTCGGTACTCAGAAGCTTCTTGCCACTATGCTTGAAGAGGAATACGGCATTCCCGGCGCAGACAGAGAAGCTATCAAGGTTAATGTTGTCGGTGTTAACCACTTTACTTGGCTTACCGACGCACATTTCAGAAATATCGACCTCTTCCCTCTTTATAAAGACTTCTGCGACAAGTATGCTGAAACAGGATACACCAAGGGGCACGACGACAACTGGCTCAACAGCGTATTTGGCTGCACACACAAGGTTAAGTTCGACCTCTTCAGAAGATACGGCTACATCGCCGCCGCCGGTGACAGACACCTTGCTGAGTTCTGCGAGGGTAAATGGTACTTAAGAAACCCCGAGAACGTTAAAGAGTGGGGCTTTGATCTTACCAGTGTTCCGTGGAGAAAAGAGCACCTTAAAGAGAAGCTCCAGAAGAGCGAGGACTACCGTACAGGCAAGATTCCCGTTGAGCTTGACGAGACAGGTGAGGACGGAGTAAAGCAGATCAGAGCTCTTCTCGGTCTACACGACCTTGTTACAAACGTTAACCTCCCCAACAGGGGTCAGATTCCCAATCTCCCCATCGGAGCGATCGTTGAAACAAATGCTGTATTCAGAAGCGACTCTGTTGTTCCCGTAGAGGCGGGTGAGCTTCCTGTAGAGCTTTACGGTCTTATTTCAAGAATCGTTGCGGCACAGCAGATGGTTATCGAGGCTGCGGCAAACCGTGACCTTGAGCTTGCATTCAAGGCATTTGTTAACGATCCTCTTGTTACTATCGACCACGAAAGTGCAAGAGCTCTCTTTGACGAGATGGTTGAGAATACCAAGGAATATCTGACCGAGTACTTTAAATAATATCAGCGCACAAAAGCCACCGCTTTTTCCGAAAGGCGGTGGCTAATTATTTTGACACTAGTGTCTTTTGTTAATCTTAAGGTCTCCAAGCCCGGAAAGAATAGAGGCAAAAAGAACTATCACTGCGCCGATAACAAAGCTATAGCTTATGCTATCAAGTCCGAATGCGACGGAGACAAGTCCTGTTACAACGGCAGAAAACGGCATCATTATCGCAACTATTGTTGCATCTATATGCTTCATCGCGTCTGTTCTTAATGTCCAGCATAAGGTATTTGAAAGAATTGCCACAACTACAATTATAGCCAGCATTTCATAATTCCACTCAAAGCGCATAGGCTCTATGGGGTTACCGCCTATTTCGATATAATTAAGCGCAAGGGTTGCCGCAAAGCTTACAAAAACATGAACGACCATATGCAAAAAAACATATAACCCGGAAATAAGCTTTGTTGCATATACGGCAGTCAAGGCAATGTTAAATCCGTACAGTATACCCGCCATGGAACAAAGAAGCTCTCCGGCACCGATTCCCCCGGAGGTATCAGCGCCTGCCAGCACAAAGCAGCCAAAGAGGCAAAGAACCGAGGCAATTACCTTTATGGCTCCCGGCTTTTTTCTGACAAGAAAGAACATCATAACAGGAACAACTACGCATGACAGATTTTCAAGAAAGGCATATCTTGCAGGCGTTGTGTAAAGAAGCCCAATTTTCTGTATTATTGACGCAACCGAATTTATTATTCCCGTGGGTATTGCGATTTTAAAATAATCGGCATTTATCATTTTTAATTTTTTAAAATTCATTATGACTAATGACAGCGCTGCCGCAAGTCCGCTTATACCGCTGCATACAGTTGGTGAAAACACCGTATATATATATGGATTTATAACAGGACACATGCCCCATACAAAAATTACAAAGCAAAGACTGAGATAATACGGAGCAACTGCCACGCTCTTTTTTTCTTCTACACTGACCATATCCATGATATACCTCTAAGTGAATTTTTTACAGGGAAATTCTACCACAGACATTGACATTTGTAAAACGAATGATTATAATAGCATTGTGAATATTTTTCACAACGGAGATGAGTGATGGAAACACAGAAAATAAAGGCAATTTTGCTTGCGGCAGAAAAAAAGAGTCTGTCTGCAGCCGCAGAAGAATTATCCTATACCCCCTCAGCTATGTCACATATGGCAGATGCGTTAGAAGAAGAGCTGGGAGTTAAAATACTTGAGCGCACACGCATTGGAGTTGAGCTTAGCGAAGCAGGAGAAAAGTTAAAAGAAAAGCTCACTTCGGTAATTACTGCCGAAAATGAGCTGAAAAGAGCCGCCGCTGAAATAACCAAGCATGCAGACTGCGAGCTGAGAATAGCTGCGTATTCCAGCATTTCTACATACCTTTTGCCGGAAATACTGCAAGCCTTTAAGCAAAAGTACCCTGAAATAAAGGTTTCTATATCTGTGGATGATTATTTGCGTGACTTGTTACAAAAGGGAGATGCCGACGTTGTATTCGGTGATGCAGCTATCCTTGGGGATAATGAAAAAATTATGCTTATGGAGGATGATTATGTAGCACTTTTGCCCGAGGGTACCTTTGGTAAAAGACGGTCTGTAAACCGTGAGGAGCTATACGATTTTGCATTTATAAAAACAAATGAGAGCTTCATAAAAAAATACTTTGACGAGGACCGATTTTCGGAAATAGTTAACCTTGTCTCTATCGACAACGGCTCTGTTATTTCAATGGTTAAGAAAAAGCTTGGAGTTGCGGTTTTGCCCTCCCTCTCTATACGAAAGGGTACTAAAGGCATAAAGGCTTTAAAGCTTGTGCCAAAGGTCTCGCGAAGTCTCGGTTTAGCATACAAGAGTGGAAGCCCGGCTATTGAAAAATTTATAGATTTTATAAAAAATGATTATTTGAAAAAACAGTAGACAAAAAAAGACTTGCGCACCCATTTTAAGGTGTACAAGTCTTTTTACTTTAAATATTAAATCAGAAGCCCTTGGGATATGTGCCGTTCGCGATGAGGTTGCGGAAGGCTTCAACAACGGTTTCCTTATCCTCTTTGTAGGTTACGCCGAACCACTTATCCTCATTCTCGATAACCTTAACGTCTGCCTTACCCTCGTCAATAAGGGTAGCTACGAGAGTGGGAAGAAGATACTCGCACTTCATAGGATTCTTCGGTACATTCTCGTCAAGGAAAGCAGCAAGGCGCTCACAACACTCATCAATATAAGAGGGAGTGAAGCCCCAAAGGTTCATAGAAACGAGAGTATCAGGGTCAAGGTCGAACTTATCATCACCCTCGAGGAAGTAGATCTTTCCGTTCTCGGTGCCGATCTTAGTACGCTCAACAACAGAGGTGAGCATATTAGTGTCAGCATCGTATGTACAAACGCCTCTCGATACTGTTCCCTGCTCGGTTACGGTATTCTTGATACGGTAGCCTACCATTGCGTAATGGCTCTTACCCTCGTCGTTTGTGTTCTTCAAGAACTGATAGATCTTCTCGAATGCGTGCGCACCATAATAGTCATCTGCATTAATAACAGCAAAGGGACCTTCAACAATACCCTTGCAGCATGCGATAGCATGAGCAGTACCCCAAGGCTTAATTCTGCCCTCGGGAATCTCATAGCCCTCAGGAAGCTTATAAAGCTCCTGATAAACGTACTTAACATTAACATTCTTGCCTGCAAGGTGTGCGTCCATAACCTCGCGGAAGTCCTTTTCGATTTCTTTCTTTATAATAAAGGTGATATCGCGGAAGCCTGCCTTAATTGCATCATAGATAGAATAGTCTATAATGATATGACCGTAATCATCAATCTTATCAATCTGCTTAAGACCTCCGTAGCGGCTGCCCATGCCGGCAGCAAGTATCACAAGCTCGGGATTTTTCATTTTGGGTTCTCCTTCTCAGTAAAAAATTTACATTTATATTATATAACATACTTTTGTATTTTGCAAGGGAAAAAGGCGCAATATTTTGTAAAATAGCATAGTTTTTAACCACTTTTTACAAGATTTTTGAATAAAGAAGCATTTTTGTCTTTTTTACTTGAAACTTTTCATCGAATATTATATAATATATACGGAAATTTTCGCAAAGGGGGTATTTTCTGTGCGTGAGCTTATTATAGGAAAAAATGACGCAGGACAGAGGCTTGACAAGTTTATTACCAAGACTCTTGATTTACCTATGAGCCTATTATATAAGTCTATACGAATGAAAAAAATCAAGGTTAACAGAAAACGTGCGGAAAACAGTCAGATTCTCTCTGTGGGAGATACTGTGCAGTGCTTTCTTAGCGAGGAGTTCTTTGAAAAAAAGGTTACAAAGCATTCTTTTGAGAGCATAACACCTCACCTTGACATTGTGTATGAGGATGAGAACATAATGCTTCTCAACAAAAGACCGGGTGTATCTGTTCACGAGGATGAAAAGGGCTCGACAAACACTCTTATAACCCATATTCAGGCATACCTCTATGCAAAAGGGGAATACAACCCCGATGACGAGCAGTCATTTGCCCCTGCCCTTTGCAACCGTATTGACAGGAACACAGGCGGTATAGTAATTGCGGCAAAAAATGCCGAGGCACTCAGGGTTATGAATGAAAAAATAAAATACCGTGAGATAGACAAGTTTTACCTTGCTGCAGTGCACGGTGTACCAAAGCCCGAAAGCGCTACAATAAAGGGTTACCTCTTGAAGGAAGAAAAAAACAATCAGGTAAGAGTCTTTGACAAAAATCCACCGCGAGGCGCAAAGGAGATAATTACCAAATATAAGGTTATAGCAAAGAACAAGGATACTTCCCTTATTGAAGTTGAGCTGCTTACGGGAAGAACGCACCAGATACGCGCCCACATGGCGCACATAGGTCATCCACTGGTGGGTGACGGCAAGTACGGAGTGAACCGCTCTGACAGACAAAAGGGGTATAAATATCAAGCTCTGTACTCCTACAGACTAAGATTTTCTTTTAACAAGGAAACAGAAACCGCGCTTGATTACCTTGACGGTAAAGAGTTTAAAATCCCAAAAAAGGATATATATTTTACAGCAGAGTTCTTTTAAATCATTCGAGACCGATGCATTTCGCATCGGTCTTTTTTGCTAATTGATGAATAAGATTTAATTAAATCAGATTAAAATTCTGTATAGGTTGCGCCGATTTCGGCGAGAGCCTTTCTGCGAAGGGGGGCATAGACATTTCTGTAATGGTCATCCCTCTCGGGAACGGGAAATGCTTCGGTGCTGGGCATCCATTCAAAGTTGTATCTGTCGGCATCACCGAGGTGATACTCTGCGTAGAGCTGAATTTCTCCGGGACAGAGGAAGCAATAAGCATTCATTTTTTGTCTCTTCTCAAATGGAAATTCCTTTGATGCTATTTCATATACCCACTTTGGCTGATTGAAAATTTTATCGGGGTTGTCTATTAACTCCTTGACAGACATGATTTTGTCAATCACGTCTACGTAAAGGAGCGCGTGCCTTGCATCCATATAGCCCCAGCCGCTTTCTATATATACTTCACATGTCTGGTGCCCGCCGACAACGTGGTGTATTGTTCTTGCGGGAATGTTAGCTATTTCACAGAGGGCGACAAAGAGCCTTGCAAGCCTCTCGCAGTATTTTTCACCTTTTTTAATAAGCTCCTCTTCGGTTCCGCCGTAAAAGTAGTCGCGATTTCCCGACTTGATTTTCACATCGCGGACATAGACAAGAAGCGCTAAAGCCTTTTCCCTGTCGGTGGTGAGCCCTGCTATCGTTTCATCAACGATTTTCTCAAGGACAGGTCTTGTGCCACGCTCATAACGAGGTACGGGTGGGGGTGAATTGTAGAGATAGTCGTGAGTTCCAGGGCAATAGAGAATTTCATCATGCATACGCTGAAAGTCCACGTTGTCGCCAAAGTTGAGGCGCTGGCCTTCCCAAATAGCTCGAAGAAGCTCCTTTAGTGTCTCCGACTCAAGTCTATCAATTATATTTTTACCTTTGTAATCTAATATGTTCATATTCTTTTAGAGAGGCTGCCCTGTCGGACAGCCTTTTGTGGTATTAAATTGTTTTTTACCGCTTTAGAATTACTGTTTTGCAACGTATTCTATATAGGTATTTTCTATTCTGAGGTTATCGATATTGTAGATTACGTTGAATCCTTTTTTAGCACCCTTTAGGTTAAGAGTGGTTATATTTTCGGTAATCTCTGCTGCAGCAACATCACCAATATTCTCTCCGTCAACGTAGAACTTGATCATACCGGTCTTGGTGCCATCACCCTTATCTATCGAATGATAATATTCAACCTTGAGGATGAACTTATATTTATATTTTGCGTCACTTTCGGAACGAGCAACATCTCCCATATGGTTATAGCCAGCCGCAAAAGCACCACCGCCGGGATAGTAATAAGGAGTTGCTGTGTAAACTCTTACAGCCGCGCCGCTTTCAGCATACAACATATACTGCAATTTTACTTCATCTTCGACACAGAAATCAAAGTAGCCCATGTAACCTGGGGATGTTGTAATTATGTCCAGGCACTCCATATCAAACTCTAAAACAGTTACGTTCGCATTATCGGACGAAGTATGAGCACCAAACTTAATTGTGTTGTACTCATTGGTACCTGTTCCGCTGAACTGAAGCTTTTTATTACCTTCTTCATCAACTATTATCTTATAGTCTTCTGCGCTTCCGCCATTGTCAACATAGGAATCAACTCTGTCATTAGAATCTGTCGTAACATTTCCTAATGCCCAATCCTCAAACTCAATGTAAGTGGGATCTGTATCAACCTGGGGAGGTAAAATTACGGTATGTGATGTTACGGATATTATGTTAGATGTAGCGGTTTTGGATTCTATTAGAGTACCGTCTGCAGCATAGGTATTAATCATCCAGTCGGTAAAGTCTGTGGAGCCGTTATCGCCGGTAAGTGTTACTTCACCGTTACCTTTAAGGATAAGGGTTTCGCCGCCACCATCAATGCTAGCGCCTTCTGCATATACGTAGTTGTACTCTGTGATTAGGCTGATTTTCTCAGTGATATCTTTATTGTTGTTGACAAGCACCTTTTGAGCAATAGCGGTATAGTCTATCATATTGAGATAGAGCTGCTTTCTGTCTCCATCCTCGGTGCCGTCCTGTTTATTGATAAAGTCCTGCTTATAAAGACGAGCGAAGAGGTATTCCATTACCGAATAGGCCTTGTAGGTTGCGTCAGTGGGAACTGTTTCACCGTAGAATACGGTTGCAAATCTTTCAGCCGAAACCTGACTTGCGGGGATGCCGTCGGTATAGAATGTCCAGTATGTAACGCCCTCAACCTCGTAGTTGTACTTGCTGTCTTGGGGAAGAGCTGTTGCGTAGAATACTTCCGCATTAAGATTCTCATCAGGATTTTCTTTGTAGTAGGCTACCTTAAGGTCGCCAAGAGCTTCAGTCGTGGGAATGTTTGTAGCGAACATAATCTGTATTTGGTCGCCGTGGATAAGGTTTGTGTGCTCAATTTGGGGCTCTGCTGTTTCTGCAGATACGTTCATTACTACCATGCAGGTAATGAGCGCTGCCAGAATTACGATTAGTGAAACGATTTTAGCTGTTCTGTTTTTCATTATTTTTACCTTTCCTTTAAATTTTTTAGTTGGGAATTGGGTTATCAGTCCCAGGCATCTCTGTCGACTGTTCCGTCTTGGATATCCTGGCCTGAGGTCGCGATGATGTCGGATAGATAAAACAGACTGATTTCTATTTTAGTTTCCGTATACGGTTCTTTTCTATCTTTCATCAGATTCTCCTTTCTTTTTTATTTTTATTTATAATGATATTTGCTAATTCGTCACAATGTATGTTTTCTTGTCTTTTTGCTGTTGTAACGGGAATACCCCAAATGAAAAATATTCATTCGGGGCGCCCGGTTTATTCAATTATTCTGCAGGAGCATAGGGGGTGTATGTCATATTGGTGTTCTCAATTCTGAGATTGTCAATATTATATTTTGCTGCAGCACCCCTGTGAGTACCCTGGAAGCGGAGAGAGGTTATATTCTCGGTAAGCTCAGCAGCTTCTACATCACCGATATTTGCTCCGTCGATGTAGTACTTAACCATACCGGTCTTAGTTCCGTCGTCCTTATCTATAGAGTGATAATACTCAATCTTTAAGGTAAACTTATATTCATATCCGGCATTTGCATCGCAATAGTCTTTAGTTCCTGTGTAAATATAAGGATACTTTATACCGGTTGCATATTCATAGTCTACAGCATCTGGCCAATAATAAGGTGTTTTGCCCCAAGGTCTTATCTTGCCACCATCTTCATACAGCGTAAAGTTCATCTTAATATCCTCTCCGATGCAGAAATCAAAGTAGCCAATTTCCCTACTATTTGTTTTGTCGACAGACAGATATTCAATGTCAACCTCAAATACTGTTACGTTAGCATTATCAGAAGTAGTTTTGGCACTGAAGTAAATGTTATTATAGTTATACCAATTAGCCTTGTCGCTATAGAACTGGAGTTTCTTATTTCCATCCACATCAATTATCTGATAATCACTCGTTCTTCCTGCTTTATAACCAGCACTATCATCGGCCGTCTGTAAATATGACTCAACCCTTTCGTTAGAGTCGGCTGAAACCTCTCCTTCTGTCCAATCCTCAAAATCTATGCAATCGGGCTCGACAGGCTCGGGTTCTGCTGGAGCCCAGGGAGTGTATTTCATATTGGTATTCTCAATTCTGAGATTATCAATGTAGTAGTGCGCTGAAGAGTTTCTTTCAGCACCCTGGAAGCGGAGAGAGGTTATATTCTCGGTAAGCTCAGCAGCTTCTACATCACCAAGATTAGCGCCGTCGCAGTAGAACTTAACCATACCGGTCTTAGTGCCGTCGGATTTAGTTACAGAGTGATAATACTCGATCTTTATGGTAAACTTGTATTCATAGCCGCCGCCGGGATTTGCATCGCAATACTCCTTAGTTCCTGTGTAGATGAAAGGCTGCTTTGCGCCTGCTGCGTATTCATAGTCCATCGCCTGAGGGAAGAAGTATGGTAAGTCTGCCCAAGGCCTTACCTTACCGCCGTCTTCATACAGCATAAAGTCCATCTTAATGTCATCTCCGATGCAGAAATCGAAGTAACCTACTTTTCTATTTCCTTTACGCTTTATAGACAGATATTCGATATCAACCTCAAATACGGTTACGTTAACATCCTCAGATGTAGTATTTGCACTGAAGTTAAGGTAGTTGTAATTGTGGTCATAGCCTGTACCGTCGAACTGGAGCTTCTTATTTCCATCAACATCGACTATCTGGTATTCGCTTGTTTTTCCTGCGCCCCAACCACCGCTGGAAGCCTCTGCCTGGTAATAGGACTCAACTCTTTCGTGAGAGTCGGCTGAAACCTCGCCTATTTCCCAATCCTCAAAATCTATGCAATCTACTACAACAGGAGCGATTACTGTATGGGTTTTTACGGATACGGTGTTGGTGGTAGCGGGAGCGGCGGCGAGAAGAGCGCCGTCCGCACCGTATGTATAAACTACCCAACCTGTGAGGTCTGTGGAATCAGTACCGTCATTAAGAGTAAGTGTTACATCACTGTCCTCGGTGAGGATAAGAGATGAGCCGCCGCCGTTGATCTTGCAGCCCTTAGCATACACGTATTTGTATTCGGTGATAAGTCTTATATCCTCGGCAATGTCGGGGTTGTCGTTAACAAGAACCTGCTGTGCGAATGCGGTGTAGTCTATCATATTGAGATAGAGGTTCTTCTTGTTGCCGTCTACTGTTCCATCTTTTTTGGAGATGTAGTCCATTCTGTAAAGTCGTTCAAAGAGGTATTCCATTACGGAATAGGTCTTATATGTTGCGTCAGCGGGAACTGTGTCACCGTTAAATATGGTGACAAATCTCTCAGCCGAAACTGCGCTTGCGGGGATACCGTCGGTATAGAATGTCCAGTATGCAGTATCACCAACCTTGTAGTTATACTTACTGTCAGCCGGAAGAGCTGTTGCATAGAACACTTGAGCATTGGGATTCTCAGCAGGGTTCTGCTTATAGTAAGCCACTTTAATGTCGCCGAGAGCTTCAGAGGTGGGGATGTTGGTACCCACCATAATCTGAATCTGGTCGCCGTAAATAAGGTTTATGCTCTTAAGCTCGGGGGTAGCTGTTTCAGCGGAAACATTCATTGCCACCATGCAGGTAATGAGAGCCGCAAGGGCAATAATAAGTGAAACCAGTTTAGCAGATTTTCTGTTTTTCATATTTTTTACCTTTCTTTACCTTTCTTTTATTTATTGCGCCGATTAAGGCCAAGTGATCCAACCGTCAGGGTCAGATGGCAGATAATCATCGGGAGATGTACCTTCGCCGGGAAGCGGAGCAGCCTCGGCCTCGTTATCCTCGGGAACATTCTCGGGAGGAGTAAGATTTCCTATTCCGGGGTCGATATCGGGTCCGGGCTCGGGTTCGCCGCCTGTGCCGGGCTCATCGGGCTCATCGGGCTTGGGAGGCTGAGGTAACTCGGGTACAAAATCGTCCTTATCGGGATTAGGAGCAGGAAGAGTATCCTTTACCTTTTCGGTATACTCCATCGCGGTAGTATAAATAGTGAAATCATCAACACTGAAGCTGAGTGAACCGTTAGCATTGTATGCGCCAAAGGTAAAGCCGGTAATGGTTTTAAGCTTTTCAACTTTCTTTGCTGTGAGAGAGTCAGAGGAGCTAAACTCGGTTATCTCACCCATATAAAGGTCGTTGTTATATACTCTTATTACACCCGCTTCAAGATGATATTCGAGCTTAAGGGTAAACCACTCGTCAAAGTAGCCAACGGGAAGTCCCGCAAGACATACCTTTCCGCTATCGTCTACCGACATATGAAGACTGCCGGACAACCAGTTTGTAGATGTATTCAAGAATGTTATTTGAATAAAATCTGTCGCTGTGCTTATCGAATTAAGCTTTAATTTTGTCTCAAACACATATGTATTTGGATTCTCTGCCATTTGGGTAGGTATCGCCATACTAAGCGCATGTGACGATCTTGTGTTCGGGTTTCGCTTAGGCGCATAAACAGATAGGAATTTATTTCCTGTTACTTCATCTGTTCTTACTACTGCCGTAGCGCCGCCTTTGTTAGCAGAATCTGTGGGATAAATTGCGCTGAAGTTCTTTTCTGTTGTAATATTGTTACCGGTTCCGACCTGAACAGAATTCACTTCACCCTCAAAGTCCTCGGTAACGGGCTTATCCGGGAACTCTAGAGTCTCGTTGGGATCATATGCCTTAGATACTCTTGAGCATCTGATATTGTCTATATAGTAATTTGCGTACCAGCCCTTAGGAGTATAGAAAGTCATTTCGGTAAGGGGCTTGTTAATAAGAGATTGAGCATAAAGGTTATTGCCCTTAGCCTTAAATTCGTTGTTAACATATACCTTATATTCACCCTCATTCCAGAAATACTCAAATCTAAGATTTATTTTCTCACCGAGATTTCCGAGCACGGCAATTACCGCGCGGTTACCGTCATAGAGAGCTACCTTTCCTGCGCTGGTTTTACCAATTCTGGGATAGATTATAATAGCTCCGTTCTCTTTCAATGACCACTGTATCATGTCTTCGCCAACGTCACTGCCCTCGTCATATACGCAGAGGTCAAATTCCATTACCGCGGCATTTGCCTGAGTGGAAGTCAGATTGATTGGAACGGTTATTGCGTAATTTCGTACACCGGGAGCACCCTGCGTAGGAACAGCTACAACGTGCATAACCTTGTTGCCGTCGATTTCTTCAACAGCGACCGACGCACCCTCAACAGGATTGTCTGCCTCGGTTCCAATTATGAACTGCTCGGGGAGCTGTCCGTCCTCAAAGGTTATCGGAACATCGGGAGTAAGCTCTTCTTTATCCTTAATTATTGTACCAAGGGACTCAAGAATTCTAACAAATGTTACTCGCTCCTTTTCGCTATATATCTTTACCTCGTATTCAGGAAGATCCAGAGCATATGCTATATAATTTGTAATAGTTGTAGTGATTGCGCCATGGCCGTTTACATCACCCTCTGCAGATCCCGCAACAGCTGCGAGACAGCCCTGAGATGTATATGAAGAGCCGAATGGCGTATAACCAAAGGATCCGTCATCCTGAATAAAGATTGCAACATGGGAAGCTGTCGCATCTATCGCTTGGGAAACATTTGCGTAAACATATGTCTTAACCTCTTCAAGCTTCTTTTCAGCTTCATCGGGGTTGGATGAGCATGTTCTCAAGTTAGTGTAGATATGCTCGATACTAGCCCAGGCATTGGATAAATCTACGGCGCTCTCAGCTGTGCATTCTGTAGAATCCTTTGAAAGGATAGTTATTACAGTCGCTATCATTTGATCTACATATTCAAACTCAAGTCCAAGCTTGTTATATACATATCCTATTTTATGTAAGCTGTCGGTTGCGTCATAGGTTAAAACGGTTGACCATGTTCCGGTAACCGGATCCTGATGCTTCTTAAAGAACTGATGAAGAATTGTTACATACTCGGGATTCGCCGCAACATCCTGCCAGGTGGACTGGAACTCATTACCTATAGAATAGAGCTTATTTGCGCGGCTTACGGGATTGGTTATTGCCAAAACCTCTGCGTCAAGCTCGTTAATATAGGCCGTGAATTTTTCAACACTCTCGAACTGGGAAAGCGTTGCCGTGGGGATAAGCTTTGATACTGCGGTTACAACATCCCTGCCCGCAGACAGCTTCCCGCTCAGCTCATAAGAGGATGTCTGATATACCTCAGACATACCCACCTTTCTAAGAATGCGGATTGCGCTTCCCTTATCACGGGTCATACGGGATTGCAGACCTCTCTCCTGTAGGTATTCCTTAGGCCACTGGGGATGATAATAATATCCGTCCTCATCCTGAAGACTCTGCACCCATTTTCCTATCTTCTGAAGCATTTCAGCAGGGAGAGCCTTAGAATAATCGTTATCAAACAATTCCGCCATACCGCTGGATTCCACAAAGCTAAGTGCACCAACGGTACTCTCTATATCAGGCAAAAAGCCTTCTGTATTTCTTGCGGAATTGGAATAGTAAAATCCGCCTATATCAGCATCGTACAGGTTAGCAAGCCAAGTAACAGCATCGGGTCTATACAGTGTATAAAGGTTTCTCAGAGATGCAACAACCGTAGAGCCGTACTCGGAGCCTATCTTATCTTCAAGGGCTGCCCACTGCTCCTCACGAATATTCTTTCCTCTTTCCTCAAGATATGCGTCAAGAGAAAGGGTTTCAACCTCGGAATATCCGTCAGTAAGTTTTAGGGAATCGTCAGTGATATATTTATCAATAAAGTAATCAACAGACATCTCGGCAATGTGCCAATCAGACCATACGACAGCGACGGAGCCTCCCTCAGCGTAAATCGCATAGCCCACCGTATCGGCAAGGGCCGCCTCCTCGTCAGAGGAACTTCTGACCTCCTTTTTAATTTTGTTTGCCAGCAGTTCCTTTGCCTTAGCGGTGATGGGGCGGGTTGTGTCGCCTACAACTATCTCGTGGGCGCTCTTCGGCTGGGTATCACCGTTTTTGCTCGGGTATTTGCCTGTCAGCGAATTGATTTCATCCGCAATAGCATCAATGCCGCTTTGCACTTGCTCGCTTGCGTTCAGATCAATTACAAGCACCGTGTCTATTCCGCTGCCGTATATCTCATTACCTACCGGTTCTTTGCCGGTATCAGAGCTCGGTTCTCCCGAATTGCAGGAAAACAGGGCGACAATCGGTAACAAAACCGCAACAAACAGTAAAATTACACGCTTCATAGAAATTCTCTCCTTTTTATTTCTTATTTCATAAATTTAACTTGACAAACCGAATTTATTTTTTTCTATACTTTATCCAGTTGTTTTCTCTTTCTTCAAGTATTGACATATATTTTTTGAAGTGCCTTTCTGTATAGAGGGGAACCTTAAAGTCTAACAGGTCAAGTCCGCTATACACTCCCGCCACAAGCGCCGAGCTTGCGCATGCCGAGCCGTTTACATCACCCTCATTTGATCCTGGCATTGACGAAGGAGCGCCGTAAACCGATGTTTGACAATGCTCAATTCCCGCACTCATACCGCCGTCAGGAGCCTTGAATGCCTGAATTTGCCTTGCGGTGGAGCGAAGCGCCTCAGGGGCAAAGGCGTGTATCATTTTTATTGCCTCGTCTACGCTCATCTCACTTGGGAGACCAAACTTTTTCTTATTTTCAAGCAATGCTCCAAGCACATACCAGGTATTCATAAGATAAACAGAGCTGTCACACTGACCGTCAGAGACCATAAGCTTCATTGTAGACTCTATCATCTTGTCTACATGCTCCATTCGTCTATCCGACCAGTTATAGATTTTTGAAACCTTGTGTACGGCATTTGTGCCTGCGTAGCTAAGCTCGGGATGCCAAAGTCCGATTTCGGGATTTTGAGCCTTATCAAATCTTTTTAAAACTATATCTACAAGGTCAGCTCCGAGAAGCTTGCCGTATGCTACAAGCTCGCCGTATCCTGAGGAAAGATGGCTTCCGGCAACGTAGGCGTTGTTAACAAAGTCAAACTCAGTATCAAGATACTTTTCAAAATTCTCGACACTCTTAAATCTCTCGGGCGCTCGGTCAAGGCTGAGCTCATTGGAGCTTGTGCTGCTTATGGGGGCAGGATATTTCGGTGTAATTCCCGCAAGGCGGAGAAGTCTTATTCCTGTGCCAAGGTCGCGGGACTTACGCAAATTTCCTGTTTTACCTACCCACTGAGGATGATAGAAATAACCGTCCTCAGCCTGGAGGGGATAAACAAACTCACCTATTCTTTTTCTTAACCAATCGGGTGTTGCTTCAAAAAATGTCTTATCTCCAAGCATTCCCGACGACTCCATAAAACCAAGAGCGGCTATTGTGCTTTCAACATCGGGAAGGAAGCCCTCGTTTTGCTGAGCGCTTTTTGAAAAATACCAGCCGCCAACCTCAGGGTCATAAAGGCTTGCCTGCCAATCTATAAGCTCTTCGTCATAAGCATCATAAAGCTCTTTAATGGCATCGGTCATCACCTTGCCGACTTTTTCTTCCAGCCTTTTCCATAAAGGAAGCCTTTCCTTATCCTCACACCTGTACATTTACAAAAATCTCCTTTTGCTTTTTCGTCGATAGATTTGTTTGCTCATGTATTATGTTATCTTGCAGGCATCTTCTTCAGCCGAAAGAAGATGCCCCATGGGGCAAATTTTTTTGCTACATTTATATATTTTTTATTATGTTGCCAAGCCCAAAAATGGATAAATGTTACAACATCAGGTGCTTGACAACCGATAAAACCACTGCTATAATAATTATACATTAAGGAAGCGGACCTTTTCAATAAACATATGAGACATTGTTTAAATCAAAGAGTCCCGAATGGAAATATTATGAACAAGTCAAAAGATTACAAGATCGAAATTCACTCGATTAACAACGAAATCATTGTTAATATCGACAACAATCCTACCAAGGTATTTTTGCAGAGGGGATTCTATTACAGGGATGCCGCAAACAACAAAAAGGATAACGGTCCTGTTACGCCATTTGCTCCGCATATACACAATTATGCCGAAATACACTTTTTCTTAGGTGATGATTGCTCTTTTCTTATTGATGAAAGAGATATTACTGTTTCATCAGGTACAATGGTATCTATTCCTAAAAATATGTATCACGTGCCCAGAATTTCAAACGGAACTCAGCACTGCGCCTTTCAGATTGATTTACCTATAAGCGAATTTAAGTCGGTAAATATTTCAACAGGACTTATTGAAGAGTTCTTTAAAGAAATTAACAACCTTGAAAATAGTGACGATCATTCCAGAATAGCAAGTTATATTTCGTTGTTTGCTTCATTCTTTATTAAAGCAAAAAAGCTCCATGCCAACAGGAGCACCGATTACGGCTTTATTATTGATTCATTTCTTGGACTTAACTACAGTAAGCCTATTCATCTCGCCGACCTTGCTGAGGAGCTGCACATTTCAACAAAGCAGGCTGAGCGCCTTGTGGTTTTGCACACGGGATGCACCTTTAACACCGCTCTTACAAACAACCGCATTCGCGCAGCGGAGCATCTAATGAAGACCACTTCCCTCTCTATCAGCGAAATAGCAAATCTTGTGGGTTATGAATCTCACAGCGGTTTTTGGAAGGCTTACAAGAGATACAGAGAGCAGAGAAAATCGTAAATTTATCAAAATTTACACCGTCAATTTCTGCTCTGATTTCCGAAAGAGACATTTTTAGCCCCAACTAGTCCTAAAAGGTAATTGATTGGTAAAAAAAGCGGTGGTATAATTTATACAGTAAAATTTTATCAATTAGAAACGGAGAACAAAACTATGCATTTAAGAGAGAGCCGTGTGCTTAGAAAAATAAAGGAAGGCAAGACCGCCTTTTGCACCAAGCTGAACCTCCTTGACCCCAGAGTTGCGGAGATTGCCGCTATGTCGGGAATTGACTGCATTTGGGTGGATATGGAACACGTGCCCACCGACTACACCGAGCTTGAAAATGTTATCAGAGCCGCAAAGCTCTATGACGTTGACACCCTTACAAGAGTTGCCAAGGGAAGCTATAACGATTTTATCCGTCCTCTTGAGGCGGATTCAACCGGAATTATGATTCCCCATCTTATGAGCCTCGAGGAAGCAAAGAAAATTGTTTATTATACTAAATTTCATCCAATAGGCCGCCGCCCTATTGACGGTGGAAATGCTGACGGAAGCTTCTGCCGCGTAAATACTCTCGATTACATAAAGGAAGGCAACGAGCAAAGATTTAACATTGTGCAGATCGAGGATCCCGAGCCTATGGCAGAGCTTGAGGAGATATGCGCCCTGCCCGGCATTGATATGATTTTCTTCGGTCCTGCGGACTTCAGCCATGCCATCGGAATGGCGCACGATATCTTTAACGAGACAACTCTCGCAGCGCGCAAGAAGGTTGCCGAATGCGCAAGACGTCACGGCAAGATGGCGGGTACTGTCGGTAATCTTATGAACTACAAGGACCTTCAGGCCGAGGGCTTCAACTTTATCAGCATTGGCGCTGATGTTATATCTCTGACACAATACTTTGACAATATTGTAAAAACCGTAAGCGAGTAATATGATTGTTGATAACATAAAGTACGCCAATAAATATTTCGGGATAGACAAAAGGTTTAAAGAAATTTTTGCCGTTCTTGCTTCGCTCCACAAGGACACACCTCTCGGCTGGCAGGAATATGACGGCTTTAAAATCGGAGTTTCGGAATGCGAGACCTTTGACAAGGACAAAGACGGCAATGACCGCTCTGCCGAGGCTCACAGAAAATTTGCCGATATTCATTTTGTTATCTCGGGCGACGAGGGCGTAGGCTATGCCGATACCGACACTCTTGAGCCTGTAACCGAATACAACGAGGAGCAGGATTATCTTTTGCTCTCGGGAGATACTGTGCGTTTGCATCTCAGACAAGGAGATTTTTGTATCGTTTTTCCCGAAGACGCTCATATTCCGCAAATGACTGCGGGAGCAGACAGAAAGTTAAAAAAAGCGGTGGTTAAATTCAAGGTTTGAAATTTGGGTAAAAACATATGAATAATGAAACAAAGCTACATATTCAATGGATATTAAATGCTTTAATTGTTTTTATTCTTAACGGCACACTGTTGCAAACATTTCTTCTGGAAAACGGACTCGACGAGCAGACTGTCACTTTTTCGCTTTCTGTTTTGCAAATTGTGCAAATGTTGACTATTTTCCTGTTTTCGGGAATAGTTGACAAAATGAAGAGAATAAAAAAGCTTACGGCCTTTTCTTTCTTGATATGCGTTCCTATGAATGTATATTTCCTTTGGTTATCCTTTGTTCCCGGTGCGAGAACACCTATTCCCTTTCTCGCATTAGGATCTGCGTTTAACATATTTTTAGGTCTTTATAACGTTATTTCATACAAGCTTCCCTATTCTGTCATCGAGATAGAGCGGTACGGAATTTTTACCGCCTATTCAGGGTTGTTTTGCGGTGTAATAAGCTTTATTGCATCTGTTGGTATTGTAGCTTTACAGAGTTTCTTCTCGTATTTTGCGGTTATGCGAGCTATGTATATTCTCTCGCTGATTTTCACAACTCTGGCATTAATCATCACTCTCTCGATGAAGGAAAACCAACCGCCCATAATCAAAGAACGGACAAAATATGCCGGAAACATCTTGAAATACAAACCATTTACGGCGCTGATTATTCCTAACATTCTCCGCGGATTTTGCTTTGGAATTTTAGGCATGGCATCCACCATCGGATACTTCACAGGAGATATAAACAGCACTTCTGCCTCGGTTTTAGTTACGGTTACAACAATTTCTTCCATTTCGGGCTCTTTGGTTTATACCGCTCTCGCCAGTAAAGTCCGAGAAAAAAACATAATTAATTTCTCTAGTATTCTGATTTTTATCAGCATGTCTTTAATGGTTGCTTTTAACAACACAGTATCATTTATTGTCTTTTACGGGCTGGCGTACTTTTTCCTGCATCTGATAAATACCGCAGTTCCTATTGTTGTTGTTAAAATTGTTGATTATGACATTGTAGGGCAGTACTCCGGATGGAGAATGCTTTTACATACTCTCGGAATTTCGCTCTCGGGATTTGTTTGTATTCCACTGTTTAATCTTATAGGTGTTTTTCCTACCATGCTTCTTTCGGGAGCTACACAGCTTGTTTCAGGCATAGCATATCATTTATATCTTACTAAAAGCGAAAGAGAAAAGGCAGTATGATATTTTTCGACAAAGAAACAAAAACATTTTTCCTTGAGGGAAAAAGCACAACTTATGCTTTCTTTATAAATAAATTCGGGTATGCAGAGCATCTGTACTATGGCGCTCGCATAGGCAGGGACCCTCTGTTCTACACCAGAGGCAAGGGGGGCAGAAGCTGCGCCGCAACTGTGCCGGGGCAGAAGATAGACGGCTTTGATGAGGGCTCATCCTATCACTACTTCCCCTCTGAGCTTGCGTTTTTTGGCAACGGTGACTACCGCGAGGCCTGCGTTCAGGTTGAAAACGAGACCGGTGACAGAATTTGCGAGCTTCTCTACTCTTCTCACGAGATACTTAGCGAAAAGCCCGCTATGAAGGGTATGCCCTCTATGCGCGGGGGAGAAACGCTTGTTTTACACCTTTATGACAGTGTTACCGACTTTGGCGCTGACCTTTATTACACAGTTTATCCCGACTGTAATATAATAGCCAGAAGAGTTATTTATAAAAACTGCTCGAACATGGTTATAAGGCTTCGCAGAGCCTACTCATTCACCATGTCCCTGCCCACTCAGGACTTTGACTTACTCAGTCTTCACGGTGCTTGGGGAATGGAAAGAAGAATGCAAAAGACCGCCCTGCACTGCGGTGTTGTTTCTATTGACTCTAAGCGCACTACCTCATCGGCAACCCTTAATCCATTTATGGCTCTTTGCTCCAAAGGAGCCACAGAGGAGCTCGGTGAGGTTTACGGTGTAAGTCTTATTTATTCATCCTCTTATGTACTTAAAGCGGAGGGGGTAAATGACGGTCAAACGCTCCTAACCGGAGGAATTAACGACTTTGACTTCTCTTGGAGACTCGATGGCGGCGAAGAGTTCGAGACTCCTGAGGTTGCAATCTGTTATTCAAACGAGGGTCTTGGCGGTATGAGCCGTGAATACCACGACGCATTCAGAAATTATCTTATTAACCCCAATTTCGCAAAAAAAAGCCGTCCCATTGTTATTAACAGCTGGGAGGGCACCTATATGGACTTTGACAACGAAAAGCTTATGGCTATTGCAACCGCTGTCAAGGGTACGGGCATTGATACATTCGTTCTTGATGACGGCTGGTTTGGCGCGCGCAACACAGACGAGGCAGGTCTTGGCGACTGGTATGTTAACGAGGAGAAGCTTAAGGGAGGTCTCAAGACGGTTATAGACCACGTAAATTCCCTAGGAATGAAATTCGGTCTTTGGTTTGAGCCGGAAATGGTAAACGAGAACTCCGAGCTATATAGAGCTCATCCAGACTGGGCAATTCACGCACCCGGAAGACTCCCCTGCTACACAAGGAATCAGTTTGTTTTAGACCTTACAAGAGCCGATGTCAGAGATTACATTGTAAACTCGGTAAACAAGGTGCTAAGCGAAAACAAAATCGAATATGTAAAGTGGGACTACAACAGAAACGTAACCGAGTCATATTCAGAGCTTTTACCCGCTGACAGACAGGCGGAATTTGCTCACAGATATGCTCTTGGCTTTTACGACATTTGTGACAGAATTATTCTTGCAAACCCCGACGTTCTCTTTGAGGGATGCGCAGGGGGCGGAGCGAGATTTGACCCCTCTCAGCTCTACTATTTCCCACAGATTTGGACCTCGGACAACTCTGATGCCGACGAGCGAACTTTGATACAGTACGGCACGTCAATTGTGTATCCCTTGTCCTCGATGACCTGCCACTACTCGGTTGTTCCCAATCACCAAACAAGCAGAATAACCGATACAAAAACCAGGGCAGACATCGCTCACCTGGGTACAACAGGCTATGAGCTTGACACATCGGTATTTACCGACGAGGACAGAGAGCTTACTAAAAAACAAATTGAAGAATACAAGGAAACAGAGCCTCTTATCCTTGAGGGAGACCTGTACAGAACCGACAATCCAATGGAGTCTAACTTCTTCGGCTTTACTCTTGTTTCCAAGGACAAGAGCCGCGCTGAGCTTACCTGCTACCAGAGAATGGGCAGACCTAATGCTCATCTTAAGAGATTTATTCCCAAGGGCTTGGCTCCCGAGAAGAGATATTATGTTCCCGAGCTTGGTATAATTCTTTCAGGCTCAACCCTTATGAATGTGGGACTTCTTCCCGTGTTTGAGCGAGGCGACTTCAAGACTGTTAAATATCACTTTGAAGAAAAGTGATTATAAAAAAAACACGACAGCTTTAGCATGAATACTCCGTTGAGAGTATCATACAAGAGCTGTCGTTTTTCGTTGTTCTTTATTTAGTTCCTGTTGAGCCGAAGCCACCAGCCCCGCGAAGAGTATCTGAAAGCTCATCGGTAAGGTTAAATTCTGCCTGAACACATGGCAGGATGCACATTTGCGCAACTCGCTCACCGCCCTCAACGGTTACCGGTGAGTCGGTATGATTATGGAGAGCTACCATCCATTCGCCACGGTAGTCCGAGTCAACGACTCCTACCTTGTTTGCGGGAGCTACTCCGCGCTTTGTTGCAAGTCCGCTTCTTGCAAATATAAGCCCGCAGTATCCCTCGGGGATTTCAACCGCAAGGCCTGTATGTACCATAACTGTGCCGTGAGGAGGTATGGTTACATCGTCACCTTTCATACTGTAAAGGTCGGCACCTGCAGAATAGGGAGTGCCATAGGTTGGTATTGTTGCTCGCTCGTCTAATTTTTTAATATTTACTTTCATTTTTCACCTCATCCACCGCTATCGCGGTCCCCATTCCCCAAGGGGAAGGCTTTGCCGTTGCGATGCATCTGAATTTAATCGTATTTTTTATCAAGGGCGCAGCCATCCCATATGACTACTCTGCCCTCTGCGCGGGTTTTGTTCATATCTATTATTCTTTGGTTAGCCGAGCCTCGAAACCTGAGTCCAAGGCGCTTTTCTGCTTCAATAAATCTGCCGTCAACAAGAATATCTACATAGGAAAGCAGCTCTTCCGTTATGTCAAGGGCTTTTTCGTGACTTCCGGGCTTGCCCGTCAGCTCCTCGTATAGATTGCCTGTATAGAGCCACACGTTTTTATCGGGATAGCATGTCTTAAACTCACGCAGGAGCGGCAAGAGGTCTCTTTGGTTTTCCGGCTCCATAGGCTCTCCGCCTAAGATTGTCAGCCCTGCAACCACAGGGTTATCAAAGGTTTTAAAGATTTCAGCCTTGGTCTTCTCGGTAAAGGGGGTGCCGTAATCAAAGCTCCAGGTCTCGGGCTGAAAGCAACCGGGACAGCGATTGCGGCATCCGCTGACAAATATAGTTGTGCGTATTCCTTCACCGTTAGCAATGTCACTTTTCTTAATTGTTCCGTAGTACATTTTAGTTCCTTAAAATTCGAAATTCGAAATTCAAAATTCGAAATTATTTTAGCTTGTCACGAAGAAATGCTCCGGTATGTGAATTTTCACATTTTGCAATCTCTTCGGGTGTGCCCACGGCAACAATTGTTCCTCCACCGTCGCCGCCCTCGGGTCCAAGGTCGATAATATAGTCGGCAGTCTTGATAAGGTCAAGGTTATGCTCTATTACAACCACCGTATTGCCTCCGTCGGCAAGGCGTTGAAGAATTCCGATAAGCTTTGAAACATCCTCGGTGTGCAATCCTGTTGTAGGCTCGTCAAGGATATATATTGTTTTGCCTGTTGAGCGCTTTGCAAGCTCGGTAGCAAGCTTTACTCTCTGGGCTTCTCCGCCCGAGAGGGTTGTTGATGACTGTCCGATCTTAATGTAACCTAGACCCACATCAAAGAGTGTCTGGAGCTTGCGCTGGAGGGCGGGAAGTCCGTCAAAGAATGTTATTCCCTCCTCTACCGACATTTCAAGCACGTCATAAATGCTCTTGCCCTTAAATTTTACATCAAGGGTGTCCCTGTTATATCTCTTTCCCTGGCAGACATCGCACTTAACATACACGTCGGGCAGGAAGTTCATCTCAATACACTTAACTCCGTCACCCTCACAGGCTTCGCATCTGCCGCCTCTGATATTGAATGAAAATCTGCCTGCGTCATAGCCCTTAGCCTTTGCGTCTCTTGTGGAGGCAAACAGGTTTCGAATGTCGGTGAAAAGTCCTGTATAAGTCGCGGGATTAGACCTTGGAGTTCTGCCTATTGGGCTTTGGTCTATGGCAATTACTTTATCAAGGTGCTCAAGACCTGTTATTTTCTCAACCTTTCCGGGATAGGTTACCGCGCGGTTAAGATCACGAGCCAAAGTTCTGTACAGAATTGAATTTATAAGAGAGGATTTTCCGCTTCCCGAAACTCCTGTTACCGCAGTAAATGTACCAAGGGGAATATCCACGTTTATTTTTTTAAGATTGTTTTCCTCAGCTCCTATGATATGCAGGAAGTTACCGTTGCCCGCTCTGCGGGTAGCAGGTACATCGATTTTCTTTCTTCCTGAGAGATATGCGCCTGTTATGGATTTTTCGCAGCCCGCAACCTCCTCGGGTGTTCCAACGGCGACAATTTCTCCACCGTGAATTCCTGCGCCCGGACCTACGTCGACAATATAATCTGCCTCACGCATTGTGTCCTCATCGTGCTCTACTACAACAACACTGTTACCAAGGTCTCTGAGATTTTTTAGTGTTGCAATAAGCTTGCCGTTATCCCTTTGGTGCAGTCCTATGCTGGGCTCATCAAGAATATACAGCACACCTGTCAGAGAGGAGCCAATCTGGGTTGCAAGGCGGATTCGCTGAGCCTCGCCGCCCGAGAGAGTGCCTGCAGTTCTCGCAAGATTGAGATAATCAAGTCCTACTCTTACAAGGAAGTTAAGCCGTGCCTTTATTTCCTTAAGAACCTCGCTTGCTATCTTTATTTCGCTCTCGTTAAACGTAAGACTTTCAACAAATTTCAGCATTTTGTCTATCGAAAGACGGCATATTTCGTCTATATTAAGTCCGCCAACGGTAACACCGAGAACCATATCGGAAAGACGTCTGCCCCCGCATTTTGGGCATGCAACCTCTTCAACAAACTGCTGATAATAGTCACCGCCCATCATTTTCATTCGTTTTTCAATAATGTGGACTATTCCGTCAAAGGCTGTGTGCTGGTCACGGGATGTGCCGTCAAAATATCTTGTAACATAGTATTTCTTGCCCGAAACTCCGTACATGAGGGCTTTAAAGGCTTCTTCGGAATAATCGGCAATTGGGGTATCAAGCGTAAAGCCAAAGTCCTCGCCAACAGCGGCAACAAGCGGTCCTGTCCAAGACTCCTCGGTCATGGTTTTAAAGCCGTTTGCGGCTATTGCTCCGTCTCTGAGAGATAACTCAGGGTGAGGAATAAGCTTTTTAACAGAAATTCTCTGCATATTTCCTATACCGGCGCACTCGGGACAAGCGCCTATAGGGTTGTTAAATGAGAACATTCTCGGCTCAAGCTCTGGAAAGCTTATTCCGTGCTCCTCACATGCATATTTCTGCGAAAATTCCATTTCCTCGCCGTCTGTACCGTCGCGGTTTACAACAAGGATATTTACTCTGCCGTCTGATGTCTTAAGCGCAGACTCAACAGAGTCGGAAAGACGGGAGCGAATATCTCCTCGTATTACTAGGCGGTCTACGACAATATCTACCGTATGCTTTAAATTTTTGTCAAGATTTATTTCCTCGGAGAGGTCGTACATATTGCCGTCAACACGAACTCTGGCATAACCCGATTTACGTGCATCGGAAAATACCTTTTCATGCATACCCTTTTGCGCTCTGACTACGGGAGAAAGCACCATAAAGCGTGTTCCCTCTTCAAGAGAGAGGATTCTGTCTACTATCTGGTCAAGAGTTTGCTGCTTTATTTCCTTTCCGCAAACGGGACAGTGAGGTACACCTACTCTGGCATAGAGGAGCCTAAGATAGTCGTATATTTCGGTAACCGTTCCTACTGTTGAGCGGGGATTTTTTGATGTAGTCTTCTGGTCTATGGAAATAGATGGCGAAAGTCCCTCAATTAAGTCCACCTCCGGCTTGTCCATTTGTCCTAAGAACATTCTGGCATAAGACGAAAGACTTTCTACAAATCGGCGGTGTCCCTCGGCATAAAGCGTATCAAATGCAAGCGACGATTTACCGCTTCCCGAAAGACCTGTAAGAACAACAAGCTTGTCTCTGGGTATTGTTACATCTATGTTTTTAAGGTTATTTACTCTTGCGCCTTTTATAACTATATTTCTGGACATTGTTTTTTACACCTCATCCGTCAGCCTAAGGCTGACACCTTCCCCTCAAGGGGAAGACTTATCTCAATTTCTTTATCTCGTCACGAAGATATGCCGCCTTTTCAAATTCGAGGGCTTTTGCAGCCTCTCGCATTTCTGCGGTAAGCTTCTGAATAAGCTTTTCACGCTCGGATTTAGAGAGCTTTTTCTTCTTTTCGGGGTCGGCTTTTTTACCTATTTCGATAATATCTCCAACCTTCTTCTTAACGCTCTCGGGCACTATTCCGTGCTCCTCGTTATATTTCTTTTGTATTTCTCTACGTCTGTTTGTTTCGTTTATTGCTCCCTGCATAGAGCCTGTTACGGTATCAGCGTACATTATTACCCTGCCGTTTACATTTCTCGCGGCTCTGCCTATGGTCTGAATAAGCGAGGTTTCGCTGCGGAGGAAGCCCTCCTTATCGGCATCAAGGATTGCAACAAGGGATACCTCGGGAATATCAAGACCCTCGCGAAGAAGATTTATTCCTACAAGGACATCAAACTCCCCAAGTCGCAAATCACGTATTATTTCCATGCGCTCCATGGTTTCTACCTGGTGGTGAATGTACTTAACCTTTATGCCGTGGGTGGAAAGATATTCTGTCAGGTCCTCTGCCATATTCTTTGTCATTGTGGTTACAAGCACCTTTTCGCCTCTTTCGGTGACAGCTCGTATTTCACCTATGAGGTCATCTACCTGTCCCTCAACGGGTCGTACGTCAATTTCAGGGTCAATAAGTCCTGTGGGACGGATAAGCTGCTCAACGACAGAAGAGCTTTCTCTCGCCTCGTATGATCCGGGAGTCGCGCTCACAAACACAATCTGCCCGAGTTTTTCTTCAAATTCTTCAAAAAACAGAGGTCTGTTATCAAATGCTGATGGCAGACGGAAGCCGTACTCAACCAGGTTCTTTTTTCTCGCATAGTCACCGCCCGACATACCTCTTACCTGCGGGAGAGTAACGTGGGACTCATCGATAAAGAGTATAAAATCCTTAGGCATATAATCAAGGAGAGTGTACGGAGTTGAGCCTTTAGGTCTGCCGGAAAGTATACGTGAATAGTTCTCGACCCCCGAGCAGAAGCCTACCTCGCGGAGCATTTCGATATCATATTTTGTACGTTCCTCTATACGCTGAGCCTCTATTAGCTTGTTTTGGCTCTTGAAGAACTCTACTCTCTCACGCATTTCCTCTTCAATTTCAAGAAGAGCTGCCTCACGCTTATCGTCAGAAACCGCATAGTGTGTTGCGGGAAAGATTACAACATAGGAAAGATGCTCGGTTATCTCGTCTGTAAGCGGGTTTATACGTGAAATTCTGTCAACCTCGTCACCAAAAAATTCTATACGGAATGCAGTATCCTTTCTCGATGAGGGGAAAACCTCAACAACATCGCCCTTAACGCGGAATTTGTTACGGACAAAATTTACGTCATTACGCTCATAGCTTATAGAAACAAGTCGGCGGATAAGCTCGTCTCGCGACATTTCCTGCCCTACTCTGATGTCTACAAGCAGATTGTGGTATTCATTAGGGTCTCCGAGAGAGTAAATACAGGAAACAGAAGCAACGATAATAACATCACGTCTTTCAAAGAGCGAGCTTGTTGCGCTATGGCGGAGCATATCTATCTCCTCGTTTATCATAGCATCCTTTTCTATATAGACATCCTTACCGGGGATATATGCCTCGGGCTGATAATAATCGTAATATGAAACAAAGTATTCCACCGCATTGTCGGGGAAAAACGAGCGGAACTCGGTGCAGAGCTGAGCCGCAAGGGTCTTGTTGTGAGCCAAAACCAAGGTTGGGCGGTTAAGGTTGGCAATTACGTTTGCCATAGTAAAGGTTTTGCCCGAGCCTGTAACGCCAAGGAGCGTCTGCGCTCTCTCGCCTGCAAGGATACCCTCTGTAAGAGCGGCAATTGCCTCGGGCTGGTCGCCTGTGGGCTGATATTCACTTTTCAGTATGAATTTGCGCTCTTCCATAAAGACCTCCAAAAAACTTTTACATTATATTTTACCACAAAACATTTATAAAGTAAACGGATTTTAAAAATATTTCGGGAATAATAACCTAAAAAGAACGAGAGGTAATGTTATGGATATCCTCAAAATATTTTTAACTTCTGTTTCTTCTGTTATTACACTGTTTATTATTGCAAAATTTATGGGTCATAAGCAGCTGGCGCAGCTTGACTTCTTTGACTATATTAACGGTATAACCATAGGGTCTATTGCCGCAGAGATGGCAACAGATCTTGAAGCCCCTTGGAAGCCGTTTTTTGCTATGATAATTTACGGCGGAGTGTCAATTGTTTTGAGTTTAATTACAAACAAAGTAGCAAGAGCCAGAAAATTTATAAACGGTACTCCTACTATAGTAATGAATGACGGTAAGCTATACCGAAAGAATATGAAAAAGGCAAAGCTTGACCTTAGTGAATTTATGGTGCTTTGCCGTCAGGAGGGGTTCTTTAATTTAAATGAAATTCAAACAGCAGTATTCGAGCACAACGGGCGGTTGACAATTCTTTCAAAAAGCAATTACCGCCCATTATGCGCAGATGATTTTAAGATATCTCTAAAGCCCGAACTGATTTTTACAGAAGTTATTATGGACGGGAGAATTCTTGAAGAAAACCTAAAGCGAATGGGTCTTGACAGAGTTTGGCTCACACGTCAGCTTGAAAATCAAGGTTACAAATCCGAAAAAGAAATATATCTCGGAATATGTGATAGCGAAAATACTCTGTCGCTTTTTCCCACAGACTAGCGCATTATTTCACCGCAGGCTATTTTTTCGCCTGCCGCACCCGAGGGTTGCGTAGTAAAATCGTCAGGCGAGGAATGAATTATGACAGTTTTACCCACTATTTCGGGAATATCAAAGCGATTTGTCAAAAATGCCGAGTAAGCTATACCTCCTGCACCGAAAAGCGGTGGCAGGTCGCCCGCATGATAAGGGTGAGGACATTCTCCCGGGTTATAATGTGTTCCCGAATTTGGAAATGGCTGCTCCCCTGCTCCCCCGCAGCTGTCTCCGTCATGAATATGAAATGCGAAAACCGGTGAGCTGCATTTCTCAGACGGTGATGGCAGACCTTTTATCTCGGCTATAACGAACACTCCGTACACGGTTTCATAAAACAGTACACTTCCCATTATTTCCGGATAGCTATCATTTCCCAAAACATTTGCCCAAGCGTCAGGCCGTCTGCGAAAACGCATAAAGCGGCTGAAATCGGGAAAATAATTATTTTGTTTCATTTGCACCTCGTTTTTTTAACAGTATATGCCGAGATTAAAAAAAGAGATGCTTTGTCGGCATCTCTTTTCGGAAAAATTATAATTCGTATGTTGATTTAGGTTCTATTTTTTGGCAAACAACCGTTTTAAAAGCCAATTTCCTCCTTCGAGGACAAGAGAAAGGGCTGCGAAAATAAGAAGCTCAATAATCCAATTTTCGGACTCCAGCTTATACATTATTATATCGGTTGCCCCAAATGCTGCTGCAATAAGCAAAACGTCAATTATAAAGCCAAGGATTTTTTTCATTTTTCACCTCATCCGTCATACAGTTGAGACAACTGTATGATACCTTCCCCAAAGGGGAAGGCTTAATTAAGAAAATATGTGTTGTGGTAAAATTGCTGAAGTGCGAAGATTTTCGTGTTGCCAGCCGTAGTTACCCACGGCAATCCTAATCGAGGGAATTTTGAGGAAGAATCGCCGAGTGCGCCCCGAAGGCGTAGTTACCTACGTCGAGTGGAAGCAGTCGACGATTGTTACCAAAATTCACCGATTACATGTCCCAGTTGTGGTAAACTGCGTTTACATCATCATCCTCATTGAACTTATCAAGCATCTTCTGCATATTTTCAGCATCCTCGTCGCTTGTAAGCTCAACATAGGTTGAGGGAACCTTTGCAAGGTCGGCGGTATTAATTTTGTAGCCCTGAGCAATTATAGCATCGCGAACTGCGTCAAGATCCTGAGGATCGGTATAAATTGTGTATTCACCCTCATCGTTCTTGATATCCTCAGCGCCCGCCTCGAGAGCATCCTCCATAATCTTATCCTCGTCGATTTCGTCATCCTCGTCAACGATAGAGATTACGCCTTTTTCTTCAAAGAGGTAGCCTACACATCCGTTCTGCCCGAGATTTCCTCCGTATTTTGAGAAAGCGGCACGAACGTTGCCTGCGGTACGGTTACGGTTATCTGTCTGAGTTTCAACAATAATCGCAACTCCCGAGGGACCGTAGCCCTCGTATACAATTTCCTCAAAGGTGATGTCCGAGTTATCGGAGAACTTCTTGATTGTTCTCTGAATGTTATCGTTAGGCACGTTGTTTGCCTTTGCCTTTGCTATAAGGTCACGAAGCTTTGAGTTGTTGTTAGGATCAGCGCCGCCTGCCTTGATTGCGACCGCCATCTCTTTACCTATCTTGGTAAAGATTTTAGCCTTTGCGGCATCTGCTTTCTCCTTTTTGTGCTTGATGTTATTCCATTTTGAATGTCCTGACATAATCGTTTTCTCCTGTTAGTCGAACCCGAAATTCTAAATTCGAAATTCGGAATTCTAAATTATTTTTATCATTTATAGTACCCGCAGAGTAAGCAGGTTTTTTGAACATTAATTTCTGCTCTTTTCCAGAGCATGTTGTAGTAAGTTGATTTTTGAAACCCTTTAATTTCGAATTTCGAATTCTGAATTTTTATATTTTCTCGGGGCTCTGCATACAGATAAGGTGCAGGGCTGTTCTGAGCACCTGGTTTGTCGCTCTTGTAAGCGCTATACGGGAAGAGCGAAGCTTCACATCATCGCAGTTTGCGATACTGCACTCGTGGTAGAAGCGGTTGAATGCTGCGCAGAGGTCGAGAATATATCTTGTTACAACAGAGGGCTCGTAGTCATCTATTGCAGAGATTATACGCTCGGGGAACACAGAAAGTGTTTTCGCAAGCTCTACTTCAAGCTCAGAAAGAGGTGCATCTGTCATCGCCCCAGTTTCGCTCACCCTTTCAAGCACCGAGCAGGTACGCGCATAGGTATACTGAGCATAGGGGCCTGTGTTTCCGTCAAAGGAAAGGGCATCCTCCATCATAAAGTTTATGTCACGCATACGGTTGTTTGAGAGGTAGTAGAACACAATCGCTCCAACACCCACCTGCTCTGCAATTCTCTTACACTCTGCCTCATCGGGATTTTTCTCCTTTGCTATCTCGTGAACACGGGAAATAGCCTCGGCGAAAAGGTCCTTAAGAAGAATTACATTGCCTGTTCTTGTAGCAAGCTTTGCACCGTTTATGCTAACTGTACCGTAGGGCACGTGCACAAGCTCATTATACCAATCATAGCCCATAAGCTCAACAACCTTGAACCACTGGGCAAAGTGGAGAGACTGGGCAGCGCTGGTGACATATATCGCCTTATCAAACTTATATTCATTTTTACGGTATACGGCTGCTGCAATATCACGTGTGGGATAGAGGGTCGAGCCGTCACGCTTTAAGATAAGGCAGACGGGCATATTCCACTTATCAAGATTGACAATAGATGCGCCGTCATCAATTTCGAGAAGTCCCATATCACGGAGCTTTTGCACCTGGGCGGGCATTTTATCGGTGTAGAAGGACTCGCCCTTGTATGAATCAAACTCTATATTAAGCAGCTTGTAGGTTTTCTGATACTCGGCAAGGCTAACGTCAACAAACCAGCGCCAAAGGGCAAGATTTTCTTCATTTCCCTCCTCAAGCTTTCTAAACTCGGCGCGGGATGCATCTGCCAGAGGAGATTTCTTTTCGTCATTTGACTCCTCCTCCGCCTTGATTTCATTATTTATTCTTACATAAAGCTTAACAAGCTCGTCAACTCCGCCCTCTTCTATTGTAGCCTTGTCACCCCACATCTTATAGGCAACGATAAGCTTACCAAACTGAGTTCCCCAGTCGCCAAGATAGTTTATACCAACGCACTTATAGCCTGCAAACTCGTGAAGGAGCTTTAATGAATGACCGATAACGGTTGTGCCAAGGTGTCCTATATGGAATGGCTTTGCAACATTGGGTGAGGAATAGTCAAGGACAACTGTTTTACCCTCGCCAAAGGTGGGAGCGCCGTACTTATCGCCCTCGGATATTACCTCACTTACAACACGGCGGGAAAAGGCTGTACCGTCAATTTTAAAGTTAAGGTAGCCGTTCACCGCAGTTACAGATGAGAATTCCTCACACTTGATAGATGCGGCAAGGGATTCTGCTATTTGAACAGGAGAGCGCCTGAGGCTCTTGGAAAGCCTGAAGCAAGGGAGAGCTATATCGCCCATTGTCTTGTCGGGCGGATATTCTAGCATAGCGAATATATCAGATGAGCTGAGCAGCCCCTCGCCAAAGCCTGCGGCTACGGCATCCGCTATCAAGGTTGCGGTTTTATTTTTCAACTTAAGCATTATATTCTGCCTTTCTCAAAGGGAGTTTTTCATTTTAACATACTTTTTACCGTCAGTCTCGAGTGCGGGAATGAGTCGCGCGGGAATAAATCTATCCATATTGAATGAATGGGCAAGGGCTGTCTCATAGCCCTTTTCAAGATAGAACTCGCCATCTCGCTCAAAGACGGTAACCTCGGGTGCTCCAAGTCCCAATTCAAGACTTGTGGCAAGACTTTCTACAAGCTCGGTGTCGGCTTCGTCATCAGGGTAATTAAGTCTCTCGGGGCTGATAAGTGCGCAGCGGAAGCTGTTATCTATCTGCCATTCTCCGAATGCAGAAATTATACTGTCGGCAACCTCTCTCGGGGTGGCTACCGTGGTATCTATTACAAAATCGTAATTTGAGAGGTCCTTAATATCTACGCCATACTGCTCCTTGTAGCGCTTTTTCTCGCTCTCGCGGCGGGCGCGGGTCTGGGCGATTGTTTTCTCAAGGGTTGATGCGTGCTCGCCTGCTCTGTTAGCATTCATTATGCGCAGAGCGCTGGTCTCAATGTCGGTTGACATATATACCTTGAATGTACCTGCCGTGAAATGCCATGCCATACGGGAATCAATTATAAGGAACTTGTCCACATCGGCAAGCGCCACAAGTCCGTCATCAATCTCGTGGTCAATCTCGGGGTGAGTCTCCATATAGACATTAAGCTCGGTTACTGTCATTCCCCTCTTTTCGGCTATGGAACGCACGATAGAGCCTGTTGAGTAATACTCAGCACCAAGCTCTTTTATAAGTATATCGGAGACGGTAGATTTACCGCTGCCAAGGTCGCCCGCAAGTGAAATCTTCGGCTTCATTATCATTTCCTCTCAAGGTCTAAAGCATTTTAACTAAATAATTATAATATATTTTGTAGGAATTGTCAAGGTTTTGAGGGAATAAAACAATAAAAGATTTTACAAGGCACGGACCGCCTAGGACGCCGGTCCCTACAATCAGAGTGTACATTTCGCAAGAGGTAATGTCAGAACAAACATATCCTAGGCAAAAATTGTATGTGCAACCTGTAGGGACCGACGTCCCCGGCGGTCCGAATTATAACATAGATTTGAATGTGCTTTTTCTCTGCCAATTTATTTCTTTGCAGATTTAGTCTTGTCTTGGTCGATATTTTCAAGAGCATATTCACAACATTGAACTACAAGATTGTTTAGCGAAACACCCTTGTTTTGCGCAAGAGACTCCATTTCCTTAACAAGGTCTACCGGAAGTCTAAAGGTTTTGTTTATATATTCCGTTTTCTTTATTTCAAACATAAGCACCTCTCCTTATACTTATATTTTACACCATTTTAAAGATGTTTTATACACCTTAAATTTGCACTTGTATTTATATGTGCTATTTACACTTGACAATAGCTGCATAATATGTTAAAATAAAACAGAACACGTTCACAAAGCAAAAAGATGTAATTAAATGTAAAAAAATCTAAAATAATTTTCAAAAAAAATTTTTTCAGAGATACATCTTGTAAAAATGCTAAGATTGTGATATAATAAACGTGCTACGTTAACTTAATAGAGGTTAGAACAGGTATTTTTTGCTTATACGGGCATATTATACCTTTTTTCTGCCATAATCATTTTTTGTATTTATCAAAAATGCAAATTCCCACAAATGATTATGGCGAAATACCATGTTCTATTAAGTTTGCGTAGCGGCATTCGGAGTTTGCGTTTTTAGTGCGGTGACTTCGGTTGCCGCACTTTTTGTTTTTTTAGCAGCTATGGAGAGCATTATATGATAATTACCTTTTTCGGACATTCCGGTTTTATAGGTACAAAAGAATACGAAGAAAAGTTGCTTTCTTTTCTGGAAAAAAACGTTGGCGAAAATCCTGTACAGATGTATCTTGGGGGCTACGGTGGATTTGATGAATTTGCATATAGCTGCTGCAAAAAATACAAGGAAAATCACCCGAAAGCTTCACTCATCTTTGTTACTCCTTATATAACACTTGAATATCAAAAAAATCATTTAAACCGATTAAAGTCGTTATACGACATTATTCTCTACCCCGAAATTGAGGATAAGCCCAAAAGGTTTGCAATCTATTATCGCAATAAATTTATGGTGGAAAGCGCAGATTTTGTAATTACTTATGTAGTTCACAGCTACGGCGGAGCATATACCGCCTACAAGATAGCAAAGAGACGCGGAAAAAATATTTTTAATTTAGGTAAAGCAAATGAATGATACGGAAAGATTAGAAAAGGAATATCTGAAATTAGATTTTCTAATACAGTGTTACACTAAGGGTAAATGGAGAGCATATTCTTTTTTAAGAAGGTTGTTTTGCTTTTTGAGGCTTCACCCGGAGCTGCTTAACCGCGAGAATGGCGACTATAAGGAGCTGTATGACGAAACATTGATTATGCTTATTCTTCATGCAAGGGTAAAATGCGATTGGACAAAGAACGAGCCAAAAGACCAGGCAGGTTATTTAGAGCTTTTGACCGACCTTGAAAATGCTCATAGCAAAAGCTGCAATGCTTTCTCATTTGAGACGGTTGAAGACTACCTTTTATTTAGAAAAAAGTCTTGGAGCTTTGGAAACAGGTATACAAAAGAGATTCTTTTATAGTTGATTTTTTGGAATAATTTTAACTTTCTGCGAATATTTACGTTGTTTTGGGTAAAGAATACATCTAGCAACGAAATGCGGAAAGGAAAATAAAATGGACAAAAAATTCAGTTTCTCTGACCAACCGACCAAAGTAAAAATCATTTATGGCGCGGTTATCGCTGTGCTTTGCATAAGCGCTATTATTGTAGGTATTGTTTCTGTGGCCTCAAGAAAAGAGGAGACTCCTCCCATAGAGGACACAAAGCCTCCCGTAACAGATGTTACCCCTCCCTCAACCGACAAGGAAGAGGACAAGACTCCCGAGCCCGAAAAGCCAAAGCCCACAAGCTTTGTCGCTCCCCTTGTAGGTGTTGTGGCTAAGGAGCACAGCCTTGAGATGCCTGTATTCTCTGCTACCCTTAACGAGTGGAGAGTGCATACAGGTATTGACATTGCTGCCGAGGAGGGCGCAGAGGTATTTGCCGCGGCAGGCGGTGAGGTTACCAAAATCTACTATGACAATTATTACGGCAAGGCGGTTGAAATTACCCACCCTGACGGAATTGTCAGTGTTTACGCAAATCTTGACAGCGAGACTATCAATGTAAAAGAGGGAGATGTTTTATCTGTGGGCGCGCGAATCGGCAAGATTGGCGACACATCTCTTACCGAGCTTGCAGACGAAGCGCACCTCCACTTTGCGGTTAAGGTAAACGGAGTAAACGTCAATCCTCTTGACTATATTACCGAGGAATCTAAGAGCGCATCCCTTGGTATAAAGTAATTTAGCATTTTTTCTTGACAAGAACCAAGAAATATGCTATAATTAGACAAGTTCGGCGGAGCTTCGCAGAATCGAAGCTCCGTTAATTTTTTTCTTGGAGAATAGTATGACAAACATAGCAATTCTCGGTTTTGGCGTTGTTGGCGGCGGTGTTGCCAAGCTTATTACCGATAATTACAAAGAAGTCTTACGCCTTGGCGGAGATGAAATCAATATAAAATATATCCTCGACCTGCGTGACTTCCCTGATTCGCCTTTTGCCGACAAGGTTGTTCATAGCTTTGATGTTATAGCTGAAGACCCTGAGGTTGATACCGTTATTGAGGTAATGGGAGGCTCGCACCCGGCTTATGAATATACAATAAGGGCGCTTGAAGCCGGAAAGAATGTTATCACCTCTAACAAGGAGGTTGTTGCAAACTTTGGCGACGAGTTCCTTAATATTGCGGAAAAGAAAAATGTTTCTTACCGCTTTGAAGCCAGTGTTGGCGGCGGTATTCCGGTTATTTCACCTATGATAAGCTGTGTTGGTCAGAACAAAATTTCTGAGGTACGCGGTATTCTTAACGGAACAACCAACTATATTCTTACCAAAATGTTTACCTTTGGCGACAGCTTTGAAGAGTCGCTTAAGGATGCTCAGGAAAAGGGCTTTGCGGAGAGAAATCCCGATGCTGACATTCTCGGTACAGATGCCTGCCGCAAGATTGCAATTCTCGGCGCTTTGGCTACGGGAAATCTTATTCCCACCGACAAAATTCACACCGAGGGTATTACCAAAATCCGCGGGGAGGATGTTGAGGCCTCGGCAAAGGTTGGGCTTAAGATAAAGCTGCTTGGCAGATGCATTATAAGCGACAAGGGTGTTCAGATTATGGTTGCGCCCTTTATGCTCCGAGATTCTGAGGCTCTTTCTACCGTTAGCGGTGTTTACAATGCTATTGAGGTTGTAGGCGAGCCTATAAAGAGCGCTATGTTCTACGGTCCCGGCGCGGGCGCAGGTCCTACCGCTTCGGCAGTTGTTGGCGACCTTATGCAAATTATGCAATCGGGCACAAAATGCGCAAAGCCTGTAATGAACAAGACAGACGAGCATCTTCTTCCCTTCTCCGACTTTGAGTCACAGAGCTATATTGCTGTCAAGGGCGGATGCGAAAACTGCGTTAAGGGCGCTTTCGGTGAGGTTCAGTTTATTGATGCTGATGGTGAAATTGCTTTCATTACCGCAAAAATGAGCGAAGCCAAGACCGAGGAGGCTCTTAAGGCTCTTTCGGACAAGGGTATTGAAATAAAATCAAGAATAAGACTTCTGTAAAATATTCAATAAAGTCGTCGGTACTATCTCCGACGGCTTTTCTTTTCGCTTAATATTGGGGTTAAAGAATATATTCTTTTATGAGATTTTACGACAGCGGACAAGGTTATCAGCGCCATCAAAAAAATTACCGTATCCGTCATTGCAAGAAGCTTACCTGCTCCGAGAAGCGCTCCGCAGACTGCCGAAACAAGAAATGCCGGCGTAAACGCATTTGTTTTTTTCCCAAATATGTATCCCATACAACTGCTGCCGTAGTAATACCAGCATATCATGGTCGAATACCCGAATATAAGGACCGAGCAAATAAGAATAGGTCCCGCAAGCATACCAAGTGAAGTGTTAAAGGCCGAAAAAACGTATGCCATAGGTGTTGAAAAGCCAGCGGGGTCAGCCGATGAGCACAGCAAGGCAAGAGCGGTAAGACCGCAAAGAATCACCGTATCAAATATAACCTCGGCAATACCGAAAAGCCCGCCTACATACGGAGTGCGGTTATCGGCTCTTGAATGAGCCATAGCCGATGTTCCGATACCCGCCTCGTTTGAAAGAATTCCTCTGGCAAAGCCCTCTGTTAAAGCCTTTGAGCACAGAAATCCGAAAACACCTCCCGAGAATGCCACAGGTGTAAACGCCTCCGAAAATATGAGTCTAACCGCAGGAAGAAAATTGCCGGCATTTTTTATAATAGCAAAAAGGCAAAGAGAAATAAAGCCCACCGAAGCAATAGGAACAAGTCGGGCTGTGGCTCGCTCTATTCCCCCGGCACCTTTGTGAACACCTATGTAAATAAGGCACGAAAGAAGTATTGCCGATATTTCTACGGGTATATGAAGAGCCGAATCAAGTATGTCCGACACGGCTGAGCTTTGTATAGCAGAGCCCATAAGGAAAGTAAGGCACAGACACAGCACCGAATAAACAACCGCAAGAAATTTGCCATTTCGAGTGAAAATTTTAGGCAGAATAGATTGAAATCCGCATTCGTTTTTTTCTTTCATTGCAAGAGTCAATGAGGTTTCGGAATACTTGAGCACACCTGAAAAAAGAGCGGACAAAATAAGCCAAAAAACACTTCCCGCACCACCTGTCATTATTCCTGCCGCAGTGCCGAATATATTTCCTACTCCGAGTGTGCCCGCGAGGGCAAGCCAAAAGGCAGAGGCAGAGGCGCCCGAGCGCAGCTCTTTTACAAAGGATTTTGTTACACGTATAGGATGAAGAAGAAAGAAAAACCTGAGCTTAAGTAATAAAAAAAGCCCTGCGCTGCTTACTATAAACGGTAAAAGCAAAGATAGCTGCATAAAGAAAACCCTCCGCTAGAGTTTATGCGGAGGGCACACTTTTTTATTACAATACAAAAATATCAAGTATCTTCCATACTGCAAAAATTACAATACCGATAACAACACCCATACTGATATAATCAAAGAACTGATTAAATTTTTCTGCCTTTTCTTCGTCACGCTTGTCAAGCTCGATATCCTCTTCGGTTTCGCGAAGCTCCTCGGGAATTTCGTCAAAGCCCCCGTCCTCGTCTTCTGCCTCATCAAGTGCAAAATCATATGTTCCGTTCTTTATCGCCTTTGCTCTCTCAGCCGCAGCCTTGAGAATTGAGGTTACGGTAGCAAAGGTCTTTTCCGACAGGTCTGCTTCACCTATCTTCTTTGTTATCCTCGCCATAGCGGATGAAATGTTATCTGTATCTCTGTCAAGCGTTACGGTGTCAAGGTCTGAAGAGCACTCGGCGCAAAGATATTTTGGATTACCGTATCCGCCTATTTCGAGAACAGGCGCAATTTCTTCATCAACAGGGGCGCTGCAAATTATACATTCTTCCATAAATGTCTCCTTGTTTTATGCCTCACCGTGAGGCATTTTTGTGGTTGTCGCGCCCTTTAGCTGAGAGCGGACATAGGCAAGATACTCTTCTCTCAATGCTTTCTGCTCGGCTTTTTCTTCCTCATTTAATTCTCTTTGCTTTGCAAGTCTGCCAAGCTCATTTATTCTGTCTATTTTGGATTTTTCCATTACACGCTGCCCTTTCCGTAATGCTTTGCAAGTCCGCCCGCCGCAGTTTCACGGTAGAGGTGAGAGAGGTCCTTGCCTGTTTCGTACATAGTTTTTATTACCAGATCGAGAGAAATTTTTCTTGAGCCTGAGAGGAAGTTTGCAAGACTCATTGCGTTTATCGCTCTCATTGCGGCAACCGCATTACGCTCGATACATGGTATTTGCACAAGTCCGCATATTGGGTCGCAGGTGAGTCCAAGGTGGTGCTCTATTGCGATTTCTGCCGCATACTCTATTTGGTCAATTCCCATTTCAAAAAGCTCACCCAGAGCCGCCGATGCCATCGAGCAGGCTGTTCCGACCTCCGCCTGACAGCCGCACTCCGCACCGCTGATAGACGCATTTGTCTTAACCAAATTGCCGATAAGTCCTGCTACCGCAAGGGCTTTAAGTATCTGCTTATCAGAGAATCCGTGCTTTTCCTGCATATAGCGAAGAACAGAGGGAAGCACTGCGCATGCACCGCATGTGGGGGCAGTAACGATTGTTCCGTTATCCGCATTCTGCTCACTGACGGCAT
Source organism: Clostridia bacterium (assembly GCA_017621415.1). Lineage (GTDB taxonomy): Bacteria > Bacillota > Clostridia > Oscillospirales > CAG-272 > UBA1740. The sequence continues at coordinate 38,712 of JAGATD010000010.1, forward strand.
AGGCATAAGAACAGACTATCCTGTTTTCACGTGTTACGGGGCTTTCGTCAATATGGCGCTGATTATAAAGATACTGCGCCTTGCGCTCTACCTCAAGTCCGCCGGGAAGTATTCCTGAGGTAGTAAGTCCCTCATGGATTGCAGACTTCATAGTTTCCCACACGGTATAAAGGAAGTCATAAATCTCCTCCCCCTCACGCATTATCACATAATCAGAAAGTCTTATACCCTCTTTTTTACACAAGGCGGCAATCTCACCAAAGGTGGACTCGGGATATATTTCAAGAAGCGGCGAGGATTCTCTGCCCTCGATTTCTATATCACCTCCGCCAACACTCATAACACGCATTTTGCTGTGCTTTTGTCCTTTTATAATCGCATAGATATCCATAGTGTTTTCATGAGGAAGATTGTCTCTATCCTTAGTATTAAAAACTATGTTTACCGGCTTTTCTGTTATGCTTTCAAGCGCCTTATCTGTTCCGTGCCCCTCGCCCGTATCAGCAAGAGAGCCGTAAAGCACTGCCTCATACTCTTCAGCCTCCGGGTGCTCGGACACGTATATTGACATAGCTTTCGCAGGTCCCATAGTATGTGAGCTGGAGGGTCCCTTGCCTATTTTATATATATCTTTTATGGATTTCATTCAAAATCTCCTTTCTGCTAACTTGATAGCTCTATTTTAGCACATTTCTTTGACTATTTCAAGTGATATGAGCGCTTTCGTTATTAAATATCTCAACAATGATTTCGCTAAGCCTTACAGCTGCGGCTTTTGAGGGAGCTGTACTTTGGGAATATACATAGATATTTCTTACATAAGGCCCTACATCAACAAGCTTTACCTTATCCGAGAACTGTCCAGACCATGAAACAGACGGCACTATGGCAACACCAAGCCCCATTTCAACATATTTTCTCACATAATAAGGGTCATCGGTCTGTATGGCTATTTTAGGCGAAAAGCCGCACTCACGGCAAACCGTATTCAGATATTCAAAAAGCCTTGACCCCCTTCCCATTGACACAAAGCGCTCATTTCTGAAATCCGAGAGAGAATTATACCCCTCGAAACTCTCTTTGAGACAGGCTATGCGCATAGGCTCGGTTACAAGATGCCGAGCGCTATATTCTCCCCTTGCCGACAGGGTATCCGAAACTATTATGTCATATTTTATATCCGGCTCGGCCTTATGGGATATAATTATTGACACATCCGGAAAATTAAAGCGAAATTTTTCTATCGCATCCGTAACAAGGCGGCGGTTTGTCTCAATAAGCAGATTAATTTCACCTCTGAGGCCGTTTTTGTCAGAGGAAATTTTACCTTTTGCCACCTCGATCTCGATTAGGCCTTTTTTAACTCCCTCATAAAAAATACGCCCCTCGTCTGAAAGTGCGATTTTATTTGATGTTCGGTTAAATAGCTTTACTCCAAGCTCAGATTCAAGCCTTTTTACCGTCTGGGAAATATTAGAGGTTGGTACATTGTATTTTTTTGCCGTATGAGAAAAATTTTCACTTACCGCGGCATCCATAAAATATTCAAGCTGTAAAAATTCCATAATCTTATCCTTTCACAAAGATTATATACCAAACAAGGAATATTGTCAATATGCTATAATCCGAAAGTTATAGTAAATATATGATATTTCATAGTTTACAAAGCCCTGACTGAATGATATAATAAAAATAAAAAGGAAAAAATGAAATGTCGGAAATACTTGAAATAATTATGATAGTCAGCTTTGGCGCCTCCTGGCCAATGAATGTAATCAAGTCATACAGAGCAAGAACTACAAAGGGCAAAAGCCTTGCATTCCTTTGCCTTATCTTCTTCGGTTACATAGCAGGTATAGCGGGCAAACTGTGCAACACCGCATATATGGCAGAGTTTGCATCCAAGTGGTACGTGCTTTTCTTCTATGTGCTTAACCTTGTTATGGTAGGGTGCGACCTTGCGCTTTATTACAGAAACTATCTGCTTGACAAAAAGGCAGCAAAAGGAGAATAAAAATGAAAATTTTATCAATCGGTAACTCCTTTTCCGAGGATGCGCAGAGGTATCTTCACGCAATAGCGGAGCATGAGGGTATTGACCTTATGTGCGCAAATCTCTTTATAGGCGGATGCTCACTCGAGACTCATTACGACAATCTTTTAAATGAAACAAGGCCATATGAATATTCCGAAAATGCTGAGTTTTTGAAAAAATCCACATTAAAAGACGGTATTGCAGCTCACAATTGGGATGTAATCACTCTTCAACAAGCATCCCACCTCTCCTATAAGGAGGAGAGCTACTTTCCCTACATAAATGAGCTTGCGGCATATTTGCGTAAGACCTGCCCGGGAGCAAAGATTTATATTCACGAGACCTGGAGCTATAACAGCAAAGAAAGACTCACGGCACAGAAGTACGGCACTCACAGAGATATGTTCTCTTATGTTGAAAGAGCATACCGAAGAGCCGAGAAAGAAATAAATGCCGACGGATTTATCCCTGCCGGTGAGACGCTTGAGAGACTTAAAAACCGTGGTTTTAACCCCCATCGAGACGGCTCTCACGCAAGCCTCGGTGTCGGAAGATTTGCGATTTCGCTCACATGGCTTGGTGTGCTGTGCGGCTTTGATGTAACTAAGGTAAGCTATAAGGATTTTGAGAGATTTGTCAGCGAAAAGGAATATACCGCTGCTATCGAGTGCGCAAAAGAAGCCATTGAAAACAAGGGAAATCTCCTTTATGACATAAGAACAAAGCACAATGTTCCTTATGCCGTAAGCTATGCGGGCAATCCCGATACAAATCCCGAAAGAGCGCTTGATATTTATCTCCCTAATACCGATGGATTTGACACATTTATCTATTTCCATGGCGGCGGATTTGTTACAGGCGACAAGGATGGCGAGTTTGCTCCTATATTGGCAAAATACTATACCGATAACGGTGTTGCGTACGTAAGCGCAAATTACAGAATGTACCCTAACGCGGCATATCCCGACTACATAAGAGATGCTGCTTTAGCGGTTTCTTACATTAAGAAAAACATTGAGTCTCTTGGCGGAAGCGGACGCATTTTTGTTGGAGGTACATCGGCTGGCGGATATCTTTCGCAAATGCTCTGCTTTGATAAAAAATGGCTTGGATTTAACGGAATTAATGTTTCTGACATTGCGGGATTTATTCACGATGCAGGTCAGCCTACAACCCACTTTAACGTGTTAAAAGAGAGAGGCTATGACAGGCGCAAAATTGTAGTTGACGAGGCAGCGCCGATCTACCACGTTGGTGATGCTGCAGAATATCCTCCTATGCTCTTTATACTTGCTGACAACGATATGCAAAACAGACCCGAGCAGACCGAGCTTTTACTCTCAACAATGAACCACTTTGGCTACGATATGACCAAGGTTGAAAAGATAGTTATTCCCGATTCTACCCATTCTTCATATTGTAGAAGACTTGATGAGGATGGCAATCCTCTATTTGCAAAGATTATTACCAAATTCATAAAATCTGTATAAAAAGTGCGGCAGACCTTTAATGTGAGTCTGCCGCATTTCTATTTTGCAATACTTTTACGGTAAGCCAGGGGGCTTGTGTTCATATATTGCTTGAATATTTTATGGAAGTAATTTGGGTTCGCAAAGCCACTTTTGTCTGCTATGTCATTTAAGGGTGTATCGGTAACCGAGAGAAGCTCGAGAGCCTTATTTACCCTTACGCCGTTTATGTAATCTATGGGGGTTTTTCCGATAGATTCCTTGAACATTTTTGTAAAATAATCTGCTGAGACAGATATCATTTCCGCAAGAGTATCTATATAAATCTTTTCACCGCAGTGGTCCGCGATATAATCAAGTGCGGGTCTCAATCTCAACACATTGTGATAAACCATGCGCTCCTGCTCATTTCTTGCACCGCAATAATAACGAAGAAGAGCGGAAATAAGAACATAGATATTTGCTCTTATCGGGAGCTTGTAGCAAACGTCTTTTGCGGCATATTCGTCATACGCCTCGGTCATAGCATAGGCTACTGTTTCATAAATCGGGTGTCCCTGTCTGAATACAGACATACGATTTCTCGACTGAACACAAAACATATAAAACAGCTCAGAATCAAATTTTTCCATATGCTCTGTGACCAGCACCGAATTGAAAGAAAGTGACCTTACAGATGCATCGCCCTCTACTGCTTCCGCACGGAAAGCAAGGCGCTCGGGAATATATATATAGTCCCCCTCCGAAGCCATGCTCGACTCGGTTCCGACCTCGATTTTTATACTACCGCCTGTTACCTCTAATATTTCAATCGCGTCTCTGTGACAGCCCGAGGTTAAAACGCCCGAGCCTTCTTCAGCATATATTTTAAATTCAAAAGCCGACCTTTCTCCCACTGCCATCACCTCAGTTTATTTTAATAAAAGGTTGCAACCTCCTCGTCGGGTCTTGAAGAGCGCTCAATCTTTGTTACCTTCAGTACGGGTCCTCTGCCGCGATAGAGCTTTGAATACTCCTCTCCAAGTTCACCTTCAACAATTACCCAATCGCGTGTTGAAAGCTTAAGCGAGCCCATACCCTTGGCAACGACACCTCGATAAGCAATATCATCGGCGCAACAGGTCATAATATGTCTGCCTATCGCAAAGCTATCCTTACCTAAAGACGGGTCGAGAGCGACAATGCCCTTAAAGCGCACCTTTTTGCCATTATATTTTGCAAAATCCTCGGTCATATCCCGATAGAATATTGCAAAATCAATATCGTTAATTTCAATTACAGGAGCTTCAATATCAAAGGGAAGCGGATCCTCAAACTGGTCAAATTCAATCTCCCCCTCTGTGTCCTCATAGCAGATGTTAGCCTTACGGCTGACGCCCCTTACTATTTTATGAAGAGCAAGCTTGTCTGTCTCGGGAGCTACACGGTTAAAGACAACCATCTCGCAGCTTGTGAGCTTGTCTACCATAAGCGAACGCATATTTGCGTTATAGCTCACCGCAGTCGTTGCGTCTACAACAAGGATCTCCTGATAAACCATCCAATTTTCGGGAAGAGCGTTATAGAAGCGGTCCAGCATCCACATTCCGTTGTATTCCATTACAACAATGTCTGCCCCTGCCCTTTTCTGCATAGCCGAGAGGCGGTCGGGAGTTATTTTTTGCTCATCGTCAAAGGAGGCAAAGGATACATTTTCACCAAGGTCTGTGGGGTCATATTCCTCCTCGCCCTCCTCACAGGTGATTATAAGATATTTGCGTTTTCCGTCATTGAAGTTTGGATCACGCATTGTTTCAGCTATAAACGAGGTTTTTCCTGCCTCAAGAAAGCCTGTAAAAAGATATACGGGTGTTTCCATTGCTTATATTCCGAAAAGCTCCTTGATTTTTTCTTTATCAATGCCTGCGCCGATAACGCAAAGACGGCCTATAATTCCGGCGCTTCCGATACGGATATCCGCCTCACCGGGAATGTAGTCAAAGTGCAGCCATTTTCCGCACTTACATTCAACTATACCCTTTGCTCTCAGCACCATTCCGTAATCGTCACCCTCAGAGAACTTTTCAAGAATTTCTTCGAGCTCTTCCTTAGTGAACTTTTTAGTAGTCTCAGCGCCGACAGACGCAAACACGTCATCTGCGTGATGATGGTGATGATGTCCATGACCTCCACAACCGCAGGAGCACTCTTCGTCATGGTCATGGTGATGCTCATGCTCGTGGCAATGGCACTCCTCGTCGTGGTCGTGGTGATGCTCATGCTCGTGGCAGTGGCATTCCTCATCATGGTCGTGGTGGTGCTCGTGCTCGTGGCAGTGGCACTCTTCGTCATGGTCGTGGTGATGCTCATGCTCATGGCAGTGGCATTCCTCGTCATGGTCGTGATGATGCTCGTGCTCGTGGCAATGGCACTCCTCGTCGTGGTGGTGATGGTGGTGATGCTCCTCTTCAAGAGCCTTTACAGCATCAGCGAGAGTGTCTCTCTGTTCCATTGCGGCAAGGATATCTTTTCCATCAAGGTTATCCCAAGGAGTTGTTACAATTGTAGCCTCAGCATTATGCTCGCGAAGCATTTCTACCGCCTGGGCAACCTTCTCATCCTTTGCCGACTGGGTGTGCGAAAGAACGATAGCAGACGCATTTGCAATCTGGTCATTATAGAACTCGCCGAAGTTCTTCATATACATTTTAACCTTATTTACATCTGCAACGGTTGTAAAGCAGTTAAGCGCAGCACCGTGCTCCTCGGCAGTTTTTGCCGCTCTGATAACATCGGAGAGCTTACCTACACCCGAGGGCTCGATTATAATTCTGTCAGGGGTGTATTCCTCAAGAACCTTAACGAGAGCCTTTGAAAAATCTCCTACAAGCGAGCAGCAGATGCATCCCGAATTCATCTCGGTAATCTCAATTCCCGCATCGGCAAGAAAACCGCCGTCAATACCTATTTCGCCAAATTCGTTCTCAATAAGAACAACCTTTTCACCTGCATAGGCTTCCTTTATGAGCTTTTTTATGAGAGTGGTCTTTCCCGCACCGAGAAAGCCCGAAAAAATATCAATTTTTGTCATTGTTTTGTTACCTTTCGTCATCTATACATATTTTAATAAATATATTATAGACCATTCGGCAGAAAAAGTCAATAACAGCGAAAGAAAAACTCCGCTTTTCGCAATGTGTCGAAAAGACGGAGTTCTTTACAAAAGGATTAAAGACACTTAATATTTTTAAATGTTATATTCTCACAAAGTCTGAGCGAAAGATTTTGTGTTACAGGGTGCTCTTTGTCTCCTAGGGTTATTTCATTAAACTCAATATTTTTAAGCTCATGACCCGGCTCGTCAAAGCCACAAAGAAGAATTGCATCACAGGGTACAAAATTCTTTTTCATATCCTGGTATATTCCCTTAAGCTCCACGTGCTCAAAGCTGCAGTTTTCAAAAACGGGTGCAACTCCTGCGCTAATACCGTCGTCGTTGTAGCCTACAGAGTGGAAGAGAATTCTGGGCAAAACGCAGTCTCTTACGTGAATGTCACGAACAAAACCACCGCGTTTTTTTGTTCCCTTTATCTCAATGCCGTAAACAGAATTACCAAGGTCGCAGTCCCAGATATAAACGTCCTCGATACCGCCGCTCATCTCACTTCCCATACAGATTCCGTGACCGTATTTTGTAATACAGTCAAAGACACGAATGTGCTTACATGGCTTATTGATTATATTTCCCTCCGGGTTTTTACCCGACTTTATCGCTACCGAGTCGTCACCGGTAAAGAATGTGCAAGCGAAAATTGTACAGTTGGTTGATGAATCGGGGTCCCAGCCGTCGCCGTTGTGTACCCCCTCGGAAATAAATGTACAGTCATGGGTCACGATGCTATCAGAGTAGATCATATGTATATTCCAGCAACATCCGTTTTTAAAGGTAAGACCCGAGAGAACTACATTCTGAGCATTGCTCATATTTATAAGCCTTGGGCGGACTCTGCCGGGAATTGTGTCATTGTTTTCACATTCCTTGATTTTATCTCCCAGCTCCTCAAGATAATCCTTAAGCGCTATTCTCTCAAGGGCAATAATCTTGTCACCAAGAACCTGTCCGCCGCTGGCGATAGTACCTTTTCCGTGGATGAGTATATTTTTGCAGCTATATCCGCCGTTTCTGTCAAGCTCGCCGATATTAAGAACGCTGCTGTAGCAGGAAAGCTCGGTACCCTCAAAGCGGCTCCATATTCTCGGAAGATAGTCCTCGGGATTGTCTGTTCCCTGAAGCACCGCTCCCTCATCAAGATATATTTCCATATCGCTGTGAAGCCTCAGAGCGCCTATCATATATACTCCCTTAGGGATATATAGCATGTCAGCTGCGGTACAGTCGTCAATCGCCCTTTGCAGAATAGCGGTGTTCATGGTCGCACCGTCACCGATAGCAAAATAAGGCGCCGCCGTCACGTCAATTTTGTTTCTCATCTTGGCTGTGGTAGCAATCACACTGCCCTCACCTACCAAGGATTTAACATCTATATTTAATGTCTGCTCGGGCTCAAGGTTTTTAATTGTAAAATGAGTTTTAGGAGTATCGCCTACCCTTTTACCGTCGGCAAAAATCTCATACACAGTGTTTTTATCTGCTTCATGAGGCTTATCCCAGTAAAGTGTTACAGAGTCAAAGGTTACAAAGCAATTAATTGTCATCTCAAACATCCCTTTTTAAGTTTTCAAATCAATTATACCATAATATGCCATACTATTCAAGCATTTTTTAAAACTTAAAGCAACTATTTTTGTCTTTTTTGGAAAGATTGGACTGTTCAGATAGCCCGTATTCGTTTTACATAAATTAAAATCAAAAATATACTCAAAATTTATTTTTCATACTAAGGCACAAAATAGCGAAAAATATTTGGCAAAACTATTGACATAAGTTTGTATCTGTGATAAAATTACTCTATCAAGAGATAGAGGCGCACTGCACGAAGAGTATTCCACTTTAAAAAGCCGCCGAGGCTGTGGAAAAAAGGCGTGGGTGCCGAAGCAAGTGCTGTGGCGGGCACTTTAAGCTGGCAGCTCGGAGAATATCCGTTCTGTTGTCGCAACCTATTTGCGAAGAGCTATTCGTTGAGCATTTTTGTGCATTGTTTTTTTGCATTCTTATGACTTTGCCGGAGGTAGCTTTTTGCGAGCTATCTTTTTTATTTGCTTTTAATTAACGGAGGATATTTCTAATGAAAAACACTATTTTCACAGGTGCTGCTACCGCAATAGTAACCCCTCTTACCAAAGACGGTATTGACTACGAGCAGTTTGGCAGACTTATCGACTGGCAGATTGAGGAGGGTGTTGCAGCTATCGTTGCTGTCGGCACAACCGGTGAGGGCTCAACCCTTGATGATGCTGAGCACAAGGCTGCTATTAAATACTGTGTTGAAAAGGTTGCGGGCAGAGTTCCTGTTATTGCCGGAACAGGCTCGAACGATGTATCATATGCTATCGACCTTACTAAATACGCATGTGAGGTTGGCGCTGATGCTATGCTTCTTGTTACCCCCTATTACAACAAGGCTACTCAAAAGGGTCTTGTAGCTTCATTCAAAGCTGTTGCGGATGCTTCTACCAAGCCCTGTATCCTTTATAACGTTCCTTCAAGAACCGGCTGTAATCTCCTGCCCCAAACTGTTTTAGAGCTGGCTGACCACCCTAATATTGTAGCCATAAAGGAAGCATCAGGCAATATTTCTCAAATTGCAGAGCTTGCGCACCTTGTTGGTGACAAGATAGATATTTATTCGGGTAACGATGACCAGATAGTTCCCATTCTTTCTCTTGGCGGTAAAGGTGTTATATCGGTTCTTTCAAACATTATGCCCAGGGCCACACAGAAGATGTGCGACGATTATATGAGCGGAAACACTGCCGAGGCTCTTAAGGCTCAGCTTGAGCTTCTTCCACTTATTAATGCCCTCTTCTGCGAGGTCAACCCCATTCCCGTTAAGGCAGCTGTCAGCGCTATGGGATATTGCGAGAACTATCTCCGCCTGCCCTTAACACCTATGGAGGCAGACCATGAGGCAAAGCTCCTTGCCCTTATGAAGGAACAAAATCTTATTTAATTCAAAACACAAGGAAGTTAAAATATGAATATACTGTTATGCGGCTTGCGCGGTTTTATGGGCCGCGAGGTAATGGCTCTTGCCGATGCAGGCTATCGCGGAGCCAAGGTAGTAGTTGGAGTTGACCCTATGGCAGACGGCAGAGAGGCTGTTAATACATACAAGTCCTTTAGTGAAATTCCCGCCTCCGCTCAGGTTGACTGCATCGTTGATTTCTCTCATCACTCGGCAATAAGCTCAATTCTCGAATATGCAATTGATAAGGGGTGCGCCGTTGTTGTGGCAACCACCGGTCATACAGAAAGCGAGGTTTTCGAGATAAAAAGCGCGGCAGAACATATTCCCGTGTTCTATTCAGGCAATATGTCGCTTGGCATTGCGCTCCTTTGTGAGCTTGCTAAAACGGTATCAGCCGCTATGCCCGAAGCAGAGGTTGAAATAATAGAAAAGCACCATAACAGAAAGCTTGATGCTCCAAGCGGAACAGCCCTTATGCTTGCCGAGGCGGTTAAAGAATCCCGCCCTGAGGCTTACACTAACCTTGGCAGATCTGGGCACGGAAAGCGCACGTCTGAGGAGATAGGAATACACTCTATCCGTATGGGCAATATTGTTGGCGAGCACGAGGTAATTATCGGTACACAGAATCAGACTATAACTCTTAAGCACGAGGCTCACAACAGAGCTCTGTTTGCTGAGGGAGCCTTGGCTGCTGCCGAGTTCCTTGTTAAGCAGCCTCGGGGGCTTTACGATATGAAGAGTATTGTCAGCTCCGATGAAAAGAGCGCAGTTGCAAAGGTTTAATTATTAGATTTGATAGAAAATTACTAGGGATTTATTTATGAAAATCGGAATTTACGGTTACGGAAATCTCGGCCGCGGAGTTGAGGCGGCTACAAAATACCATACCGACGCAGAGCTTGTGGGCATCTTTACAAGAAGAGCGCCCGAGACGGTTAAAACACTTCTCGGAACACCTGTTTATGCTGCTGAGGATATACTTAGCTTTAAAGACAAAATTGATGTACTTATTCTCTGCGGCGGAAGCGCTACCGACCTGCCCGAGATGACTCCGGCACTTACAAAGGACTTTAATGTAATCGACAGCTTTGACACTCACGCAAGGATACCCGAGCATTTTGAAAATGTTGATAAGGCGGCAAAAGAGTCAGGGCATATTGCTCTTATCTCAGCAGGATGGGACCCCGGACTTTTCTCAATTTTAAGACTTTATTCCTCGGCAGTTTTGCCAAACGGCAAAGATTACACATTCTGGGGACGAGGTGTAAGCCAGGGTCACTCAGATGCTATACGCAGAATAGAGGGTGTTGTTGACGCAAGGCAATACACCGTTCCTGTAGAGGCCGCGATAGGCGCTGTACGCAGAGGCGAATGCCCTGAGCTTACAACAAGAGAAAAGCACAAGCGCGAGTGCTATGTTGCCGTAGCGGAGGGTGCGGACAAGGCAAGGATTGAGAAAGAAATCAAGACTATGCCAAACTACTTTGCCGACTATGACACCACAGTTAACTTTGTTACCCTTGAAGAATTAAAAAAGAACCACGCAGGTCTGCCCCACGGCGGTTCTGTTATAAGAAACGGAAATACAGGAATTAACGCGGAGAACACACACACCGTTGAGTTCAGCCTTCGCCTTGATTCTAACCCCGAATTTACCGCAAGCGTGCTTTTGGCATACGCAAGAGCAATTTATAAAATGAACCTTCGTGGAGAGGTTGGCTGCAAGACTGTTTTTGATGCATCTCCCGCAGATCTCTCTCCTCTTTCACCGGAGGAGCTAAGAGCTCATATGCTTTAATCTTTATTTAAAGGAATTTTCAAATGATGGTTGCAAGAAAGACCAAGGAAATATTATCATCAAATGTTACGAGAAGCGAGGATGGTCAGCTTCAGTTTGCATCCTACTCGGTAACCGAGCTGGCTAAGGAGTACGGCACCCCTCTGTATCTCTATGACGAAACACGTATAAGAGAAAAGTGCAGGTCCATCCTGGAGGCTGTAAAAGAGGCATTCGGCTCAAGCAGCAGGGTGCTTTACGCATCAAAGGCAGCTTCCTTCAAGCAGATTTATCGCATAATGAAGGAAGAGGGACTTGGAATTGACGTTGTTTCGAGAGGTGAAATATTTACCGCTCATATGGCAGGCTTCCCTCTCGACTCTGCATATTTCCACTCTAACAACAAGACCGACGAGGATATCTCATATGCTATCTCATGCGGTGTAGGACACTTTGTCGTTGACGGTGAAGACGAGCTTTTGGCTATTGACAGAATTGCAAAGTGTGCAAAAATAAAACAAAAGGTGCTGCTGAGACTTACCCCGGGTATTGACCCTCATACATATGCGGCGGTTGCCACCGGAAAGGTAGACTCAAAATTCGGCTCGGCTATTGAAACAGGACAGGCAAAGGCCATTGTCGGTCTTGCGCTATCGCTTGAGAACATTGAGCTTCACGGATACCACTGTCACGTTGGCTCTCAGCTCTTTGACGCGGAGGTATTCCTAGGCACCGCACGTGTAATGCTTGAATTTGTTGCCGAGATGAAAAAAGAGTACGGCTATGAGCCAACGGAACTGGATCTTGGCGGCGGATTTGGTGTAAGATATATTGAAGAGCACCCTGTCCTTGATGTTAAAGATACTGTAAACAGAATAGGCAGATTTGTGCACGGCAAGGCAGACGAGCTTAACATCAGACTTCCTAAAATATGCTTTGAGCCCGGCAGATACCTTGTCGCAGATGCGGGAATGACGGTTTATACCGTTGGCTCGGTTAAGAGAATACCCGGATACAAGTCTTACGTCTCGGTTGACGGAGGCATGACAGACAACCCGAGATTTGCTCTTTACGGCTCCCCCTACACTATTGTTCCGGTTGGCTGCGAGGTGCCAATAGAGCACGAGACAATGTCTGTTGTAGGCAGATGCTGCGAAAGCGGCGATATTCTGCAGGAGAATGTTCCCATGCCCTCCGATATAAAGCGAGGCGACCTTGTTGCCTGCCTGACCACAGGAGCTTACAACTACTCTATGGCTTCAAACTATAACAGAATTCCCCGCCCTCCGGTTGTTATGCTTGGTAAAGATACCTCGTACCTGGCGGTAAGAAGAGAAACACCCGAGGACATTATTGATTTGGATTATTAAACAACAGACAAATGTAAAAAGCGAATAAAATATAATCCCCTTAGTGCAAACACTTGAAAACAAGATTTTTCAAGAGCGCTTTAAGGGGTTATTTTTTGACTCTTTCACTATATCTTCCTACCGTTTTTCTTGTGCTAACAACAGTCTGCGTACCGTCGGAATTTAAATGACAAATAGTCTTTGCTTTTCTATCATAAATCACTATGGGAGTTTCTGTAATCTTTTTCTTATCAATGGCTAATTTCACAGCCGCATTTGCTCTTTTAACAACCTGCTCATCAGAAATATAGTTTTCTCTCTCCATTGTTAACTCCTTTCATAATTAAATACATTATTACATTAATATTGTATCACAAAACATATTTTATATCAACAACGTGACGTTTTTTATTTTTATATTTCCTATTTACAAAATCTAAATGTTGTGATATAATAAATACGCCAAACAAAAACGAATAACGATTTATGGATTAGCTCCCTGTTTTTTTAGGGGGTTCTGTTCTTTTTTGTAAATCAAGTCAATAATATCAGCAAAAACGCTGATTCCGCTGACTTGATGTGAGAGCAAAATCCATATCGTTAGTTTTTGTTTGGCGACAATTGGAGTCATGCGTTTTTCGGTGCGCTGACTTCGGTTGGCGCACTTTTTGTTTTTTGAGGAGAGTGAATATGTGTATTGTAAAAATTGGCAAATACAGAAAAGCCCTTATTCCCGAAACGGCAAGAAAAAATACGATATTAACATATAAGCGGTGAAGATTATGGCAGAGAAGATTTCAAACATATTCAGAATAATGTTCAAAGTATTTGTCTCATTCGTTACCTTTTGCATTTTTTTGCTTGCTGTTGCCTATTGGATAAACAGAATGATATTAGCATCTTTTCCGTTAATAATTGTAAGCGCTTTAAGTTATTATTGCGTTATCAAGGATCATAGCGAAGATTTTTGGAAAAGAAAAGCCGATGAACCGTTAGAGAAAAATTTATTGTTGATTATAGTATACTTAATAACATTGCTTGTTATTTTGTTCGGTATTGTAATAGCTTCTCATTTAAACTAATAAAAAGGTTAGCCACACACGTAGAAATGATGTGACTAACCTTTTTCAAGTATTTATGTACAAGTGATTGTTGAGGGGCAAATTATTTATCCACATTTTCTTTTGCGGTATTGATTGAGAGGTCTATCAAGATATTATCAGTCATAACTCAAAGCCTTTCTTTCATGAAATGACGGCTCTGCCGTCTTGAAATGATGCAGGGCTTCGCCACGCATCTTGAAATGAAGTGCTTCGCACTTCGTGAAATGCACTAACGTGCATTGATGAAATTTGCCCCATGAACTATATGCACCGCGATTCTTACGAAGCGCGGTGCATTTCATGTTATTTATAACATTTCATTCGCAAAGCGAATTTCATTTGACCGATTTATCGGGCAAATTTCATTGCGGTCGCAAAAAGCTTATTTAGAAGCTTCTTCTATTGCGACAGCGACCGCTACTGTCATACCAACCATAGGGTTGTTACCAGCTCCGATCAAGCCCATCATCTCTACGTGAGCGGGAACGGAGGAAGAGCCTGCAAACTGAGCGTCGCCGTGCATTCTACCCATAGTATCGGTCATACCGTAGGAAGCGGGGCCTGCTGCCATATTATCGGGGTGGAGGGTTCTACCTGTACCGCCGCCGGAAGCAACCGAGAAGTACTTCTTGCCGTTCTCGTTACACCACTTCTTGTAGGTTCCTGCAACGGGGTGCTGGAATCTTGTGGGGTTGGTGGAGTTACCGGTGATGGAAACGCCAACGTTCTCAAGTCTCATTATAGCAACGCCCTCGGGAACGGAGTCAGAGCCGTAGCACTTAACCTTTGCGCGATCGCCGTTGGAGAATGCCTTCTCAGAGAGAACTGCAACTTCCTCGGTGTAAGGATCGAACTTGGTCTCTACGTAGGTAAAGCCGTTGATTCTGGAAATGATGTAAGCAGCGTCCTTGCCAAGACCGTTAAGAATAACGCGGAGGGGCTTAACTCTTACCTTA
>JAGATD010000011.1 GCA_017621415.1 Clostridia bacterium
CGTAGTCAGCGTGGCCGGGGCAGTCAACGTGAGCATAGTGACGAGCATCAGTCTCGTACTCAACGTGTCTGGAGTTGATTGTTATACCACGAGCTCTCTCCTCGGGGCAGTTGTCGATCTGGCTGTAATCAAGGAACTCAGAACCGTTTGCAAGGGAAAGAGTCTTGGTGATTGCAGCTGTAAGGGTGGTCTTACCGTGGTCAACGTGACCGATGGTACCAATGTTTACATGGGGTTTGGTTTTTTCAAACTTCTGCTTTGCCATTTTAATAATCTCCTTATTAAAAATATTTTTTTATTTTTTGTTTGGTTTATCTGAACGGCTATGCCGTTAAGAAACTTGTAATAAGCCTTAATAAGTTAAGGGGTCTTTAATTTACAAACAGCTTTGAGTGAGATTTGCCGCTTGCCACCGAAGGCATAGTAACCTGCGTTGAAAGTTCGGCAAACGACGCATCCTCACCAAAAATGTTAATTATTTTGCGCGCGCCTTGATGATCTCTTCCTGAATATTCTTAGGAACATCCTGGAATCCATCGGGCTCCATTACGTAAACCGCACGTCCCTGAGACATGGAACGAAGGCTGGTTGCGTAACCGAACATCTGCGCAAGAGGAACATGAGCATATACTCTGGTAACACCGGGGGCGATCTGCTCCATAGAGTCAACAGAACCACGACGGGAGCTTACGTCACCGATAACGCTACCCATATAGTCGTCGGGAGTAGTTACAGAAACCTTCATAATAGGCTCGGTAAGAACGGGGTCAGCCTTTCTCATAGCCTCTTTAAACGCCATAGATCCTACGATCTTGAACGCCATCTCAGAGGAGTCGACCTCGTGGTAAGAACCGTCGAAGAGGGTAACCTTACAGTCAACTACGTTGTAGCCCGCAAGCACACCTGCCTGCATTGCGCCCTGGATACCTGCGTCAACAGAAGGAATGTATTCCTTAGGAATCGCACCACCAGTTACAGCATTGATGAACTCATAGCCCTTACCGGTTTCGTTAGGCTCAAGGGTGATTTTAACGTGACCGTACTGACCCTTACCACCGGACTGACGAGCATACTTTGTATCCTGGTCAACCTTTTTGCGGATAGTCTCTTTGTAAGCAACCTGGGGAGCGCCGATATTAGCCTCTACCTTAAACTCACGAAGAAGACGGTCTACGATAATCTCAAGGTGCAACTCACCCATACCTGCGATAATTGTCTGACCTGTTTCATCATCAGTGTAGGTACGGAATGTGGGGTCCTCTTCAGCAAGCTTTGCGAGAGCGATGCCCATCTTCTCCTGACCCGCCTTTGTCTTAGGCTCGATAGCCTGACGGATAACGGGTTCAGGGAATACCATAGACTCAAGGATGATAGGATGCTTTTCATCACAGAAGGTATCACCTGTAGTAGTGTTCTTTACACCAACAACCGCAGCGATATCACCTGCATAGCAGACATCGATATCAGCTCTGTCATTAGCGTGCATCTGAAGGATACGACCGAAACGCTCGTCGGAATCCTTAGTGGAGTTATAAACCGCGCTGCCCTTAGAAACAGAACCCGAGTAAACTCTGAAGAAGCAGAGCTTACCAACGAAGGGGTCGGTCATGATCTTGAATGCAAGAGCGGAGAAGGGCTCGTCATCACTTGCGTGACGGCAGTCTTCTGCGCCTGTGTCAGGGTTAACACCCTTAATTGCCTCAATATCTGTGGGGGCGGGCATATACTCAACAATGTTATCAAGGAGCTTCTGAACTCCCTTATTCTTATAAGAAGTACCGCAGCAAACGGGAACTATCTTATTATCAAGAGTAGCCTTACGAAGAGCTCTCTTAAGCTCCTCGGTGGTGATCTCCTCTTCGTTGAAGAACTTGTCCATAAGCTCATCGTCTGTTTCGCAAATAGACTCAATCATATTTGCACGATACTCTTCAGCCATCTCCAACATATCAGCGGGGATCTCCTCAACTCTCATGTCCTTACCAAGGTCGTCGTAATAAACGTCAGCCTTCATCTCCATGAGGTCGATAATACCGCGGAAGGACGACTCCTTACCGATAGGAAGCTGAACGGGAACACCGTTAGCGCGAAGTCTATCCTTGATCATCTTTACAACGCGGAAGAAATCCGCACCCATAATGTCCATCTTGTTGATGTAGCACATTCTGGGAACCTTATACTCGTTAGCCTGGTTCCAAACAGTCTCGGTCTGGGGCTCAACACCGCCCTTAGCGCAAAGAACTGTAACAGAGCCGTCAAGAACTCTGAGTGAACGCTGAACCTCAACAGTGAAGTCAACGTGGCCGGGAGTATCGATGATGTTTATACGATACTTATTAGCCTTTGCTGCCTCAGCGTCGTTCTGGAATTCGGTAGGAACCCAGTAGCAGGTGGTAGCAGCGGAGGTGATTGTAATACCTCTCTCCTGCTCCTGTGCCATCCAGTCCATTGTTGCGGAACCGTCATGAGTCTCACCTATACGGTGAGTTTTACCGGTATAGTAAAGGATTCTCTCGGTTGTAGTTGTCTTACCGGCATCGATATGAGCCATGATACCGATATTTCTGGTATGTTCAAGCGAATATTCTCTTGGCATAATAACCTTTCTCCTTTATTATAACGATTAGAATCTGTAGTGAGCAAACGCCTTGTTTGCTTCTGCCATCTTGTGGGTATCTTCTTTCTTCTTGAAAGCTCCACCCATGCCTGCCTTAGCGTCCATAATCTCGCTGGCAAGTCTCTCTGCCATGGTCTTTTCACCGCGGTTTCTTGAATAAGCGATTATCCAACGAAGACCGAGGGTCTGTCTACGCTCAGGGCGCACCTCCATGGGAACCTGATAGTTAGAACCGCCCACACGGCGAGCCTTAACCTCAAGAACGGGCATTACGTTCTCAAGAGCAGCTACGAATACATCAAGCGCGTTCTCTCCGCTCTTAGCCTCGATTGCAGCGAATGCGTCGTAAACAATTCTCTGAGCAACGCCCTTCTTACCGTCGTACATAATGTTATTGATAAGCTTGGTTACAAGCTTGGAATTGTAGAGCGGATCAGGCAAAACATCTCTTTTGGAAATTTGACCTCTTCTAGGCACTGTACTTCCCTCCTTCATTAAATTTAGAATGATATCATAGGTACTCGAAAATGCATTCCTTATGAATGCCATCGCAAGTGCTCGTTTTTGTAATATAGATGGGTTTAGGAAAATCTAAACAACTTTAACATCACAGCACGTGAGCACGTTTAGTCCAAAGGCGTACCTTATTTAAGCCTTAGGACGCTTTGCTCCGTACTTGGAGCGACCCTGCTTACGGTTTGCAACACCCTGGGTATCAAGTGTACCACGGATTATATGGTAACGTACACCGGGCAAGTCACGAACACGTCCACCGCGGATAAGAACAACCGAGTGCTCCTGAAGGTTGTGGCCGATACCGGGAATGTAGCAGGTAGCCTCCATTCCGTTGGTAAGTCTTACTCTGGCGATCTTACGAAGAGCTGAGTTAGGCTTCTTGGGGGTAGTGGTTGTAACCTTGGTGCAAACGCCTCTTCTCTGAGGTGCAGACTGGTCAATGGGAGCGTTCTTAAGAGCGTTAAAGCCTCTCTGAAGCGCAGGAGTCTTAGACTTAGAGAACTTATCCTGACGACCATTCTTGACAAGTTGGTTAAAGGTTGGCATGATTTTCCTCCTTCCTCGAAAATTTTATTTAATATGCAAAAGGGCGCAATACACCCAGTTACACATTCTACAACATTTTATCACCTTATCTTAGGTTTGTCAATAGTTTTTTTGAAAAAAGTTTGAATTTGTAATTTTTACTAAGATATTAAAGCATTATTTACTAATTGCAATAACTTTATACATATAAATTATATGATGTGAGTCATCACTATCTCACAGAGCAGCACCGCTCCCGAGGCAGATGCCGCAACAGTTAACAGCGACCTTCCGAAATATGACAAAACAACGGCAACAAAAGTACCGATCAGAGCCGATATAATACTTCCCGTTGAGAAGAAAATTGCGGGAATTGTCATAACAGAGAGCACCGAATACGGTACATAGTGCAGAAACGAGCGCAAAAACCGGCTTTTTATCTTCCCTCTCACCAAAACAAAGGGCAGCATACGCACAAGGTAGGTAACCCCCGCCATTACAAGAAGATAGAAAAAGAAATCCTTCACAAAATCAAACATTTTCTTCCTCCTCGTCTATTGGCCGTATAAGGGCAAACAGCGCACTTGCCAAAACAGAACAGATAATTATTGTAAATCCCGACGGTATATCATTAAGGATGGGAACAAAGTAAAACAGGCAGGAAAGCCCTACCGAAAGCGCAACACACAGAGCTAAAGACATATCCCTTTTCATCTCGGGGACAACAATGGCTGTAAGCATGGCATAAATGGCAATACCGAGAGCTGAGGTGACAATTGCAGGCAAAATATCGCCCGAAAACGCGCCTAAAAGCGTTCCCGAAACCCAACCGACAACAGGAATAATTATAAGACCGAAAAGATAATTTCTGCCTACCCTGCCGCTCTTTGACGAAGCAACTGCAAAAACCTCGTCTGTATTAACAAATGAAATTATAAATCTGTCTTTAAGCCTTACTGTATCATCACACTTTTGAGAAAGTGAAATGGACATCAGGGCATATCTGAGGTTTATTATAAACTGAGTGAGCGCAAGCTCGATAAAGCCCCCATGCGCCGCTATAATTGGTACAGCGGCAAGCTGACCCGCGCTTGTAACATTAAAGGCGGATATAAGCGTTGCCTCAGCCACAGAGAGCCCCGAGCTTACGGCAAAAATGCCAAAGGCAAATGCCACCGATAGATACCCAAGTCCTATGGGAATTCCATCTTTAAGTCCTGTAATAAAACTGTTATCTTGTCTCATTTTTGTCAAAAAACCTTGCGTTTTGTAAATTATAGTTTGCCATTTTGTCCTTTTGACTAATTTGCAAATATCAGAAGCCCGCTTTGTAGAGAAGCTTTTTTATTTCGTCTTCCTCAGCATCGCGAGAAAGTGATTTGCTTATTAAAAGAGCTTTGTTTTTATCAAAATCCACCTCGCCCGAGTCGCAAAGCTCCCTTATAGCTCTCTGTATATCTGCCGATGAATACCCCTTTGCCATTAGAGAAGCGGTTATTCTTCTAGGACCTCTAAGCTTTTCTGCCTCCCTTAGGCACAGGCGCAAAAGCTGCCTTTCCTCGTTGATATAACCAAGGGAGAGCATCTCAGAAACGCACCTGTCGGCAATTTCCTTTGAAAATCCTGCCCTGAGAAGCTTTATTTTAAGCTCTCTTTTATTGTTATCGGCAAACGAGAGAAGTGAAAGCGCTTTCTTTTTAGCCCTGAAATACTCATCAAAGTCTGAGATTTCTTCCATAACTCCATGTGGGATTTCATCACCTCTACCGGGAGCGCCGATATCAAGATACAAAGCCCTGCTTACCGTATAACGGGCGGACTCCCCCTCCTCGGAAATTCCGAGAAGGAGGAGATTTTTTTCTTTTAATTCCTTAATATATTCGAGGACTGCCATAGATTAAAGCTCGTCGTCAAAATCCTTGATTTCAAAGTCGTCGTCACTAAGAGCCGACTCCTCGGAGGGGTCCATATTCTTAACCTTTTCACGAACAAGTGTCTCGAGCTTATCCATAAGCTCCTTGTCAGACTCGATAAGCTTACGCACGTTGTCCTTACCCTGACCGAGTCTCTCGCCGTCGTAATAGAACCAGGCGCCGCTCTTTTCAACGATCTCAAGCTGGATCGCCATATCGATAATCTCACTTGACTTGGAAATTCCCGAGCCGTAAAGAATATCAAACTCAGCAGTCTTAAAGGGAGGAGCAACCTTATTCTTCACAACCTTGCATCTTGTGTGAGAGCCGTAAACCTCAGAGCCGTTTTTAAGCGACTCAACACGTCTAACATCAATTCTTACAGAGGCATAGAACTTAAGCGCCTTACCGCCTGTGGTAACCTCGGGATTGCCGTACATAACGCCAACCTTTTCACGAAGCTGGTTTGTAAATATAACTATACAATTTGACTTTGCTATAGCACCCGAGAGCTTACGCATAGCCTGGGACATAAGACGAGCCTGAACACCCACGTGGGATGCGCCCATATCTCCCTCAATCTCCTGTCTCGGAACAAGCGCCGCAACAGAGTCTATAACGATAATGTCAATAGCGCCCGAGTTTACAAGAGTTTCGGCAATTTCAAGTGCCTGCTCGCCGCAGTCGGGCTGGGAAACGAGAAGATTATTAATATCAACACCGAGCTTCTTTGCATAAACCGGGTCAAGGGCATGCTCAGCGTCGATAAACGCAGCCTCACCGCCCTGCTTCTGCACCTCGGCAATAACATGAAGAGCTATTGTAGTTTTACCTGATGACTCAGGGCCGTAAATCTCGGTAATTCTTCCTCTTGGAATACCGCCTATTCCGAGAGCAAAGTCAAGCGAAAGCGAGCCTGTTGAAACGGCAGAAACATTCATCGCCGCATTCTCGCCAAGGCGCATAATAGAGCCTTTGCCGCATTCCCTCTCAATTCTCTGCATTACGGTTTCAAGAGCAGCCTTTTTGTCGCTGCCTGTAATTATTTCCTTATCAGCCGTAGCCTTTTTTGCTTTAGTTGCCATTTTTTAGCTCCTTTTTTGTTTTACATACCTATTATACAGAATTATCTGTCCCAAAACACGGACACTATCCTTTTTATCAGAATAATTTTACAGCACCGAGAGGTCTTACGTTAAGAGGCATTGCAGCGCCATCACCGAGCACCGAATCCATAAGAGCCATATATCCGGGAAGCTCCTCTGTTTTAACAAATGCCTGTATAGTTCCCGCAAATCCGCCGCCGTGAACTCTGAATGAGCCGCCCTTACCCGAAAGGTAGCCGTCAGTCAAGGCAAGAGCCACAGAAAGCCCCTGCTCCTTAACATTTATTGTAGTATAAACATTCTGCAAATACTGGAAGGAGGATCTGCCGGAGAGAATAAGAGAATTAAAGAAGGACTCAATCTCCCCCGCCTTAAGAGCATCTCTTGCCGCCTCAACTCTCTTGTTTTCACGGACAAAATGAATAGCTCTGAGGAATGCTCTGTCGCCTGCAGCCTCTCTTATTTTCGAGGCATTTGCGATAAGCTCCTCCTCGCTGACACCCGAGAGCACCTCTTTGCCAAGCACCGCTGCAGCAGCGCGCATCTCGGCAGGTACCGAGGCATAATCGTCATTAAGATTTGCGTGGTTTCCGCCTGTGTTAACTATGCAGAGAGAATATCCCTCGGCCTTTACGTCAAAGGCGATAGGCTCAACTATCGGCTGATTTTGGTCCGCAAAATCTATGTAAACAAAGCCGCCCACAGCGCATGCCATCTGGTCCATAAGACCGCAGGGCTTGCCGAAATACACGTTCTCGGAGAACTGAGCAAGCTTTGCTATTTCCTTATTGTCTACCGAACCGTCAAGGTAAAGGTGGTTGAATATATTACCGATCATTACCTCAAAGGCCGCAGATGAAGAAAGTCCGCTACCCTTAAGCACCTCGGTTGTGGAATAGGCATCAAAGCCGCCAAGGGTATATCCCTTGTCCATAAGCCCCTTTGCCATTCCCGCAACAAGAGCGCGAGAGGTAAATTTCTTAAATGCGGATGGGTCGCCCACTGCCGAAAGATCTACCGTATCAGGAGAATAGCCCTCAGAGAAGAACCTTACAACTCCGTCGTCATTCCTGCTGACTACGGCAATAATATCTCTGTTTATTGCTCCCGCAAGCACCTTTCCCCTGTTGTGGTCGGTATGATTTCCTATTATCTCGCTTCTGCCGGGAACAGACATAATAGAAATATCTCTGTCCTCACCGTACTTTTTCGCAAAAGCATCAATAGCAGAAATAAATCTTTCGGTCTCTGCCTTTATATCCGAATAAAGGTGAGAATACTTTTCAAGTGCGCCGCCCTTCAGCGCTTCTTTTAGCTCAAATGTTTTCATAAAACCTCGGTTTTTTATTAATTTTTAATTAGTCTTTAATAATTCTTCTGCCAGCAAAAGAGCCTCATCTACAAGCCTCTCCGTCTCTCTCATTTTTCCGCCCTCGTCAACAGTCAGTCTTCTTGCCGATTTTTCGTGACGGAACCAGGTTAGCTGGCGCTTTGCGTACCTGCGCGAGGACAGCTTTATCTCCTCTGTCGCTTCTTCTAACGTGCATCTGCCCTCTATGGCGGAAATAATTTCTTTATATCCTATCGCCTCTCTTGCGGTTGAACCCTCAGGCAAAAGTCCTCTCTCGTAAAGGCTCTTTACCTCACCGTAAAGTCCCTCCGCCATCATTATATCAACCCTTTTGTCAACCCTGCCGTAAAGAAGCTCGCGGCTCTCAAAGTCAAGGGTTATCATTCCGACACTTATATCGGGTGAGTGTGACAGGCTCTCTTTATCAAAGAGGCTTTTAGGCTTTCCTGTTTTATCGTAAATCTCAAGAGCGCGTATCACCCTTTTTACATTATTGTAGTGGGTCTTTTCCGCCGACTCAGGGTCGATAGCTTTAAGCCTTTCCCAAAGGACAATTTTATCCTCTTCGCTCTTTATATCTTTAAGTATTTTTTCTCTGTATTCAGGGTCACTCTCGGGTGACTCTGAGGCTCCGCCCCTTATTACCGTGTCAATATAAAGCCCTGTTCCGCCGACAAAGAGAGGAATTTTTCCTCTTTGCGCAATATCCCTTGCCGCAGCCATAGCCTCGGCGCGGTAGCGCTCTGCGCTGTAATTTTCAGGCGGGTCTATTACGTTTATTAAGTGGTGTGGCACCCTCGCCTGCTCCTCGGCAGTAGCCTTTGCCGTTCCGATATCCATTTCTCTGTAAATCTGCATAGAGTCACAGGAAATAATCTCACAGCCAAGCCTTTCGGCAACGTAAAGAGAAAGTGCAGTCTTACCCGATGCGGTAGGTCCTGTTATCGCCAAAGCCTTTATCATTTCACCGCTTCCTCAAGGAACAAAAGCAGGTCGGAGAAGACCTCATCCATATTATATTCATTGAACAGCTCGTGTCTTGCGCCCTCGTAGGTTTTTAAGCTGAGATTTTCTACCCCCTCAGACTTAAGACCCTCATATACATACATAACACCCTTGCCGTAATCGCCCACAGGGTCCATAAGGCCGCTCATAATAAGAGTTGGCAGACTCTTTTTGTAATTCTTAAACCACTCCTTGCTGTTACATCTCTCAAGCATGGTGAAAAGGTCATAGTAACCCGAAAGAGTAAAGAGGAATGATGTGTATGGGTCGGTATCTCTTGTAGCAATGCGTGAAAGGTCACGGGTGAGCCAAGCATTGTGACCCTCGGATTTGTCAAACCTGTTATTGTAGGAGCCAAAGGCTATGGAATTAACAAGCTTGCTTCTGTGCCGCTTGCCAAAAAAGCAGGAAAGAAGCGAAACCAATGCCTTGCCCATAGGAGCCGCGGGATTTTTTCCGCCTGTGCCATGAATTACCAAAGCGGATATTGTCTCGGGATGCTCGTTTGCATAAAGCCTTGCTAAAAATGAGCCCATACTGTGGCCAAATAGCACAAGAGGCGCGCCCGGATATTCCTTATGGAGAAGCTCATTCATAGAAAGCAGGTCACGTATTACAAGCTTGTAACCCTCCTTGTCGGCAAAAAAGCCGAAATCCGAAGCTGCAGCAGCGGTTCTGCCGTGTCCGAGATGCTCATTGCCCGCAAAGACGAAGCCCCCACCTGTAAGAAAATCGGCAAGAGCCTCGTATCTTGCAACATAGTCTATCATACCGTGAGAGAGCTGAACAACTCCGCGCACCTCGCCGTTTTTCGGCGCATATACAGTGGCAAAAACGGTATTTTTTCCGTCAGATGACGGATAGGATATCTCACGCTTTGTAAAATTCATATCTCTCCTCCTAACCCCTAACACCTAA
>JAGATD010000012.1 GCA_017621415.1 Clostridia bacterium
TATGAAAAGCAAAAAGTTGACGGACATTATACTCATACAGTAGAAATCATCTACAATTTAGTTGGAGCAATAGATTTACCTGATTTTGGTGATTTATTAGATGAAGAAAATTAAATAGCACGAGAAAAGGCGTGGCATCACGCCACGCCTGACTCTTAAAAAGGACAGCCTTCCCGAAAAAATCCCTTGTAGGGACTCGGTAATTCGGCGGTTTTTTATTCAACTCTATGTTAAAATACAAACAAAAGCTACTTAGGAGAATTAAAAATGCTTAAAGTTGGAACAGTTGCGCCGGATTTTACTCTTAAAGATAAATACGGCAATAATATATCATTATCTGATTTCAAGGGACAAAAGAGAGTGCTTTATTTTTACCCGAAAGACAATACCCCGGGCTGTACAAGGCAGGCTTGCGCCTTTGCGGCTGCTTACGAGGGATTTAAGGATAAGAACATAAAGGTTATCGGAATAAGTAAGGACAGCGTGGCATCTCACCAAAAGTTTGCCGAGAAGTATTCTCTGCCTTTTACACTGCTTTCCGACCCGGAGCTTGCAGCAATAAAGGCATACGGTGTTTGGCAGGAAAAGAAGCTTTACGGAAAGGTATCCTTCGGTGTTGTTCGAACAACCTTTATCATTGATGAAAACGGCATTATTGAGCGCGTTATGGAAAAGGTAAAACCGGATACAAATGCGGCTGAAATTCTTGAAGCGTTAAAATAAAAAAAGCCTTTCCCGGCGGGGGAAGGTGGCAGACAAAGT
The DNA here is from genome assembly GCA_017621415.1 of Clostridia bacterium. Taxonomy (GTDB): domain Bacteria; phylum Bacillota; class Clostridia; order Oscillospirales; family CAG-272; genus UBA1740. The sequence continues at coordinate 763 of JAGATD010000012.1, forward strand.
CTGACGGATGAGGTGTCTAAAAAGCGAACAAGCTCCTCATCCACCACAAGTGCGGTCCCCCTTCTCCCGCAGGAGAAGGCTTATCCAAGTGAGAATTTATAGGCGACATAAAAAGCCTCCATTGTGTAAAGGGAGGTGGAAGGACTTATCGTGACGGAGGGATTGCAAAAATAAAATTCATGTCTAGACAATCCCTCAGTCAACTTCGTTGACAGCTCCCTTTACACAAGGGAGCCTTTTTTGCTTTGATACATTTATTTGAATTTGGGTTTTATTTTCTGGCAGAATTAAATTTTATCTTTAAATTGATATGCGGTTATCTTTCCGTCAGAGACTTTGAGCTTGCAAATTCTTGCGGTACGCTCTTCAACATACTCGGCATTTTTGTCATAAACTCCTATGTCTCTGCCGTGATAGACCGAGTAATATTCTCCCTTATATTTTATAACACTGTGGTGGCCTGTTCCCTCTTCAAAATCGTTGCCGATTATGGTGGGGGCAAATTTTTCTCCGTTTGTATGCTTTACAAAATCGACTTTCCTAAGGTCAGATTCATCGGATTTTGCAACGCAGTAGCCTATATGATAGGTTTCGTCCTGGTAGCATCCGCCGCTGTACATAAGGTACTGGTAATCCCCTTCTCTGAACCAAAAAGCGCCCTCTATGGTGTGCCACTGAATTTTATCGTTACACTGTGGAGTGAATTTTTCTTCATCAAGAGTTGGAACAACCTTTTCGACAGGGTCTCCATCGGGAGTATAAGGGTCTTTCATCTTCACAACGAAAATTCGAGTACCCGCGCGACGAACCTCGTCAAAATTCCAATCATTCATAGAAAGCCAGAGAAACAAACCGTTCTCGGTTTCAACCGCATGGGAATCTATGGAAAACTCGTTATATAGAATTTTCTCATTTTTGTAGGGACCGAGAGGAGTATCGGCTTCGGCAACACGCATAAGCTCATTCTCCCCCTCAGAACCCCGACAGGATACATACATATAGTATTTTTCGTTGTACCTTATAACCGAGGGCGCCCAAAAATCAAAGCAATCGTCAGCAAATTCGGTAACTATTCCCTCGTATTTCCATTCCCCAAACAAGTCATCAGACGAATAGGCTTCAACGCCCTCGTATCCCGTAGCAAAAATATACAATTTTCCCTCGTCCTCAAATATAAACGGGTCAGGTTGTTTTTTATTTTTAAGGTCAAAATTAAGCTTCATTGCCGTCTCCGCGGTTAAAATTTTAGCATATTATATCATAAATAAAAATACTTGCGTAAGCAAGGATTTCTGCGTATATTATACCATCTTATCCTCGGATTTTCAAGCAAATATTATGCTTTATTTTTATTATTTATTGCTTCATTTTAACTTTTCTACTATTCGTCTTACTATATCAAATGGAACTACCGAAAAAGCAAGAGATAACGCAAACCACACTTCCTTTGCCGAAAGTGGAATACATCTGAAAAGCTCTCCGTCGTAATATATCATAAACATTTGAATTACCGATATTGCAAGCATTATAAATATAAATAGACGGTTTTTTGAAATATTTGAAAAAATCCACAATCTCTCAGACCTTGCGCCAAAGCAATTAAATATTCCGACAAAGACAAACAAAGCGTAAAATGCCGTAAAAAAGGCATCAGGCGAGGAATAATAGTTATATACAGTTCTGAAAATATGTGAGGTCAAAAAGAATATACATATTCCGAGAGAAAACGCGCCTTGTATAAATATTCTTTTCAGCATTTCGCCTGAAAGAATTGGCTCGTCACGCCTTTTTGGCTTTTCATACATATAGTATTTCATTGGCGCCTCCCCCGCAAAAGCAAGACCGCCCAGAGTGTCCATAATAATATTTATCCAAAGCATCTGAATTATTGTTATCGGAGTATCTATTCCAACAAACTGTCCCACAAGCGAAACACCGCAGGCGGTAAGGTTCATAATCAGCTGGAAAGTTATAAATTTTCTTATGGATTTAAAGATAGTTCTACCGTAAAGAACGGTTTTTGATATTGCGGAAAAGCTATCATCCAGTATTACAATATCAGCGGCGCTTTTCGCAATATCAGTACCGCTGCCCATGCCGAATCCCACGTCAGCAAGCTTTAATGAGGGGGAATCGTTTATTCCGTCGCCTGTCATTCCCACCACAAGCTCAAGCTCCTGCGAAAGTCTGACAAGCCGTGTTTTATCCTGCGGCAGAGCTCTTGCAACTACTCTTAAACTAGGCAAAATTCTTTTCACCTCATCATCGCTCAGTGCCGAAAGCTCAGTGCTGCTAATTACAACATCACCCTGCCCCTTTGCTATTATTCCGCATTCTGTGGCAATTGCCTCAGCGGTCTCTTTGCTGTCGCCTGTAACCATTACAATCTGTATGCCCGCTTTATGCATATCTCTGACAGATTCTCTTACATCGCGGCGGAGCTTATCTTTCATTACTATGATTGCCAAAAAAACGAACTTTTCTTCGCCTCGCTCCTTTAAGCACACGGCAACAACCCGCTCGCCCTTTATCATTGCGCTTTTATATTCCGACTCAATATGCTTTTTATCAAAGGGAACTTTTTGTCCGTTATTATCAAGCGCATATTCCGCCTTTGACAAAAGAACCTCAGGAGCGCCTTTTATGAATGTTTTTCCGTCAGAGAGAGAGACTGATGAGAATTTTTTCTCACTGGTAAAGGAATTTTTCGATGTCACCGATACAGATGCGCATTCAGCCTCCTCAAAAAATGAAAAAATAGCTTTATCCGTGGCATTACCTGAGGTAATTTTTTCGCCCGATTTTATTACATCAGTGTTATATTTTGCGGACAGTACGAGATAATTATATAGCTTTTCCGCTTTTGAGAGCGAAGATAGATTTTTATATGTACCGGATAGAGTTACAATCCTATCACATTCAGGCTTACCCCTGGTTAAGGTTCCTGTTTTATCGGTAAACAAAATGTTCATCGAGCCTGCAGTCTCAATACCAACAAGCTTTTTTACCAAAATACTGTCTGAGAGCATTTTTTTCATATTTGCGGACAGTACAACTGTTATCATCATAGGCAGCCCCTCCGGCGCTGCTACAACAACAACCGTAATCATAAGTGTCAGCGTATGTATAAGCGTTTCTGCAAGTCTTGGAATGTTTTTTACATATTCCGCAATTCGCTCGGGTGAAAAGCCGTTATCTACAACAAGCGTATTGAACAGATAGCAAATACCAACAAGCGCTGCCGCTACATAACCTATGCGGCTTATAAGCTCAGCAAGCTTACCGAGTCTTAGCTTCAAGGGACTTTCTCGCGTCTCGGTCTGTACATCCTTTGCAACCATGCCGTAATAGGTTGAATTACCTACACGCAAAACCTTAATAACACCGGTCCCCTCTGTTATTACCGAGCCTCGAAATACTCTGCTGCGAAGAGAAAGATCAAAGCCAACTTCATAAGCAGGCTCTTTTTTGCACTCAATGCTTTCTCCGTTAAGAGCTGATTGGTCAACGCTTATTCTGCCCGAAATTATCTCGCCATCTGCGGGAATTTTATCTCCCGAAGAAAGATACACAACATCTCCGACAACAAGCTCTGAGCTTAATATTTTCTTAATTTCACCATCTCTTAATACAGAGACATAGCTGTTCATACTGTCTGCATTCAGCTTATCAAATGCTTTCTCGCTTCTGTATTCCGAAACGGTTGACACGGTGGTTGACAGCAGTATTGCTATAACTATACCGAAAATTTCAAAATAATTGCAGTTCCCCATAGTAAATACTACCTGAAGAACAAGCGCAATTATCAGAATTCTTATAATTGGGTCGGAAAGGTTTTCCAAATATCTTTTTATAAAGCTTTTTCCCTCTTCCTTTACAAGACTGTTGTCACCGTATTTTTCATAAGACCTTGCTACCTCCTTTGAAGTAAGCCCCTTTATTGCCTCTTTCATATACAACCTCGCTTTTTTAGTCCAAAACAATGGCTTATATGAATATATGCAAAATGGTGGGACAAAATGAAAAAAGCACCTGAAAAATCAAGTGCTTTTTTATGGAACCCGCGAGGCCGTGTAAAGTAAAAGTTTAACCCGGTATATCCAGGTGGGTGTCCTCTCTGCCACTTTGCGCTTCCAACGTCCGCTTAAGAGGGGGTCACCATTTAAGGCAAGCGCCCTCGGCGGGAGGCCTGCATCCCGATAGCAGAAGTTTATCCGGACTCCCTAGCTTTGTGTGTAGGTTCAAATATCACAATATCACGCACCACGCAGGAAAAATTCTTATTCCTCGTCGTAGTCAACTTCGCTGAAGAAGAGATCGTTGAAGTACTCCTCAACCTTGTCGAACTCCTCGTCATCCTCGATGCTCTCCATAAGAATATCATCGCCGTCTTCGGAAACTCTGAGAATAACATACTCCTCAGCATCCTCGTCATCAGCGGGAACGAGAGCAAAATAAAGCTTCTCATCTATAGTAGCTCTTGCAAGAAGCTCAAAATCACACTCTTCGCCTGTTTCTTCATCAGTAAGTGTAAAAACAGGAGACTCACCGAGCTCGTCAACCTCTTCGTTAAAGTTCTTTTCCATATCTGCCATTTTACTAGCTCCAATCTATCTTATTGCTTATATTTTATACTATATTTACTCCAATGTCAAGAGTTTTTTATAATAGATCTGTAAGTATTCTGTTACTGATATATAGACCTCTGTCAGTGAGTCGAAGTCTGTCACCGACAAGCTCAATCATACCAAGCTCGGAATATTTTTGTATCAGTTTTTTTCTTTCTACTGTTAAAAAATTATTCTTAAATCTTTTTTCATAATCGGAAAGAGAAATCCCCTCAGAAAGCCTAAGCCCCAGCATAACATAATCATATGCTTCATTTTCAAGCCCTGCACTTTCTTCTCTCTGTATATATTTTTCTCTTTCGCAAGATAAATATTCATCAATTTCAGAAGTATTACCATACCGAACACCGTCAAGATACGAATACGCAGAAACACCAATACCAACATAGCTTTCGTTATGCCAATATTTCAAATTATGTCGGCATTCATACCCCGGCTTTGAATAATTTGAAATTTCGTAGTGGGAATACCCGGCGGAAGAAAGCTTTCCTGCAGCTAAATAGTACATATCACATTCTTCATCCTCTTCGGGAATATCAAGCGAAGCCTGCAATTCAAAAAACGGTGTTCCCTCTTCCAAAATCAACCCATAAAGCGAGAGATGCTCAGGAGAGAGTGCTAAAACAGTATCAAGTGTTTTTTCAAAGCTTTGTAAGCTTTGGGCAGGAATACCGTACATTAAATCAAGATTAATGTTTTTAATTCCGCAGTCTCTCGCAAGAGTGTATGACTCAAGAAACTCGGAATAATTATGTATTCTGCCTAATATTTTCAGCTCATTTTCGTGAATTGATTGCAACCCAATACTAAGTCTATTAACACCCATTGACATATAGGCATTTAACTTTTCTTTGGTCAGAGTCTTTGGATTTGCTTCAAGGGTGAACTCGATAGATGAGTCGAGAGTAAAAGAATCTGTAATATGAGAGCATATTTTCTCAAATTCAAAAGGTGTAAGCAGAGAGGGTGTTCCTCCGCCGAAAAAGACGGTGTTTACAGAAAGATTTTTTTCCTTATAACCGTCTATCTCGGCGCAAAGCGCGTTAATGTAACTGTCACGCCACTCGGCTTTACTCTCAGGATAAGAGCAAAAATCACAATAATTACATTTTTTTATACACAGGGGTGTATGGACATAAAGTCCAATGCTGTCAGCTTTCATCATCAAGTCTGAGAACCGCCATAAATGCCTCGGGAGTAACCTCGACACTGCCAAGCTTACGCATTTTCTTTTTACCCTCTTTCTGCTTTTCAAGCAGCTTCTTTTTTCTCGTTATATCACCGCCGTAGCACTTTGCAAGCACGTCCTTACGCATAGCCTTTACGGTCTCTCTTGCGATAATCTTTGAGCCTATGGTTGCCTGAATTGGAATCTCAAAGAGCTGGCGCGGAATATTTTCCTTAAGCTTTTCCGCAATTTTTCTTGCCCTGCCGTAGGCTCTATCCTCAAAAACAATAAAGGAAAGCGCGTCAACAACCTCGCCGTTCAGCATAAAGTCAAGCTTGACAAGCTTCGACTGCTTATACCCCTTAAGCTCATAGTCAAGAGAGGCGTAGCCCTTTGTACGGCTCTTAAGAGCATCGAAGAAATCGTAAATTATTTCGTTAAGAGGCAGCTCATAATGAATCTCAGCACGCTCGGTGTCAATATACTTCATATCAATAAACACACCTCGCCTGTCCTGACAAAGGTCCATAATACCGCCGATATAGTCCGTGGGAGTAATGACGGTTGCTTTCATTATAGGCTCATACGCAGTAGCAATCTCATCGGGTGACGGGAATTTCGAGGGGTTATCTATCATAACCGTTTCACCGTTTCTCAGCTCTACCTTGTAAATAACCGAGGGAGCTGTGGTAATAAGGTCAAGGTTAAATTCCCTTTCAAGCCTTTCCTCTATAATCTCCATATGGAGAAGTCCGAGGAATCCGCAACGGAAGCCAAAGCCGAGAGCAACAGAGGTCTCGGGCTCAAACACAAGAGAAGCGTCGTTGAGCTGAAGCTTTTCAAGCGCCTCTCTAAGGTCACCGTATCTTGCGCCGTCTGCGGGATAAATACCCGAATAAACCATAGGATGAACCTCACGGAATCCGGAAAGCGCCTCATCAGCAGGCCTTGATGCCAGTGTTACTGTATCACCAACCTTAGTATCTCCGACAGTTTTTATAGAAGCTGTGATATATCCAACCTCACCCGCCGAAAGACTATCGCACTTGGTAAGCCCAAAGGGCTCCATTGTGCCAACCTCAAAGACTTCAAACTCAGCGCCCGTAGACATAAGTCTAATCTTGTCGCCTGCCTTAACCTGACCGTCAAATACTCTGATATAAACCACAACACCGAGATATGCATCATAGTATGAGTCAAATATAAGAGCCTTAAGCGGCGCCTCCTTGTCACCCGAGGGTGCAGGAATTGCTGTTACAACCTGCTCGAGTACATCCTCAATGTTTATACCGTTCTTTGCCGAAACCGCAGGACAGTCCTCGGCAGGTATACCTATAATATCCTCAATTTCACGTCTTGCCCCCTCAACATCTGCTGATGCAAGGTCAATTTTGTTTATTACAGGCAAAATTTCAAGGTCATTGTCTATCGCAAGATATGCGTTGGCAAGAGTCTGAGCCTCAACCCCCTGTGTTGCATCGACTACAAGCAGCGCACCCTCGCACGCCTTAAGAGAACGGGACACCTCATATCCAAAGTCCACATGACCCGGGGTGTCTATAAGGTTATAGATATACTCTTCCCCATCCTTTGCCTTATATGAGAGCCTTACTGCGCGGGCTTTAATGGTAATTCCGCGCTCTCTTTCAAGATCCATATTATCAAGCAGCTGCTCCTCCATATCGCGGGTAGCAACAGTCCTTGTCTTTTCGAGAATACGGTCAGCAAGAGTAGATTTTCCGTGGTCTATGTGAGCAATTATTGAAAAATTCCTTATATGCTTTTGTTTTTCAGTCACTTTGTTTTTTCCTTGGAGGCTTAAACCTCTGTCATCCTTTTAGAATCTGTTGAATACTTTTCGGCCTTTGCATTAAGAGTATCCATATCATCACCGTGAGCAAGAATATAAATCTTAATTTTAGGCTCTGTTCCCGAGGGACGAACAATTATCTTATCCTCGTTATCAAGGGTGTAATAAAGCACGTCTGAGGAGGGCTGGCCTGTAGATTTTACACTGCCGTCCTTTTGATTAACAATTGTACCCGCCTTATAGTCACCAACAAGGAGCACATCTGCACCGCCGATATTCTTTGGAGGATTGTCACGAAGAGTCTGCATAACTCTTTTACGGCGCTCAATTCCGTCAAGTCCCTCCATGTAAATATCAATCATTCTTTCGGCATAGAAGCCGTATGTCTTATAGAGCTCAGCGAGAGCATCCGAAAGAGTCATTCCGCGCTTTTTATAATAAGCGGTCATCTCAAGAATCATCATGGATGCTTCAACCGCATCCTTGTCTCTTGCATAAGAGCCGAGAAGATAGCCGTAGCTCTCCTCAAAGCCGAGAACAAATCCGTCGTCCTTGCCCTCTGCCTCATAGTTCTTGATAACCTCTCCGATAAACTTAAAGCCGGTAAGAACATCATGGAGACGAACTCCGTTGTCCTTTGCTATTTTATAAGCCATGTCGGTAGAAACAATGCTCTTTACGCAATATGCATATTCCGGAAGTGTTCCTCTTTCTCGTCTTTCTTTAATTGCGTAGTCAAGAAGAAGCGCGCCCATCTGGTTACCGGTTATTGTTGTAAAGCTGCCGTCGGGAGTTCTGGTCATAACACCAACTCTGTCAGAATCGGGGTCTGTTGCGATAACAAGGTCAGAACCCTCTCTGTTTGCAATAGCAATACCAAGCTCGAACACAGCAGGATACTCGGGGTTGGGCTTAGCAACGGTTGGGAAATTGCCGTCGGGAATCATCTGCTCATCAACGGTATAAAGATACTTAAGACCCATACGAGAGAACACCTCGGGTACAAGCTTATAGCCTGCTCCGTGAAGGGGGGTATAAACAACCTTTAATTCATCGGCAACAGCTTTTACCGCATCGGGATTTACCGATGTTTTAAGAACAGCGGCAATATATCTTTCATCAAAGTCCTCGTGCAGCTCTACAATAAGGCCGCTTTTTACAGCTTCATCATAATCCATAATTCCCGATGTGTCAAGAACATCAAACTTTGCTCTCTCCGAAGAAACAATCTTTGCCTGCTCGGGGCCTATCTGAGCGCCGTCTTCCCAGTATGCCTTATAACCGTTATATTCCTTTGGGTTATGCGATGCGGTAATATTTATTCCCGCAAGAGCCGAAAGCTCGCGAAGAGCAAACGAAAGCTCGGGTGTTGGACGAATGTCGTCGAAAATATAAGATTTAATACCTGCGCCGGCAAGCACACATGCGCTTACACGCGCAAATTCTTTAGAATTGTTTCTTGAATCATAAGCAATAGCAACACCGCGCTCTTCACCCGCAGCGGCTTTAACAAGCGCAGCAATACCTCTTGTGGTCTGGGCAACGGTAAAACGGTTCATACAGCCTATGCCCATATACATCGTGGAACGAAGTCCTGCAGTTCCAAAATCCATAGGAGCAGAAAATCTCAGCGCCTTTGCCTCATTGTCATTTTTAATAGCTAAAAGCTCCTCACGCTCCTTTTCTGTCAGAACACTTGAGCCAAGCCATCTTTCATATTCCTTTTCAAACATAATTTTTATCTCCCTTCAAATTCTTTATAATTTACTGAGCTGAAACTTTTTCTAAAGCACGTGCAAGCTGGTCGGGACAGGAGGTGGGCTTAAATCCGCACTTAATACCCTTAAGCTTGGTAATAGCATCCTCTATCTTCATGCCAACCACAAGAGCCGCAACACCCTGTGTGTTTCCTGCGCAGCCGCCAACAAAATTACAAGATGTTATAACACCGTCATCCACCTCGACATTTACCTGACGGGAGCAGGTTCCCTGCGTTTTAAACTCAATATATTTTTTCATAAAAGCCACCATTCCTAAAGTTCAAGATTTTTATAAATACCGACAGCTGTATATTCGGGAACAAACAGGGTAAGAAATGTAAGAAGCGAAGTAAAATCAACATCCTCACCGCAAAATACCACCGAGTAGTATCCTATTTGCTCACCCATGGTTTTAAACATAAGAGTGTTCACACGGTAAACATTTACACCGTAGCTGCCTGCGGCAAAAAGAAGCTCCGAAAGCCCGATTCCCGAATCGGTAGGAATTCTTATTTCAAGATATCTGTCATCTCCCTTATCGATCTTAGGTATGTAAAAGCTACGGGAGACAAGAGCGTACTTTATATCCGCATCTGCGTCCATACCGAAAACAGGAATAACGGAATTAATCTTCAATTCCGAGCGATAAAGCAGCTCTGTTACGGAAGAAAGCCTGGCGCCACGCTCCTCAAGAGGAAGAATACAATAGCTGACAGCACCGTCAGAAACTAATTTTACAGCCTCTCGCAAGTTATCTGCATACCTGACCCTCGGGTCAGAAAATTCCTGGCTGAACACATCATATGCCTCATCGGCATATGCGTTTTTAACATATACAAAGGTCTCGTCTTCCATAACCTCGGGTAAGAAAACATTTTCATTCAATCCCCTGCCTTCTTTAGCGAGAAGCTCGGTATATACATCGGCAAAATGCGCCTTGTCCATAATCGAAAGGCCGGACAAAATGTACTCTAACCTCCGACGGTTAGCTTTAAGACTGTCTTCGGATACAAAAGAGTCAACATCTGGATATCCATCGGCAATAACAGACAATACATCAAACCCGTCAACCCCAACCTCAGCCAGCTCAAGAGAAAATCTGACCGCCTCGCACGCAAGCTCAGCAACTTCGCATATTCTTCTTTCGCTTATCAAAATCTCGTCTGCTGAAAGAAAAGCGATATTTGAAGTTGTAATTTCACTCGGCGAAAAAAATTCGTCGCTAAGCATAAGACTCCCTCCTTTTTTCTGAGTTGTAGACTCATTCCGAAATATTCTTTCATTTTATTATACTATATTTAATAAAAAAATACAATAGAATTTTTCACGCAGCAAAAATATTTTTTTGCTATGTATTGATTTTTCGCTTTTTATGTGCTATAATAATTTGCGTGACGTGTAAGACACGCATATTTTTGCCGGTATGGTGGAATTGGCAGACGCGTCGGACTCAAAATCCGAAGGTAGCAATACCGTGTCGGTTCGACCCCGACTACCGGCACCAAAAGACAGGTACATTAAGTTTGTATCTGTCTTTTTATTTTACTTTTAGACATTTTATTGACGTTTTTTGCCATTTTGTCAACGAAGTTAAATTAAAATTACGACTAAAACTTGACAAACTAACCATATGGTGGTATAATACTATGGGTATTTGCGGATGAGTGTTAATGCTAATCAAATATCGCTACCATACCCAAAATTCACAAAAATTAGTTATATCACTAGCCCAAAGTCGCTTTTGCGGCATAGGAGAAAAAATGCAAAACTACGTTATTTACACAGACTCTGCCTGCGACCTTTCTGAAAAGGTTATCGCAGACTGGGGTATCAATTCTTCATCCTTGTCTTTCCGCTTTGACGGCTCGAACAAGGAATATCGCAACAACGAAATGTCTGTTTTAGAGTTTTACTCTAAGATGCGCGAGGGCGGAGTCGCAAAAACCGCCGCAGTAAATTCCGAAGACTTTATATCAGGATTTACTCCTCTGCTCAACAAGGGACTTGACATTCTTTATATCGGATTCTCATCCGGACTCAGCACAACCTACAACTCTGCGCGTCTTGCTGCAGAGGAGCTAAGACCTAAGTACCCCGAAAGAAAGATTTATACCGTTGATACACTTGCCGCATCCGCGGGAATTGCATTGCTCATTGATATGGTAAAAGAAAAAATGGCATCCGGCGCTACTATTGAGGAAGCGCGCGACTTTGCCGAAGAAAGCAAGCTTCACATTTGCCACTGGTTCACTGTTGATGACCTTGTATACCTTAAGCGCGGCGGGCGTGTAAGCTCCACAACAGCATTTGTTGGTAATATGCTTGGTATAAAGCCTGTGCTTCACGTTGATAACGAGGGACATCTAACAAACGTGTCCAAGGTGCGCGGCAGACGCGCATCTATCGCTGCATTAGCCGACAAATACGGCGAAAGCGCTGTCCCCGCAGGAACCAAGGCTTTTATCTCACACTCTGACTGTGAAACTGATGCTAAAATTCTGGCACAAATTCTTAAAGAAAAATACGGCGCTGTCACCGAGCTTATCACGGATGTTGGACCTGTGATAGGAGCGCACTCCGGCCCCGGAACTCTCGCACTCTTCTTCTACGGAAAAGAAAGATAATTCGACAGGAGATTTTTATGTCAAATTCGGATAAAAACTTGAAGAAAACCAAAAACAATTCTACAGAAGCAAAGAAGCAGAAAAAAAACAAAGCTACGGAAGATAACGCAAAAAAGAATACCAAAAAGACCGAAGCGAAGGCGGTAAAGCAGAATAAAAAGTCTGCCGCAAAGAAGACCGGTGAGAAAAAGCCCGCAAAAACGACCGCATCAACCGAACAAAAGAAGAAAATGAGCTTAAAAACACTTGGCGGAGCTTTATTTGCAAAAATGATGAAGGGCGGTGCCTCTGAGCTGAGAGCAAATGCGGAGGAGGTAAACAAGCTCAACGTGTTCCCTGTTCCCGACGTTGACACAGGTGACAATATGAGTATGACTATCGACAGCGGTGTTGCTTCTCTTAGCGATATTGAGACAGACGACCTTGCTGAGGTTCTCAGAGTTGCATCAAGAGGAATGCTCCTCGGCGCAAGAGGTAACTCGGGAGTTATTCTTTCTCAGTTCTTTGCAGGAATGGCAAAGGGTCTTGAAAATGTTGAAACCGCCAACTCGAAGGAGCTCGGCCATGCTCTTGAGCTCGGTGTTGAACAGGCGTACGGCTCGGTTATGACTCCCACAGAGTGAACGATTCTTACCGTTGCCCGTGAATCTGTCGAATATGCCGTAAGCAGACTCAACAGCAGAAGCACAGTGCAGTCCCTCTTCTCTGACCTTGTTAACGAGATGAACAAGTCCCTTGAGCGTACCCCCGAGCTTCTCCCTGCCCTTAGCGAAGCCGGTGTTGTTGACAGCGGCGGTGCAGGACTTCTTTATATAATTGACGGTCTTAACAGAGTTCTTAACGGCGAGGATGTTGAGTATGATGCAGTCCCCCTCCCGGTGCCTAAGGCAGGCGCTCTTCAGCACGGAGCCTTCGGTCCCGACAGCGAGATGACATATGGCTACTGCACCGAGCTTCTCGTTCAGCTCCAAAACCGTAAATGCGATGTTGAAAACTACGACATGGATGCCCTCAAGCTCTACCTTTCAAAGCTTGGCGACTCTATTGTTGCCTTCAAAACCGAAAGCGTAGTTAAAATTCACGTTCATACACTTACTCCCGAAAGAGTTCTTGCTCGTATGCGCAAGGTTGGTGAATTTATCAGTGTCAAGATAGAGAACATGTCAATCCAGCATACAGAAACCGATTTTGCAGGAGATAAATCCGAGCAGAAGAAAAATGAGCCAAAGAAAAAGAACGGCATTGTTGCCGTCAGCAACGGCCCCGGTATATCGGCAATCTTCTCTGAGCTTGGCACCGATGTTATAGTACCGGGCGGTCAAACAAACAACCCCTCTACCAATGATTTTATTGAAGCCTTTGAGCAAATAAATGCAGATAACATCTTTGTTTTCCCCAACAACGGAAACATTGTTATGGCTGCATCTCAGGCTGCTGAGATTTACGACAAGGCTAAGGTGTATGTAATACCCGCAAAGACAATAGGTACAGGATATGTCGCGCTTTCTTCTATGAACTTTGACTCATCCTCTCCCGACGAGCTTGTTAAAGAAGCGGAAGAAGCTATATCCAGAGTTGTTTCTGCTTACATCTCCCCTGCCGTAAGAGATGCCGATATGAATGGCGTACACATAAACGACGGTGACACAATAGCTATCATAAACAAGGAAATTGTAGTTTCTGAGCCGGAGCGCGACGCTTGCGCAAAGGCGCTTATTGATAAGCTTCTTGAAAGCGGAGAAAGATTCCTTCTCACCGTATTTATCGGCGCGGATGCAACCGCAAAAGAGGCAGCGGCTCTCGAGGTATATGTTACAAGCAAATATCCCGACACAGAGGTTTACTTTATTGACGGCGGACAGGAAATATACCCTTATCTCTTTGTTGCTGAATAAACCTTGAATATTAGATAATAAATCCCCTTAAAGCATCAATTCGAAATACCTTAAGGCTTCGAAATTGTTTTAAGGGGATTGTTTTTATTTAAGCTTTAAACCGTCACAGAATGCGTTTCCAACCGTTTCACCAAGTACAACATATTTGTTGTTCGCAGGGTCAAATGTTATAGGGCGCAGCTTTGCAGGATCTATTTTTCCCTTTTCGTTAAGAACACTCTCATCTGCCGATACGTTAAGAATTTGGCCAAAAAGACGGCATGTTTCCGGGTCATAGCTTATAAGCTTACATTCAAGGCACATAGGAAGCTCGTTAATTATAGGAGCATTAACCAGCTCGGATTTTGTGGCGGTAAATCCCGCTTTTTTAAACTTATCAGGCTCATCATTTCCGGAAACAACACCAACATAGTCACACGCTGCAACGTGGTCAGCATCTGCCATACTCACAGTAAAAGCACCTAAAACCTGAATGTTTTTTGTTGTTTTATGCTCTGCGCTAAGGCAAATCATGATTTCTGTCTCTTCGGAAAGACCGCCCCACGCTGCATTCATAGCACAAGGAACTCCGTTTTCATCATATGCCGCAAGAATAAACACCGGCTGCGGATAAAGTAAGGGCTTAGCCCCAAAGCTTTTTCTCATTTTTCACCTCAATTTTGAAGATTTATTTTTGACTCTATAAAATATGTTGCCTCGCTATCCGCGGTTGAGAGGGCAAATGCAAGAGGAAACATCTCAAAGGCTGCCGAAACATTTCTTGCATCCTCGGTAGAAGAATACCCCATATGATATCTTATAGCAAATGCCTCTTCTCTGGTAAGCTTCATATAACCCGAGATTATGTAAACGCTCTTTTCTCCGTGACCGTAAGGCAGCTTATCATCATATTCAAATGTGTCTACCCTCTGCCAAGCGCCTCTCTCATCCTTAACATTCCTGAAGCCTTTTTTATAAACATTCACCTTGCAAAGGTCATGAAGAAGCGAAACAATTGCAATACTCTCGTCAGAATACTCAAATCCAAAGCCCTCCTTCACCCTGCTTGAGTCAAGATAGGACTTTAAGCATTCATATACGTTAATTGAGTGGTCGCAAAGACCGCCCTCGTATGAAGAATGAAATCTAGCTGACGCAGGCGCTGTAAAAAAATCAGATGTAGGCGAAAGAAGATATTCAAGCAGCTTATCTGCCCCCTCACGCTTGATGTTTGTGTTATATATTTCGATAAATTTTTCTTTACTTGTCATTTTATTTCATTATTCCCTTTTCTCTTAAGTATTTAACACTGGTTTCAAGCCCCTCGATAGTCTTGACCTCAATAAGACATGTGTCGCCTCTATTAAGCATTGAAAGCTTTTTTTCAACCTCAACATCACCGTCGCCATAAGGCAAATGAGCGCTCTTGCCTTTAGCGTCATGAAGATGCATATGTATAAGCTTTTCGGGATATTCATCAAAGACATGGCTGTCGGTGAAATTAAGACAAAGCTCGTGACCTGTATCAAGGGTAAGGCCAAACACAGGACTTCTAAGAAACATAGGAAGAACCTTTAATTGACTTTCTGTAAACGGATTGGAGTCCACGTTCTCAATAGCGATTTTAAGCGGTGCGTCTCCTATCTCTTCTTCACACATTTTGATAAACTGCCCAACTTTTTCTTTATAATTTTCAAAATACACATCGCTGAGCAAAATCACCTTGCCCGGAAGTGTAACATAAACGCCCTTTAAAAGATGCATGTTAATAACCGGTACATTTATTTTTTTAGCAAAGCGGATAGTATCACGCATTACGTCGAAATAACACTTAGAAACCTTATCGTTAAAGTCAAAGGGATTTAGCATCTCATCAGCATGTATGGTGTAAGAAATCCCACGTTTTTCGGTAATTTCAAGGAGCTTTTCCGCATCCAGCGCATCAGGCAAATACTGAGGAAAGCTCATATTTATTTCAATAAAGTTAAGTCCGTTACTTTCAGCGACGCAGGCGCACTCAAAAATATCACGGCACTCAACAAGAGTCGGCATTCCGAATTTCATCTTTTCCACCTTAAATCTTTTTTTATTTATTTTAACATAAATAATAAATCTAGTCAAGAGCAAATATGTAACAAAAAAGAAGAAGGCTGCCCAAGAAGGACAGCCAAAAAGTTACATTATATGCTTAAATATTACCTGTTACAGTAATTACGGCTACACCGGGTGTAGTTGTGATAAGACCTGTTACGGGGTCACGTGTAAATGTCGCGGCTGGAACGGGTACTGCGCCGGGAAGCGTTGCGAACTCTCCCGTCTCGGTATTATAGGTGTAGCCTGTTCCCTCTGCCAAAGCTTCACCGTTAATGGTTACTGTAATATCTGAAAGCAGAGGATTAAACAAGTCGCTTACAATAAGGTTATCTGTTGCAACAACCGCAGTATTGCCCGAGTTCTGTACAACTATCGTATAGGTTACCTCGCCTGAGCAGGTTACAACCTGAGGACAAACCGACTTTGATATTGTCAAAGACGGCTCATCTCGTGTGGGTACTGTTGCGCTGTCCGAAAGCTCACAGGATGTCCCCCCCGCCGTAACTGTATTTGTTATAGAAGCGGCCGCTCCGAGAGGCGCAAAACCGTTTGCTCTCGTCTCGTAAATTACGGTTACATTACCGCCGGCAGGTACGTTTATTCCCCTTACTAAAAGCTGACCGTCTACCTCTTCAGCTTCGGGCGCAGGCTGAAGAACTCCGTCAATATAGTAAAGAACAGAGCCCTGAACAAAGGTGAGGGGTACAACCTCAATTCCGCCGGGGGCTGTAAATCTGCCAAGATCGTCGGTAAGAGTAAGACCAGAATATTCCGTAACACCGTTATTAACTATAGAAACAACATAGGTTATACCGTCACCCGGACCGTAATTTGCTGATGCGGCAGTCTTTGTAAGATCGGCTCCCGATACTATCTCGCCCTCTGTTATATTAGAGTTAATAACCGAGCCGCCGAGACTAAGCGACGCCTGATTGTAGAATGTTGCCATTTGTATCTCCTTTAATTTTCAACAAATGTGAGCGTATTATCGCTCTCTAACATTATATGAGGCATCTCAAAATTTTGATATTTTATAAATAAAGGGTCATCACCGTGGCATCATAATACTTGCCGTCTATTTTAAAAAATCTTTTTATATCGCAGTTTTTCTCAAAACCGAATTTTTGATAAAGAGCAATCGCTCGCTCATTGTCAGAGCGGGCTTCGAGATAGATTATCTCGGTTCCGACCGACCTTGCAAAATCGATCATCATCTCCATAAGCCGTGATCCTATTCCTCTGCCCCAATACTCTTTCAAAACGGTTATAGAAAGCTCTGAGCTATGAGAATATCTCTGAACCCTGTTTGATTCCAAAGACGCATTTGCTATAACACGTTCTCCGTCAAGAGCGATAAGCATAATATCCTTTTTATTTTTTTTAAATCTTTCGATAAAGCGGGCTTCACGCTCGGGAGAAATATTAAATGTATCTTTCCCGTATGAAAGATAATCGGTCTCACCGCCGACAATAGTTATATATTTGACAAGCGCCTCGGCATCTTTGCCTTCAGCCTCGCGAAAAACAAAACTCATTAACTTTTCTTCCTTAATATTTATTAAAACCATTATATCATTCAAAAGCACCAAAAGCAATAAAATTTCCACTTTTTTCTATGTGTTTTTCTTGAATTATGAGATACAATAATAACAGAGTCAAGAGAACGGAGCCCGATGGGCAACGAACTCTTCGGGCTCGATAATATAGATTTTTTTAAAGAAACAAGGAGATTTAATTCTTATGTCTAAGAGCAAAGTAAATGTTCCCGAAGCAAGAGCCGCACTTGATAAGTTCAAGATGGAGGCAGCAAACGAGGTTGGTGTAACCCTTAAGCAGGGCTACAACGGTGACCTTACCTCTCGTCAGGCAGGTTCTGTTGGCGGACAGATGGTAAAGAAGATGGTTGAGTCTTATGAGAACTCAATCAAGAACAACGGCTAATTTAAACTAAAACAAGATAAATTATCCTCATCCACCGCTATCGCGCCCCCCAAAGCTCGACAATGCTCGCTTCGGGGAACCCCGGTGCGGTCCCCCTTCCCCAAAAGGGAAGGCTGTAGGTTGGGTCTTATGAGAACTCAATCAAGACAGGCGGCTAATTTTAATCTTAAACAAGATAAATTATCCTCATCCACCGCTATCGCGACCCCCCAAAGCTCGACAATGCTCGCTTCGGGGAACCACGGTGCGGTACTTCTTCCTCACAATGAGGAAATTCGTAAGCGGAGTTTATAGAAAACTCCTTTACAGCGATTGACTGTTTTTTAGTCAAAACCTTCTCCTTTCCGATTTTGCAGGTAGTTTCAGATAAATTCAGAATATCTTTGCAGATGATGCGGATTTTCTATTAAATTTATCTCAAATTACAAATGAGGGTCGCCTAGACTAGGCGACCCTTTTCTTATATCAAAACAAAAATAACAACTGACAAAGAGGCTGCGAAAAACGTACTGAAGAAATTCACCGTATCATTGCTAATAAAGCTTAATCCTCGGTATTTTTCAGTTTTGGCACCACAGTGCACTTCCCTTTCTACAATACTTTTACACACAGTACATCTGTACTTCACCTGTAAGAGCGAGCCTAACATACTGTCAAAGACACTGCCTAAAAATCCTGAAACAAAAATAATAGCAAATCCCGCGGCATCAACCACACCAAAAAGCAACACAACAAGAGAAACAATAGCAGAAGCTGCAAGGCTTGAAAATGTACCAAGAAGAGACATTCCACCGCTTAGACCACCCTCGCATTTTTTAAGCCTGAAAACATCATATGTTCTTTTTGCAAAAAAACCAAGTCCGGAGGCAGCGGTATCAGCGAACGCCTCTGCAAGAGACGCGCAAAACGCAAAAACAAAAATCATCTCCCCGTTTATAAGATAAGCAATCGCCGCAATCATAGCTACACCGCCATTAGCAAAAACCTGAACAACGTCACGGCAGTCACCTCGTTTTTCAATAGGCTCAATTTCTTTCTGCTTTGTTTTTTTGCCATGTTTTTTGATTTTGTCCACAATAACACTTCCTGCAAAGAATGTAATCAAAACACAAAATCCAAAGTTGCCAAGTGATACGGTAATTATAATATCCATAATTACAGCAAGAACAATTCCGCCCAGAGTCAGCGCTTTCTTTGAGTATGCCAAAGCAATTATAACAGGAGTAAGCATTACTGCCAATAGCCCGCTGTTAATTACAGGATAAAACACAAGAGAAAATGCAAGAAGCGCCACCGAAAGGGTTATTACAATATTATCAAGTCCTTTTGATACAAACAGCTCAATCTCCGCAGCAAATATTGCGATAATAAGGCAGTGCCAAAGCTCTATCGGGTAGTCATAAAAATATCCGAACGCAAACGGTACAAAAAAGCATACAAAAAAGTTAGTGAGAGTTCCGACAATAGATTTCGAGCCGTAAACCTTAGGATTATGCTTTTTTATCGCCTGCCCTAACACCCCGGCAAGTCCATCTCCAAATGATGTGCAAAATACCGCGATTCCAAATGGCAACATAATCCGAGGCTCAAATAGCGATACAATAGATAAAACAGTCATAGCAACCGCGTAATAAACTGTACCCGGTGCGTTATCACCGTCAGAGGACATTGCAGGAACAAGCTTCATCTTATAATCAGCCGCCAAAAGAATTGTAAACAAAATACAAACTATGGTAAAGTGAACTGAGGGGCCGAAGAAATGATTAAGAATAACCCACTCAAATCCCACAAATATGTGTACAAACTTTCGCGTATACTTTTTAGGAACACCGATTTTATGTAAAAGAAGCGCCCCCGCAACACATATCAGCACATACAGAATGCTGAAAATATAGCCTTTAACAATCATAATAAATCACTTTCATTTTTTCTTATACTATATTATAGCCTTTTTTTACTATATAGTCAAGAGAAAAAAGAAAAAGGGATACTTAATGACTAAGCATCCCAAAATTCTTATGTTATTCAACATTTTTTTCGTTTGACTCTTCTTCCTCACCCTCGGGATTAAGATTTTCTTTTCCGGGGATAACGATACCGCGTGTCATAGAGCGCAAATTCTCTTCGGTCTTTTTATCAAGAATTTTTTGCTTTACTGCCTTAGAAGCATTAAGGTCAGCAATTATTTCTTCACTTACAGTTCCGTCTGCAAGAGTAAGAAACTTTTCAAAAATATCAGGATAAACAAAAACCTTCTCGCAGGATTCAAATTTAACAGTAATATACTGTCCGTTTTTTGAAACTATCTTGCCAAGACCAAAAGCCTTGTGCATAACTTCAAGATCTTCAAAAACCATAGTGCACCTCCGATTTTTTATTGTTCCAAACCACAAATCTTTTATTCCAAAAAGACTGATGTTATAGTCATAATATTAAAAAGATTTTATTTGGTTCTCATATATCAAAACGGCGTTTATTATAGCAGATATTTATGTCTAAAGTATGAATAAACAAAAGTTTTTTTATTTAATTTTTAAAAAGTTATAAAATGCACTAAAAAAGTCATTAATAAAGCGACGTATTGACGGATTTACCGATTTTTTAATGTTCTTTCCTTCATTAAAATTGTATAAAGTTATTGAATTATCAATACAACGGTGGTAAAATATATAAAAAGATAAACGGAGTTATAACCTTGAATCCTTTATATATTGCTTTAACCTGTATTGCGGCAATCGCCGTAATTATACCGGGTACATCACTTGTCTGCTTTTTCATAATCTTTTATTCCCCGCGCCGTAAGGAAAATAAGAATGGCAGAATTGAAATTCCTAACGACGAAATCTATCAGGTTCACCGAGAGCTGATTGAGTCATGGGTAATTTCAGCCCGCACAAGTCCCCACAAGGATGTAGAAATAAGGTCCTATGACGGACTGACTCTTAAAGGCAAATTTTATGAATATGCCCCGAAAGCTGTTATAGAAATAATGTTTCACGGCTATCACGGAAATTCCGAAAGGGATATGAGCGGCGGCATTGTAAGAGCCTCAGCCCTCGGTCACAGCGCGCTTGTTGTCGATCAAAGAGGCGCAGGACGCAGCGACGGCAAGGTAGTCACATTCGGTGTCAGAGAATACCGAGATGTTCTTTCTTGGATAGACTTTGTTTTAAAAGAAATTGACCCGGATGCCAAAATCATTCTTACAGGTATATCAATGGGCGCATCAACGGTTCTCATCGCCTCCGGACAAGCTCTGCCTAAAAATATTGTCGGAGTTTTAGCAGATTGCGGTTACACATCTGCCAAAGCTATAATCAAGAAGGTTCTGGGCGATATGAAGCTTCCGCCTAATGTAATGTATCCCTTTGTCAGACTGGGCGCAAGGATATTCGGTGGATTTAATCTTGATGAAATTTCGCCCATAGAAGCCGTAAAAAATTCAAAAGTTCCTACAATATTTTTCCACGGTGAAACGGACAGCTTTGTTCCCTGCTATATGAGCGAGGAAAACTTTAAAGCCTGTATAGCTCCGAAAAAGCTTGTACTCATAAAAGGCGCCGGCCACGGCCTCGCCTTCCCCGTAAACCAAGAGCTTTACATAAAAGAAGCTAAGGATTTTTTTGATACAAATATAACCGTAAAATAAAGTTGTTTTTTACTGCTTTAAATTTTAAGCGCAATTATTATGCTTTCACTAGTCATTTTGAATTACAGCTCTTACCATGCGTATTTGCAAACTAATATCAAATCTCTAAAGTCGATATGTCATAATGATATATCGGCTTTTCGTATTCTGCTTAAAAACGTATTAAAATCCGCTTATTGTAAAATAATTATAAAAAACATGAACGGAGGATAAAATGGAACGACTTTTTAATCTTGAAAAAATGCATCAATTTAAGGAATACCTATTATGCGAAGAACGAAGTACAGCAACGATAGGAAAATATCTGCACGATTTAAATGTATTTTATAGTTTTATGAATGGCAAGGAACTATCAAAAGCAAATGTTTTGGAGTTCAAAAGTAACCTGCTAGAAAAATACACGGTTACAAGCGCAAATTCTATGCTTGCCGCAGTCAATGTATTTTTCCGTTTTCTCGGGTGGTTTGACCTTTGCGTAAAGCAGTATAAAATACAAAAGCCAGCCTTCTGCCCCGAAGAAAAGGAGCTGACAAGGGCGGAATATAGGCGGCTAATAGAAACGGCTAAGCGAAAAAATAACATTCGGCTCAATTTAATTATTCAAACCATATGCTCAAGCGGCATCAGAGTAAGCGAATTGCAATATATTACAGTAGAAGCTGTTCACCGAGGTGAAGCTTTTGTAAATTGTAAAGGTAAGAACAGACGAATATTTATTGTTAGAGAGCTGCAAAAAAAGCTTTTGGAATATATAAAGCTGCAAAGAATAAAATCAGGCGCAGTATTTGTTACAAAAAACGGAAAGCCGGTAAACCGACACAACATCTGGCGGGATATGAAAGCCTTATGCAAGGATGCAAACGTGCCAAGCTCAAAGGTTTTTCCGCATAATCTTCGCCATCTGTTTGCCCGAACCTTTTATAATATCGAAAAGGATATATCAAAGCTGGCAGACATTTTAGGGCACACCAACATTAATACCACAAGAATATATATCATAACCACAGCAAGCGAACACAAGCGTAAAATGGGAAACATGCGCTTGATTATATAAACAAAAAAAGACCGACCAACGCCGATCTGTCACATAACGCTTGTTATGTGTTCAAAAAAACACGTATGCTATTGAAAGCATCTGTTTTGTGCATTGATTATAACACAAACTTTTGGATTTTTCAATAGTTTTCTCTACATATTTATAAAAGATTTTCTTCCGGGCATGACAATAAAGCCTTTTTTGATTTGTTTTTTTAAAAATCATGTAAAAAGGCTTTTTTTGTTATGCTTTTTTTTACTTGGATAGTTCTCAAAATCAAAATACATGTCCCGTCTTTACAACATAACAAGCGTTATGTTGTTTTTATGTTAAGTGTGAACTTTAGGGAGGTAAGTCAATTGTATTATGACAGCTATGACACATACAAATACTACCAGGAAAGAAGAAAAACAAGAGCTATAATTGCTTTAAGCATTACGGTTTTTATTCTCCTGATAGCTTTTATAGGTTTGGTGTACTTTGTTTTTACACTGCAAAACGATGGCAAAATCGGTGTTATAACAACATCGGGTGAATGTAAGGTTGATGTTATTGATACAGAGGGTAATTCTTTAATAGGTGACGTTCTGGATTTTGTTGCAAAGGAAAAAGAAAGAAAAATTTACTTTGAGCCGGGTTCTACATATTACACCGAGGGCTTTACTGTGAAAAACATTGGCACAATGCCTGTGAATTTTCACGCAAGAATATCCAAGGATGATGATGAAGACAGCCTTGCCTTTGAGGAGGCGTTTGAGTTCTGGATAACTAAGGATATCACAAATTTAAAAAATGCAGATAGGTTAACATCATTTTCAGGACATCTTGACGTTAATCAAACCAGCGAAACCTACTATTTGGTTATAAAAATGAAAGAAGAAGCCGGAAACGAATTTCAAAACAAGACCTATACAGGCATAGGAATAACCGTTTATGCAGTACAGGCTAATGCCGATATTGAAGAATGAAAAAGCTAATGAATGAAAAAACAAAAAAGCTCGTTAATATCGGTACAAAGGTCATAACTTGGCTGCTTATTGCCTTTACTGCGGTTATAATGATATTTACTGTTGTAACTGTAACAACGGTTGACAGAAACGACCGCAACATCTTTGGGCTTAAATTTTATATCGTACAGACCGATTCAATGAGCAAGTCAGAAAACAACAAGGATATAGACATCCACTTTAACGCGGGCGACATTGTAATTATCAAAAATGTGGAGAATCCTCGCAGCTTACAGGCAGGCGACGTAATTGCCTTTATGTCAACCAACAACATAAGCTACGGCGAAACGGTGACACATATGATTCGTGAGGTCAAGAAAACCGAAGACGGTAAAGTCCTCGGCTACGTAACCTACGGTACGAACACGGGAACCGACGATGAAGCTCTGGTAGAGCCCGAATATATTCTAGGCACATATACAGGCAAGCTTCCCGGTATAGGTAACTTCTTTGCTTTCGTTAAGTCCACCCCGGGATATATAGTTTGTATTCTACTTCCCTTTTTACTGCTCATTCTCTATAACGGTGTAAACGTTATAAGATTATTCCGTCAGTACAAAAAGGAGCAAACGGCTGCTATGGAAGCCGAGCGTGCAGAGATTGCCGAAGAACGAAAGAAAAACGAAAATATGCTCCGTGAGCTAATGGAGCTTAAAGAGCAGCTTGAAAAGCAAAAATGCGGAGAAACACCGCCTATATCCCCAACCGAAAACAATTCGGGCATTTAAAATTATATAGTTCTATACGCTTCGGCGTTTAGATACATTCGTCAGAAAATAATTCACAGGAGGTAAAACAAAAATGACGAATTTAAAAACCACTAAGAGAGCATTGTTTAGCAGTGTTATCGCACTTCTTTTATGCTTTACAATGCTTCTTGGTACCACATTTGCTTGGTTTACGGACAGTGTAATTAGTGCAAATAACGTTATTCAAAGCGGAAACATAGATGTCGTTCTTGAATATAAGTCGAATTGGTCTGACGGTTGGGCGACCGTTGATGAAAACACAAAAATTTTCAAAGGCGGAGCGCTTTATGAGCCCGGCTATACCGAAGTCGTATATTTGAGAATATCTAACGCAGGCTCGCTTGCACTTAAATATTTGCTTTCCTTCAATCTCGCCAATGAGGAAGGCTCAATAAACGTATATGGCGATGAATTTAAGCTTTCAGATTATCTTCAGATCGGATATCATGTCCAGGATGAATACAGTTCCGGATTTAACTATGCGGACATTTTGATGCCCAATATGTTTGGAACTCGCGAAGCTGCTCTTAACTCCGTTGAGCTTCAGAAGCTCTCCGAGGCAAACGCTGTTATCCGCGAGAACGCACCTATTCTTCCTGGTGATGATACTGCGCAGGTAGTGGCAATCGTACTTACGATGCCCGATACCGTAGGCAACGAGGCTAACACAAGGCTTGGTGAGGATGCTCCTTACATAGAGCTTGGCGTGCGTCTCTTCGCAACACAGTACACACACGAGAACGATAGCTTTGGCAATCAGTACGATGCTAACGTAGAAAAACCTACTGTACATGAGATTTGGAATAACGACGATCTTCACAAGGCATTTACTGAAGGTGGTCAGGGAATCATAAAGGACATGAACCTTACCGATGTGCATGAAGAACTTGCTGAAGATAAATCTCTTGCGCTGAATACAAATAACTCTACCATAAGCGGAAACGGTACCGATTACGTATTCGTTAACTATGGTGACCTTGAGGTTACCGGTGACGGAACTATTGTTAACAATATGAAAGGCTCCATCGAGAACTGGGGTAAGCTCTATGTTAACAACTTGAATATAGACGTAAAAGGAGCCAAATACGGCTTCCACGTTAAGGCTGGTGAGGCTGAGTTAAACGACCTTGTTCTCAATGCAGAAAGAGGCGGTGTAAACATTCAGGGCGGTAAGGTCACTATTAATAGCGGATCTTACAAGTTCTCCGGATACTATGATAACGTCAATAAGAAATGGATTAATGGTCAGTCTGTTTATGCCGTTGGTGAAGATGTCGAAGTTGTCATTAACGGTGGTGACTTTAGATTTACTGGCGGAATAGGCGGAAACCAACGCATTCTTGTCGCACAGAATGGTGCCAAGATTATTGTAAACGACGGAACGTTTGGAAAAGGCAACAACAAAGCAGCGGCGACTTGGCTTTGGGAATATGGTGGAGATATTATCATCTACGGCGGTTCTTTTGAATTCAATCCTTCTGCTTGTGTAGCTGAAGGTTATCAAGCTGTTCAGGGTGTAGACGGCTGGTGGACTGTTTCCAAGATTGCGGGATAAGGAGAAACTATATGAAAAATACTAAAAAATCATTATTGCTGAGCGTTGTTTCCATGCTTCTCTGCTTCTCCATGCTCCTTGGTACGTCTTGGGCATGGTTTACTGATAGCGTTTCATCCGGAAGCAATGTTATAAAATCCGGTAATCTGGATTTAGACGTTCAGTATACTCTTGACGGCAAGACTTGGAACGATCTTGACGGCGCAGATGATCTTTTCCAGAAGGGACTTTGGGAGCCCGGTCATACCGAGGTCGTTGCTCTAAAGATCACAAACAAAGGTTCTTTGGCTTTGAAGTATGAAGCCAGCATGAACATTATCAAAGAGACTATTGGTAAGAACATGGATGGTGGCAACATAGTTCTTTCCGAAATTCTTGCCGTCAGCACACTGACTTTTGCTGAGGCTGGAGTGGACCCTCTCTTTGGCTTCAATATTGCAGAGAGATCCATCGAGGAAGCCTTCAAGGGCGAGAACAACCTTGCTTATAATGCACCCGTTGCATTCAAGGCAGGTAACGTTCTCCAGGATGACAAGCAGCTTCTTCCCGGTGAAGCTCACTATGTGGTCGTTAAGGTGGATATGCCCGAAACAGTTGGCAACGAGGCTAATCACGACGGCGTGAATATCCCCACTATCGAGTTCGGTGTAAACGTACTTGCAACACAGTACGCTTATGAGTCCGACAGCTTCGACAATCAGTACGATAAGGACGCTACCTTTGAGGATCTTGCCGATACAAATGTTTTGGCAAGTAGCACAAAGACACTTTCCGAGGGAGCTGATTCTATAGACTTTGCTTTGTATTCAAAGGGAATATGCATTGCAAAGCTTACTGTTCCCGCAAGCGCTATCGCAGACACCTCCAAGCCTGTAAAGGTAACCATTGACGGTATCGATCCCTCCGAAGAGGCGATGGTTGACGAAAACACTCAGGCTTATGCCTATGATATCAAGGTTACAAACCTAAAGGCTAATCTCACGGGAGATCAGCTTGTTACCGTTGTCGTAGCTGCGCCCAATGCTCTTGCAGCAATGAAGGCATACCATAACGGCGTTCTCATCGAGGATGCTGTGTACGACGAGGTTGCGGGTACAATTACCTTCAAGACCGCAAGCTTCAGCCCCTATGACTTTACTTCTAACGTTAAAGAGGTTTATAACCTTGACGAGCTTCGCGAGGCACTTCAGATAGAGGGCACTACCGCAAAGCTGATGAGCAACATTCCCGTTGTTGATCTTACCAAGGATACCGGTGCGGCTCGTGATATTGAGCACGCCTACGTTGGTAGCAAGACCTACTATAATGGCGTTATGATCAACGGCAAGAACGTTGGTCTGGACCTTAACGGCTTCAACATTACTGTAAAGTGTGGTAATGATCCCATAGGTAATTCTGACGTTGGTGCGCTCTTCTTCGTTGGTAAAGGCGGAAGCCTTAACATAACCAATACAGGTGCTGTTGAGACCGGCTTTATCAAGATGGAAAGCTCCATCTACGCAGTATGGGCTCCCTTTGCTGACCCCTCATACGTAGATATTTACGGCGGTGCATTCATCGGAGACTCCTACGCAGGCGACCCTATCGGTACCTCTACCAAGCCCGGTAGTGCTGATGGAACAATGCAGAATGAGAACAGCAACCGTGCACTCATTTATGCAGGCTTCGGCGGAAATATCAACGTTTACGGCGGTTATTTCCTTTATAATAATACTCCTAACGATGTTCTTAACCGTAACAACGGTGCGTTTAACGCGAAGGACTTCTACGAGGGAGAAGAACCGCTTATCACAATTCATGAGGGTGTATATCTTAGTAATAAAGAATACCGTCAAAATCCTTATCGTAACCCCCAAACAAACCCATCCTTCGATGATTATTCAATCAAGCTTGCAGATGCAGATAGGGAACTTTATAAAATTTCCGAGGTGACGTTGGACGAAGCCGTGAAGATCGACGGTGAGGACTACAGCACATGGTATCAGGTAACTCGTCA
This sequence comes from Clostridia bacterium, assembly GCA_017621415.1. Lineage (GTDB taxonomy): Bacteria > Bacillota > Clostridia > Oscillospirales > CAG-272 > UBA1740. The sequence goes on from JAGATD010000012.1 coordinate 28,654, forward strand.
ATTTAAGTATAAGATTACTTTTAAGGACGCTGATGGAGATGAACTTGATACGCTCTATATCTGGGATAAAGATCCTGATGTAACCGTTGATAACATAGATGATACGGCACGCGGCAAACTGACGGGAGAATATGCAAACGATTTTGACGGTTGGGTAAATACCGCTTCCGAAAAGATTACTACTATCCCTTCAACGAACACCACAGACATTGTTCTGTATCCCAAGCTTGCAGCCAAGTATACGGTGCGTTGGGTTGACGAGGACGGAAACGTTACTCACTCTGTTACAACCACTAAAACGACCTATGGCAAGCTGACAGCACCTTCAGATCCTTTGTCTAAGTATGGCGACAATATGATGAAGTTCGACCACTGGGAAATCAGAGAAAAGGGTGCGAATGGAAAAGTAACCTATACAGAGGTTAAATCGAATTATTCAATCACCAAGGATACTACGATTTATCCCTACTACACTTACAACGGTGGCGAAGGCTCTATTGCACTCAAGGGTCATGACGATGACGGTGATGGTAGATACGATCGCTACACCGTTGAAGCTGCTGCTGGATTGAATGGCTCTGTTACCATTCCCGGTAAGGTAAACGGTGTTCGCGTAGAGGCGATTACCGACCTTTCCAGCGATACTTTAAACGGATTGTTGGGAGGCGGAATTACCTCTGTTATTATCGAGGATGGAGTTCAGGAAATTGGATCTGATGCATTTGCCGGAACTGCAGGCTTGAAAAATGTAACAGTCCCTGCCTCTGTAACAAGCGTTGGTGCAAATGCGTTCTCGTCCGACTGGGGATCGTTATCACAAAAGCAAGTTACCATCACCTACGACGGAACTTGGGAACAGTGGCAAGCTATTTGTGGTGATAACTGGGATAGTGGTCTTGGTAACGGATCTAAGGTTGTTTGTACAGACGCAACGTACGTCCTGAATGAAACCGAATCGTATGGATATAAATCTGACCACACTTGGGAAGACTGGAAAAAACAGTAACATCATTTTATCAACAATAATTAATAAGCCTACCCAAGCCCTTCGGGGCTTGGGCGGCAATTAAAGCGCATAAGACTGTTGCTTGTGCATTTTAATTGCCGAAAATGATTAGCCTTTGTATATACACGAGAGGAGGAGAACTCTTGAAAAATATATTGAATTCAAAAGAAAAAATAAGCGAGAAGGCGTTTTCACAAAGCCTACTAATATCTATTCTTAGCATCCTTCTATGTATAATTTTTCTTTGTTCTGCAACTTATGCATGGTTTACAGACAGTAAAAATAGCGGAGAAAGTGAAATAAAATCATCTGGCAATTGCTTGATAACTGCATCTATTTACAAGGACAACTCAGAAGAAGCAATCGCAACAGTAGATATGCAAAAAAAAGTGACACTAGATAATATGCAAGGCATATACACCGTTACACTTACGCTCCCTAAGGGAAGCGCATCGGGATATCTCATCATCACCGCAGGCGGTCAGGAATATTATTCGGACTATCTGCAAAGAAATGAAGATATCAACCAAGCGCTGACCTTTACACTATACGTGCAAACGATGCAAAACATCACCTTTACTGCTCATTGGGGTATCCGCTTTTGCGATTGTCGGATATTAAACAATAAAACACTAAATATCAATTAAAAATACAATGTCAAATGCCAATTTCAGGCTCTGTTTCTCTTCTTGACAATTACAATCTATATTAGTTTTTTAATAAAAAGCGAATTGCAAGCACAATGTGCAGATACCCTTATTATAGCAAAAGCCTTCCGAAAAAAACGGAAGGCTTTTTTTAGTGGTTTTTAATTTTAGAGTTATGAGCTTGGCACTGCCAAGCGTTATAAAATGATTGCCTATGATACGATCTACTTAGCAAAGCTAATCATAACGGTGCGAAAGCATCTCGTAACTGATAACTTGCCACAGGCAATCAAGCCAAGGCTCCCTTGTGTAAAGGGAGCTGTCAGCAAAGCTGACTGAGGGATTGTTTTTTTGGGGAGATTATCGCTTTTACAATCCCTCCGTCACGGTAAACCGCGCCACCTCCCTTTACACAAGGGAGGCTATCCTTAAAGGGAAATCATTGACTCGTCCCAAATTTCGGGAGCTTCAAAGCCAAGCATATTTACGGTTGTTGCCGCAACGTTAGAGAGACCGAAGTCGTCTCTTCCCTCTTTTACATTATAGCTGTCCTTATAGAAATTATCGTAGATGATGAAAGGAACGGGGTTGAGGGTGTGAGAGGTCTTTGCCTTTAAGGAGCCGTCTTTACCTACCTTGGGTGCTCCGGTCTTCTTGTCAATCTCATACATTTCATCAGCGTTGCCGTGGTCAGCGGTGATAAGCGCTACACCCTGAAGCTCGTCAACTACCTTAAGAAGTCTTGCAAGCTGGAGGTCAAGAGCTTCCATAGAGCACTCGGTAGCAAGGAATGAGCCTGTGTGGCCTACCATGTCTCCGTTGGGGAAATTAACTCTGAGGTACTTGTATTTACCTGACTTCAGACACTCGATAAGCTTGTCGGTAATCTCAGCGCACTTCATCCAGGGTCTTTGCTCAAAGGGAACAACGTCAGAGGGTATCTCGATATAGTCCTCAAGCTCCTCGGAGAACTTGCCCGACTTATTACCGTTCCAGAAGTAGGTTACGTGGCCGTACTTCTGTGTCTCGGAGATTGCAAGCTCGGGAATTCCCGCACCTACAAGGTACTCGGTCATAGTGTTTGTAATTTCGGGGGGAGAAACAAGATATCTTGAGGGAATATGAAGGTCGCCGTCGTACTCAAGCATACCTGCATAGAGAACTGCGGGAACTCTCTTACGGTCAAATTTATCAAAGTCAGCGCCCGACTCAAACGCCTTAGAAATCTCGATAGAACGGTCTCCGCGGAAGTTGAAGAAGATTACACTGTCTCCGTCTTCAATTGTACCGACGGGCTTTCCGTCCTTAGCGATAACAAAGGGAGGAAGATCCTGGTCGATAACCTTGGTTTCGTTTCTGTAAGTGGTTATAGCCTCTTCAGCGGATGCAAAGTATCTGCCCTCACCGAGAACGTGAGTCTTCCATCCAAGGTCAACCATGCCCCAGTTTGCTTCATATCTGTCCATAGTAACCTGCATACGTCCGCCGCCCGAAGCAATTGCAATATCAAAGTCAGCCGAACGAAGAGAATTAAGATAATCCTCAAAGGGAAGAACATAATCAAGAGCGCTGGTCTCACCAACGTCACGTCCGTCAAGGAGAATGTGTACTCTAACCTTACCTACGCCCTCTTCCTTAGCCTTGGAGATAAGCGCCTTAAGGTGGTCGATGTGAGAGTGAACATTTCCGTCAGAGAAAAGACCGAGGAAATGAAGAGTGGACTTGTTAGCCTTAACACCGCCTACAAGAGTCTGCCATGTCTCGGAAGCAAAAATCTTGCCTGTCTCGATAGACTGAGAAACAAGCTTTGCACCCTGGGCAAATACCTGACCCGAGCCGAGAGCATTGTGACCTACCTCGGAGTTACCCATATCGTCGTCACCGGGAAGTCCAACTGCCGTGCCGTGTGCCTTTATTGCAAGGGTGGGATAATTCTTCATTAACATGTCAAGTGTGGGAGTGTGAGCTGCCTTAACAGCATTTGCGCCGTTGTCGGGAGCAATACCTACACCGTCCATAACAATGGTAAGAAGGGGTCCCTTAACACCCTCAAACTTTGCTGATTTTTTTAAAGCTTTCATATATTTTGCCTTTCTGCCTAAAAATATTGCTTAAATATCCGCATCTTTAATATAAAGATGACCGTAATCTGTGATAAACTTTTTTCTATCCTGAAGAGCGTCTCCAAGAAGAACATCAAACATTCTTGCCGTTGCCTCAGCATCCGCGGGAGTTACCGCAACAAGTCTTCTTGTCTGAGGGCACATTGTAGTACGCCACATCATATCGGGCTCGTTTTCACCAAGACCCTTAGAGCGCTGAAGAGTATATTTTTTACTACCCAGCTTTGACAAAATCTCTGTTTTTTCCTGCTCGTTATACGCAAAGTAGGTTTCCCCGCCCGAGGTAATCTCAAAGAGGGGAGACTCCGCAATATATATCTTTCCCTTTTCGATAAGGGTTGGCAGGAGTCTATAAAACATTGTAAGAAGCAGGGTTCTTATCTGGAAGCCGTCCTCGTCTGCATCTGTGCAGATTATAATTTTATTCCACTTTAGGAGGTTGTAGTCAAAGGTGGCAAGGTCTCCTTTTTTACCCGTCTTTACCTCAACACCGCAGCCGATAACCTTAAGCAGGTCAACAATAATATCGCTGGCAAATATTTTCTCATAAGAGCTCTTCATACAGTTAAGAGTTTTACCTCTGACAGGAATTATTGCCTGGAAGTCTGCGTTTCTGCCCAGCTTACAGCTTGACATAGCCGAGTCACCCTCTACTATATAGACCTCGCGGATATCCGGGTCCTTTGAACGGCAGGGCACAAACTTCTCTACCCTGTTTGAGACGTCCATGGTGCCTGTCAGCTTCTTTTTAATATCTATCTTTGTTTTCTCGGCAGACTCTCTTGCCCTCTTGTTTACAAGCACCTGGTTTGCGATAGTGTTTGCCGCAGACGCATTCTCGGTAAGATAAATTTCAAGGTTCGTTTTTATAAACTCGGTAAGGGCCTTTTGAATAAAGGCATTTGTTATCGCCTTTTTGGTCTGGTTCTCGTAAGATGTCTGCGTTGATGCAGAGTTTACTATAACCGCAAGGTTGTCCGCTATATCGGCAAAGGAAATTTTTGACTCATTTTTGGTATATTTATTTGCGCCCTTTATATACTTGTCGATAGCATAGGTAAAGGCATTTTTAACCGCCTTGTCGGGTGCGCCGCCATACTCAAGGAAGGATGAGTTGTGATAATATTCTGCTGTTCCCGATTTAGCAAAGCAGAATGTTACCTCAGCCTTGAGCTTATAGTCGGGCATGTCCTCTCTGTCACGGCCCTTTGTTTCAAGCTTCCATATAACAGGAGATGTGGTAGCTATTCCCTCGGTTATCTCGGCAATATAGTCGGCAACACCGTTTTCGTAGTAATACTCCGACTTTTCAAACTTGCCGTTCTCCTGCTCAACCTCGAGAATAAACCTTATTCCCGCATTAACGAATGCCTGACGTCTGAGAGTTGCTGAAAGAAACTCTACAGGAATGTCAATTTCCTTAAACACCTTAAGGTCGGGGCGCCATCTGATAATAGTTCCCCGTTTTTTCATTCCCGAAGCGATATCAACAACAGAAAGATCGCCCACAGGGTTACCCGACTTAAACTTCATCGAGGAAAGTGTTTTTCCGTTATAGGAGTCAACAGTCATAAACTCCGAGGAATACTGTGTCGCGGTAGCGCCAAGTCCGTTAAGACCGAGAGAAAACTCATAAGCCGAATTGCCGTCATTATTATCATACTTACCGCCGGCATAGAGCTCACAGAAAACAAGCTCCCAGTTCCATCTCTTCTCTTTCTCGTTATATCCGAGCGGAACACCTCGTCCGAAGTCCTCAACCTCAATAGAGAGGTCATTATACTTCTTTACTATAATCTTGTCACCGTAGCCCTCGCGAGCCTCGTCAACAGAATTAGCCAAAATTTCAATAAAGGAGTGCTGGCAGCCAATAAGGTCGTCAGAACCAAAAATAACCGCAGGTCTTTTACGTACTCTGTCGGCGCCCTTCAGGCTTTTTATACTTTGATCATCGTACTCTTTTTTTCCTAACTTTGTCGCCAATTGCCAATCCTCCATATTTTTCTAAATTACATTATAACATAGTAAGTAAAAAAAGTCAATATATCACTTTTACCGAAAACATATATATTGTGCTGTGATTTTCTTGACAAACTACATTTTGCGTGTTATAATTACCCCGACAGAACGAGAAAAGGAGAAGGCATGAAAACTCTTGAATACATAGCCGAGCTTGAAGGCGAAAAAACATTAAAAGAATATCTGCCTACCCTTGGGCTGTCGGTGACACTTATAAGAAAGATAAAACACTGCGGAATTTTTGTCGACGGTGAAAGCTGCACAGTGAGAAAAACTGTTAAGCAGGGATCAAAAATCACCCTTATTCTCCCGGACGAAAAAAGTGACGGAATTAAGCCTATTGATATTCCGCTGAACATTGTTTACGAGGATGACTGGTTGCTTGTAGTTGATAAACCAACAAACATGCCTACCCACCCGTCACGCGGAAACAGTCTGCCAACTCTTGCAAATGCGGTTATGGCAAAATACAATGGCGATTTTGTCTTTCGGTCTATCACAAGGCTTGATAGAGATACCTCAGGGCTTGTCCTTATCGCCAAGGATGCAAATACCGCAAATCTTTTATCCAGAGAGATAAAGCTAGGCAGAGTTTATAAAAGATATGTTGCTTTAGTTACAGGTGTGCCAAAAAAAGAGCACGGTATAATCGATGCGCCAATACGCCGAGAGGCAGAGGGCTCGATGAAAAGAATTGTCTCGCCCGACGGGAAATCGGCAATTACAGAATATTTGGTTAAAGAGATAAGAGGAGAAAATGCTCTCTGTGACGTTATCTTACACACCGGCAGAACACATCAGATAAGAGTACACTTTGCGCACATAGGTCATCCCCTGCTCGGTGATTTTCTATACGGAGAGAGACGAGACGAGGGATATTTTCTCCGTTGCTCCGAGCTGAGGTTCACTCATCCGCACACAAAAGAAGCTGTTAATATCCGTATCTAACAAATAAAAAAAGGTTGCCTTTTATCGGCAACCTTTTTAATATTAATGTCCATTAATTTTTTGGAGTTCTCTGTATCCTATAAGCTTTATCCCATTAGAATGAACAAAATCTAAGGTCATAGGGTCGGAGAACAACTTGTACTCCCAAACACGTCTATGCCAAAAGGGGGTGATTTCCTTTATTTCGTCACATTCAACAGCCGGGTGAATGTAGGTCTCGGTAACTCCGTTTTCAAAGCTGCGATACATTTCATAAATATACTCTCTGAAGTTTTCGTAGCTTTGGTCCTGCGGCCCCTTCCAATCACCGGGAACAAGGTAATCCGGCATTAAAACACCGTAGTTTTCAGCCAATCTTAAGATATGACACAAATATTCTTCAACAACATCGGGTGATACTTGAATATCCAATGTACCGTTTGTAAAGCTATCTTTTGTTATTTTTTTAGGAAATCTAAATGGCAAGCCGTATCTGCCCGCAATACATATAACTAATTCCAAAAGACCGAAATCACCGTTTGTTACTCCATAAAGCGACCCCATGTGATTGTCAAGATGAGAGGGTACAAGCCCCATTGAGCGAAGAGCTTCTATCTGACGAACAAGCTCCTCTTCTACCTCTGATTTCTTTGCATAAGAGGCAAAGTCACCGCTGTTACGAAAAAAGCAACCGTCAGAATCAACCATTGAGGTTACGTTTTTGCTCAAAGGTCCCCATCTATAGCTCTTCCACTCCGAGGTGGTGGTCAAATGAACACCCACCGATAACTCTGGATGTCGGGATGCGAATTGAACGGCCGAGGAAGCACAAGGACAAGGCGCCATAATTGTAGCTGATGTTATTGCTCCTCTGTTAAACAAATCAACAGTTGCCAGGTTATGCGCATTGCACATTCCAAAATCGTCGGCATTAATAATAACATACTTATCCATATTTGTTCCTATACATTGTTATTTTATCATTTCAAGAAGCTCTTCTTCGGAGATAACGGCAACTCCCAGCTCCTTTGCCTTTGTAAGCTTTGAGCCTGCCTCGTCTCCGGCAACAACGTAAGATGTCTTTTTGGACACACTGCCCGAGACCTTACCGCCGTTTTGCTTTATTAGAGCGGATGCCTCGTCACGGGTCATTGTTGGAAGAGTGCCTGTAAGCACGAATGTAAGTCCCTCAAAGAGATTGCCTCTATCCTCACCTATTGCCTCGGTTTTAACACCTAAAGCTTTTAGTCTTTCGCAAATTTCTTTTGTTTCCTCTGCCGCAAAGAATTCAACAAGCGCGGTAGCTGTTATCTCGCCAATATCATTTACCGAGAGAAAATCCTCGGCAGAAGCCTCAAACAGTGCATTAAGAGTGCGGAATTTGCGTGCAATCTCCTCTGCGGCAACCTCGCCAACCTGGCGGATACCAAGAGCAAAGAGCAATCTTTCAAGTCCTCTGGATTTTGACTCTTCTATTGCTGAGATAAGATTTTCAGCGCTCTTTTTACCCATCCTGTCAAGGGTTTCTATATCCTCGGTCTTAAGAGTATAAAGGTCTGCAATATCCTTTATCTTTCCGTTTTCGAGAAGAAGCTCAACAACCTGAGGTCCAAGACCGTCAATATTCATTGCTCCCTTAGAAGCAAAGTGAGTAATACTGCGAGAGTTTTGCGCAGGACATGCTGGGTTTACACATCTCGTTGCAGCGCCGTCGCCTGCGTCGTCTCTCACAACTCTGTGACCGCAGGAGGGACAGCATTCCGGCATTGTAAATACTATTTCGCTACCGTTACGTTTCTCGGGTACGGAACGAACTATTTCGGGAATAATTTCACCCGCCTTACGAACAACAACCGTGTCGCCGAGTCTGATGTCTCTTTCCGAGATAAACTGCGCATTGTGGAGTGTTGCTCTGGAAACGGTTGTTCCCGCAAGCCTTACAGGCTCGAGATTAGCCGTTGGAGTAAGAACACCCGTTCTGCCCACCTGAATATCAACCGACAAAAGCTTTGTTTCCTTTTCTTCGGGGGGATATTTATAAGCAACCGCCCACTTAGGAGTGCTTGTTCCCTCGCCTACCTTACGTCTAAAATCAAAGCTATCAAGCTTTACAACGGCGCCGTCCATATCAAAGGCCAGTCTTTCTCTGCTTTCGCCAAGATAGGCAATATGCTCTGCAATTTTGTCATAGCCCGAAAGAGTTTTTCTCTCGGTAACGGTAGTAAATCCCAATTCATCAAGGCGAGAAAGCGCCTCTGTGTGAGTGAGAGCCTCTCTTCCGTCTTGATATAGACTTCCGTCTTGAAGATTGAAAACAAGAATATCAAGTCTTCTTGATGCGCAAATCTTAGGGTCAAGCTGTCTGAGCGAGCCTGCCGCCGCATTTCTCGGATTGGCAAAAAGCGGCTGTCCTGCCGCCTCACGGGCTGCGTTCAGCTCTGCGAAAACCTTTTTAGGCATATACACCTCACCCCTGACGCAAAGGTAAGGCAGCGCTTCATTAAGCTTCAGCGGAATAGACTTTATTGTACGGAGATTTTCGGTTACATCCTCGCCGACAAGTCCGTCGCCGCGTGTCGCCCCTTTAACAAAAACACCGTCACGGTAAGTGAGCGATACAGAAAGTCCGTCAATCTTCGGCTCAACAGAATAACAAGGCTCACCGCCTGTTTCTTCATCGGTTTTGTCAACAAAATCGCGAAGCTCCTCATATGAGAAAACGTCGGTAAGGCTGCCCATTTTCACAGTATGGGTGTATTTTTCAAACCTTTCAAGCGCCCTGCCACCAACTCTGTGAGTAGGTGAATCCGCCGTTTGAAGATCGGGAAATTTTTCCTCAAGCTCGGTGAGCTCACGGAACATCATATCATATTCATAGTCAGAGATTTTCGGTGCATCGTTTTCATAATAAAGCTTTGAGTTTATTTCTATTTCACGACGCAAATGCTCTATACGCAAAAGAGCCTCTTGTTTTGTCATTTTTTTAATTCCTTTTCGGATTTTTTAACATTATTATTTTACCACGAAGCCTGCCTTTTGTCAAGAAGCCAAAGCATGAATAAAAAACAATATCAAACATTCAAAATTCTATTAAAATATATCAAAAATCGCCAAAATATGAATTATATTTCCGTATTGACATTCATGGCATTTTGAGTATAATTTTAAGTGTGATTTTTCGAGATAAAACTGCTTTACGAGGGATTAAAATGAAATTTCTGGAAAGAAAAACATTTAAACAAAAGGCATTATATTATACTTTTCTCAACATCGGAATACTGCTTATGGCTATCGGTATATACTTTTTCAAGGTGCCAAACAATTTTGCAACCGGCGGTGTCAGCGGTATTTCAATAATCCTAGCAAACATTTTTCCTATTACAACTCAGGCTACATATATGATGATAATAAACGTGTTGCTTCTTATTGTCGGTATGTTTGTTCTCGGCAAAGAGTGCGGAGCTCTTACGATTTTCTGTTCTCTTATGCTCTCTCTTGAAAACACGCTGTTTGAGTTGCTTATTCCTCTTGATGCGCCCCTTACTTCCGAGCCTATTATGGAGCTTGTTTATGCTGTGCTGCTTACAGGCATCGGCTCTGCGATAATCTTTAAGTGTAAGGCATCATCAGGCGGAACAGATATTGCTGCTCTGATACTGAAAAAATATACCAGCATGAATGTAGGAACAGCGCTTCTGTGTACTGACTTTTTGATAGCCGCCGCCACCTTATTTAAATTTGGTGATGGAGGTGTAACTCTTGCTCCCGAAACTGCGCTCTTCTCGCTTCTCGGTCTTTTTGCCAAGGTCTTTGTCGTTGATGACATTATTGACTCAATAAATCTTTGTAAATCATTTACAATTATCACAACCAAGCCCGAGCCGATAAATGAGTACATTATAAAAACCATAAAGCACAGCGCAACATCTTACCCCGCAGAGGGTATCTATACAGGTGAAGCAAGAACGGTTATTATAACCGTGTGCCGCCGTTCTGAAGCAATAAAGCTGAGACATTTCGCTGAGAGCATCGACCCTCATGCCTTTATAATCATCACAAAAACCAGCGAGATTATGGGCAAGGGCTTCAGAGATAACGTTGCATAATTAAAAAGCCTTCTTCAAAGGGAATGTATCAAGTCCCAAAGAAAGAAGGCTTTTCTTTTTTAATTAAGGTAGCTTTCAACCGCTGCAAGACGAACGGTTAATGCAAGAATTTCGGTAGCGGTTTTAAGCTCCGCATCGGTAGGATACGTAGGAGCAATTCTGAGATTTTCATCCTTAGGGTCAATGCCATAGGGATAGGTTGCTCCGACAGGAGTAAGAACAACACCCGCTTCACTCATAAGCTCGTATACCCTCTTTGCTGTTCCGGGAAGAACATTAAGGGAAACAAAATATCCGCCTCGAGGCTCAGTCCACTCTGCGATACCGTACCCGCGAAGAGTCTCAAGAGAGGAAAGTGTTATCTCAAACTTCTTACCGATAAGCTCGCCAAGCTTCATCATATGAGAATGAACCGCTTCACTGTCAGCAAAATATTCGGTATGGCGAAGCTGATTTATTTTATCGTAGCCTATTGTCTGAACACCGAGATACTTTGATATCTGCTTTTGGTTTGCCACAGAGCAGGCAAGCATTGAAACACCGCCGCCGGGGAAAGTAATTTTTGAAGTAGAGGTAAAGTAGAATATTCTGTCAAGATTACCGCACTTCTCTGCCTCGGCAAATATATCAAGAAGCTTGTCGCCCTCCTCGCCAAGGTCATGTACGGCATAAGCGTTATCCCACATAATACGGAAATCGGGAGCTGCGCACTTCATTGATGCAAGACGGCGTACGGTTTCGTCAGAATAGGTGTTGCCTGTGGGATTAGAATACTTAGGCACACACCAAATACCCTTAACACTAGGGTCAAGAACAAGGCGCTCTACCTCATCCATATCAGGACCTGTCTCGGTCATCTTAACAGAGAGAAGCTCAAAGCCGAAAACCTCTGTCATCTTGAAATGTCTGTCATAACCGGGAGTTACGCATATCCACTTTTTCTTCTCTTCCATACACCAAGGACGAACTGAGCCCTCAACACCGAATATCATAGCTCGAGCAATCGTATCGTACATAAGCTGAAGAGATGAGTTACCGCCAACAGTAACATATTCCTCCTTTATACCGAGCATATCGGCAAAAAGGCGCTTCATCTCAGGAAGTCCGTCAAGTACACCGTAGTTACGGCAGTCAAGACCGCTTTTGCTAAAGCACTTTTCACGCGATGATGGAAGCGAAAGTATTGCTTGGCTCACATCAAGCTGATCGGAGTTAGGCTTTCCTCTTGAAAGATCAAGCTTTAAGCCCCTGTCCTTGTATTCTTTATACTGTTTTTCGAGAGCCTCTTTTTCAGACAAAAGCTCTGATTTTGAAAATTCGCTGTACTTTTTCATAAAAGGTTCCTTTTGTTTTCATTTTTTGAATGAAAAACCAACAAAAAATTCGTTTTCGCTCAAAAATCTCTTATATTATAGTATATTATGAAAGATTTTTCAAGTGATTTTGCAAAATTTATTAAAAAACATTCAAATTCATCTAAAAAAGCATACATATGCTTCTTTCTTCCCCAAAAAACAAAAAGATTTTTTCCTCTAAAGCTAAAATCACTTGACAAAATTATTAATTTGTTATATAATTTAATCTGATATATTATGTATTGAAAGGACATTCTTTGTTTATGTCACAAAACAACCAGAAAGACAAAAAGCTAGTAACCGAGATTACCGCTATGGACGAGGATTTTGCCAAGTGGTATACCGACATTGTAAAAAAGGCAGACCTTATCGACTATTCCAGTGTTAAGGGCTGTATGATAATACGCCCATACGGCTATGCTATATGGGAAAACATTCAGAAAATTCTTGATGCCAGGTTCAAAGCAACAGGAGTTGAAAATGTTTATATGCCTATGTTTATTCCCGAGTCTCTTCTCAAAAAGGAGAAGGACCACGTTGAGGGATTTGCTCCCGAGGTTGCATGGGTTACACATGGCGGTGATGAGAAACTTACCGAGCGCCTTTGCGTAAGACCTACCTCTGAGACCCTCTTCTGCGAGCACTATGCCAATATAATAAAATCTTACAGAGACCTGCCCAAGGTGTATAACCAGTGGTGCTCTGTTGTTCGTTGGGAAAAAACAACACGTCCTTTCCTCCGTTCACGTGAGTTCCTCTGGCAGGAGGGTCACACAATGCACAGAACTGCTGAGGAAGCGGAGGCAAGAACTGTTCAGATGCTTAATGTGTATGCCGACTTCTTTGAGAAGGACCTTGGTATGCCTGTTCTCAGAGGACAAAAGACCGACAAAGAGAAGTTCGCAGGCGCTGAAGCAACATATACTGTTGAGGCTCTTATGCACGACGGTAAGGCTCTTCAGGGCGGTACATCTCACAACTTCGGCAACGGCTTTGCAAAGGCATTTAATATTCAGTTCCTTGATAATGACAACCAGCTTAAATATGCATATGAGACATCCTGGGGTGTATCCACACGTATCATCGGCGGCATTATTATGACCCACGGTGATGACTCGGGCCTTGTTCTCCCCCCCTCTGTTGCTCCTATACAGGTTGTTATTATCCCCGTTCAGCAGCATAAGGATGGCGTACTTGAGGCAGCAAACAAGCTTAAGGATACACTTTCCGCGGCGGGCATCAGAGTAAAGCTTGATGACTCTGACCAGTCCCCCGGATGGAAGTTCTCCGAGTATGAAATGAAAGGTGTGCCGCTTCGTATCGAGATTGGACCCCGTGACATTGCCGAGAACAAGTGCGTAATTGTGCGCCGTGATAACAGAGAAAAGAGCTTTGTGAATATAGATAATCTTGTAGAGGCTGTTAACGAGGGACTTGACAATCTTCTTAATGCTCTTTATACAAAGGCTCTCGCAAACCGTGAAAACAGGACATATTCTGCAGCAGAGCTTGACGAGCTTATCTCAATTGCAAACGAAAAAAGCGGATACATCAAGGCTATGTGGTGCGGCGACCTTGAGTGTGAGCTTAAGCTTAAGGAGGTTGCTGACGTTAGCTCGCGTTGCATTCCATTTAACGAAGAGCCTATCGGTGACACATGCGTTTGCTGCGGCAGAGCTGCCAAAAAGCTTGTATACTGGGGCAAGGCATACTAATAGTATAAAACGAAAACAGACTGCATAGCAGACAACAGTCTTTATATTGTAATATATAATGTAGAAAGGAGCTTTTCGTATGATATACGATCCGGGCGAGCTTACAACCTACCGCACAAGCGACGGTAATGCCGTAAAAATCGAATATTACAGAGAGCTCCCTTCAACGGTTGAGCTTGCAAAGGAATATGCTCTGGCAGGCAAACCTGACAGGTATGTTGTTTTTGCGGAAAAGCAGCAAGCATCAAACATACTCGGTTCTAAGTTTTCTGACGGTGAGCTTGAGAGCGGTGTTTTTATGTCTATCATTTTAAGGCCCTCTTTCTTCCCCTCACAGGCAGGACTTTTAGGACCGCTTGCGGCAACAGCGTTGGTTGGCGCATTTGAAGAGCATACAACCAAAACCGCCGGCATAGGTTGGGTATCATCTATAATTTATGAGGGAAAGAAAATCGGCGGTGTGTCAATTGAAGGAAAGCTTAACGACTATTCATCTTATGAATATATGATAGTAAGCTTTGCTCTGAAGCTCGACAGTCGATTTTTCTCCCCTAGGCTTACAGACATTATACGCAAGGTTTTTGATGACGAAAATCCCTCGGTATCTATGCTTGTTGCCAGAACTATTCTTAACAAATTCTTTAAGGTCTATATGGATATAAAAAATCCGTCAAAGCATATGGACTATTACAAGCAAAAATTCTGCTATTACGGCAAAAAGGTAAGATATTTCGCTGACGGAAAAAGGCACACCGGTAAAATTGTTGATGTAGACAAAAAAAACTGTGTTCTTCATATTGCAGATAAAAAAGGAAACACATTGGCTGTTACATCTCCGTCGGGTATTATTATTCAGCAAAAATCGGATTTTCTTAGTTTGCTAAAAGACAAGCTAACCAAAATATAAGTACAATAGCAAAATCAAATGAGCGAGGACGCCTATCACAAGCTTCCCCGCTCTTTTATATTTATTACGCAAACCCGCTTGTGCTGGACTAAATCCAAGCTTCACTTATATCAAGGGAGGGCGCATTTTCCTTGGGAAAATGACGGAGGGATTCTAAAAGCGATAATCTCTACAAAGCAATCCCTCAGTCAGCTTCGCTGCCAGCTCCCTTTACACAAATGAGCCTTTGTCTTAAGGACATTCTTCGCTGTTTTTATTTGTTTTCTGCTCATCGGCAATGCCTTTATTAAACCCCGTCACTATGGCGGGGTTTTTGTGATACAAAAAAACAACCCCGAAATTTCGGGGTTGTTTGGATTTAAACTAGAAAATTATTCAGCAGGAACAGTTTCTTTTGTATCTACATAACGTGTGTGTGTCACTGCTGTTTCAGGGTCGCACTGTGTGCAAGTAGCAGTTTCAGTTCCGTCACCATTTGAAGTATATGACTCGAAAGTATGAACCTTAGGAAGAACTTCTTTCTTTTCCTCACCGCATTTAGCCGTAACGGTTTCTCCCTCATCGTTGGTTGTTTCATACTCGCGGTCACAGATCCACATCTGATAACCTTCAGCATCATGAGTAGGTGCGAGATATGCTCCTTCACCTTCCTTGATAACCCAATGATGTCCATTCTCCTTATCAAGCTCAAGGTACTGAACATCAACGTGAGCTACACCCTCCTTGAAGTCTACGCAGCATCTGTCGCCGAATACGCATGCGCTCTCCTTATAACCAGCAACACAACATGTGGATTCCTTAACAACTTTGTACTCACCATAAATGTGATTACATCTTCTAATGCTGTATACACCCTTTGATACGGTCCAATCGCCGGAAAGGAGGATCTGAACCTTAGTTTCATCATAAGTGAAATGTTCACCTACGCTGCTCCAAGAGTTTGTAGAATGATCTATATACATTCTCTCAAGGTTGGATGCTTCATCGAAAGCATTGTCATTAATATATTTTACAGTATTGGAGATAAAGATAGACTTGATATTATTGCAACGAGCGAATGCGCCCTCAGCAATAACGTTGATTGAAGTATTGGTTGCAAAGAACTCAGTATTTCTTCTCGCAGGGTCAACAGCAAGAAGAACACCGTTAACAATAAGCATACCGTTCTTGTACTTATTAAGAGCATTTACAATTCCGGTTCCCTCAAATGCGCTCTCGGGAATTACTCTAACCTGTGCATGAAGAGTAATCTTCTCAACACCGGTATATCCGGCTACAAGATTGTCAGCAAGATCGGTAATGTTGGTAGAAACTGTAACAGACTTGATCTTATCCTTAGCTGCAAACCAAGGTGCATCAGATGCTACAACATAATCTGTCATAATTGCGCTACCGCCGACATAAAGGTCGCCATTGTCGTCGAGCTGCCATGCGGTTTTATTACCGTTTTCTTCCTCGAACCAGTATGCGCCAATCGCACCGTCGTAAGCTTCGGGTGCCTTAGCATATACTCTTGCGTCTCTGGGAAGCTTAAGATCCTTTATAGAATCGGTGATATCAGCTCCGTTAAAGTAAACAGAATGGAGAGAAGTACAGTTGTCAAATGCGTTGCTTGCAATTTTCTCAAGAGACTTGGGAAGAATTATTTCCTCAATTGCAGCAGCGGTAAATACATAGTTACCAAGCTCCTTAATACCCTCTTCAACAATTATCTTGGTAATAGTTGTGGGGCCCTTTGCGCTGCCGTTCCAAAGAGTAGCAGCAGCAACAGAGTTAGTAAGATTCCATGCTACGTTTTTATCATCTCCGACGTATGTATCGGCAGCAGGAGATACTGTAAGTGTGCCTGCATTAAGTGTCCAGGTGATACCGCCGCCAAGGAAGCCTTTGGTCACACTGTTTTCGCTCTTATTACGGTTACATGTAATGCTTCTGTCCTCAGTGATAGGAGTTTCGGTATCGAAAGGTGTTCCACCGACATTAAAGTCATAGAATCCGTATCCATCCTTATGCATAAGGGTGTTCATAAAGTCGATATTAGCCTGAGTAGGAATTCCCTGGAATTTAGCAAACCCGTTATCATCAAGAACAGGCTCACCGTTCTCAAGAACAGGCTCAACAACAACATAATCTACCGCAAAAGGAACAAGGTTGCCGGGCAGCATATACTTAACTGTATAGCTGTACTGAGCGGGATATACAACATCATCCTTGCCGTCAAGCCAGTACCAAGAAGATTTGGACTGCTCAGCGGTAACATTTTCGCCTTCAGCTGCCTCGAAGTAAGAATAAACAGCGGGAATTCTGTTGAACCACTCGTTCTCGGTCTCTATATTAAGGTTCTTGAATGATACGGTATTATCGTCAGCAGATCTTGTAAGCGCGCTTTCCTCACCGTTGTAATAAACCTTAGCCAGCGCGTGGTTTGCGTTAGGTGTACCGTTGTAGTTACCGGGTCCGGGATGGAACGCAGCATTACCGATATATGTAAGGCTAGTGGGAACTACAATAAATTTAATTTTGTTAGAAGCATAGAATGCACGGCTGGAAATTGTTGTAAGCGCATCGTTAAGGTAAACCTGAGTCAGAGCGGTGTGAGCAAATGCGTTTATACCGATCTCGGTAACCTTAGCAGGAAGTCTCAAGGTCTTGAACTTACCTGCAGTTTCATAGAATGCATAATCGCCAATCTTTGTAACCTCGGGGGAGAAGTTAAACTCCTCGAGAGCCTTAAAGCCTGCAAAAGCATTCTGACCTATGTATGTAATCTTTTCATCCATATTAACCTTGGTGATATCTGCTCTGTGGTCATACCAAGGAACGTCAACAACACTTCTGTTAGCGAAGTCATACATTGCGCCTGAACCGGTAAGAGTAAGGATTCCCTCTACTCTTGTCAGCTGAGTGGGCTCAGCGTTGGTATCGGCAGTATCTCCGATAACACCGTAAAGCACGATATCGCTGTCGGGAACAGTGTCGAACTTATACTCATCGCCTGTAGCTTCCATTTTTTCATAATCCCAACCGGTGTACCAATTGGTGAAGCCATAGCCGTTATAATTAACAGCGCTTTTCTTACCTAACAGAGCCTCGTCCCAACCTGTGTCGGTAACTTCTACTGTTAAGAGAGAAATATTTTTGGTAACATTGAGCTCTTTATTAACATAAGCAAAGGTTACAAGCTTGCTGTTTTCCTTGCGCTCTGCGGGAGCAGCAGCCTCTTCTGTCACATATGTATAAACAATGTCCCAAACAATATCGTCACCTGCGATAATACCCTTATAAGCATAAAGGTTTATATCATCGGTAACAGGCTTATCAAAGTTGTAGGGATCGCCTACCGCAACCTGAGGCTTAACCTTGTTGTTCCAACCGGTCTGAGTTTCCTCATTCCACTCGGGGTACCAAGACTCAAACTTATAGCCATTGTAGCTGATAGAATCTTTTGTAGCAAGATCCGCCGCAGACCAACCGGTATTGTCGTAAGGAACGTAGATTGTCTTAACAAGCTTACGCTCGTTCTTTTCCTCGGTTCTGTCATGGGTGTTAGAAACTATCGCAGTATAGCTATAGTAAAAATTAACCTTGTATCCCTCTTCAAGATCCTCGGTTGAATCGGATCCGCCGGGTACGTTAGAGTCATTTCCGGGTACTTTATCTCCACCGTCCGGATCGGTGTTCTGATCTTCATCAGAAATGTTGCAGGCTGCAAATGCAAGCATGGATGCAAGCACGAGCACCACTGCAACGAGAACTTTTAACCAATTTTTCATTTTTCTCTCCTTCACGGGAATTTTCCCTTTATATAAGGTAATATAATTTTATCATAAAAGCAGAAAAAAAGCAAGGATTTGAGCCATTTTTTTGAGTTTTCTGCTTTTTGCACATTGAATGGCTTGTTTTTTTATGCATAATCACAAATTTTCAAGAACTTTTGTACGTTTTTCGGCAAAGCTAAGCGCATTTTTACCTTCTGTATTTTGGATTTTACTGATTTACGGTTTCGACGAAGCTCTTCCGGCGGGGATTACCGTTATATCCGCTGTAATACACGAGCTGGGGCACGAAGCATATCTCGTATTAGGTAAAAACAACAATTTAGAACTTAGAACAACCTTGTCGGGGTTCAGAATCAAAAAAGCGCGTACGGGTTCATACCTCACCGATGCCTTTACATACGCATCAGGACCGATTGCAAATATATTTGCCGCAGTAATAATTATGCCTTTTAAACTCTTCCCCGACGAATACAAAACTCTTTTCATTGACTTAAATCTAATCACAGCCGCTTCAAATCTCTTACCCGTGCGCAGCTATGACGGTTACGGCATAATAACATCTTTGCTTAAACACTACGGCACAGAAGATAAATATCTGCCTATTGTTGACAACATTTCATTTTCAATTATAGTCTTTCTCGCTCTGCTTTCCTTGTACATTGTTGGAAAGGTAGGAGGTTCATATTGGATGGCAGGGCTGTTTATAATTTTGCTTATCGGCGAGGTTGCGGAAAGGATAAAATAGGTTTTTTGGAGTTTTAACGAGATTTAGGGAGAAAAACCGAGATTTTAAGAGTAAAAAAGCAATTATTTCAGAAAAAGCAAAGCTTAAAATGATTAAACAAGGTTAATTGCCGAAAAAAAAGAAAAGAAATTATGTCAAAACTATTGCAAAACACAAATCTTTTTGTTATAATTATCGCTGTCGACAGTATAGGCTTGCTTTCGCCCTGCTGTGACAAATAAAGACGTGCTTTCGTCTTATGAAAGGACTTGAGATTTTAAGATAATGGAAAAGCTCATTGAGTTGAAAGGAATTTCTAAATCTTACGACGGCGAAAAGGTTATTGATTCTATGAATCTTTATATCAGAGACGGTGAATTTATCACCTTTCTCGGTCCCTCCGGCTGCGGCAAAACCACAACGCTACGTATCATTGGCGGTTTTGAAACGGCTGACGAAGGAAGCCTTTATTTCGACGGTGTTGAAATAAGCGATGTTCCCGCGTACAAGAGACACATTAATACCGTATTCCAGAAATACGCCCTGTTCCCTCACCTTAATGTTTATGAAAATATCGCATTCCCGCTGAGGCTTAAAAAGACCTCAGAGGATGAAATAAAGCAGCGTGTGACCGAAATGCTTAAAATGGTTAAGCTATCCGGATTTGAAAACAAGAGCGTAAGCACTCTTTCCGGCGGTCAACAGCAGCGTGTTGCCATAGCCCGCGCGCTTATTTCTCACCCTAAGGTTCTTCTTCTTGACGAACCTCTCGGTGCTCTTGATTTGAAGCTGCGTAAGGATATGCAAAACGAGCTGAAATCCATACAGCAGGAAATCGGAATTACTTTTATATATGTAACTCACGACCAGGAGGAGGCTCTTTCTATGTCTGATACCGTCGTTGTCATCGCAGACGGTCAGATTCAGCAGATAGGCACCCCAACTGATATTTACAACGAGCCTAAAAATGCTTTTGTTGCCGACTTTATCGGCGAAAGCAACATTGTTGACGGCATTATGCTTGAAGACAAGCGAGTAAGGTTTTCTTCACACGTTTTTGACTGTGTTGACGGAGGCTTTGCCGAGAACGAGCCGGTTGACGTTGTTATACGCCCTGAGGACGTTGATGTTGTAGCTCCCGAAAAGGGAATGCTTACAGGCAAGGTTACCGGTGTAACATTTAAGGGTGTTCACTATGAAATCATTGTGGATATTAAGGGCTTTAAATGGATGATACAGTCAACCGACTATGTTGCTCCCGACTCATTTATCGGTCTCTATATTGAGCCTGACGCCATACATATAATGAAAAAGTCCAAATATTCGGGTATGTTCGGCGACTACTCATCCTTCTCTGACGAGATGGATTATATTTCCGACGCAGACGCTGTCGAAGAATTCTAAAAAAAGAAAGAGTGCGCTTTTCTTGCGCATCCTGTGGGTATAATGTAAAAAAATGAAAAAGAAACGCTCATTTATGCATTCAATTGCGGCGGCTCCGCACATCTTTTGGGCAGTGCTCTTTATCGTTTTGCCGCTCCTTATCGTTCTGTTTTATGCTTTTACAGACAAAGCCGGCAGCTTTTCCATCTGGAATATTGTTGCTTTGGGAGATTATATGCCGATCTTCCTTACTTCAATCGAGCTTGCGGTTATAGCAACATTCATCTGCCTTGTTATAGGTTATCCGTTAGCTTATGCTATTGCAAGGTCAAAGCCCGAGCATCAGAAGATATTTATTCTTATGCTTATGCTCCCGATGTGGACAAACCTCCTTATCAGGACATATTCCATAATGGCTCTTCTTGATGACGGTGGATTTGTGAACTCGGTTTTGATGAAGCTTTTCGGTACAGACGAGCCTGTGCTTCACATTATCGGAACCAAGGGCGCTGTAATCTTCGGTATGGTTTACGACTTTCTTCCCTATATGGTTCTTCCCATTTACACCTGTGTTTCAAAGATCGACAAGCATATGTGGGAGGCGGCGAGCGATCTCGGTTGCAGCCCTGTAAAGGTAATGACAAAGGTCATTCTTCCCCTTTCAAGCTCGGGTATTATCTCGGGAGTTACAATGGTTCTTGTTCCCTGCATCAGCACATTCTATATTTCCCAGAAGCTGGGCGGAGGTACATTCGAGCTTATAGGCGACACCATTGAGCGCCAGTTCCTTAACGGAGCGCGTAATATCGGAGCTGCTATTTCGCTTGTAATGATGATTCTCATTCTTATTTCTCTTGCTATTATGAACAAATTCACCGATGCCGACGGAGAAGACGGAGGTATCATTGTATGAGAAAATATGCGTGGAGAATTTACATGGCAATCATTTTTGCCATACTTTATATCCCAATTTTAACACTTATTGTCTTTTCATTTAACGATTCGGCCAGTACAGCAGACTTCACAGGATTCAGCCTTGACTGGTATCGTGAGCTGTTTTCGTCTGCTGAGACATTCACCGCTTTGAGAAACACTCTCATCCTCGCCGTTCTTTCTTCGCTCATTTCGACGGTTATCGGAACCGCGGCGGCAGAGGGGATTTACAAAATGAAAAACAAGCTTGTCAGAAAATCGGTTATCTCCGTAACAAACATCCCTATGATGAATCCCGAGATTGTAACCGGTATGTCTATGATGCTGTTCTTTGTCGCTGTTGCGGGATTTCTCAGAGTCGAATACGAAACAATAGGCTTCTGGGCTATGCTTATCGCCCATGTAACCTTCTGCCTGCCCTATGTTATTCTCTCGGTGCTTCCGAGAATAAACGAGCTTGGCGACTCGCTCTCTGAGGCAGCCCTTGATCTTGGCTGCACTCCCCTGCAGGCATTCTTTAAGGTTAAGCTGCCAAACATTATGCCCGGTGTAATTTCGGGCATGACAATGGCATTTACTCTTTCGCTTGACGACTTTGTTATTTCGTACTTTGTAGGCTCATCCAATTTCCAGACGTTGCCTCTTCTTATCTACTCAATGACAAAGAAAAAGGTAACGCCCGATATGTACGCGCTATCCACGCTTATCGTGTTTGCGGTATTTGTTCTTCTTGTCATTTCAAATATGAAAAAAGACAAGAACTCACCTAAGAGACACGGAGGTAGAAAAAGATGAAAAGAATTTCTGCCTTGATTTTTGTTCTGCTAATTGCAATTTCCGCATTTTCCTCTTGCAAAGGCGATGAGAAAACCGTAACCCTTAATGTCTACAACTGGGGTGAGTACATTTCTGATGGGTCGGATGGCTCATTTAACACGAACAAGGAATTTGAGAATTACTTTAACCGTTTTCTTTCCGAGAAATACGGCGGAATAAAAGTAAAGGTCAACTATACCACATACCCCACAAACGAGGATATGTACTCAAAGCTTGTGAGCGGCTCAGGCTCTTATGATGTTGTATTTCCGTCTGATTATATGATTGAAAAGCTGATATCAGAGGACATACTCATCCCCCTCCCCTGGAGCAACCTGAAAAGCGAGTCCAACTTCCATACAATTGACACAGATTACATCAGCCAGCCCTACGACCCTGATAATCTCTACACCGTTGCATACACCTTTGGCAGGACCGGTATAATTTACAATACTACAATGGTAGATGAAGAGGATATAGACGGCAGCTGGGGACTTCTCTGGAATCCGAAATACTCAGGAAGAATACTTCAGTTCAACAATCCGAGAGATGCCTTTGGCACTGCGATGTACTGGAAAGACATCGATATCAACTCGGATGACGAAGAGGATTGGAACGAGGCGCTGCGCATTCTAAAGGACCAAAAGCAATATCTCCAAGGGTATGTAAATGACGAGATATTTGACAAAATGACCGGTGAGTCGGCAGCGATAGCCCCCTACTTTGTCGGTGACTTTGTTACAATGTATTCCGAAAATGACAACCTTGCGTTTTATTATCCCGAAGAGGGCACAAATGTCTTTGTGGATGCTATGTGTATTCCCACAAGCTCAAAGAATCCCGAAATTGCCCTGGAGTACATAAACTTCATGCTCTCCCCCGACGCGGCAATTGCCAACGCACTCTTCTTAGGCTACGCATCTCCATCAAGATATGTCTACAATGACGACCCACTGTTAGATGAAATCTACGGAGAATACAACAGCGAGTACATGGAAAGTCTTGCGTTTGACTACTTCCTTGATGCAGAGGATGAAGAAAACCCCACCGAAGAAGAGCTGAAAGTTGCTGAAGAAAAGGCTGATTCTATCTTTAATCTTCTTTACAACTACGAGGACCCGGGTAATTATTCCCACGAAATCCTGTTTTACCGCAACTTTACCCCCGAGATTCAAAGACATGTAAATTCTCTTTGGGAGGAGCTTAAAATTCACGGCACGGAAGAGCTGTGGGTGCACATAACCAGTGCTGTTCTCGTTGGAACTATCCTGATTTTTGCAATTTATTCGGCAGTTGTAAAAAAGAAAAGATCCAAGGATTACCGTATGCGCGATAAAGCCTTAAAGGTAACAAAATCCGGCAATTCAAACTAAAAAAAGAAAGATGACATTACAAAAAGGCTTTGTCATCTTTTTATATTCCCGAAATACCGTCTTTAAAAGGCGGAATAAAGCTCTCAGAGGCGGTACCGAATTCCTGAACGAATGCATTGGTTACACCAAGCCGCAGAGCATAGTCTACAAGCTGACGGTATTCCTCCCTTGTAACCTTACGGTTAAGCGGCGCCGGCATTCCCTGCATCGGAGTATACTGATTCATAAGACTTATGTAAATTTTGTCACCGTATGTATCATAAAGATATTTGAGTATCAGCTTCGCTTCGGCAACATGTCCCGGTAAAAGAAGAATTCTGGCTATTACACCCTTTTTCATTATGCCCTTTTCATCAAAAGCAGGCTCGCCAACCTGGCGTATCATCTCTGCAATTGCCCTTTTCGCAACCCCGGGATAATCGGGAGCAAGAGCATATTTTTTTGCCGTATCAGACATATAGAACTTTAAATCTGGCAGATAAATGTCAATTGCCCCATCAAGATTTTGCAATGCTGAAAGAGAGTCATAGCTTCCGGTATTATAAACGGTAGGCAGCCTTAGTCCGCGCTCACGCGATATCAGAATTGCTTTTTTCACCGAGGGTGAATAGTGTGTCGGTGTAACGAAATTTATGTTATGCGCTCCTGCGCGCTGAAGCTCAAGCATTATATCAGACAGCTCCTTTTCCGTAACAGGTTTTCCGTTTCTGCCGCGCGATATATCCTTGTTTTGGCAAAAAGTACACCCCAAAGAGCAACCGGCGAAGAATATTGTTCCGGAACCTTTTTCACCCGAGATAGGCGGCTCTTCCCACTTGTGAAGCGAATAATATGAAAGGTAAATATCACTGCCCATACGGCAAAATCCGACAGTAGTATTCCTGTCTACACCACACTCTCTTGCGCATAGATTGCATAATTTATATTCATTTTCAGGCATGATAAGAGCTCCTTTCATTTTTTTGTTGACATATCAGTCATAATGTGATACAATAAATCAAAAAGCTTTGGAGATAGATTATGGATAAAAGAGAAGGATACATATCCTGGGATGAATACTTTATGGGCGTTGCTCTTCTTGCAGCCCAAAGGTCAAAGGACCCCTCAACACAGGTCGGCGCCTGCATTGTCGATAAAGACAAAAGAATAATTTCCACAGGATATAACGGCTTCCCTCACGGCTGCTCTGATGACGATTTCCCTTGGAACAGAGATGAGGCCAAGGGCGAAACAAAATATCAGTTTGTTGTTCACGCAGAGCTTAATGCCATACTTAACGCAGGCGGAAAAAATCTCTTCGGCTCAACGGTTTATGTTGCCCTGTTTCCCTGTAACGAGTGTGCAAAAGCCATTATACAGTCGGGCATAAAGGAGGTTATCTACCTCTCTGACAAATATCACGATACCCCATCTACAATAGCATCCCGCCGTATGCTTGATGCCGCGGGAGTAAAGCTCACACAGCTTAAGCCCACGAAGGCGCAGATAGTTCTCGGATTTAGCGAATAAACGATATGCTCGGCACTTAATGTGCCGAGTTTTTTTTATTTAAAATAGGCTCTTATGCTTTCTTCATCTGTCAAAAAGCTGCCCTGCACCATAAATCCTCTGCCGCCGCCTCTGCCCGAAAGCGACTCATTTATTTTCTTTATTTCCTGCGAAAGCTCTCTGTCATTTGAGGCTATAACGTATTTATAATCTCCGTCACGGCCCGAAATCGCAACAGTTAGACCTCCAACGCGCGCCTTGTAAGCATTAACAAAAGCTCTAAGCTCATCAATAGAATAATCGTTTAGCTTTACAACCACGTTTTCTTCTGAATCCGGCATAGATTTTGCCTCAGCTTCCGCAAGAGCAACTCTTGAGGATTTCAAGAGTGACCTTACCCCATCGGCATCCTTCATATATTTTTCAAGCGCATCGGCGGTATCATGCTGAGGAGCAGAAAGAAGCGCCGAAATTCTTTGAATATTACTGTATTTTTTTCGATAGTCGGAAAGGGCGCGCCTGCCCGCAACCATCCAAATACGTGTGCCACCCCTATGCTTCATAAATTCAAGAATTTTAATAAGACCTATCTCCCCTGTTCTATGAACGTGAGGCGCACAGCAGGCGCAGGAGTCAACATCCCCGATTTTCACAATGCGGACATTTTCAGTTATATCTAGCTTTGCTCTGTATTCTAGTTTTCCAAGCTCGCCTGAGTCGGGGAAAAATGTTTCAATCTCAATGTTAGAAAAAACCGCCTCATTGGCTATTTCTTCAACTCTGTTTAATTCTTCTCTTGAAAGTGTGCCGTTTACATCAAAAACGACCTCCTCTTCCCCCAGGTGAAATCCAACATTTTCAAGACCGTACAGCTTATGAATAATACCGCACAGTATATGCTCTGCGGTGTGGAGCTGCATTTTTTCAAATCTTTCACCAAAATCTATCTGACAGTTGGCAACACCGACAGGCGGCGCCGTTTTTGTGATATGATGAACTATTCCCTCTTTTTCGTAAACATAGCTGACAGACGAGTTGCCGATAACTCCTGTATCAGCACTCTGTCCGCCCTCCTCGGGGAAAAACGCGGTTTTGTCAAGAATTACATCAAATCCACCATCACACTCGGTAACCGAAAGCACCTCTGCCGAAAAATCCTTTATGTACGCATCTTCATAATAAAGCTTTTCTGTCATAATCAAATTTCTCCGTAATTTTTTTCGTCAAACAAGTTCCAAGGGTACTCGCTAATATCGGGCAGCCGCCTTGCATAAAGCACGCAGCTTGAAAGCTCTGCGGAAAGCTTATAAGCGAAAAGCGCGGGAAAGAGAGGCTTATTATCACGGCTTCCGTATTTGCCGTCACCCGAAATCGGTAGCTTTCTTGAGCCAAACTGAGCCCTTATCTGATGAAATCTGCCTGTCAGGAGCTTTATTTTAACAAGCGTCTTAACGCCTCTCTCACTTTCAACCGTCTGTAAGGGAGTAAAAACAAGAACAGCCTCCTTGACTCCCGCTCTTTTTCTGTCAACCACAAAGGACTTACCTGCCCTTGCATCCTTGTAAAGCAAATCTACAAAACGACCGCCCTCAGTATATCCGTCAATTACCGCAAGATATTCCTTTCCTATTCCATCTCCGGACACAAGCGCCGAAAGCTCGGCTGCGCATTTTTTATTCCTTGCAAAGACCAAAAGTCCCGAAACAACTCTGTCAAGGCGGTGGATTAAATACAGCTCCTGCGGCTCGGAGCTACGCGCAAGCTCCTCTTTACAAAGCGAGAAAGCATCCTTATCACCGCTTTGATCAGGCTGCGATGGCATACCGGCAGGCTTATAAACAACCACAAGATTTCTGTTTTTCTCTATAATTTCCATTTATAAACTTCACTCGGGCTGCCTAAGGATTGGATACGACAGCCCGAAGCCTTTTTATTTTATCATGTCAATTATACCATAACATAATTTCTATTTCAATATTTTTATGATTTATAATTTTTTCTTTTTAGATTTCACCTTTACCGCTCGTCCTCCTGACAGAGCTATCATTTTCACTGCCGCGGTATCAAAATCGTTTGCAAAAACCGTGAATGATTTAGATATAGTTCCTTCCGAGGCTATCCTAACCCTAAATGCATCCTCGGGACAAAGCCCCTTTTTCTTTAGAGCATTTATATCAATTTTGTCACCGTCAGAAAAGGCATTATCAATATTTCCCAAGGATATATTCACACTTTCTCTTCCGTCAGTCTCAACCCTACCGCCCGGAAAAACCATATTTTTGGCAAGATGGTCGCTGATAAGCTCATCCGCTCTGGACTTATCAAGAGCAAAAAAGCTTTTTTCAATAGTCATATCCTCAGCCATTTTTACAAACGGGTCATCTTCCCTCAAGGTCAATTCACGCTCACCTACAGCTTTGACTATCCGGTCCTTCTCATCCGATTTAAAAACCAAATATGAAGCCAAAAGCAAAAGTGAAAGAACAAAAGCAAGACCTATCAACGCCCCAATCCACATTTTGTTGTTTTTTTGAATTACCGGAGAAAAGTTGAGGCAGTAGTTGCTATCGCTTATTTCCGCATATATTTTTCCGTCAATTTCTTTTTCCTTTATTTCTGCCTCGTCACCCTCCGCAACGCTTCCGCCAACTATTATAAATTCACCGTCATCGTAATCAAGCGTAAGCTCTATCGGGCTGATTTCTACCGTAATATCCCCTATCTCAATGCTGCTTTTTTCTCCGCTGTATTCGAACTCGATAACAAGCCTGTAATTTCCGGACCGGTTTACATCTGATACCGCAAGAACCCGCTCTTCCGATACCACGCAGTCGCCAAAATACCAAAAATATTTAATGTTTCCGTATGGGAGCAGCGGATGATAAACCTCTGTCGGCTCAAGTTTTCTTTCCTTTCCGTCATAAGTGAACTTTAAACCGTTAACCTTTCCTGTGGGAGACCTTAGACGATACATAGCACTGTAAATACAGTCTGATATCACCGCTTCGTTATCAGATATAGTCTCTCTATCGCGAGACCAGCCTAAAAATTCATAACCAGCTATGCTTTCGGGCGCAGGCGGAGATAGACTTTCCCCTTTCAATCTCTGCTCGGAATATACATGTGCGCGGCTGTTTATAAAAGATACTCGGCACACCGTTTTTTCTTCTCCAAATGCGTTATAGGCCTTGACGTTAGCTACCTCTCCGCTCCTTACTCCAAACAAATCGTAAAATCGTGTTTTTTCTTCCATACATTTGTATTTAAGAGCCTTGTCTGAGGTAAATATGTTTCCCGATGTATCATAAAGCATCAGCGTCATATACCCTGTAATATCATATTTTTTACCGCTTATATGACTTCCTCCCACAACGGTTACAGATGCTGTGCTATCATCTGCGTTTATCATACATTCCGACTCAGTAACAAGAGTTGAATCGTTTATAAAAAGCTCGCCGCCCGTCACCGATACCTCACCGTGTGAAAACTCACCTGTAAATTCTTCAAGAAAAAGCGAAGTATTTTTTCTGACGGAAATTCCCTTTTCACCCTCAAAAAACGCCTTTCCGGAAAATATAAAATTTCCCTGTGAAATCTCCAGCTCTTCATATATTCTCACATTGTCAAAAATGATTCTTTTCCCCGCTGCCGTTATAAGCGCCTGAGAGAGGCTCTCGCCGTCATAAATTGCTTCTTCCCCCTCCGTTATAATGTATCTGCCTGCATACTGCCTAAGAATAAGCGCTTCCGACTCCCCATCGGCATGTCCTGTTATACAAAATGCAAAAAACAGGCTTGTAAAAAATGCTGTAATAAAAACCGCACGTAAGCTTTTCATTATGTCCTCCGTAGCTTTTTTCATAATTATTGCCATTTTTTTAGTTTTTAGCGCAAAAAAAGGGGCTGAGTCATTAAGAATTCAGCAAAATCAATGCTCTATGGGCAGAAACAAGAAAAAAGCTGAATTCTTAGTGCGAAGCTCCTTTTGGGGCTAGCTTAATTTTGAGCAAAAATCGTCGAATGCAACCGAGAGGCGTATATGAATACGTCGGAGAGCGCAGTCGGCGATAGAAAAA
>JAGATD010000013.1 GCA_017621415.1 Clostridia bacterium
GTTCACAAGGGTTTGCGCGGAGGAAATCGCATCATTCTTAGCTGTCAGGATAGCCGCTTCGAGAATCTGCTTAAGGGCTGTATCCTGCGTATCAGCGTAAGTCTTTGCAACGGTCTCAGCGGTTTCGATTGCGTCTTTTAGCTCTTCAACCTTTGTGTTAAGGGTTGCTGTGTCTGCTTTAGCGTTGATAGCATTTTGAAGCTCGGTCTTTGCCGTTTCGAGATTCTCCGCAACAAGGCTCACAGCCCCATTCAGCCTATTCTCAAGCGCTGTAAGCTCCGCATCGGTTGCTCCGTTCTCTTTAAGGTTAGAGATAGCCGTTTGGAGCAGAGCGATTTCACTCGAGATCAAAGTGGCATCCGCCTTGGAGTTAATCAGAGCCTCCAGATCTGCAATATCATTCTCAATATCGGTGATATCAACGGTGGGAACACCGATGGTAAGCTCAAGAGTTCCTTCTCCTGCCGTGTAGTTATTTGTTGCTGTGGATGTAACCTTAACGGTGATAGTTGAGCCGATCTTCACGCCCTCGTCGATTGTGATGGTGTTACCGCTGACCGAGTAGCCCTCGCCGTCCACTACCGTAAAGGTGGTGGGATAAAGGAAGTTGTCGATCGCGTCGGTGGCACCCGTAATATCCATTACGTAGCCGGGCATTACCTTATCAAGAGGTGCGCTTACGGTGATATTTGGTGTTGCGGGATTTATCTTGAATGTTGCTACGCTTCCCCCTTCGATCTCGAAGTTGCCTGTGATGGTAACTGTCGCGTCGCCTGTGTCAATATTGTTGCTGTATTCAACCACGCCGCCGTATTCGGTCACGTCAAACGGAAGAGTTTCGAGATCAACGATCACCGTGGGCTTATGCTCACCGCCGTTATAGGTTACGTCGTCTATTTCTATCTGGTCTACCGTAATTACACGCGGAGAAATAGTCATATCGTATGAGAAAGACGCATCCTCGTGGTTGGGAGAGCCGCTGACCGCTATGCGAACCTCGTAGTTGCCCGCATACGAGGGTGCGGATACAAGCATATTATCATTCTGATAGTATTTTATGGAAACATACTGAGCATCAAGACCTACGGGAAGGGTCACTTCAACCTCCTGCGGCACAAAATTGTATGCCGAGTTCAGATTTGAGAGGGTGAAGTCGGTCTCCTTAAGAGTTGCCTTGACGATTGTCACCCTTGCGGCGGAGGAAGCGATTGATCTTGAATCAAAGCCCGTCTTACTGTTTGTCACCACGCAGTAGTAATAAACAGTACCAATTACGTCTTTGGGAGGCGTGTAGGTTGTGCCGGTCGCGTCGGTGATGGCAGTTCCGCCGATAGCGTCGCCGTCAATATCGCTGTACCACTGATAGCTCAGAGTACCGCCGTCATCGTTGTTGGTCGCGGTAACACTGAGAGCTTCTGCGGTATCGATCACGGTATAATCCGCACCGACAGGATGAGTATTGATGGTGGGAATGACAGGATCGTCCTCCAACACGGAGACGGGAGACGTAAACCATGCGTGACCGATATTACCGTTATAGTCAATCTTCATTTCCTCATTAATAGGGTCATACGTATATCTTCCTGTCTCGATATCGCTGTGACTATATAATTTACCGTATGCAAGTATCTTATAGAGGGTATTTGCCAAGTCGACCTCGCTAGACAAGGGCCTGTTCTCAATGATCACTTTCAGCTCGTTAAAGGTGCCGCCCTTGAGAGAGACGATATCGTCACCGTAGACGACCAGGCTTTGTATCGTACCACCGATAACAGTCAGCTTCCCGCCGTATGCCTCTACTTCACCGCCTACGTTCGCGTTGATGACCATCGTGCCGCGGTTCTCTATCCTTCCATTATAGCTGCCGTTACCCGTGATAGTCAGGCTACCCGAATTATAAAGAGTAACGCCATTGACGTTATTACCGTTCAATTTAATGGAAACCTTGCTTGATGAAGTTATAGTCGGTGGCGCAGAAATCTCAGCATCATCACGCAAAGTAATTGTTGAGTCCGCTGCCGCGTTTGCCGCGGTGATGGCATCTTCAAGCTTTACGTAGTGGGTCACAACTGATGTATCATCCGAAGTGGTGAGACTTGCCACTGCCGCATATTCTCCGCAAACTCCGCAGTAGCCTGTTGCGGTATCAAACGCATCGTGGGCGCAGGTCAGTCCGCAAACAGAGCAGGTTCCGCTTACAAAGCTATGAATGCTCTCGTCGGTCGCGCCGCAGGCGGTACAACCGGTCTGGGTGTGCCCCGCGTGGTCGCAGGGAGACACGGGAGTGAGGGTCTTGCTCACGCTAAGGCCTGCGAAGGTATCCCCCTCGTATTCAACAGGGACGTTTGCTGTCGTTAAACTGCAACCCGTAAAAACATATGACCCCACCGCAGGTTCTGACGTGCCAAGATAGTTCACTGTTGCCAAAGAAGTGCATTGATAGAAAACAGAATTTCCAATCTTTGTCACGCTTGCGGGAATTGTTACGCTTTTCAGATCTGAGCAATCAGTAAAAACATAGTTTCCTATCGTTGTCAGGCTTGCAGGGAGCGTGACACTCTCAAAGCCTGTGCATTCGTAAAAAGCATAGTTGGCAATAGATGTAATTCCATCTTCAATAACGATCGAGGTGATCAAATCCATGTGCTCTATCCACGACTGATCATTACCTATCGCACCCTCTCCGCTGAAGGTCAGCGTGCCGTCGTCGGAGAGAGTCCAGTTGACGTCACCGGTGGTGCCGCTTGCCACCTCTGCCGCGCTTGCTGTCAGCGCAAATGCGCAAACCGTTGCAGCTATCATTATAACAGCTATAAGTAAGCTCCAAAATTTCTTTTTCATCGTGTTTCTCCTTTTACTCTGCTTAGTTATTTATGTTAATTTTTTATTTTTCTCACATTTACAAACGGCTATGAGGTCGCCGCCTCTTTCGGCATATATGCAGGTGCCGCAGTCGCGGTCTGAGCTGTTGCCGTTCGGCTCGTAATTCTCACAGGGGTCCTGCATAAGAGTTACGAATGGCTCGCCATTATCCGTATAAACGGGAGCTTTTATAAAATCGGGATATATGGGAACCGGCTCAAAGGCGCGGTCGATTTCTTCATAATATCCGTACCTTATTTCAAAGCGTTTTCCGTGAAGGCTTATAACCTTATATACATCATTCTCCTTAGGCGGCGTGCCTCGCGGAGCTTCTGACATTTCAAGCAGCTTATTATACATTGTAACTCCTTTCCGCAGGGCAAACAGAAAAAGCCTGCCATACTTATCACGTTAATATTATACTACGCACTACGTGAGCAGAAGCTCACTTGCAAAATTCACATTTTGCCAGCAAAGCGACTGCTTTGCTTGTGCTTAGTGTAATTTAAACGAGCGGTCGCTAGCAAGCTGACGCCCGTCTACGTAATAAATTATAGCAGACCTTTTGAATTTTGGGTATTACCTAAATCGGAAAATTTTGGCTACATTTTTTGGGAAGATGAGAAATTTTGTATATCCCCAGCCGCGGCTTTTGGATATGCTGAAATCAGAGTATAGCGGCAAAGCTATCACGGGAGAGACCGCTTTTTTCGGATATTATCTTGATAGCCTGCTTTACGCCCGCAAGAGACATAAATACTCTTTCGGCTATCTCCTGGTTACTCATACCGAATGCCGCAAGCTTCGCAACCTCGCGCTGGCGGGGAGTCAGAGTTGTAAGTATCTGCCTTCCGCGCACGGCTCCGCTGAGCCTTGACCAGCCCTCATTATATATCTTATGAAGTCTTTTTACCTCGTTCCAGGCAGCCTCATCAATGACCGACAGCCGTCTCTCTATCAACGTGTCAAGGGTTCGGCAATACTCGGCAAGAACACCGTAAAGCTTGTCGGGCAGAGCCAGCTCTAACGCCCTGTCGATGTGCCTTACAGCCTCGTTATCATTGCCGTAGTTGTGATAGACGGCGGCGCAGGTCAGGCGCAGATAGATCTCGGACATAACGGTATTTTTCTCATTCGCCCAGCAGATCATAGGCTCCAGGGTATAGGGTACGCTTGTCATAACGTAAAGTCCCTCGGCGCCGGGAAGCTTAAGTGCTCCCGTTGCCACGGAGTAGGCTACGGCATATAAGAATTTTGCATAGTAGACCTTTGCCGCAGGATACGCATCCTTATGCAGAGGTTCAAAGCAGCCCTTTTTAAACCATTCGGGAAAGCTTTCTACATTGTATATCATAATATCAACGGCGCTTATGGCAAGCTGCATTGCATCACGGTCAATGTCGTTTTTTGCAGGAGCTTCGGCAATATGTATTTTCGCCTTTCGCCACATATGTATATCGCCTTTCCATATGGCGCACATGGCGAGCAGCATACCCGCGGAGAGCACCGCGTAAAAGCCCGAGTGCTTACTAAGCAAATAATTTGCGCTGTCATATACCTTATCTATTTCGCCCCTGGAATACGCAACCTCAGCTTCAAACAGCACCTGAGCCTCGTGATTATAGGACAGGCTCTCGCCTACCTTATCTGCGTCTCCCGGTGTGTGATAGAGGTCTGACATATAGAGAAATGGGGTTTTGCGAGGCAGAGGCATATCCGCATCATACTCGGCTCTCGCCGCCTTTGTTCTGCCATCGATGGGCTTTTTTGCATTTTCTGGTATCATCCAAGCCCGACCCAGGCGGGTAGCACCATCTATTCTGCCATTAGCGCAGAGAACCTGAACAAATCTTTTGGAAAGCCCCCATTTTTTTGAGACCTCGTCTATTCCGATATAATTCATTTTTTACCTCTTAAAAGACCTTTTGCACCATTCGCAAACACGAAGTATATTACAGTTCGCTTTTGCGAATTATATTATACTCTTTTTTTATCATTTCGTCAATCGGATTTATAAGGATTTTGTACAATTTTTCAGCGCCTTTTTAAACTGGAATACAAACAGTATTGCGGTAAAGGTTACCGCTGTGATGTCGGCGATAGGCTCTGCCATATATACACCGAGGGTAGGATTGCTTACAAAATTCGGCACAATGTAAATAAGCGGCAGCAGAAGCAGGAATTTACGCACCACCGCCACAATTACAGACGATGGCGCATTGCCGAGAGAGACAAAGGTCATCTGGCAGGCAATCTGAATACCGAATAAAACCATACCCGCAAAGTATATGCGAAGCGCCTCCGACGCAAAGGAGATAAGCTCCGCATCCGGTGTAAAGATTGAAACAAAGGCGTTCGGGAAAAGCATAACCGCAGCCCAAACCGTTACCGAATAGGCAAGACAGGTTGTAAGCAGGAGCTTATAGGTCTGTTTTACACGGTCTGCGTTCTTTGCGCCAAAATTATAGCTTAAAATAGGTTGAGCCCCCTGCGCAATTCCCTGCGCCGGCAGCATTGCAAACTGCATTACGCTTGTCAGAATTGTCATAGCTCCGACGGCAATATCTCCGCCGTACTTCAGAAGCGAGGAGTTAAAGCATACAGAAATTATGCTCTCGCTCGCCTGCATAATAAAGGTCGCCGTACCAAGCGCAACGCAGGGCAAAACCACTCTCGGGGAGGGGATAAAATGCTTTGGCTTCAGCAGTAGGATACTCCTTTTACTGCGAAGAAAGGCAATCACCCACACGCAGGAAAGCGCCTGAGAGATAACGGTTGCGAGAGCCGCTCCCTTAACGCCCATACCCAGCACGTATATAAAGATAGGGTCGAGAATAAGGTTTGATGCCGCGCCTACTACAACAGAGACCATTGATATTTTAGTAAATCCCTGCGCTGTGATAAAGGCATTCATACCAAGTGTAAGCTGTACAAATACTGTTCCGATAGCATATATGTTCATATAATCTACGGCAAATTCTATGGTGTTGCTGCTGGCTCCGAATGTCAAAAGAAAATCTCTGTTCCAAATCAGCAAAACCGCGGTGAGGACCGCAGAAATAATTATTTGTAAGCCGAAGCAGGAGCCGAGTATTTTTTCGGCGCTGTCTATATCTCTTTTGCCCATAAAGATAGATGCTCTGGGCGCGCCTCCCGAGCTGACAAGAGCGGCAAATGCCGACACAATCATAATAATCGGCATACAAACACCCACGCCTGTCAAGGCAAGGTCGCCAACCTCGGGCATGTGTCCTATATATATGCGGTCAACAATGTTATACAGCATATTGATAAGCTGTGCCACCACGGTGGGCAGCGCCAGTTTAAACAGAAGTCTGCCGACAGGGGCATTTCCCAGCATTTCTTTATTATCCGTCATAGCAAAATCTCCACACAGCCGTTTATAATACGGTGACTTTTGGGTTTATCACCGTTTTGTCCGACTTTTTCCATTTTTATATAAACAAATCTATTTTATCATACTTTTGTGAATTTTTCTATATCATATTTTTTAACAAAAGATGTTGACAACCGTTTTTTTGATTGATATAATTTAAATAGCAAAATTTACATCGAAATGAAAGGTGAAAAAATATGTTAGCTATAATAAACGCAGAGCTTGTAATGAAGGATCACTATATCCCCGAGGCATATATTCTTCTTAAAGACGGAAAAATTGAAAAATACGGTCAGATGAAGAAGATAGGCGATATTTCGGGCTATGAGGTGCTTGACGCGGAGGGAGCATATGTTGGTCCCGGACTTGTTGATATACATACTCACGCAGGCAGCACGCACTGGTTCTATAACGAGCCCGTTCCCGCGGCAAAATTTATGCTTGAGCACGGCTCGACCACAGTTTGCCCTACCCTGTATTTTGATATGCCCAAGGACAAGCTCATGGAGCAGATGGATGTTGTAAGAGAGGGTTTTGCTTCTCTTGAGCACTCTAACTTCGGCGGCTTCTATATGGAGGCTCCTTACATGAACCCCAAGTTTGGCGCAAACCGCGAGAACAACCCCTGGAAGGGTCCTATCAACAAGGATGACTATATGCCCCTTGTTGACAAGGCAGGATGCGACGCTCGTGTTTGGGTTACAGCACCCGAGAGAGATGGTATTGAGGACTTTGTAAAATATGCGAAGTCGGTTAATCCTAATGTACGCTTCTCTGTCGGACACAGTGAGGCAACCCCCATGCAGATCGAAAAGCTTATGCCCTACGGTCTCTGCATAGGAACTCACCACACAAACGCAACAGGAACACTTGAAATTTATCCCGAATGCCGCGGAATCTGCGTTGACGAGGCGGTAAACTACAACCGTGAGATTTATGCCGAGATTATAAGCGATACCATAGGTATTCACGTAAACCCCTATAACCAGCGCCTTATACGCAAAATTAAGGGAGATGACAGAATTATTCTTATTTCCGATGCTTGCGTATTTGACGGTCCTGTTCCCGAGGGAGACCTTTATGACGGAGCAATTGACATTCTCTTCGACTTTGCGGGCGAGATTGCAGGCTCTAAGCTTACGCTTAACCAGGCGGCAAGAAACTTTATGAAGCACACAGGCGCATCCTTGGTTGACGCATTTAAATTTGCTTCCTACAACCCCTCAAGAGCTATCGGTCTTAATGACAGAGGCGAAATCCGCGAGGGACTTAAGGGCGACCTTATTCTTGTCGACCACAAGATGAATATAAAGAGAGTTATTGTAGACGGCAGAATAGCTGTTTAAGATTTTTTACAAAAAAAGAGTGAGGATACCTTTTTTCGGGTGTCCTCACTTTTATATTACGGTTTAATTTAGAGCACAAGCTCCATACCCACCTTTTGAGGTACGAGACCCATAGCCTCGTAAAACCTCATAGCCGAGGGGTTACAGCTCCATACATTAAGGGTGAGATTATAGCAGCCCGAGCTTTTCGCAAGATCCACGGCTGCCTGATAAAGCTCCTTTCCCACGTGCTTTCCGCGAAGAGCGGAGTCAACACAAAGGTCGTCTATGTAAAGAGTCTTTATGTCGGTCAAAACCGAGTTATCCTTGTGCTGCTGGAATATGCAAAAGCAATATCCCATTACCTCGTCATTTTCATCAGTGGCAACAAGTATCGGGCGGGTGTCGTCGGAAAGCATCGGTACAAGCTCCTCATCCGAATACTTTCTGCCGATTTTGAAAATATCCGGTCTTCCGTTATGGTGTACAAGGTCAACCTGCGAGAGCAGATCGCCTATCTTCGGAATATCCTTTTCTTCAGCTCGTCTTATCATTTCCTTCTCCTGCGTTTTACATAGTTATATCATTTTTATTTGTAGCCATATTGGCATTTGCTTCCTCGACAATATCGGATTTTTCAAGCATTGCCAAAAGCTCATGGAGCTCTAATGAAAGCTCCGGCAAAAAGCCGTCACCCATAGCGTAATTTATAATTTCGGACTTCAGCCAGGCTGCGCCGGGGTCAAGGGCATCAAGGTTCATAGGACAAACAACAAGTCTGCCATCACCCACCCCGCACTCAAAGAGAAGAGCCTCGCGACGGGCATTTTTATAGGTTGAGGCAATATCGATTATAGGCTCGTGGGGCTTAGCTTTATAGTCAAGAATTATCGCCCTGCCGTTATTTAACATTCCCGCAAACTGCCAGGAGCAATAGCCCGCATGGGGAAATTTCTCGGTTATTTTGTGATCGGAAATTACGGTTGCTAAATGCCCTGTGGTACGGCCGGCGACAGAAAGCTGGAAATCCGTCTTGACGCTCGGGAATGGACCTGCGCCAAATATTACAACTCTCTCGCCTGCAGAAAGCCTTGCTGAAAGCTCACTCGAGCTTATATCGCCGCAAAGTATGACACCCGATGCCGAAAGGGCTTTTTTGGTCACGGGCTTTGCTTTTGGGAATACATAAAGCTCCCAGAGGTTGTCTGCTTCTATATCGCTGCCCGATAGCCTTGCCGAAATTTTTAGTGTATCGGGTGCTTCTGTTCTCGGAATATTAAGCTCTAAGGTATAAATTTTTGTTATTTTTCCCGCCTCGATGTCCGAGAGGCGAATTTCCTTTCTGACAAGGGTATATCCGCCAAGACTTACCCTTAAGGTAAGGGTTGCCTTTTCAACAAATGAGCCATAGTTTGATACAAGTATAGGCAGCTTAAGCCTTGAGCCTGTCAGAATATTGCGGTTTTTCGGCAGGTCGCAGAGAAGAACCGCGTCACTGTTATATCTGAGCACATTTTCTTTGGTTTCTCCGGGCTTAAGCTCGTAAAACTCATTCATCATACCCACACAGTAACCGAAGGTGTGCCAGTGAGTATCAATATCACCGAGAAAATCGTATCCCGAAAATGTTTCGCAGCGGCGCACAGTCTCAAAGCAGTGTTTACGCTGAATAGCCTGCCAGAATGAGGAATTTCGGTAATAGAGAGGCGCTTTATCAATCAGTCCCTTATCCTCAAGGTGGCGGCGCACAGAGCTCATAAACTCGGTATCGCCTATGCGGCTGCCCTTATATCTTTCCTCAAGTGAAAGGTCGATATATGTGCCCTGGATGCATATTTCGTGGGTCAAAAGCGGCTTTTTGTATACAGAATTACGCCTGTCTATCCTTTCGGGGTCGCCCTTTGTTGACATATAGCTCACGTCACCCAAGGAGTATGTATTGTAAATGTCGCAGAACTCCGCAAGGGCTGCAAGCCTCTTTGGATTATGGTGGAAGGGCTCCATTACCTCGTCGCCTGTGGGAGTGCTGTCGGATTCCCAGTGGTACTCTATTCTGCGCATTGCAGACATAGGCGAGAAGAGAGAATCGGATTCGGAGTGAACATATTCGGCGCAGGCTCTGAGATGCTCAACATAATCATCGTCAATAATCATCTCGTTACCCGAGGAATAGGCGCAAACCGAGGCATAATGACGGCAGGAATTTACTATATTCTGCCACTCGGAATAGGTGGTATTATTAGGAGTTTCAACCTCTATAACTATTCCAAGCTCGTCTGCCGCCTCCATATATTCGGGCATCGGCACCCAGGTATGAAATCTTATGGAATTGAAGCCCAGGTCCTTCAGGGTGCGAATGACCTTACGGTAATACCTTTTATCCCTGGTTGGATGAACGGTCATCGGCTGATAAAGATGTTCACAGGTGCCTCTGAAGAAGTATGGCGAGCCGTTCAAGCTAAGACGTATTCCGTCGGCGATAAGCCTCCTTATACCAAACCTACGGGAGACAGTCTGCCCTGCTGTTTTTACCACAGCGGTATAGAGCTTAGGGCTGTCGGGGCTCCAGAGTGAATAGCCAACCGATGAAATGTTTATTTCGCTCTCACCCTCCGGAATTTCAACGGCAAAAAGCTCGTCATCACCGTCAAAAATGCTGACGGTTTTAGTAGCATGCTCTCCGCCCACGCACTTTACGGTAAAGGAGGTCAGGTCAGCAGATGTAGATACCCACACGTCAGAAAGTCCGTCGGGATAAAAACGGATTTCAACATCGCCCCATATACCGCCTGTGCATTCATTGGCGGCGCGGGAGGAAAGCCCCGAGACAGGTCTGCCCTTGTATCCTGCGAGACGGTTGTTTGAAACAGCGAGTGTTATCTTATTCTGCCCTGATTTTAATGCGTTTTTTGGAATTTTAAGACAAAAAGCAGCGGAGTACCCCTCATACCTGCCAAGGTAGATTCCGTTTATCCAGGCAGAAAGTGCGTTCTGTACACCGCCCACATAAAGCTCGCATTCGGCACTGTCACAAGACTCGTCAAGAGCGAACTCACGCTGATAAACAAATGAGCCATAGGGGTTAGGCAAAGCCATATCCGGACAATAGCCTGTTTGCGGATAGCGCTGGAGAGTGTACATAGGATTCCAAGAGAGCTTTGTGTGCAGGGGTGTTGAGCGGAACAGCTCACCCATATCCTCCCAATATCCGGGCACGGGTATTTCGGTTACCGCATCTTTATTGTCACGAAGCTCTGCGGGTGTGCCGAGTGATGGCTCCTTTTCGCTTATGTACGGCTCGTTTGATATATAGTCAACAAGCCAGGTACCGTTAAGCGAGATTACATTCCGTTTCATACTGTTTTCCCTTATTATTTACCTGTCATACTGTGAACAAGAGGCCAGGATTGATCCGCATAGAATCTATGTCCCTCAGGTCCTGTAACAAGAGCGCAATTGTCAGGCACACCTGCCGCAGCATAAAGAGGCCTTATTATATCCATAGTTTCTCTTACACCCTCGTCGGGGAAAATATCGTCTTTTTTACCGTTTACAACAATAAGCTTTCTCGGAGCAATAAGTCCGCCGATGTCCCCCATATCAAAGTATCTTGCGATATTAGGTATAAAGTTGCAAACACAGTGATTCATTGCGGCTATTGAATGCTTGTAGGTGCATACCGCGCAGGATGGCATAGCAAGCTTTATTCTCTCATCTATCGCCGCGGTGTAGAATGTAGCTGTACCGCCGCCGGAGTTGCCCATAAGCATAATATTTTCTTTATCAATGAAATCAAAATTATCAAGGGCGTCTATTACAGTCATTGTGTCCACAACTCTCTCGCCTATGGTGGTTCTGCCGTTGATAATAGCGCTCATTGATGAAACGTGGCAGTCGGGACCACCCGTGGGCTTTCCTCCGCACTCACCAAAGTTACGCTGCTCGATAGCTATTGCGGCAAAGCCCTCTTTTATAGCTCTGACAACAAAGTCACGGTCGCCGCCCGAGATGGTTATCGGGTCTTTTTCAAATATGGGCTGACCGAGAGATATGTGCATTCCTGTAGAATGTCCCTGAAGAGTGAGCATTACCGGCATGGGAGCCTTTACTCCGTGAGGCACACGCATAACGCAGGGGAAAATGTAGCCCGGCTCGCTCTCAAGAGTAAAGCGATACTCGTCATATCCCTCACACTCCTTTTTATACTCTATTGTAAAATTGTTGTTCTCTGCCCTATGTATATTCTGAAGTCCGAGAAGCTCGCACAGCTTTGCTCTCGCCTCAGCCTGCCAAGCGGAAAAATCGCCGCCCTTGTATCTCATCTGCGGGTCAAGATTTTTTATTATTTCAAGATTGTGCTCCCATGGCATACGCTTTAACATAAAATAGTCTCCTTTTCATACTGCAAAACAGTTTTTTTACCTTATTATATCACTGTGTACCTTAAAAGGCAATAGTAAAAACCTATAAAAGATAGAACAAAAAATATTATTTTTGCTTCTTAGAAGCTCTTAATGCCCAATTGATTCTCCATTTTGTCAAAAGCTATTGACAAACATTTATGTTTATGTTATCATACTTAGGCAAGCTATTCTCATGATAATATTACGGAAGCGTAGCTCAGTTGGTCAGAGTACCTGCTTGACATGCAGGGGGTCAGTGGTTCGAGCCCACCCGTTTCCACCAAAACAAAAAGGATGTCCACGTGGCATCCTTTTTGTTTTGGTGAATCCGTGGATTGACCACCTCACGTATAGAAAAAAAGAGAACAAAGGCGCTTAAATTCCGAATTCCGCATTTCTAATTCCAAATTTATCCCCCTAACTCCTACCCACAAAATAAACTCTTGCAAGGCGGAAATATTTATGGTATAATACTATTGTTAGCGCAAACACTATGTAAAACATTAATATAATCAGAAAAGAGGATTTATTATGGCAAAGAGCGTACAGGACATTCTTGCCCTTATTAAAGACGAGGGCATCAAGATGGTTGACTTCAAGATGGTGGACATTAACGGTCAGTACCGTCACGTTACCATTCCCGCAGACAACTTTTCTGAGGAGGTTATGACAAGCGGAATCGGATTTGATGCGTCAAACTACGGCTATGCGGTTGTTGAAAAGAGCGACATGGTCTTTATTCCCGACCCCGACACAGCTCTTGTTGACCCATTTTGCGAAATTCCCACCCTTTCTATGACGGGTAATGCAATGATTATTGATTATCCCAAGAACCGTCCCCTGCCCCAGTATCCCCGTAACATTATCCGCGCCGCTGTTGATTACATGAAGGCAAGCGGTGTTGCTGACGAGATGAAGATTCTGCCCGAGTTTGAGTTTTACCTCTTTGACGAGATTGGCTGGGAGGTTTCCGGTAATTCTATCGGTGTATCTCTTGACGCTAAGCAGTCCTACTGGAACAGCGCGGTAGAGGGCAAGGGTGTTATAGTTCCCAAACAGAAAAACTACCATATTGCAAAGCCCTTTGATACCTCTTACGAGTGCAGAAGCGAGATGTGCCTGCATATGCTCAACGCAGGAATCGAAATAAACTACCACCACCCCGAGGTTGCGGCATCAGGTCAGTTTGAGATTGAGCCTCAGCTTGGCGAGGTTACACACATGGCAGATGCTACAATGATGATTAAATACATCATTCACAACACTGCTCTTAAGTACGGCAAGAGCGCAACCTTTATGCCTAAGCCCATTTACGGTGAGGCAGGCTCGGGTATGCACGTTCATATGCTTCTCTTTAAGAACGGCGAGCCTGTATTCTCCGATGACAACGGTTACTCTCACCTTTCTGAGACTGCACACTACTTTATGGGCGGACTTCTTAAGCATATTGCTTCTCTTTGCGCCATTACCAACCCCTCAACAAACTCGTTTAAGCGCCTTGTTCCCGGATTTGAGGCTCCTGTAACCATAGGCTATGCTACATCAAACCGTAGCGCGGTTATCAGAATTCCCGCTTACGCAAAGAGCCCCGACAAGAGAAGATTTGAGCTTCGTAACCCCGACGCAACCTGCAACCCCTATTTCTGCTATGCGGCTATCCTTATGGCAGGTCTTGACGGTGTTAAGAACAAGATTGACCCTCACAAGGAGGGCTGGGGTCCTTACGACTTTAACCTCTTCCACCTCTCTGATGAGGAAAAGGCAAAGCTTAAGGGTCTGCCCACCTCTCTTGAGGCAGCGCTTGACGCTCTTGAAGCAGACCACGATTACCTCACCGTGGGCGGAGTATTCCCCGAGGAGCTTCTTAAAAACTTTATCAAGACAAAGAGAGCCGAGTGCTCCGAGCTTTCTAAGATTCCTAACCCTGCTGAGTTTGATAAATATTACAATTTGTGATGTTCGAGTCCGTCGGCTTGCCAGCGAGCGAGAACGAGCAAATTTCAAGAAATGTGCGAAAATCTCTGATTTTCGAAGTGGCGGCGGCAGACGACACAGTTAATTTCACTGAACGGGAAATTAACTCCACATGGATTATAATTTATATGTTCGAGTCCGTCGGCTTGCCAGCGAGCGAGAACGAGCAAATTTCAAGAAATGTGCGAAAATCTCTGATTTTCGAAGTGGCGGCGGCAGACGACACAGTTAATTTCACTGAACGGGA
>JAGATD010000014.1 GCA_017621415.1 Clostridia bacterium
ACCTGTTCGCCAAT
The DNA here is from genome assembly GCA_017621415.1 of Clostridia bacterium. GTDB lineage: Bacteria > Bacillota > Clostridia > Oscillospirales > CAG-272 > UBA1740. The sequence continues at coordinate 15 of JAGATD010000014.1, forward strand.
GGCGAAATTGAGGTTGCCGGTAGGCTCGTCCGCAAGAATAATGTCGGGGTGCTTTACAAGAGCGCGTGCAATAGCGACTCTCTGCTTCTGCCCCCCGGAAAGATGCTTGATCCTCGCATTTTTCTTTTCATAGATATCAAGGGAACGGAGCATATCGTCCATACCCGAAATATCCACGCCTTCAAGACGGAGAATGCCGATATTATCAGCGACCGTCATATCGTTTATCAGCTTAAAATCTTGGAAGATATAGCCGATCTTCCCAATTCTGAATTTGTCCTTTACCTTTTGAGTGGCTACACTCATTTCTACGCCATCAATCACGATAGAGCCCTTTGAGGGGGAGAGAATACCTGCAATCATATTGAGCAGGGTGGATTTTCCACATCCCGATGCGCCGAGCAGCATATAGGATTTACCGGTCTCAAAGGTGATATCACGATATTCGATCTCGGTCTCATTTTGAAACTGTTTGCCGAGATTTTTAATTTCAATCATATGTTTTTTCCTTTCGTATTTTATATTTGGTCTGATAATAGATCAAGTATTAATCCGAAAGCTTCACCTTAAGAGCAACTGGAGTACCTTTATTGCCCGATAGTATAGATTTATATGAGCTTGAAATTGTAAACACGATATTTGCGAATTGATATACAACTGCAATAAGTGCAAGCCCGATAAGTGAGTTGCGTGAGGTCTCAATTAAAGCGCAAACAGTACAATCTGAACCGACGCAGTCGTGTGCGTGAGGCAAGAAAATGATAGAGGTATAGGCTATGACTAATAATATGCACAAAAAGGCAACGATGCTTTTCCAGTTCTTGCTTAGCATTATTTTCTTATACCTCCAATTCTTAAATCTTAATTTTGAGTAAAAATCTTTGTTTATTTCTCATCACTTTTTTGTTTACAGTGCTTTTGACATCCTCCACATCCGCAATGTGCCTCTTTCCCATCGCAAAGATGGTAATCACCACCTTCTATGCGAATTGTATATCCGTTCACAAGAGCTGAAGCAAGCTTCTTTCTTGCAGTATCACAAATAAGCTGTGCTGTCGCACGCGAAATATGCATATATTCAGCACATTGCTCCTGAGAAAATCCTTGATAATCCGCCAAACGAATGCATTCGTATTCATCAACGGTCAAAACGACCGCTTCATCTTTGGCTGAATTAGCAACAAATGTATCTGCGACAGGCATTCTGCAAACCTTACGGCATTTTTTTGGTCTTGGCATTTTACACAGCTCCTTGTTTTTGGTATATGCTAATTATAGCATGGTTTTTGGTATATGTCAATAATGTTTTTTATAAGTCAACAATTAGCTTTATTTGTTTTGAGAATAATAATAGAAAATACGAAACGAAAGTGTGATTTCAATATCAGTAATTTAACGAATAGCGGTCTTTTAACGATAGAAAAGCACTACACCTTGACGGGGAGTAGTGCTTTTCTATATTTTAAGGTTTCCAAGACACGGAATATTGATGTCGCCAACACCGAAATGCACCACAAAAGCAAAAAAGCCCTTGTAAATCAAGGACTTTCGGCTAATTTTTAACGATAAAAAGAAAACAGCAGGTCGATACGATTGTATCAATCTACTGTTCCTTATTTGTGTAAGGGCGATAAAAAAGATATTTGGGGGAGTTTTCGTATGGACTTGAACCCCTGTGCGTTATAGTTCTTTGAACCGCGCTTCCGACATTACGTTTATATAATTCTCATCATACTTATGAATCGAACGAAAATTGCCTTCATCAAGACCAGTGATGCTATTCGGCTTACCAAGAATACGATGATTCTAACGCATTCTTTTGTTGGAGCAAAACTTATAATCGGCTCTCGTATTCCGTACATTCTGCCCACTATACGGGGCAAAACGGGAAACTGTTCCCATTCAATCGTATTATTTTTGCAATGAATAATAGAATATCTGTTTGCGCGCTTGCGAGTAAAATATATCTCGTATTTTTTGTTATCATCTTCAAAATTCACAAGCCCTATTTTATCCATAAACCAATTTCTTGGACATTCCTTTTTTAATTCTTTAAAACGCGCGTAAATTTTACCCATTATTTTTCTCCTTGGCGGTGTTGAGAGAAGCGATTAAAATTCTTTTAATTTCCGTACATCTATCAAGCAAGGATTTATCGTGATAATACCCGCTCTCTAAAATCAATTCAATCCAATATTCGGTTTCGGAACACTCTTTCAAAGCAATTTGCAGTTTGGCAATAAAGTCAGCTTTGCCATGAGCATAAAATGCTTCGCGGATATTCGCACCGATACTCGTTCCCGAACGCAAGAACTGATTGATCAATGCACTTTCACATTTTGCCACTCTCAAATCCTTGCACACCTGTATCACTTCAAGTGCAAATATCTTGGATTTTACAATCAACGGACTTTCAGTCATAACCTTACCACCTTTCACCTTGATATTTTAAGTATATCATAAAACCTAATACTTTTCAACTTTAAAATAAAAAATGCTTTTCGCCTCGGCGAAAAGCTACATCAGATACCTTTTCACTATTCACTATTACTTATTACTTGCCAAAAATCGACAAGAGGGTTTAGTGAAAAGTGAAGAGTGAAAAGTGAAAAAGTAAAAATCGACAAATCTCTGTCGAAATTTGTCGATTTTTGGCAGGGGCGCAAGGACTCGAACCCTGGACACCCAGTTTTGGAGACTGGTGTTCTACCGACTGAACTACACCCCTAAACACTTCCAATATTATACTAAAAAAAATACCGTTTGTCAAGAGGGTTAACAAAAGTATTTCTGTTTTTTAAAAAAGAATTTTCATACTTCGACAAAACGGCTTGAATTGCATTATGTTTTGTGTTATAATACCCTGGTATGATTGATTTTTGGAGGGAATTATGCCTAACTACAAATTAACAAAAACGGCATGTTACTTCACAAACGTAACAATGTCCATTGTGGCAAATCTTTCGCCGCTGCTCTTTTTAACATTCAGGGAAATGTACAACCTCTCATTTACGCTTCTCGGACTTCTTGTTGTAATAAATTTTGCAACTCAGCTGTCAATCGACCTTGTGTTCAGCTTTTTTACAAAGCATTTTAACATACATAAAACCGTGCGCCTCACTCCGTTTATTGCCTTTCTCGGTCTTGTATTTTATGCTCTGATGCCAATGCTATTGCCCGAGCTTGCGTTTCTTTGGATAGTTATCGGAACGGTTGTTTTTTCGGTATCGGCAGGACTGGGCGAGGTGCTGATTAGCCCGGTTGTTGCGGCAATGCCTGCGGAGAATCCCGAGAGGGAAATGTCAAAGCTCCATTCTATATATGCCTGGGGCGTTGTTGCCGTTGTTATTGTCAGCACTGTTATTCTTCATTTTATAGGAAGCGAAAATTGGTGCTATCTCGCCCTTGTGTGGTCGCTTGTACCCCTTGCTGGCTCTATACTGTTTTGCTTCTCGCCTCTGCCTGAGATGGATATGGGTGGTACAGAGCAGGGCGGCAGACTCTTTAGCCCCGCGCTTCTTCTTTGCGTTTTTCTTATATTCCTTGGCGGTGCGTCAGAATGCACAATGTCACAGTGGGTCTCGGGCTTTGCTGAGGAGGCTGTCGGTGTGTCAAAGGTGCTTGGAGACGTGTTTGGCCTCGCTCTTTTCGGTGCTATGCTTGGAATCGGAAGAACGCTATATGCCAAATTCGGCAAAAATGTTATTAATGTAATGTTTTTCGGTATGACAGGCGCTGCCGTTTGCTATATTACAGCAGCTGTTGTTAATATTCCCGCGGTCGCTCTTGTGGCTTGCGGACTTACGGGAATTTGTACCTCTATGCTTTGGCCCGGAACGCTTATCTATGCTGAAGAAAAAATAACAGGCCTCGGTGTCGCGGCATACGCTCTCCTTGCGGCAGGCGGTGATCTTGGAGCCTCGGTAGCTCCTCAGCTTGTTGGAATTGTTTCAGACACGGCGGGAATGCGCGCGGGAATCCTCTCAGCCTCGGCTTTCCCGATCTGCGGAATATTACTTATCCTCTTTATAAAAAAATACTTTAACAAAAAGGAGAAATCCCTTGGCAAAGAGTGAAAAAAAATACTCCCGCGCCTATGTTGAAATAACTAATATATGTAACCGCTCCTGTTCATTTTGCCCGGGTACAAAAAGAGAACCGAGGAGAATGACAAAGGAGGAATTCGCGCATATTTGCAGTGAGCTTTTGCCCCTTACTGACTATGTATATCTACATGTTATGGGCGAGCCACTGACTCACCCCGAGCTGCCTGAGCTTATTAAAATAGCGAACAAAGCAGGGCTGAAATGCGCCATAACCACAAACGGCACCCTCCTTGACAAATGCGGCGACTCGCTTATCGAAGCGGGGGTATATAAGGTCAGCCTCTCGGTCCACAGCTTTGAAAAAAATGATGAAACAGGACAGAAAAACTACCTTAAAACCCTCTGCGACTTTGCCGATAAGGCTTCGTACGCAGGTGTTCTCACCGTTTTCCGCCTCTGGAACAGAGGCCACGACGAGGGCAGAAACGATATAACTCTAGATTACCTAAAGGAGCGCTTTCCCGAAGAATGGAAATACGGAGCAAGGGGAGCAAGAATAAGAAATAAGCTTCACCTTGAGTACGGCGACCGCTTTGCTTGGCCCGATAAGGATGCCCAGGAGGGAGATGCTAATGTCTTTTGCTATGGACTCCGCGACCACTTCGGAATACTATGTGACGGCAGAGTGATACCCTGTTGCCTCGATAGAGAGGGAGTAATAATCCTGGGTAACGTCTATGAAACACCTCTCGCCGAAATCCTAGACTCCGAAAGAGCAAAAAATATCCTCGCCGGCTTTAATAACCGATGCGCTGTCGAAGAACTCTGCCGCAAATGCGGCTATGCGCGCCGCTTCTAAGCCTTCCCCTTGGGGAAGGGGGACCGCCTTGCGGTGGATGAGGTGCAAAAACCTCAAATTTGCGTAAGCAAATATATCGAACGAGTTTTACTGCGTAATCGGAAAACTCGTATATCGAACACCGTTAGGTGTATATCGAACCGACAACGTCGGTATATCGACAAGAACGTATCAACTCGACCGAAACTAAGGAAATTGTCAACAAAACTTAACAAAAACATAAAAAACGGACCGCCTGCGACACCGTTCCCTACAAATAGCACGTTCAAAAATCGCCTTGATTTTGTCTGTGCGTACATGTATTTTTCGCAAAATGTGCACTCAAATTGTAGGGACTGGCGTCCCCGACGGTCCGTTTTTTTGTTAACACAACCAAAGGCAGGATGCGTGCAACCTGCCTTAAAAACACCGTTTTGAAAATAATTATTTATATTTTTAAAGTTTTTGCGGGTGCAGGAGCTTTTTTTAAAAAGCTGCCTGCGTAGAACCATTGCCTGTGTGGAGTCGTTACACTTGGGGGTGGAAGACACCTCATCCACCGCTAAAGCGGTCCCCCTTCTCCCACTGGAGAAGGCTGGTTGGGGAGGGGTTATTTTATCTACCAAGATGCTTATCTATATAGTCCATATAGACTAGCCAATCCTCGCGGCTGAAGTAGTGGTTTCCCTTACGAATATGGTATAGGGCATCGCCATCGTCGAGGACTGTTTTTGCCTTTGGCACTTCGTCGCCGTAAATCAGCCCCTGTTTACCATATATGGCATAGGCTTCGTTTGCCGACGCGCATCCAAGGAATTCGCTTTCCGGGTCGGACCAAGTGTCGGTTTCGGCACTGCCTATCATAAGGTGGCGGGGAACAGAGAGGGCAGCGAGAAAGTTTTGGTCAAATGGCAGCTCGATGCCGTCTTTAACACTGTCGATCCAGCGGGGACAAAACAGGTAGGGAGAAATGTCAGCCGCCCACTCGAGAGTTTCGCCGCACTTGCCTCTTGTAATTGCCGCACCGCCCAGTCCCGAGTTGTTTGAGATTATATATTTAAATCTTTCGTCAAATCCGCCGGCTACCATTGCCGCCTTGCCAAGGATAGAATGATCAACAACGGCAACATTATCCTTGTCAATAGTGCTTTGAGTTTCAATATAGTCCATAACTCTCATAGCCGCCCAAGCCCAGATTGCAATTTTTGACGAGCCGTTCTTTCTGCGCCTGTTGGATAGATATTTTGCTGCCTTGTCATTGAAATTTCCGTTATCCTCTGTGACATCCTTGCAGCAGAAAGAGAATACAGCATATCCTCTGTCGGCAATCTCCTCAGAGGGCATATATATGTCAGGAACACTCGAGCTGAAGCTGATATGTACAAAAGCGGGCAGGGGCTTGTCGCTCTTTGGGATAACACAAGATACAAAGAATGTAAATTTTTTGTCGTCTATCGTGCAGGTTAATTTAAACTTTTGCAGAGGAGCTTTTCCTGCGCAGAAGCTTTCCGTAATGCTTTCCGCATCAGCCCTAAAGTGATTAGGTCTTGGAGGAATTATGCCGTATTCTTCTTCCTCAAGAATATTCTTTATTTCCTCGCGCCTTTTTTCAAAATCGCTTACAGTTTGAACCCGTTTTCCCGAATTCATAACCAAAGCATCAGGTACACCCCGCTCTTCCAGCATCCTTTTTACATCAAGCATAAGACAAGCTCCTTTTTTGTTTCTTTACATGTAAAGCACCCGAATAATTATATATAAAGACTGCTAAAAAGTCAACCCGATTTGACATAAAGTCGAGAATTTAGCGCCTACGATTGACAAAATCTAAAAATGATGTTAAAATAAGGTACTAAGAGTGAAAAAGGGGGAGTAATATGCTTCTTACGGCTGATGTTGAATTCATTATATCAAGGCTGTCGGAAAACGGACACAGAGCAGACGTTGTGGGCGGTCCTGTAAGAGATTGGCTTAGAGGCTTTGCTCCTGCTGATTATGACATAACCACATCTGCCACTCCCGAGGAGATAAAGGCGGCTTTTTCTGGCTTTCGCACCGTTGATACAGGCATCAAGCACGGAACTGTAACTCTTATTTTGAACAAAGTTCCCTATGAGATAACCACATATCGCATAGACGGAGATTATCTCGACTCCCGCCATCCCGAGACGGTGTCCTTTACGCAAAATATTACCGAGGATCTTGCAAGACGTGATTTTACGGTGAATGCCATAGCCTATAACCCAAAATTCGGAATAACAGACCCCTTTGGCGGAAGAGAAGATATCGAGAAAAAGATAATACGCGCTGTAGGCGACCCACACCGTCGCTTTAGCGAGGATGCTTTAAGAATTTTGCGTGCTTTGCGCTTTTCGTCAACGCTGGGCTTTGGTATTGAAGCCAAAACCGCCGAGGCATTAAGAGAAAAAAGCCGATTGCTGTCAAATATCTCTGCCGAGAGGATATATACCGAGTGGAAAAAGCTTCTTTCGGGCGGCTTTGCTTACTCTGTTATCCGAGATTTCAGCGAGGTTATCTCTGTGTTTATCCCTGAGCTAAGAGAGCTTAAGCTTCCTAAAGAAAAGGACTTTGCCGCTGACTTTATAACAAGACAGGCACAGCTATTTTACCTTACCTTAGGTGAGGGTTCTGCCTATGCTGCGGACATAGCGATAAGACGGCTGAAAACAGATAGCTTAACACGAGACGTTACAGTAAAAATGTTGGAAAACGTCGGGAAATATCGGCTTTCTACCCTTTTTGATGCGGGAAAAATGCTGATAGACCTTGATGTTAATGTGGCAGAGGCTCTTGTCGGACTTGAAATAAGCCTTGGTAATTTTGCCGCACAGTCAAAAGAGCTTTTAAAGGAATATATTGCCTCGGGCCTGCCGTATAAGACCTGTCAGCTTGCCATAGACGGCAATGACATAAAGGCGCTTGGCATTTCGGGGAAAGAAATCGGGAAAACACTTTCCTCGCTTTTGTCTCTTGTTGCCTCGAGCGAGCTTGAAAACAAAAAAGAAACACTTATTGAGTGTATAAAACATCAAAAAATGTAACAAAACAAAGAATATATGCGTAAAATGATAACAGGTTGCAGAAAGTGAGGTAGCCTGTTATTATTTTTTGCAGAATTTCGTCTCTTGGTGAGACATTTGACCTTTTCAGCCTCGGCAAAGAGCCGAAAGAAAGGCAGAAATACTATCTTGGCCGAGATAATCCCGAGCCTTTGTTTTTAGTCCCCTCCGATTCTTGTGATTTTGGTGTTGTATCCCCCCTCGGCTCTGGAAAGAAAGACATTTTATATTCCTCTGCGGCGCTTTCTGCGGCAAAGTTCTTAACAGAGGTGAGAGGACTGCCTCTTTCTGACATTGAGATAGAGTGCAGCGGCAGGCCCTTTCGTATCTTAAGGAAAAACGGCAGGTGCGGTGTAGCCACAGACAGATTTTCTTTTATCTCCTCTTGCCGAGAGCTTATCCGCTCGGCAGAGCTTAAAACAACAACTTTGCGTTCCCCTCTGGGTAAAATCAAGGTGTGCAAGGCAGATAGACTTTTTAGCTTTTGCGAGGATGTCCTGCCTGAGCTTACGCTCTCCCGTGATGGAGATGATATTATAGGCTCGGTTGTCTTTGAGGAAAAGGAAGGTGAGTTTTATGCAGTCTCCCACTTCTGCCGCGCAGAGGGAGCTGCCGAGAGCTTTGTAACGGCTGTTGCCGTAGCCTCCTGTCTTTATTTCTCGGGCCGCTACGGCGAGCTTGCGATAACCGTCAGAGGAACGGTTTATGACATCGCGCTTTCCGAATACGGCTTATTGGTGCTTGACAGGCATCCCGCTCCCTTGACCCTTTATGCTCCGGATATAGAGTAAAACACTTGACTATCCTCATTGTTTGTGCTAAAATATCATAGTATAATAGGTGTATGAAAGGAGCGATAGAAAAATGGCTTTTGACGCTTGTATGATGCGAGCTGTGCTTTCTGAATTCAGGGCAGAGTTCCCGGAGGCGAAGATTGAGCGGGTTCTGCAGCCGAGAGTGGATGAGATTGACATGGTAATCCATTACGGCAGGGTCTCAAAGCGCTTGTGCTTTAATGTAGGTCCAAATGCGCCGAGGCTTCAGCTTACCGATATGGCAAAGGAAAACCCTAAGGAAGCTCCCATGTTCTGTATGCTCCTGCGCAAATATTTTATCGGTGCAAGAATTATCTCGGTAGAACAGCCGGGATTTGACAGAATTGCCGATTTCACAGTTTCCTGTTATGACGAAATGGGCTTTCCAACGGAGAGGCATATAATCTGTGAAATAATGGGTAAGTATGCGAACCTTGTGGTGCTTGATTCCGAGCGCAAAATATTGACCGCGCTTAAAATTATCGACTTTGCGGCAAGCACGGTGCGTCAGGTGCTGCCGGGACTTAAATATCAGATTCCCGATAAGCCCGAAAAGCTTTCGCCTCTCGTTGTTGACAAGGCGCTTTTCTTCGAGAAGCTGGCTGAGTTTTCGCCCGAGCGTTCGGGTGAAAGGTTCATTACATCTACCTATTCGGGTATTGCAACTCAGATAGCCCATGAGCTTGTTTTTAGAGCGACAGGCTCTGTCGATGTGCCTGTTTTGAGTATAAATTCAGATAAGTTTTGGAATGTGTTCTCAGCATGGCAGGAGCTTCTCATATCCGAAAGCTATTCTCCAACCGTAGCCATAAATTCCGATGGCAAGCCTGTTGATTATTCCTATATGGATATCGGCTATCTCGGCGACAGTGCAGTCGTTAAGAAGTTTGACTCGTTCAGAGAGCTTTTCGATTTGTATTTTGCAGAGCGGGACAGGCTTGAGCACATACACCAGAGAGCAAAGGATATAACTACTCTTTTGTCGAATGCTGTGTCAAGAACCGAAAAGAAGCTGGGCATTCAGCGTCAGGCGCTCCTTGATTCCGAGAGGGGAGAGGAGTATAAAAAATACGGTGATCTTATAACCGCAAATCTTTACTGCCTTGAGCGGGGAATGAAGAGCTTTAAAACAATTGATTATTACGATGAGAGCTGCCCCGAAATAGAAGTGAGCCTTGACCCAAGGCTCTCCCCGTCTCAAAATGCTCAAAAAATGTATAAGCAGTATAACAAATGCAAAACCGCAAAGGCGGTTCTTGCCGAGCAGATAAAGCTTTGGGAAGCCGAGCTTGAATATCTTGCATCCGTGCGTTCGTTCCTTGAGAGGGCAGAGTGCGAGCAGGACCTTATCGAAATAAGAGACGAGCTTTACCGCTCAGGCTATTCGGCAAAAATGAAGGGCTACAAACCGCCAAAGCAGATCAAGCTGTCGCCCCATAGGTTTAAAACCTCGGGCGGATACACAGTCCTCGTGGGCAGAAACAATGTTCAAAATGACCAGCTCACATTAAAAATTGCCGAGCGCCATGATATCTGGTTCCATACAAAGGACGTTCACGGCTCACACGTTATACTTGTTACCGAGGGTGAGGAGCCTCCGGCAGAGGACTATACCGAGGCTGCAAGAATTGCGGCATATTTCTCTCAGAGTCCATCTGACAGTGTAGCGGTTGATTACACAAGAGTTTCCAATATAAAAAAGCCCGGCGGCTCAAAGCCCGGTTTTGTGATATATAAAACAAACTATTCCGCCTATGTAAAGCCTATGACCAAAGAGGAAATTGAGGGGTTTAGGAGTTAGGAGTTAGGGTTTAGGAGTTAGGGGTTAGGAGTTAGGGTTTAGGAGTTAGGGGTTAGGAGTTAGGAGTTAGTTTTTTATGGTTGACTTAGTTGGTTTGCATAAGCATTTTATCCTAGAGCATCTCAGGGAGGGAGATGTTGCTGTGGATTTCACTATGGGTAACGGCGGCGATACTCTCTTTCTTTCAAAGACGGTAGGTGACAGCGGAAAGGTATATGCCTTTGACATACAGGAGCTGGCGCTTCAGTCAACAAGAAGCTATCTTGAGGAAAACGGAGCTCCCCAAAACTATGAGCTTATCTGCGCCTCTCACCACAGAGTTAAGGAGTTCGTAAAAGAGCCTATAAAGGCGGGAATGTTTAACCTCGGATATCTGCCTAGAAGCGGAAACAAGGCGCTTTACACAATGCGCGAAACCACAATGCCCGCGGTTGAAGCGGCGATAGATTTGCTTCTGCCCGACGGAGTTTTAATTGTTGCTATATATCCCGGTCACGAGGAGGGCGCCCTTGAGGGAGAAATGCTGAGAGAGTATTTTAAAACCCTATCCCGTTTTAAGATTTGCGCTTCCGAATTTCATATACTTAATTCTCCCACCTCACCATACTTTTTCCTTGTGGAAAAAAGTCCAAGATGTAAAGAATAAACAAAAAGTGCGTTTTTGAAAATATTAGTTGACAAAAACGCACTTTTGATATGGCTAGCTACTTTTATGTATCATCGGCAGGGCTTTTCGTGTGCTTTTTAACAACTTGAGAAACTGCCAAAGATAAAAACAGCATGAATAAAACAAATACAAATCGGAAAATCATATATGCTATCTCTCCCGACCTATAACCGCCGACATAATTTATGAGATAAGACCCGGCATTAAATACTTCAATTAAAAAATAAATAGTGAATTCAAATAGCGAAGCAAAGAAGAAAGCAAGAGATGTCGGGTGAGACAGATCCAGCATTTTTCCCTCGCTTAGTTTTTCGGGTAGGGAAGCTTGCGCCTCGGATATACATCCGCGCCACATTTCATCAGTTGGACAAGACACATACTTCGGGGGTAATTTTTTTGTAAGCTCCTTTGCGGTGAAGAAAATCACAGAACGTCTGATTACAAAACAAAGAACTAGTGTGTGTGCAAAGAAGATTGCCGTGTAACCAAGAGAAACAAGAAGCGACATTACAAGAGAACCCGGAGTATCGCCGCCCCGCTCAATACCTAAGAGATAATAAAACGGAATGGTATAGACAAGGTTGGTAAGAGAGATAAACAGGGTGTACGAAAGCATTTTTTTAACACCGTCATTTGCGCACCGCATGGCAAGAAAAGAAGCCGCCGCCACAGGCAAAATCCAGCGCAAGATTTCGTCAGTATAGAGTCTGAAATACTCGTAAGCTAAAGAGAATTCGTAGTCCTCGGCAACATAGTACGGCATAAAGTACATAAGAAAAAGCACTAAATTAGCCACCGAAAAAATAAGCGAAAAACTCTTAATATCTAACTTTGCCCGTTTTGTCATTCGATATCTCCTTTTCCTTTTTCATTTCTCATATTGTAGCATAAACATGGCGACAAATCAAGTGTGAAGCTTGGCGAAATATGAATTTTTTGTAAACTTTTGGGTTTGTGAAAAAAATATCTTGCAATGGGGCTTTTAATATGTTATTATATTAAGGCTGTCCGTGAGACAGACAAAAATTATATCTCACATAGCGAGTAGGTTTACTGCCGGTGCTCTGTTGAGTCGCAGTATTGTGTCGCTATGGCGGAAAAACCAAAGGAGGAACATTAAAATGTTCGAAATCACAATCAAGCAGTTGCTTGAAGCAGGTGTTCACTTCGGTCACCCTACTAAGAAGTGGAACCCGAAGATGGCTGAGTACATCTTCACACAGAGAAACGGTATTCATATTGTTGACCTTCAGAAGACCGTTAAGAAGTTTGAGGAAGCTTACAACTACGTTTCCGAGATGGCACAGGAGGGTGGTACAATCCTCTTCATCGGTACTAAGAAGCAGGCTGCCGACACCGTTAAGGAAGAGGCGCAGAGATGCGGAATGTACTATGTAAACGCACGTTGGCCCGGCGGTATGCTTACCAACTTCGGCACCATCCGTAAGTCTATCAGACGTCTTAAGGAGCTTGAGAAGATGCAGGCAGACGGCACCTTCGATCTTCTTCCTAAGAAAGAGGTTGCTAAGAAGCTTAAGGAAATTGATGACCTTGAGAAGTCCTACGGCGGTATCAAGGATATGGAGAGACTTCCCTCTTGCGTATTCATCGTTGACACTCGCAAGGAGCGCAACGCTGTTCTTGAGGCAAAGAAGCTCGGTATTCCCGTTGTTGCTATCGTTGACACCAACTGTGACCCCGATGATGCAGATTGCATAATCCCCGGTAACGATGACGCTATCCGCGCTATCAAGCTTATCGCAGGCGCTCTTGCAAACGCTGTTATCGAAGCTCGCGGCGGTGTTCAGGAAGAGGTAGCAGAGGAAGCAGTAGCAGAAGAGGCTGCTGAAGAAGTAGCAGCAGAAGAGGCAGCTGAGTAATTTTTGCTCGCCTCACTTAAATTTGAAAATTAAAGGAGAATAAAACCAATGGCATTTACAGCTAAAGACGTAGCCGAGCTCAGAAAGCAGACCGGCTGCGGTATGATGGATTGTAAAAAGGCTCTTACAGAGACAAACGGTGACTTCGAGGCTGCAGTTAAGTACCTTCGCGAGAAGGGTATGGGCGCAGTTGCTAAGAAGGCTGACCGTATTGCAGCAGAGGGTCTTGTTGACGTAATGACCATCGGAGATACCACCGCTATCGTTGAGGTAAACTCCGAGACCGACTTCGTTGCTAAGAACGCAACCTTTAAGGAGTTCGTTAAGGATATCCTTAAGTCTATAATTGCAGCTAAGCCCGCTGATGTTGATGCTCTTCTTGCATCTAAGTTTGCGGCAGGTGAGGGTACAGTTGCTGATGCTCTTGCTGAGAACACTTATAAGATCGGTGAGAAGCTTTCTATCCGCCGTTTTGTAATCGTTGAGGGTGTTGTTTCCACTTACATCCACGGTATGGGTGCAACAGGTGTTATCGTTTCATTCGATACTGATGTTGCTGATAAGGATGGCTTTGCAGAGTGCGCGAAGAACATTGCTCTTCAGACCGCTGCTATGGAGGTTAAGTACCTTGATAAGGAGTCTGTTCCTGCTGACGTTCTTGCCGAGGAGGAGGCTATCCTCATTAAGCAGATGAAGGAAGATCCTAAGATGGCTAACAAGCCCGACAATATTCTTGCTAACATCGTTAAGGGAAGACTTGGTAAGTTCTACGAGAACAACTGCCTCCTTGAGCAGGCTTACGTTAAGGATGACTCTATGAGCGTTGCTAAGTACGTAGCTTCTGTTGCTAAGGAGCTTGGCGGTAACATCAAGGTTACAGGATACGTTCGCTTTGATAAGGGCGAGGGCATCCAGAAGAGAGAAGAAGACTTCGGCGCTGAGATCGCTAAGATGATGAAGGGCTAATATCCCTAAAAAACAGAACACCGCTTCGAAAGAGGCGGTGTTTTTATCTTGTGCTAGCAACAAAAAAGCGTACCCATGAAGGAGCACGCTTTAAATTGTAAAAAATCATCTCATAACGAACCAAAGAAGTATGTAACCCAAAACAAGCAGGGGAGAGCATAGCATAAGAATAAGCAATCCGGTGGTTATTTTATCCACAACAACCTTACCCTTGGGGCTTGTGAGCTTGGCTCTGATTTTTTCAAAAATGTTGGACATAATGAAACTCCGTTCTGCCATTTCGGCACATAATAACTTTTTAGCATATATTATTTTATCATATAATTTTAGTTAAGTCAAGAGAAAATATGCAAAAGTTGAAAATATGATTGAATTATCTTTATAAATGTGATAAAATAAATTTAAAAATAGCTTACGGAGGCATTTTCTTGAAGCAGCCAAACATAGAGATAGAGAAAAAATATATAATTGCTATTCCCGAGGAATCCGTTCTTTCGGTTATGGAAGAATATACAAGAAGCGAGATAGTGCAGATATACCTCGAATCCCCCGCAGGAATTACCCACAGGGTAAGAAGTCGGGAAAGGTCGGGAAATGTCACATACACAGAGACTAAAAAAATAAGAATAGATAAAATGTCATCATATGAAGATGAGCATGAAATTACAAAAGAAGAATTTTTAGCACTCGCTGAAAAGAGAGACAAGTTAACCGCTCCCATCCATAAGATTCGCTATACCTTTGTTTATTTTGGTCAACTTTTTGAAATAGATGTTTATCCCGAATGGCAAAGAACCGCAATCCTCGAAACCGAGCTGAAAACCAGAGAAACTCAGGTGAAATTTCCCGAGTTCGTAAAAATATTAAGTGATGTTACAGGGGATAAGCGCTATTCAAATGCTTCTATGTCTAAGGTATTTCCTGAGGAATACTTTTAAATCATCATAACATAAAAGAACCGACTTCCTTTGTGAAGCCGGTTCTTTTATTTAAGTAGAAGTATTGCTTTTTGCTTTCTTTGTTTTTTGCAAACATTGATGTTTATGGAGCATGTGTGCAGCAAATACGAAAACAACGATGCTTATCCACTGGGAGGTAGATAAACCAAACCATATTCCTCGTATTTCATCGCCACGCAAAAATTCTATCGCAAAGCGCATAACTGAATACGATATAAGATAAATGTGAAGCAATGCTCCGCGAAGCCTTTTGCTTTTTCTTAAATTTAACAATACAAAAAACAAAGCTAAATTTAGTAATGCTTCCAAAAGCGAAGTAGGGAAACGACGTATGCCTACAACAGCCGGAACAAGGGGGTTGTTGTTGGACATAAATCCAAATTCGCTTTCAATTCCGTAACAGCATCCCGCCAAAAAGCATCCAACTCTTGCAAAGGAATGAAAAAGGGGAATAGAGATAGCTCCGCAATCTGCAAAGTCGTTGAAATCCAGTTTTTTGAGTCTGATGTAAATAAAGGCAAAAATTAATCCGCCTATAAGTCCTCCATAAAATACCGCTCCGCCAAAAATACTTCCAAGAATTGAGAAAACTTCTTTAAATGAAGAGGCCTCGAAGATGACATACCAATACTTAATGTTAGTTATGCCATAGAGTAAATGGCTACCGATAAGAATTCCTATTCCAGAAAAAAGAATCATCAAAATTCCATCGCTGTCGCATCTGTTTCTTCTTTTCAGTAGATAGCAATAAATCCATGCAGCGACTAAAATTCCGATAATGCCGCATAAGGAATATGTTGAAATAATTTTACCGAAAATAGTAATTTGCGGAAGCATTAGTAATAAAGAAGAGATGAACCCAAAGATGATGCTCCCGCGCCGACGCAGGCAACACAAGCAAGGCAAGAAACGATGAATAAAGCTGAGAGAACGGTACCGATGATGCTGAGAACAAAGCCGGCGGTAGCAATTCCGGATGCTTTTCCGTTAGCCTCGATGGACTTTTTGCGTCCCATAACACCTAGTACGATACCGATGATACCGCAAGCAAGGAAAATTAAGTTGACGGGGAAGGCTACCGCAAGAAACATGGAGAAAGCGGCACTGACTATACCAAGCACAAGTGCAGCTACAGACTGCCCCTTACCTGCGGTAGACTGTGCGGGCATCTGCTGATACTGGTATTGCGGTTGCTGATACTGATACTGCGGTTGCTGATACTGATACTGCGGCTGCTGATTCTGGGGTTGTTCAGAATGAGCATTGTTGTTGGGGTCGAAATTTGTGTTGTTCATAAGACTACCTTTCTTAAATTGTAATATCCCAAAATGGGATAAAACAATTATACCACTTTGGTATAATAATGTCAATAGGTTTTTGCATTTTTTAGAAAAAAATGGGGAATTGTGTCGATGTTCAAATTAAAGGAATTGCGTAAGGAGCGGAAAATATCACAACTTAAGTTGGCAATGGATTTAAATATGAACCAAAATTCCATAAGTAGATATGAAAATGAAGAGCGACAGGCAGATTATGCGACTCTCATTAAACTTGCCGATTATTTTGACGTGTCGATAGATTATTTACTCGGTCGTACAAAAAACAAATAGAACGTACTATTAGCAAGATCTTACTCTAAAGGAGTGTTTTTGGTTTAACAAAATAAATTACCGACCTATAGAAAAAAAGGACAGAGAATTTCTCTCTGTCCTTTTTTTACAAGCACTGTTTTTATTAAATACAACAAGTAAAACAACTCCTTTTATGCTAGCAGGCATTTCGATTGCTACAGGCAAATTTTTTCACACGCGCAGAGCACTTTTATAAACCTAAAAGATGGATTTGTTTCGTTGAGTAGTGCCATTGATGCACAGCGCTATGTGATGTCCATTTTTTTATTTATGATACCTTTTCCCTACTAGGATGGTGAAAGAGCGGTATAAAGCCTCGTAAAGAATAACTCGCATAAGCTGGTGCGGGAAGGTCATTTTTGACACAGAAAGCCTAATCTGACACTCTCTTTTCACTTTTTCGGAAAGACCGTGAGACGAGCCTATAATAAGGGCTATTTTTCCGCTCTCATCGTTATATTTTCCGATAAGCGATGCGAGAGCGGGGGAATCGTACTGCGTACCCTCAACACAGAGGGCAATTTTCGCTGCCCCCTTGGGGATGGATGAAATAATTTTTTCAGCCTCGGTATCAAGCGCTGCGGCAATTTCGCTCTTGTCGTCCTCGTTAGAAATGCGCTCCTCTTTGATATTTATTTCCTCGACTCTCGCATACTGTGAGAGTCTTTTCTTGTATTCGGCAACCGCGTCCTTAAGGTAATCCTCTTTAAGCGTGCCAACGGTTATTACGGTTATCTGAGCCATGTTACTTCACCCTCGCAAGCTTTGAAATTCCGGATTCCAAGGCAGATAAAAGCTCGTCAATATCCTCTTCGCAATTTCTTGCCGAAAGGCTGATTCTTATAGAATAGTCCGCCTCCTCGGGTGTTCTGCCGTATGCTACAAGAGCGGAGGATATATGTCCTGAGTTTGATGAGCAGGCGGAGCCGCTGGAAACATATATGCCAAGAGATGAAAGATAATGCAGCATCGTTTCGCTCTTTATTTTAGGCAGGGTGATGTTAAGAATATGCGGAGCGTGAGACTCGGGCTCTGTGATAGAAATACCGCAAAGCGTGTCTCTTGCCTTTATTCCCATAATGAGACGGGTGCGAAGCTCATCCATTCTTAAAAATCTTTCTTTAAGTGTAACTGCGCCAACCTCTGCCGCAGCGCCAAAAGCTGCAATTCCGGGTACATTTTCTGTTCCCGAGCGATAACCGCCCTCTTGACCACCGCCTAAAATTATAGGTGAAAGCCCCTTGATTTTTTTAACACTTTCGTCTATAAGAAGAGCACCGACCCCCTTTGGTCCCTCAATTTTGTGAGATGAGAGGGTAATCATATCTGCGCCTAACGCAGCCTTGGTAAACGGCAGCTTCATATAGCTCTGTGTTGCATCAACATGGACAAGAGCATCCTTGCATACCGTATGTACAAGTCTTGAAACAGCGCTTATGTCGTATAGAGCGCCTGTCTCGTTGTTTACCATCATCATTGTTACAAGTATGGTGTCAGCGCTAAGCTCTTCTTTAAGCCTGTCCATATCGAGAATGCCATGCTTTGTAGGGATTTTTACTACTCTAAATCCCTCTCTCCTTAGCTTTTCGAGAGGCTCGTTGACCGATGCGTGCTCACCGTCGGTGGTGATTATCTTAGCGCCCTTTTTGTAGCGCTCCTTTGAGTAGGCTCTGCCTAAGATAGCAAGGTTGTTTGCCTCGCTTCCCGATGCGCAAAAAATAACATCCGCCCCCCTTGCTCCAAGGCTTTTGCAAATCTGCGCTCTTGCTGTTGTAAGTATCTTCTCCGCCTCAAACCCGAGACCGTGCAGGGAAGATGGGTTGCCATACGTCATACGGGAGGCCTTAACGTATGTGTCAAGAGCCTCCTCGCATATTTTTGTTGTTGCGCTGTTGTCGAGATAGATTTCTTTCATCAGAATTTTATCCTTTGAAGAATGTTTTGTATTTCGTCAATATTCTGTGCGTATTCATCTTCTGCCGCGGTGTAGGTAAATACATATCCCGCAGCGCCTATGGTTGTGTCAAAGAGAGCGGACTTAATACCCAGCACCTGATAAACGTGATATTTGTTTCCCGAAACCTCATAGGTGTATTCATATGCTATGAGTCGGTTGTCATCAAGATTTCCAAATACGAGCTTTTCATCATACTCGGGCATTACCGTCATGGTATCGCTCCAACCCTCAAACATTTTACTTTCCGGATCATATTGGGTCTTTAATGTAATCTTAATGTCTGTTACATTATCGGCAAAGCCTTTGAGCTCGGCCTTTCTGTTTTTAAGATAGTCGAGCACCGATACATTTGTGTCGGTAGCCTCGGAGATAAAGAGGTTTGCTCCCTCCGAGATTTTAGCGCTAACATAGGCGTCGGAGGAAATTACGGCATAATCACCGGGCAGATAAAGCTCAAATCCCGCTATATCCTTGTCGGATACAAGCTTGTATTCGTCAGAGCCTGCGCCGCTATCTTCGCTCGGAGCCGCGCCGCTCTTCTCGGTAAACTTGAGGCTCTCGGCAGAAAGTCTTACCGCCTCGATATATCTCTGGTAATAGGACTCCTCACTTGTAGGGTCGCCCTCCGCGGTGTAGGTGAAAATGTAAAATCCGTCACGGTGCTTTGCAAAAATCTGCATGCATGCGTAGTCGGTCTCATTGTAATTGAAGGTATACACTACCGAATAATTTTCTCCGTCGGAATTTCCGAGTTTTACATTGGGCTCTTCCTTAACACTTATTTCGTAAGCAAAAAGCGGTTTCTCTCTTTCAAAATATTCCTTAAGAGTGCCTGTAGGGATGTCAACCTTAGTAAAGCTGAGCGATGCCTTTACAGCGCCGCCTACTGCGACGTATGTAGCAGCGATGTCACCGTCATTTGCTATTATCCATTCCTCAGGACCAAAAAACTGATACCCCTCTGCCTCGGATATTTTTACCGTCTGAAGCCCGTCAGGTGCTTCTGTTTCATCGCTTGTGCAAGAACTAAAGCAGAGTGCGGTAGATAATATTAACAGTAAGATTGTTGCAAACTTCCTCATATTTGTAAACTCCTATTTGCATTTTTGACATTTTAATGCCTTTTTATATAATCAAAAATTATTTCCTTGAATTTATTTCCTCGCTCTTCAAAGCTCGAAAAACAATCGTAGCTTGTGGAGGCAGGGGCGAGCAGAACCGTATCATCCTCTATTGCAACCGAGGCTGCATACAGTACAGCATCCTCAAAATCATCAGCAACTACCGTCTCGGTGCTGCCCCGAATATCCTCATAAATTTCTTTGCGGTTTTCTCCTGTAATAACAGCAAGCCTTGCGTGCTTTGACAAAGGCTCTCTTAAAGTCTCGTAGCCGCAGCCCTTGCTCTTTCCGCCAAGAATTATTATTACTCTTCTGTCAAGCGAGCTTAAGGACTCGGCGCACCTGGCGGGTGAAGTGTCAATAGAAGAATTAATGTACCTTACACCCTTGTGCGTCGCAAATTCCTCAAGGCGGTGGGGCAGACCTCCAAATTCCGAAGCCGCCTTTTTTTGCCATTCAAAAGAGACATAACCGTCTGTCAACGCAAGGGCAGAAAGCAGATTTTTAATATTATGAAATTCCCGTCTTTTGAGCATCGAAACAGGGAAAAGCTCTTCTCCGTTACGCTTTATAAATCCCAATTCCGATGTGTAAAAAACAGATGCGTTTATCTGGTCTTTTATTTCCTTATAGCTTTTTTCCGCCGAAGTGGCAGCAAAGACCTCTTTGCCTCTTCCGTATTCAAAGAGGCGCCTGTCATCTAAAGAAATTATCTTTTCCTCGGCATGATCAAGCAGAGAAAGCTTTGCTTCTATGTATTCTTCATAGCTGCTATGCCAGTTAAGGTGATTTGGCGTAATGTTTGTTACAACCGCACGCTTGGATTTTGGGACCGCATATCTTAAGCTGAAGCTTGACAGCTCGGCAACCGCATATTTTCCACACCTGCCATTCAGGGATTTTACAAAGGGGGTGCCAACATTCCCTATGGCTGTTACCTTGGACCTTGATGTAGATAAAAGAGCGGCTGAAAGGGTTGCGGTTGTGCTTTTACCATCTGAGCCTGTAACAGAAAAAAGCGGCTTTTCATTTAATTTCAAAAAAAGCTCAAAATCAGAAGATGGCGCAACACCCGCTTTCCATATTTTAGAAAGCTCCTCTCTCTCCCTCCTTACAGACGGTGAGAGAAAAAGAATGTCCTCTTCCGGGTTTTCAAAGGCAGAGCTGCCGTCAAAAATTTTATAGGACTTTATTCCTCGGGGAATATTTTCCCGCCTTATCGGAGTTTCAGAGCGCAAAATGACCTTTATTTCTTTTGGCAAATGCGAGAGAATTGCCTGATTTGA
The DNA here is from genome assembly GCA_017621415.1 of Clostridia bacterium. Classification (GTDB taxonomy): domain Bacteria; phylum Bacillota; class Clostridia; order Oscillospirales; family CAG-272; genus UBA1740. Next base: position 21,062 of record JAGATD010000014.1, read on the forward strand.
TTTTCCAAGTCCTAAAAAGCCTACACGTTCGGTATTTTTAAAAAAATCGGCAATAGCTGGATTGGTCATTTAAATTACCTTTTATTATAGTATATTTTTCTGTCCCAGTCAATAAGCGAGGGACAAAATTTACAAAAATAAAACAAAAGCCACTCCCATAATATGAGAGCGGCTAGAAAAGTGCAAATAAAAAAGACCTCCCAAAGGAAGTCTTTTTAAATGACCGAGCTTGTAAGCCGGGTTCTGTACACTTACGTGCAGCTGTCATCTATCTTCACTGCGAATCACTCCGCAGTTCAAGCAAATGCTCTGCCACCATCGGTATCGGGGCGGGCAGCCCCTCGAAAAAATCGAAACCAAAGGTGTTGCATCGGATAGGGTTTACAGCAAACCTATGTTGCCATAGGAGTGGGTGAGCTCTTACCTCGCCTTTCCATCCTTGCCCGAGATGCTTTTGACGGCACAGAACACACAAACTATCGTTCGTGTTAATCGCTTTTCCCACCTTGACATAGGTAACTATGCCTGGCGGTGTGAAGAAAACGATTTCTGCACTCGTCAAAAACACCTCGGGCGGTTTATTTCTGTTGCACTTTCCCGGGAGTCGCCTCCGGCGGACGTTATCCGTTATCCTGCCCTGTGATGCCCGGACTTTCCTCGCTATAATAGCTTTCACCAACATATAGCGCGACAGCCCCGCTTGGTCAGTTAAATATTATAATTGATTTTTGCCCTTTTGTCAAGTCCTTGACTCTGAGCAGGTAAAGTATATTATTTGTCTACCTTTGCTGATTTCCTTTATGATATCAAGTGATTTCTTGCATTTTTCGTCATCCAGAGATATAAACGGGTCGTCTAAAATAACAAAAGGCTCCTCGTTTTCATACAGTGAATCTATAAGCGCAAATCTTACCGCAATTCCGTAAAGGTCGCGCATACCTCGGCTGTATGCCTCCGCAGGATGTGTTTTTGACCCCTCAGTTTTTGCAATCGCAAAGCTTGTATCCATATCAAAGCTTCCTTGCTCACCGCTTATAAGCGAAGAGTATTTTTCAAATCCCGATTTTGTTTTGCCAAGATATTTTGAAGTCATGCTTTCCTTTGCTGACTCAAGATATTTTTTTGTAAGCATAACGGTTTCGAGGTTATCCATATACTTTTCGTACCTTTCTTCAAGCGCTCCCTTTTCTGAGAGAAGCTCCTCACGCATTTCCGCGCGTTCAATGTCAAGGCGGTATTGCTTTTCAAGTAGCGCCTTTTCTCGGCTTACTTCGTTTATAGATTCGGATAGCTTGGCGGTAGCCCTATCCAGCTCATCACCTGTGCGAACTCCCTCGGATGTCGGAATATCCGAGAACTTTTGACTTGATGTAAGTGAGGTTATTGATGTGCGCTTAGATACTATTTCGGCAGACAAAGCCGAGTATTCGTTAAGCGCGAGGCTAAGCTCGGCTACGGGGTCATCGGTCTTGCATCTGAAACGGGAGATAAATTCTGAAAGCTCGTTTCTTTTGCGCGCAAGCTCTTCTTCGTCGGACAGGCGTTTGTCAGCCTTATATTTTTCAACGACCAAAAGCTCCTTGTATCTTTCGTGCTTTCTTAAAATCTCTATAGTGTCTTTTATCGGGTCGCCCCTTTCGCCAAACATGGCGGTAAATGCTATAAGCTCCTCTTTGTCCTTTAAAGCAAGAGATTCACTATGGTCTTCGGCATCGAGAAGAGCCAAGATTTCTTCAATAATTTCAGCAGACGGGCGACTTTTAAGCTCTCGGGCATCCGAGAGGGAAGAAATAAATTTCAAAACCTCGGTGTCTCTTTTCTTTATCTTGTTTTGACGGATAAGCGGAGCGCAAATTGCCCCTATAATGCCGAAAAGCGAGACAAGGAAGAACAGAGGATTTAAGGCTATGCCAAGCACAACTCCCGCCACCGTAATAATTGCGCCTAAGGCTAGGGGCAATATAGGAAGCTTAAATTCAGCGCCCAGCAGTTTTTTTGCTGCCTCAGCCTCGGATTTTTCAGGGGTGCGCTTTGAGAAAAGCAGAGCTTTACGAAGATAGCTGTCGGATTTCGGATAATTTCTCTCCTTAAGTCTTTCGAGAGCCTTTGCAGCACTTGCAACCATCTCGGGCTTTGCTCCGACTTCAAAATAATTGTGCAGGGAAATAAACTCGGAGTCGCTATTGTCCTCTGCGCTATGGGAGAGACGTTTAATTTCCGCCTCAATCATTTTTGCACGGTATATTTCCGCCTCTGTGGGAATATTTCCGCCAAAGAATTCTATAAGCTCATTTCGCCTTGTCTCACTTTTTGCAAGCTGAGCTTTCATTTCGGATAGAGCATTACGATAGCTTTCGGCGCTGCCAAGTCTTGCAAGTGTTTCTCTTTCTTTGGCTATTTTTCTCTCCTCTTCTCGCAGCAGCTCTTCCTTTTTTGAGAGGGAGAAGAGGTCTTTTTCTGCCTGCCTGCTCCTTTCCTCTGCGGCATAAGCCTCGGATAAAAGCTCCTCGGTTTCAGATAAGCGATTTTTTATGTCGGATATTTCTCCGCTGCCGCCCTTTTTCATATAGAATTTTCTTTGCTCATCAAGCAGCTTTAAGGCCTCGGTCATGCTGCTGATATCTCCGTCGCAGCCAACAAGCTCAGAGAGCTTTGCCGAGATTGTGCGGTTGTCGTTTTTTTGCGACAACACACGCTCGGAGAGAAAGAGTGTTCTCATAAAGCCGTCGGCATCTATTCCGAGGATTTCCGCACCGAGATTTTCTGTAAAATCATTGCATTCTCTGCCGAGGGCTGTGTCATAAAGAACAAAGCTGTCATCTGCAGCCTTTGGGGCAAAGCGCCTTTCCACACGGTAATGCTTGTCCTTTAGCGAAAAGCAGAGCGAACCACCGCACTCAGCGCCTGACCAGGGAAGATATTTTTTGCGCTCGTTTTCGTCAAGGCTTTGTTTTTTTGTGTCGTCCATGCCGTAAAGCATGCACTTTATGAAGAATGAAAGGGTCGTTTTTCCATATCCGTTTTCTGCGAGGACAAGGTTAAAGCCGTCGGTAAAATCAAAATGCCTTGCGCTGATTTTGCCAAAGTTTTCTATATAGCATTCTGTAAGCTTCATTTTTCCTCCTCAGCTTTCAAATATGTTTTCGCCCATAAGGGCATATAGTCCGCAGGCAATTATCTTTGCCTTTTTATCCTCGTCGAGAGACTTGTCGGAGCTGACGGTTCTTATAAATTCCCCCTTGAAGGACTTGTCGTATTTGTAGCTTTCAGGGTCAATTTTTATTTTAGAGGAATCCTTTACCTCAAAATGATAAAACCTCTCGGCAAATCTACGCTCCAGAGCCTCTGTGTCCCGCCATAATTCGGGAGAATACTCTCCGTTAAGCTCAAGCCTCACAAGGTCTCTTGCGGGAATATCCTTTAAAAGCCGCTCGGCAGCCTCTGATATTTCCGATGGGGAAACCATTCCGTTAAGAGGCAGCTTAACTATTCTGAGTCTCCTTTTTGCAAAGGGGATAAAGCGGTGCTCCATGGTATCCGTGTCGAGAATAACATATCCGCAGTCAAATGCCTCGTCAAATCCGCGGCCTTCGGGTGTGCCGGAGTATACCGCAACACCTCTTGAGTCGATTTTTTCAGCCGAGTAGCTGTGATAGTGGCCGAGAGCCATATAATCTATATTTTTCCCCACTGCGTCAAGCTTTCCTATAGCCTCACCGGATGAGCGGTCGCGAAGCTCGCCGTGAAGAACTATAACATTCTTTGAATCGCTTGGCAAATTCAGCTCCGAAAACATTTTTTCCTGGCAAACGCTTCGCCCTGCGACAGTAAGCCCGGGGGCTTCAAAATAGCTCCAATCATCACCGAAAATGCAAAGATTTTTAGGAAGTTCGGTATCCTCTGTGAGAGCGTCGCCCTCGTGATTTCCTTTGAGGTAAAAGAAAGTGAGGTCTCTGGCTGTCAGAATTGTATCAAGAACCATGCTTTTTGCCTTCCGGCTCACTCTTTCAGAGTCAAAAAGGTCACCTGCGATTATTACGGCTGAGCAGCCGTTTTTTCTCGCCTCAGACACAAGGTCTGAGAAATTTGAGATAAGCTCTCTGCGCCTCTCTCTTATCTTTGCCGACGGCAGCCTTGCGGTCATAGGTGAATCTATATGTATATCTGATGTGTGCAATATTTTCATCTGTTATCTCCTCGGATTTAGTCCTTTTCGTTTGTGCGGAACTCGCTTGGCGGCAAGCCAAAGCGCTTTGAAAATACCTTTGAGAAGTAGGACTGGTCGGCAAAGCCGCACTCGTATGCTACATCGCTTATGCTCTTTTTGTCATTGAGCAAAAGTAACTTTGCTCGCTCAAGCCTGACATCTGTTATGTAATTGTTCACAGTTACTCCGTAAGTGCGCTTAAATGATGTGAGCAGAGTAGATTTTGAGCAATCAAGAGATGCGCAGATTTTGGCAATTCCGAATTTGTTTTCGATATTTTCGTTTATGTATTTTTTTGCTCTTTCTGCAATACTCGACTTTTGCGCCGATACCGCGTTTGATAGGGTTAGATATTCGGCGCAGATAGTCATTATCTTTACGTATGAGCTTACCATTTCTTCATCAACCACCGGAATATCCTTAGTGCACATTTTTATTGCGCTGTCGGGATAGTTAAGGGAGCATAAAGCTTTTTCTGCGTTTTTTTTATCATTTTCGTTTGTTGCAACCTGTCCCATCATAAGAAACCCCGACAGTGTCCCGAAGTTATAGAGAGGGCTTACTGCCTCGGTAAGACCGTGGCGGCATCTGTAAATATAAGTTTCGCCCTTTTTTTGAGCATTAAGGCAGGCGACTCTGTCACATTCAACACACTTTCGGTGCTCTCCCTCATTTCGGTTTATGCTTTCACAAAAGGTGTTCATAAATTCGGGATAGGCAGCAATTTCGTTATAGTCGGCATCGTGCAGCGATACCCTGAAGCCGCTTATTTTGTTTAATTCTTCGAGTACGGTTATAATTTCCTGTTTATTCATCTGTTTCACCATTGTTTGTAAAAAAGAATTGAACATATTGCGCTATTCTACAAAATATTATACTATTTTACCTTGCATTTGTCAACGGGATAATGTATAATAAATGTAATATTACGCGCAAAAAACAAAAAAAAGCGCACCGCGCGACAATTTAAAATCACAAATAAATTTGGCCGCCCGACGTGGCAGAATGGAGATTGAAAATGGCAGAACAGATTCAGAAAGTACTTAGCAATTTTGGTATAGAGGGAGACTTTGTTTCCGCAGAGCCATACGGCAGCGGCCACATTAACAGCACAAAGTATGTGGTTTATAACGATAATGGCAAAAAGAAAGAGTATATTCTTCAGCGTATTAACAAGAATGTATTTAAAGAACCCGCAAGACTTATGGAGAACTATACTGCGGTTACCGAGTTCCTCCGCAAAATAATTATCGAAAACGGTGGCGACCCCGACCGTGAGACCATCAATGTGGTTAAAACAAAGGAGGGGGCTAATTTCGCTATTGATGAAGACGGTGAATACTGGCGTCTTATTCTGTTTGTTACCGATAGCCTAAGCTTTGATAAGGTTGAGCGCCCCGAGCAGTTCTATGACAGCGCGGTAGCATTCGGCAACTTCCAGTATCTTCTCAGAGAGTATCCGGCAGCGACTCTTTACGAAACGATAGTTAATTTCCATAACACTCCTGTTAGATTTGCTAATCTTATGGCGGCTGTTAAGGCTGACAAGTGCGCAAGACTTGCCGAGGTTCAGGCCGAGGTTGACTTCTGTGTGGCAAGAGAAGAGTTTGCAGGCACACTTGAACGCGCAAGAGAGGCGGGCGAGCTTCCTCTCAGAGTTACTCACAATGACACAAAGCTTAATAATATTCTCTTTGACAAAGCAACAGGCAAGCCTGTCTGCGTTATCGACCTTGATACAATTATGCCCGGTTATTCTGTAAATGATTTCGGCGATTCTATCAGATTCGGCGCAACAACAGCTCTTGAGGATGAGGCAGACCTTACCAAGGTCAACTTTGACATCTCTCTTTACGAGCTTTATGTAAAGGGCTTTATCGAGGGCGCAAAGGGTGGCCTTACCAAAAAGGAGCTTGAGCTTCTCCCCGTAGGTGCTATTATGATGACCTTTGAGTGCGGTATGAGATTCCTTACCGACTACCTTGAGGGAGACACCTATTTCAGAACCTCCCGTCCCGGTCACAACCTGGATAGAGCGAGAAATCAGTTTAAGCTGGTTTCGGATATGGAAAAGCGTCTTCCCGAAATGAACGCAATTGTAAAGAAATACATGTAAAATATGGAAACACGTTGGCTATATCGGACAAGCGGTGACTTTGCCGAGCTCAGAGAAGAATCAAAGGGTGTTTGCGTAATACCTATGGGCTGTGTTGAAAAGCACGGGCTTCATCTGGCTGTCGGTACGGATATACTTTTGGCAAGTAATATTGCTTACAGGGCGTCTCAGCTTGAAACCTTCTGTGTATTTCCCGATTTTACATTCGGCGATTTGCCAAACAATTTTCCCATTGCTCCGGGGGGCTCAATGTCTGAGGGAAACATCACACTCCGTCTTGAAACTCAAATGCTGCTTCTTGATGAGCTTTGCGCTCAAATCAGCCGTAACGGGTATAAAAAAATACTTGTTTGTAATGGGCATGGCGGTAATTCATCATGGCTCAATGCTTTTATGCGAAAGCTGGGAAATGCAAAAAGAGATTTTGTAATGGCGGTTTTTGATATCGGACTCATGGTGCCACACAATTTTGCAAGGCTGATAAGAGATAATGGTTCGGGATTTTTCCCGGAGCTTACCAAAGAGGATGAGGAGCTTCTTCTTAAGCAGCATGCTGAGGGAATGCTTTCGGGCCATGCCGGAATGGGAGAGGTTTCGCTTATGATGGGGATAGACCCCTCTCTTTATCATCCCGAAATGTTAGGCAGAGAGAGCGGTATGCCAACAGGCAGGGCAGGGCTTTATAAAAAGCACGGTCTTAAGCTTGCCGACGGCGGATGGGATATAGATGTTCCAAATGCCTTTTACGGTGATGACCCCTACGGCGCAAATGAGCGCATAGGCAGAGCTGCGGTTCGCTTTGAGGCAGAAAGACTTGCTAAGGCGGTTAAATTCTTCAAGGAAGATGAGTACCTCCTAAAGCAGCTTGAAAAATCGCAAAAGGGTTGGTAGAACCCAATTTAGACAACAATTATTTACAAAAAAGGAAAAACAAATGGAAAACAAACAACAAACACGAGCTAAGCTAGGATCGCGTCTCGGATTTATTCTGCTCAGTGCAGGATGCGCCATAGGTGTCGGAAATGTATGGAAGTTTCCTTGGATGGTTGGTCAGTACGGAGGAGGAATTTTTGTTCTTGTTTATCTTGTCTTCCTCGTTATACTCGGTCTTCCGATAATGGCGATGGAGTTCTCTGTAGGACGCGCCAGCCAGAAAAGTCCAATATGTCAGTACGATCCGCTTCCCGGCCACAAGGCATTTAAAGCCCATGGATATGCGTCGTTTGTCGGTCTCTATGTTCTTATGATGTTCTATACCGTTGTTTCGGGTTGGATCCTTTACTACTTCTGGAATACAGCCAATGGCACATTTGAGGCTATGGGAGATGCTGTATCTTCTTCGTTTGACCAGATGCTCATGGATCCTGTCGCAATGATGGTATGCATGGTTATTGTTGTAATAGCAGGCTTCTTTGTAAACTCTATCGGAGTTCAAAACGGTCTTGAGCGTGTTACAAAGGTTATGATGATAGCTCTCTTTGTACTCATGATAGGCATCGCAATTTATTGCTGTACTCTTGATAAAGCGGCTGAGGGACTTGCATTTTATCTTATCCCGGACATGGACAAGTTCGTTGAAACCGGAATAATAAATGTCATCTCGGGCGCTATGCTTCAGGCCCTGTTTACTCTGTCTTTGGGTATGGGCTCTATGGCAATATTTGGAAGCTATATCGGTAAGGAGCGCTCACTTCTCGGTGAGTCTGTAAATGTTGCGGTTCTCGACACCACCGTTGCGGTTATTTCGGGATTAATTATTTTCCCCGCATGCTTTACCTACAACGGCGGACAGACAACAGCCGGCCCCGCTCTTATCTTCTCAACACTTCCTTCTATATTTAATAACATGCCTTTCGGCAGAGTTATAGGTAGTCTCTTCTTTGTATTCCTTACCTTTGCTGCATTCTCAACTATTCTTGCGGTATTTGAGGGCATACTTGCCTGCACGATAGATAAATTCGGATGGTCGAGAAAAAAGGCATGTCTTATAAACGGCGGACTTCTTCTTGTGCTCTCGCTTCCCTGTATCTTCGGATTTAACCTTTGGGCGGACTTCGCGCCTTTAGGAAAGAGTGTTCTTGACTGGGAGGACTTTATAGTAAGCAACCTTGTTCTTCCCCTCGGCTCTATCGTTTATATAATCTTCTGTACCAATAAAAAATACGGTTGGGGCTTTGAGAACTTTGTAAATGAGGCGAACCAGGGCAAGGGACTCAAGGTGAAAAAATGGATGTACGGGTATATGAAGTACGTGCTTCCTGTAATTATGCTTGTTGTATTTGTATTTGGTTTGCTCTCATTCTTTGGAGTGAAGCTATAAAATATTTTTGTGAGGTTTAATTAATATGATAGCAATTAAAAACGCGCAAATTGTTCTCGAAAACGGCATAGAGCAAAATAAGGCTCTCCTTTTTGAAGAAAAAATTATTGGACTTGTGAATGAAAACGAAATCCCCGAGGGCGCTGAGGTTATTGATGCTAATGGCGGATATGTAACACCCGGATTTATCGACTTACATATCCACGGATATCTTACAAGAGATGTGTGTGACGTTAGCGAGGAGAGCATGAGAATAATCTCCAAGGGCATTGTCGCAAACGGTGTAACAGGATATCTTCCCACAACAATGACCGTTGATATGAAGGTTATTCAGGGCGCTATCGACACCTGCCGAGCTCTTATGAAGGAGGAGGACTTTGACGGTTCAACCATTCTCGGTGTTCATGCGGAAGGGCCCTTTATTTCAGAGGCTAAAAAGGGTGCGCAGGATGCAAAGTACATTCTTAAGCCTGATGCGGAGTTTGTAAAAAAGAATGCCGATGTAATAAGAATTATAACCTTGGCTCCCGAGGAGGATACCGACAACTTTGATGCTATTCGCGAAATAGCCGATAAGACAAATGTTGTTGTATCTATGGGACATACCTCAGCGGATTATGAAACAGCTATGGCATCAACCAAGGCGGGCGTAAAGCACGCAACGCACCTCTTTAACGTAATGACTCCCTTGACTCACAGAGCTCCCGGTGTTGTAGGAGCAGCCTTTGCTTCTGACGTAAGCTGTGAGCTTATCGTTGATACCTATCATGTAAACACTGCTCTTTACGACATTGTTTATAAGCTCAAGGGCAGAAAGCTTTGCTTTATCACCGACTGTCTGCCCGCTGGCGGACTTGACGAGGGCGAATATACTCTTGGCGGTGCGAAAATTATATATAAGGACAATATCTGCCGTCTCGAGGACGGAACCATTGCCGGTAGTGTTCTTCACCTTAATAAGGGTGTATGGAATGTTTATACCAACTCCTCGATTCCTCTTCACGAGTGCGTAAACTGCGCATCTCTCAACCCTGCTACAACTCTCGGAATAGCAGACAAGAAGGGCTCAATCGCAGCGGGTAAGGATGCTGACATTGTTATTCTTGATAAAGAATTTAATGTAGAAAAAACTATTATCGGAGGAAAAATCAAGTATGAAGCTTAAGGTACAGGCTAAACTCGACCCCGGGTTTGCTCCTATGGCGCTTAAGTGCAAGGAGATGCGCGAGGGTGCTGCAAATGACGGTCAGGAAATTGTGATCGGCGCTGAGAGAAACAAGGGCTACACCACCGTTTATAAGACTAAAATTTATAAGGACGGTACAGGCCACGACGAGGAGAACTGCAAGTTTATTGACAGAATTGCAAAAACTCTTCTTTGGGTTTCCGGCGGATACAAGCTTATTATCGCAGGCAGCCCTGTTGTCGGCGAGTATATTAAAAACACATTTTGCTACGGTGGAACAAGAGACTTTGACGTTCGCTTTATGGAGAGAGTTTATGAAGAGAAGTTTGAGGTAATTCTTACCGACCTTGCAAACGCTCCTGAGGATAAGTCCTCAGCATCTCCTGTTGGCAGACATCTTGATGGCTGCCGTATCGGCTTTGATGCGGGCGGATCCGACAGAAAGGTTTCTGCTGTTGTTAACGGTGAAACGGTTTACTCTGAGGAGGTTGTTTGGTTCCCAAAAACAAATTCCGATCCCGAGTACCACTATCAGGGCATTCTTGATGCTATGAAGACTGCGGCTTCACATATGCCCAGAGTTGATGCTATCGGTGTTTCCTCTGCCGGTGTTTATGTTGACAACAAGATAATGGTTGCATCTCTCTTCATCAAGGTTTCAGACGAGGACTTTGAAAAAAGAGTTAAGAATATGTACATAGATGTTGCAAAGGAGATTGGTGAGAATATCCCGATTGAGGTTGCGAACGACGGTGACGTAACAGCGCTTGCAGGAGCTATGAGCCTTAACGATAACGGTATTCTCGGTATCGCTATGGGTACATCTGAGGCTGCGGGATATGTTGATATGGACGGCAACATCACAGGTTGGCTCAACGAGCTTGCCTTTGCTCCCGTTGACTTTAACGATGACGCAATGGTAGACGAGTGGTCTGGAGACTATGGCTGCGGAGTTAAGTACTTCTCCCAGGACGGTGTAATTAAGCTTGCGCCCTTTGCGGGTATTGAGCTTGACGAGAGCCTTTCCCCTGCAGAAAAGCTTAAGGTCGTACAGGGCCTTATGGCAGAGGGCGATGAGAGGGCCGCTGCAATCTATGATACCATAGGCGCATACTTCGGCTATACTATCGCTTATTACTGCGAGTTCTATGATATTAAGCAGGTGCTTATTATGGGTAGAGTTACCTCCGGTAAGGGCGGTGAAATCCTCCTTGAGAGAGCAAAAGAGGTTCTCGATACCGAGTTCCCCGAAATTGCGAAAAAGGTTACTCTCAATATCCCCGACGAGAAGGCTAGGAGAGTCGGTCAGTCTGTTGCTGCCGCAAGCCTTCCCAAGCTTAACTGATTGTTGAGTTCTTAAAATGGCGGCCTTGTTTAGGCGCAACCAAATAAAATAAATAGGGCAGAGGTAATGCGCCGCTGCCCTGAACATAAAGTTTTAAAGAGAAAATCAAGGTTAAAACCTACGGTTTTCTCTTTTTTTATTCTATTGCCGTTAAATAAGGCTGATTTTTTTCGGTATCCGCTTTGGGAGAGTGCTTGAATACACCGCGTGGTAGTCCTCAAACGAGACATCGCCGCCATAGGTCAATACCTCCATATCAACTCCGAAGAGGCAGATCTTGTATGGCATAACCGTAAGCCCATGTGAGAGATAGAATTTCTTTCTCCTTAGCCTCATTTCTCTCTCGGGAATATCTTTGCCTGTATCCTCTATTTCAAGAAGAAGTCTTTTATCCTTGTAAATTTCTTTCAGAGCTTCAACAACCTTGCCGCCAACACCTAGGTTTCTTGAGCTCTCTTCAATCGCAAGATAGTCTAACAGGGCAATATCAGAGTGGAGAATCATTATGGCAAGTCCTAAAAATTTGCCATTTTCCTCAGCTGAGTAAATTTTCATTTTTCCTTGCTTTGCAAGCCTTTTTATAAGTAAGAACGGCTTTTTCTCGGCTCTTGGAAATGCGCGCTTGTAGAGCGCCTTAAGTTTTTTCATATTTTCCTTTGCAGGACTGTCATTTAATATCATCGGTCATTCCTTTTTTTTGCTATTTCTTTTATATTATACCACATTTTTCTATAAATGAAAAGAGAAAGCCTATCTTTTTTAGACTTTCTCTTTTGTTGCCTTTTCAGCGAGACTAAGAGCTATAAGAACCTGGGCTGGGATATAAAATACCCACGCAAGATTAAATCCGGGATTAATAAGAAAATAAAGCAGGGACCCCTCAGCCACGGGAATATAGTCTGCGCTCATAACCGATAACCCCACACATATGTCGCAAAGCAGAAACAGCACAAGCCCGGGGCCAAAGAGGCGTGATGTCTTAAATTCAATAAATGCCCAAACCGCGTTAACCGTGAGATTGGCAAAATAGAATAAAGAAACAAGGCTTAAGGGGTCGGTCCTATCACCCAACACAAGACAGGTAGTAAGGAGAGCGACAAGGGTTATCATGATTCTGACAGCCAGGTGAGCCGCACGGTGCTTTTTATCCCATAAAAACAGGCGAATAAAATAGCAAATTTGCGTCACCGAGAAAAACAGCATTGCTATAAGCTGCTCTCGCGGCTCTAAAATAAGAAGAAAAACATCTGCTAATACAGTACACACAAGACCTAATTGCACTAGCAGGTAGTCGCCATTCCTTTGGGAAAACAAAGCGGCAAACAGGCAGGCGAGTACTATCGCTCCTACCGATACAAAATCGTTCGGGCGTCCGCTTACCGTATGAACCGCTAGAGAAAATACCAGCTCAACGGCAATAAACGCAATTGAAAAAAGGCATATTCTTTCTTTACTTTTTAACATAACTGAGCTTTTCCGCTTTTCTTGTATATATAGAGGTTTTGGCTTGTACATATTCCCCGAGCTTTACAAACAGCTTTACAAGATAAAATACAAGCGCTCCGACTCCCGTAAAACCTACAATATATATCATAAGAAAAACAGGATAAGGAAGTAGGGGGTAAAGAATGTTTAGTACGGGTAGCGTACAGTCAAAATAAGGACTTACGTAAAACATATTGAATGTGTCGTTCATTCCGGCGTTCTGTAAAATGTGATAACCCGCAATGTTCAGAGCCATAGCTATTGAAATCAGTATAGCAAAAACGGGTATACCTCCTGCATAAAACCTAAAAGTAAGGCGCTTACGGTTATGTACACCGATAAGAATACCTATAACAACCTGCAGACCGTGATGTATCATAGACTGTGTTGTTGCGCCTATAAGCCTTACGAAAACATCGTTTGGGTATATGACTACCGCAAGACCGGCAAAGAGTGAAAAGCTCATCAAAAAAGCCGTGGCGCAGTCTCTTATCCTCTCGCTTTTTGGAAAAACGGCGAAAGGAAGAATGTATAACGGAGCCGCGCAGAACTGGAACGGGAACTTGTACCACTCGTATTCCCATACGGCGACCCCGCCCTCGTTATGGAAGAAAAAGCAGGTCTGGTGATAGATTTCGCCAACCACCATAACGCACCACAAAATAAACAGCAAGCGCCTGAAGGATTTGTAATCGGCATCTTTATATTTAACGCAAAGGATAACCGCCGTGCATACGATAAGACCCAACATGAAGAAGTGATAGAGCCCATAGCTTTCGGGAGCGGTTTCAATTTCGAAGGTCAGATAGGACAGTATTTTTTCGAAAATGTTCATATGTCTCATCCCTTTGTTTTATTTTTAGCAGGTCCATTATAACATCGGGAGAAAAGCGGCACAAGAAAAGTTAACTTTTTTTAATATAATTTAATAAATTTTAATAATATTACAAATCGGTTTATTTTTACCTTCGCTTATTGACTTTTTTGTCGGAAAATGATAAAATTGTTTTGTTAAAATGAAAGGTGACAAAAAATGACACAAAATCGCGATCTGTTTGAAAAAACTCCTGTACCAAAGGCTTTGGCGGCCCTGGCGGTACCAACAATTATCAGCCAGCTTATCACAATGGTATATAACCTTGCCGATACATTCTTTATCGGTACAACAAACGACCCCTCAAAGATTGCCGCATCCTCTGTGGCTTTTGTTTTGGTTTTTGCTATGAACTGCCTCTCAAACCTCTTTGGCGTGGGCGGCAGCAGCCTTATCTCAAGGCTTCTCGGTGAGAGACGCGACGGTGATGCAGCAAAGGTTTCGTCATTTTCATTCTGGGGATCGCTTCTTATCTCCGCTGTGTATTCGGTCGTAATATTTGTGTTTATGGAGCCCTTTCTCTATTTCCTCGGGGCAACAGCCACCTCTATAGATTATGCTAAGGATTATGCCTTTTGGGTAGTTGTTGTAGGAGCTGTTCCGTCTACTCTCGGAATGACCCTGTCTCACCTTATTCGAAGTGAGGGATATGCTAAAGAGTCGGGATTTGGTCTTGGACTTGGCGGTGTGCTGAATATCGCCCTTGACCCCCTCTTTATGTTTGTTATCTTAGAGCCGGGTAACGAGGTTGCGGGCGCTGCCTTGGCAACAATGATATCCAATGCTGTTGTGCTTGTGTATTACCTTGTTATCCTCTATGTGATAAAAAAGAAAAAGGGAAGTGTTCTTTCTATAAATCCGTCTAAGATGATTCCTGAAAAGCACCATACCAGCTCTGTTTTTGCCGTTGGATTTCCGTCGGCGCTCGGCTCGATGTTCGCCTGCCTTTCCAGCATTATGATAAACAACCTTACCGCTTCATACAGCGATATTTACGGAGATGTTCCTGTTGCCGCAGTGGGTATAGCGAAAAAGATAGATATGCTGCCTATGAATGTGGGAATGGGACTCTGCCAGGGAATGATGCCCCTTGTGGCATACAACTTTGCCTCAAAGGACTATAAGCGAATGAAAGCATTCAGCGATGCCGCGAGAATTGCCGGCATAGTCTTTGCAGGTGTGTGTATTGTAGTATTTGAGATATTTGCCGAGCCTATTGTCAGAATATTCGTAAACGAAGCGCAGACGGTAGAAATGGCGACAAAATTTCTTCGCATAATGTGTCTTGCAGTACCTCTTATGATAACCAATTTCCAGATGTCCTTTACATTCCAGGCAATGGGTATGGGCAAGCAGTCGCTTTTGCTATCATCTCTCAGGCAGGGGCTTATCAATATTCCGCTTCTCTTCCTAATGAATTATCTGTTCCAGCTTGACGGTGTTATCTGGACACAGCTTATCTCGGATATCCTTACCGCCATTATCTCGTTTGTTGTATATCATATATCCTACACAAAGCTTATTAAAAACGCGATTTCTGAGTAATTTGTAAAGAAAAATTGTCAAAAAATGCAAAAGAGGTACTAAAAATGTACCTCTTTATTTTATCCTATCCCCATACAGCGCACCATAGCTAAGTCTTCCCCAACTAGCCTTCTCCAGTGAAGCAAAGCGAAACGCGTTGGAGAAGGTGGCAGGCGAAGCCTGACGGATGAGGTGGGAAGGGGGACCGCCTCACGGTGGTTGAGGATGATGTTATTTTATTCTATCTCCGTACAAAGCGCCGCAACCGAGGTTTGCCTCAATCTCTGTTAATCGGTTATACTTTGCAATTCTCTCACCGCGGCAGGGCGCTCCCGCCTTTATAAACGGTGCATTTGTTGCAACAGCAAGGTCGGAGATAAATGTGTCGACAGTCTCTCCCGAGCGGTGGGAAATAATATATTTGTATCCATGACGTCTTGCCATGTCAATAACATTAAACGTCTCGGTTAGAGTTCCTATTTGGTTAGGCTTTATGAGTATTGTGTTTGCGTACCTTTTTGCAATTCCTCGCTTAAGTCTCTCCGCATTAGTAACAAAAAGGTCATCGCCAACAAGCATAATTCTTTCGCCAAGCCGTTCGGTGAGTCGGATAAATCCATTCTCGTCATCCTCTCCGAGACCGTCTTCAATAGATATTACGGGATAATCGTTAACAAGTCTCTCGTAGTAATCAATAAGCTCGTCTGCATCGGCTGCCTTTCCGCTTTTTGGCATAATATATCTTTCGCCCTCTGCCCACTCGCTCGACGCAACATCAAGAGCGATTTTTATTTCCTCTGTATTGTAGCCGGACTGTATGATAGCCTCGGTGATTAGCTCTATTGCCTCCTCGTCACACTTTAAGTCGGGAGCAAATCCGCCCTCGTCGCCAACCGCGGTAGAATATCCCTTGGCACTTAGAATTTTTGACAGTATTCGGTAAATTTCTGCCCCCGCGCGCACTGCCTCGCAAACAGCAGGTACTCCAACGGGCACAAGCATAAATTCCTGTATTTCAAGATTGTTATTTGCGTGCGCTCCGCCGTTTATTACGTTAAACATCGGAACAGGCATACGTCTTGCGGCCGAGCCTCCAAGGTGCTGAAAAAGTGGTGTACCCAGAGTGAGTGACGCAGCTCTGGCAGCAGCCAGCGACACAGAAAGAGTTGCATTTGCTCCAAGCCTAGCCTTTGTCTCGGTTCCGTCAAGGTCGCATAGCGCATGGTCAATAGCTGCCTGATTAAAAACCGATTTACCGACAAGAGCAGGGGAGATTATCTCTTCAATTCCCCTAGCGGTTCCGAGAACACTTTTGCCGTTATATCTTGGCGAATCCGAATCTCTTCGCTCAACAGCTTCGTATTTTCCGACTGATGCTCCCGAGGGCACGCTTGCAGCTCCCCTCGTTCCGTCACAAAGCTCAACTACTGCCTCAACGGTAGGTGTGCCTCTTGAGTCAAGAATTTCCCTGGCTCTTATTTCTTTGATTTCACCGCTTTTATTTACCATAAAATCACTCCTTTAAGTAGCTTTGTTTCTTAATTATTGACGGAGGATTTTATAAGTATTCAAAAAAGGACTGTCAAATGACAGCCCCTTAAAATTAGTTGCTTATTGCGTTTATAACATCAACATAGGTATAAAGCGAGCCGAGACAGCAAAGCGATGTGCCAAGCTCCCTTGCTTTTTCTTTACCAAGCCTTAGCGCTTCTCCGATACCCGGGGTAGCAGATGCCTCAATTCCATAACCCGAAAGAACGCTTGCAAACTCCTCTGCGGAGAGCGCCCTCGGATTATCGGGCGTAATTGTATATGCGTGAGATATAACCTCAGACATAGAGCTTGCAATAGTCTTGTAGTCCTTGTCGGAAAGCACACCCGAAACAAGAACAAGCTTTTGATTCTGGAAATACTGCTTAATGCTGCTTACCGCCGCCGCTATTCCCTCAGGGTTGTGGGCTCCGTCAAAAATAACCGTGGGCTCATTCCCGATTATCTCAAATCTGGCTCTCCACTTTGCATCTTTCAGTCCTGAATAAAGGGCTTCGTCAGAGATATTAAGCCCTCTTGTTCTAAGTATTTTAACTGCCTCAATCACAAGAGCAGCATTCCTCGGTTGATACATGCCAAGTAGAGAAATTTTTGCATTTTGTAAATCTTTGTAGTCAAAAACGGTGCCGTTAAGGCTTGCACTATTGATTTTCAACTTTGAATAGTCAGGATAATATATGTCCGATTTTTGACTTTGGGCAACCGCTGATATAACCTCTTTTGCTTCTATGTCCTCGCCGCCAAAGAGTACGGGAGCGCCGTCTTTTATTATCCCTGCCTTTTCTTTAGCTATTTTTTTTACAGTATCACCGAGAAAAGCCGTGTGGTCAAGTGAAATTCCCGTGATAACCGAGAGGTAAGGGCTGCTTATAATGTTGGTGGAGTCAAGCCTGCCGCCCATTCCGCACTCAAGAACAACAACATCGCATCCCTCTCGCTTAAAGTATTCAAATGCGATAGCTGTTATTAATTCAAACTCGGTGGGCTTGTCCTGCATCGCTTCTGCAATAGGCTTTACATATTCGGTAATTTCGGCAAGAACATTATCGGGTATATCCTCACCGTTAACTCTCATTCTCTCGTTAAAGCGGTAAATGAACGGTGAAGTGTAAAGTCCCACATTGTAGCCTGCAGCCCTAAGCACCGAGTCGGTCATTGAGCAAAAGGACCCTTTGCCGTTAGTTCCAGCGACGTGAATAAATTTCAAATCCCTTTCTGGGTGACCGAGCTTTTCGCACAGCTCACCTATTCTCTCAAGCCCCGGCTTGCAAAAGGTCCAGGAAATGCCGTGAATGTATTCAAGAGCCTCATCGTAGGTCATCATACTTTAAAGGTGTCCTCCCTTAATAGAAATAATCGCCGAGCAAACAGCGCGATTTCTTAAAAGCATAAATATGAGTATACATTCTAAGCACCCTACCAAAATGTAGTTGAAAAGCCGCCATAGCATAAGAATGTAAAGAGGGAAGCTGTAAAAGGCGGCGAGGCCAAAGGTCTTTATTACAACAGAGCCTATAAGATGAGCAAGAATTATACTTAGCGTTACAGAAAAAGCAGAGGAAGCCTTAGCTTTCTTTAATAACAGGTGACATCCTCCGCTCACGGCGCCAACCGCAACAGCTCCGAGAGTAACAAGCGGGTTGATTTCATATCCAACAAGCAGACATCCCACAAGGTCCGCGACAGCTCCTACAAGAGCGCCCGCAAGCGGTCCAAAGGCAATTCCCGCAAAAAGTATCGGCAGGTTTTCAAAGCTGAATCTTAAAACATTGCCAATACCGAATGCCAGATACTTGCCGCAAATGATGCTGATAGCCGAAAGCATGGCCGCCACTACTAAGATTTTGACCGAAATAATTTCTTTCCTCATAAAAAACACCTCCATCATACAGATTTACATCTCCGTACCATGAAGGGCGATAAAGCGTCATGCGCCATATAGTCTTTTAGGCAACAGTGGGATGCGAAAGCTACACCGCAGTAATTTGAATTTACATTCGTCCGAGTGACAACTCCCCGTCCACCCGGCACTAAAGGCGCATAGCTTCCTACTCTGTTATGTACGACAGTAGTATAGCACAAAGTGTTTCGGTTTTCAAGAGGTTTTTTGAAAAAGATTGACCGCTAAAATACACAAAATGCAAAGCGCTTCCGAGAAAAAAATGAAGCAACTGAACAAAATTGATAAAATTTTGGCAAATCTATTGTATTGTTGTTTTTTTTGTGCTATAATTATTGTCGGTGTAAAAGGTTTTTGCATCAAATCAAATCTGTTTATAAAAATTTTTATATTTTGGAGGATTTTCAAAATGGCAAATGTTAAGGTTGCTATCAACGGCTTCGGCCGTATCGGACGTCTTGCTTTCAGACAGATGTTCGGCGCTGAGGGTTACGATATCGTAGCTATCAACGACCTCACCAAGGCTTCTATGCTCGCTCATCTTCTTAAGTACGACACCGCTCAGGGTCGTTACGACGGTCACACCGTAGTTGCTGACGACGAGGCTAACACAATCACTGTTGACGGCAAGGTTCTCAAGATCTATGCTGAGAAGGACGCTGCTAACTGCCCTTGGGGCGAGCTTGGCGTTGACGTAGTTCTCGAGTGCACCGGCTTCTACTGCTCTACTGAGAAGTCCATGGCTCACATCAACGCAGGCGCGAAGAAGGTTG
>JAGATD010000015.1 GCA_017621415.1 Clostridia bacterium
ACGTAACGAAGTGGCACGAGCGTATAAGAAAAGCGTTAATAACGGTTTTCCCGCGAGTGTGACCGAGCCGCAGCGAGATCGAGAATCGTATATAGATACGATGAGCGAGGAAACGGCGATAAAACAAAAAAACTTAATAAAACGGAGAAAACCGCAGGTTTTCAACCCTGATTTTCTCCCTAAATATGAAACACACGGTAGAAGCAGAGATTTTTTCTTTACTTCTACCGTTTTTGTTTGTTTATGCCTAAATGCGACAGCCCCACACCCCTCGAAAACCTCCTGTGAATAGGGAGGTTTTTTCTTTTTCGCGAATAAAATTTGAGCTATGGTTAAATATCTTAAGGAAAGGGGTGATTTTATGTGCACGGTAGTTGCAAAAGGAAATTATATAGGCAGAACTCTTGATTACGAGTGCTCATTTGGTGAGCAGCTTGTTATATTGCCAAAGGGATATTTATTTGGGCTTATTCACGAGGGTGAAATTCGGTCAAAGCACCGAATAATGGGGATATGCCATATTGCAGAGGGGGTCCCGCTATTTTACGAGGGGATAAACGATAGTGGCGTTGGGGCATATGCCCTGAATTTCCCGAGATATGCCTGCTATAATAAGGCCCGAGAGGGAAAACTAAATCTCGCATCATTTGAGGTTATAAGCTATATTCTCTCCCTTGCATCAAGCCTTGAAGGAGCGCTAAAAATGCTGAGCGCACTCAATATAACAAATGATAGCTTTTCCGACAGCCTGCCTCCGACGCCTATGCACTGGCTTATAGCCGACACAGAGGGAAGTGCTGTGATAGAGCCGCTCACGGGCGGTGTAAAAATTTGCAAAAATCCTGTGGGTGTATTAACAAACTCACCCCCGCTTGACTACCATCTGACAAGGCTTTCCGAAATCATCTCTCTGCATCCGGGAACACCTGAGAACAGGCTTTTTAAAAATGAAAAGCAGCCGCCTTATTCCCGAGGAATGGGCGCTATTGGCTTACCCGGGGATTTTTCATCGGTATCAAGGTTTTTGAGGGCGGCTTTTGTAAAGAATAATACCGTAACCTCAGATGAGGGCGAGATAGAAAGCCTGTTTCACATAATGGACTCGGTGGCGGTGCCTCTCGGCTGCTCGCTTAGCGAGTCGGGAGAGCCTGTAAGTACAATCTATACCTCTGTTTCAGACCTTGACAGAGGAACGTATTACTACACAACCTACAAGTCACGGGAAATTAAAAGCATAAGCTTTGATATGAGCTTAAATGACAGGATGCAGGTTTTTGACATTTGATTTTTACAGTTAATCTGCTTGTTTTGTAATGTTTTGGTTGCAAAAATCCCCCGAAAAGTAAAAGCTTCGGGGGATTTTTAATATTTTAAGCTGTAAATTTTATTTTTCTTTCTTCGATATCCTTTATAATTTTTGCAATTGCGTGCTCCTCGTTGGAGACAGTAATGCAGTCTGCTGCCGCCTTTGCCGCGGGGCTCGCGTTTGAAACCGCAACTCCAACACCCGCATCTCTCAGCATAGAAACATCGTTGTTATAGTCTCCTGCGGCAACGGTGCGGCGCCTGTCAATTCCGAGGAGGTCTGCAATACGCATCATAACGTCGCCCTTGCTATTGCCCTTTGGCAGTATTTCATAGAGAGCATGCTCTGAGCGAATAAAGTCGAATTTCCAAGCCTTGGGGTGGGATAAAAGAGTTTTCTCTATTTCCAGAATTATCTCGTTTCGGTTATCTCCAAAAACGATTTTGCCTATAGGCTCCTTTACCTCTCGGTAGGGCTTTACGAGGTTCGGCACACCGGTAACCTCTCGGAAATAAGCCATAGCGTCGTTTTCCATTGAGAAATAAATTTTATCAAAGGTGTTTACCTGAAGTCCGATACCCTTAACATTTTCAACAACGCTGTCAATAAGCTCAAAGCACTCGGGCGAAAGCTCCCTTGTCCAAACATATTTGTCAAGCCTGTGGTCGTAAATTCCACCGCCGTTAATGCAGCCAAAGGGTGCGTTGGGATTCAGTGTATTGTAAATATTTTGCACAAAATAGGGCATTCTGCCTGTTATAAATGTAAATTTACCCCCCTCAGCCATAAAATAACGTATAGCCTCAAGGTTTTCTTTCGATATACTTTTGTCATTTCTCAGAAGCGTGCCGTCAAGGTCGGTGCACAGTAAAATGCCTTCAAATTTTTTCATTTTTCCCTCTTGTAATTTAATTAACGTGCCAATTATAACACATTAAAAACTAAAAATCAATACCATTTGAAGATTGACATAAAAAGATAAAAGTGATATACTCTATTTCAAAGAGGTGATTTCACTTATGGTATATAAAAATACAGTAAAAGCAAGATTTTTGTCAAGACCCAACCGCTTTATAGCCTATGCCGAGCTTAACGGAGAGACGGTCACAGCTCACGTAAAAAACACCGGAAGATGCCGTGAGCTGCTTACATCTAACGCAGACGTAATTCTCGAAAAATCCGAAAACCAAAGCAGAAAAACGCCATATGACCTTGTTGCGGTATACAAAAACGGTGTTCTTATAAATATGGATAGTCAGGCGCCCAACGCGGTCTTTGGTGAGTGGCTGAAAAAGACCGACTTTTTTGGTGAAATAAGCCTTGTCCGCCCCGAATTTAAGTATAAAAATTCCCGCTTTGATTTTTATCTCGAAGCGGGAGAGAGAAAAATATTCGTCGAAACAAAGGGGGTAACCCTTGAAGAAAACGGCATAGTTATGTTCCCCGACGCTCCGACCGAAAGAGGTGTAAAGCACCTAAAGGAGCTTTGTGAAGCAGCGGAGGAGGGGTATGAAGCCTATGTTTTCTTCATAATTCAAATGGAAAAATGTAAATACTTTACTCCGAACGAGAAAACTCATCTGGAATTTGCCGACACGCTCCGCCACGTAGCGAAAAAGGGCGTCAACGTCAAGGCTGTATGCTGCAATGTTAGCGAAAATAGCCTTGAAATCTCGGATTTTGCAGAAATCAGACTCTGAAAGTCGAGGGTCAGTTATCTACGATTGCCGTTATAATTTCTTCGGGCAGATATTTGCCTATAAATTCTTCCCATTCCTCACTGTCGGCTCCGTAGCGGTGAGAGGATATTACGTTGCCGTCTTGGTCAAAGGTCTGTCCCCAGTAATTGTTTGAAAGAAGCTCAAATGTTCCGTCAGTATAATTTATTCTGGCGACAAAATATCCGTATTCAAAGACCGGGTCTGTTGCCGCAAGTACAAATACTATGTATCTTGTAAATTCGATTTGCGCAAGGTCGCTTGCGAAGTCGTCTATCTCTTCATTTGGAATTTCATAAACGGGAGAAGTATCCTCAAGGAAAGCTTCGCCATAAGTGTCAGATTTTCTTAAATCGTATATTTCAATCGATGCAATTTTCGCAGGATCGATTACAAAATTCTTATGCATGGGAATTATAACGCAACTCGAAAGAGCGAAAACGATCGTAAAAATCATAAAAGCCGATAAAAAACATCGTTTCATAGTTTTCCTCGTTGTTTTTTCTTAATTATAGCATAAAAGCTATACCGAGTCAAGCGTTTGAATTTTCATAGCATAATAGGCGCAATTCGTTCAAATCTCTTTCCGCCAATAAAAGCAAAAAAAGACAGTCAAAAGACTGCCTTTTTTGCTGGCGGAGATGAAGAGATTGTCTAGGAATTCTTCGAATTCCGTTGCACTGTTGCAACTAAAGGTTCTTGCTGCCCTCGGGGCTCTCGGTTGCAACAACCTAAGTTGCTGCCACTCCTCGGGCTTCCTCTATCACCCACCGGGTGCGGTCGCCCTCGTCCCTCTTGCGCCTCCGTCGCAATTCGTTCAAATCTCTTTCCGCCAATAAAAGCAAAAAAGACAGTCAAAAGACTGCCTTTTTTTGCTGGCGGAGATGAAGAGATTTGAACTCTTGCGCCGGTTGCCCGACCTACACCCTTAGCAGGGGCGCCTCTTCACCACTTGAGTACATCTCCGTACTGTAAGCTTGCGTGAATAACAAACTTGCCATAATATTATATCAATTTATTTTGCCTTTGTCAAGCCTTTTTGTAAAGAATTTTTCAACGAAATCTGACGAAAATCCTCTGAAAGCTATAAAACAACTTGTAAAAAAATAAAAAGACCGATATTTTACTTTTATTTTGATAATTTTTCCTAGAAAATTTTATAATTGTTAACACAAAGCCGAATTATTGTGCTATAATTAATATGTATGCTTATATGATAATAGAGAGGAGTGCCATATGTTCGGTTACGTAAAGCCTGTCAGGGCGGAGCTTTTGGTAAAAGAAGAAGAATTTTATCGGGCAACATATTGCGGCATTTGCCGAGCTATGAAAAAGCATACCGGGCACTTCTCTAATGCTACATTAAGCTACGACAGTGTTTTTTTAGCACTTGTACGAATGCTTTATATACCCGATTCCGAGTTTGGAGTTGAGAGGCGGCGCTGTATTGCCCATCCGTTAAAGAAACGCGGAATGTTAAAGGAAAACGAGGCGCTTGAGTACACAGCCCGCGCCTTTTCGGTTCTTGCATACTACAAGATGCAGGACGATTTGCATGATGAAAAGCTTATACGTAAAATGGCAATATCATTCTTGCGACCAATAGCCTCTACTGCCAGGAAGAAATCGAAGCTTTACGAGCTTGCCGACGTGGCTGCAAAAAAGCTCTCTGAGATAACCGCTCTTGAAAAGGCGGGCTGCAAAAGTGTTGATAAGCCTGCGGCGCTTTTTGGCGAGCTGCTTGGCGAGATTTTTGCCTTCGGACTTGATGAGAGTCAAAGACTTGCCCCCTATCACGCAGGGTATCACCTCGGCAGGTTTATTTATTCTGCCGATGCGGCTGAGGATTATGAAAAGGACCGTGCCTCGGGGTCATATAACCCCTATGTTCTGCTTTATGAGGGCAGGGAGCTGACCGATGAAAATAAGGCGACAATAAAATGCGCTCTTACTTTAGAGTGCAAGAAAATTGAGGCGGCGACAAATCTTTTGCCCTACGGAACAAGGGCTACAATAGAAAATATAATTAACAATATCATATATCTTGGGTTAATAAAGAGAATTGAATTTCTTGACCCGAAGAAAAACGAAAGCGAGACAAAGACGTGAAAGACCCGTATTCAGTACTTGGAGTATCAAGCTCGGCAACAGATGATGAGGTTAAGGAGGCATACCGCGCCTTAGCCCGCAAATATCACCCGGACAATTACGGTGATGACAATCCCTTAAAGGACCTTGCTAATGAAAAAATGCAGGAAATAAACGCAGCCTATGACCAAATTCAGAAGATGCGCACAAATAAGGGAAAGTCATACAGAGGCGGCGGAACCTACTATAATGATTATAGCGGAACTGGTACATCCTCGGGCGTGTATGTGGAGATAAGGCAGATGATAAACTCCCGCCGCTTTGGCGAGGCGGAGAGAACACTTGCGGGAATTCCAATGAGCGAGCGTACCGCAGAATGGCACTATCTCACAAGCGTTGTCCTTATGCAGAGGGGTAACGTAAATGACGCTATGCGTGAGCTTGAAATAGCCTGCGATATGGAGCCCGGTAATGTGGAGTACCAGAGGGCTAAGGAGATGTTTAACACCAATGCCCGCGGCTATGGCAGCACCTATTACGGCGGTGGCGGATATAACCGCAGAAGCTCTACCGATGACGCCTGTGACTGCTGCGCAAACCTTATCTGCCTTGACTGCCTTTGCGAGTGTATGGGCGGCGACCTTATACGCTGTATATGAAAAAAACGAAAAAGCTTACCCTTTCTGCCATTCTTGTGGCAATGGGTGTTGTGTTTATGCTGCTCGGCTCGTTTGTTGAGGTTATGGACCTTTCGGTATGCGCTGCCGCATCGCTGATAATAGTTTTTATTTATCTTGAAATAGGGCCGTCGTATGCGCTTATGGCATACCTTTCAACCTCTGTAATAGGCTTTATAATTCTGCCCGCAAAGCTTATGGCTGTGGAATATTTTCTTGTTTTCGGAATTTATCCTTTGCTTAAGGCATTTGTGGAAAAGCTTGTAAAGTGGTCCTGGATACCCTTAAAGCTTGTATTTATAAATGCGGTGATATGGATTCTTTTTGCCGTATGCGAGCTGCTTCTCGGTGTTCCTTTCTTTGAGGGGGATAACCTGTTCTTAAAGGTTTGCTTTTATCTCTTTATCAATCTTACGTTCATTGTGTATGATATTTTTATCACCGTTATGGTAAGATTTTATTATGACAAAATTCGTCATAGAATAAGAGCTCTTTTAAGATAAAAGAACAAAAATGTAAAGTATGGTGAACAAATAATGACAAAAGTTGGCTTTATCTCCCTCGGTTGCTCAAAAAATCTTGTTGACACTGAGGTAATGCTATATAAGCTTCACTCTGCGGGATTTGAGATAACCCCGAATGAAGAGGAGGCGGAAATAATCGTAGTTAACACCTGCGGATTTATCGAGAGCGCAAAGCGTGAGTCGATAGACAACATCCTCGATGCCGCAGAGCTGAAAAAATGGGGCAAATGCCGCCATATTATCGCAACAGGATGTCTTGTTGAGAGATACCGCGAGGAGATTTTTGAAGAAATGCCCGAGGTTGAAGCCCTTGTCGGTGTCGGCAGCCTTGAGGATATTGCTGAGGCTTGTCAGGCGGTTATGAGGGGCGAGAGATATTCTTCCTTTAAGGATAAAGAAGCAATGACCCTCGGAGGTGACAGAATTGTAACAACCGAGCCCCACACAGCCTATCTTAAGATTGCCGAGGGCTGCGACAACCGTTGTACATACTGCGCAATACCTCTTATCAGAGGAAGGCTCAGAAGCCGCTCTGTTGAGGATATTGTGGCTGAAGCCAAGGACCTTGAGTCTATGGGTGTCAAGGAAATTAATCTTATAGCCCAGGATACAACAAGATACGGTCTCGACCTTTACGGTGAGTACAGTCTCGCAAGACTTGTCAGAGCCTTGACAAAGGAGACTAATATCCCATGGATACGTCTGCTTTATTGCTACCCTGACAAAATTACAGATGAGCTTATAGATGAGCTGAAAAACAATGACAGACTCCTTAAGTATATGGATATCCCGATTCAGCATATATCCGACAGTGTTCTCTTAAGAATGAACCGCCACGGTGACGGAAAAACCATAAGAGAAGCTGTAAAGAGACTGAGGGACTCTGTCCCCGGAATTGTTCTCAGAACTACCGCAATGGTAGGCTTCCCCGGAGAGACCGAGGAGGACTTTGCCGAGCTTTGCGAATTTATCAAGGAGACCCGCTTTGAGCGCTTTGGCGCATTCACATTCTCGCCCGAGGAGGGAACTGCCGCTGCGGAAATGGACTGCCAGATAGATGAGCAGACAAAGCAGGACAGATACGATATCCTTATGCAGACTCAGCTTACCGCGTGCGAGGATATGGGAGAAGGAAAGATAGGCAGTACAGTAAAGGTGCTTTGCGACGGCTTTGACACGGTTGCCGAAATTTATTACGGCAGGTCCTATGCCGATGCGCCCGACGTCGACGGAAGAGTTTATTTCAAGTCACCGAGAAAAATATCACCCGGCGCATTCGTCGATGTTAAAATAACCGAGGCTCTCGACTACGACCTTGTAGGCGAGGTGCTTGTGTAGGAGAAAATGCTATGAAAAAAATGAATGTTCCCAATATGCTTTCGCTTCTCAGATGTCTGCTTGTGCCGGTGTTTGTGGGTTCGCTTCTCTTTATGCCGGGAAAAACTCTTCTCGGATGTATAATTCCCGCTGTAATCTATGTTCTCACAGGTCTTACCGATATGCTTGACGGCAAGATAGCAAGAAAATATAACCTTATTACCGATTTTGGCAAATTTATTGACCCCCTGGCTGATAAGTTTATGGTTCTCGGCTCAATGTTTGCAATTCTTGTAAGAATGATGCTTGACGGAGAGCAGACTCTTGCCCTTGTGTTTGTTTGGGTAGCTCTTATAATTCTTCTTCGAGAGCTCGGAGTAACAAGCATTCGCCTTGTTGTCGCGGGTAAAGAGGGAATTGTTGTTGCCGCATCAATGCTCGGAAAAATAAAAACCGTTTCCCAAATGGTAGGAACGGTGATTATAATAGTGGAGCCTATTATTCCTTTCTTCTGCGAAAATCATATACTTTCGTATGCTTCAATGGCGGTTATGACCTTTACCACCCTGTTCTCCGGAATAGATTATCTTAAGGCGTATATGCCATACATAGACTCAAATAAATAAAAATGGCTCCCTTTACACAAGGGAGGCAGACAATTACACCGTTTTTCT
The DNA here is from genome assembly GCA_017621415.1 of Clostridia bacterium. Classification (GTDB taxonomy): domain Bacteria; phylum Bacillota; class Clostridia; order Oscillospirales; family CAG-272; genus UBA1740. Next base: position 8,305 of record JAGATD010000015.1, read on the forward strand.
GCGCAAGAGGCTGAGTCGACGACTCAGCCTCTCATTTTTTTATACTCTCAGCACATTTGTAACAAGAATTTCAAGCTCTTTTTCAAGCATCTCTATGCTTCTGTCCTTTTTCTCAAAGAGCCAAAGGCATATTGCTGTGGCAACACCGCCTGTCATCATAGCCGAAACGGTCTCAACCGAGGCAGGGAGCCTCATTCCCATACTTACACTCGCCCTGAGCTTTTCGCAGGTGTCGTGATAATTTTTTTCTGTAATCATACCGATGATAACGTCGCGTATATTGCTGCTTAACGCATGATTGATTATTTTTTCGTTTTCACAAACAAAATTCACTACGCGCTTTGCATAATCAACATAGTACTTTGCTGTAATGCCTGTTTTGTCCGCCTGGTTTGTGTTTCTCTCGTAGCGACGGCGCAGAAAACCTATATATTCTCTTAAAAAATGGTTTTTGTCGTCATAATGCTTATAAAAGGTTGCTCGCCTTATTTCTGCTCTGACGCATATTTCGTTTACGCTGATGTCCTCAAAGGACTTTTCTGCCAAAAGATTGGTAAAGGCATCGTTTAGAGCCGCCTTGGTTTTTTGTACTCTGAGGTCTTCTTTTGTTTGCATTATCGGTTCCTTGCTGAATTTTGAATTGAAATAACAAAAGTATAAATCATTATTTGACAAATGTCAAGTATTTTGCGGCTTTTTAACATTTTTTAACAAAACCGACCTAAACAGCTATGAAAAAACCAAGCAACAAACCGCCTGAAAACGGAATTGCTTGGCCTTTCCTTTTTAAGTATTAAAGTTTGCTGAGCGACAACAGGAATTTGCGTTTTTTTAGCCTCTTAGGCGGAGCTTTCATTTTTTTGCATAGTTTTCTCCTTTTTCAGCAGCAGTCAACCATATTATACATCATTAAATGACATTTTTGTTGATTTAAACCCGAATGAGTGTAAAGAAATTTATCTATGCATCACTTTATTTCTGTTTTTGTCATCTTGATTCGCAGACTAGCCTCCCCTGTGTAAGGGGAGGTGCCAAGGAACGAGGCGGAGGGGTTGCTACCCGAGCCGCAGACTAGCCTTCCCCAGTGTAGCGCAGCGAAGCGTGTTGGGGAAGGGGGACCATCTTTGATGGTGGATGAGGCTGCGAAGGCTCTCCTGTATCGAACCGTTAAAAATCCGGATTTTCGCAAAGATAAACCTCGTTTCGAATTTCAGATTTCGAATTTCGGATTATAAAACCTATTCTGTGATTTTTTTAACAAATCTATTGACTAAGTCTTTAAAATATGATATTATATACGTTGGTAAAAAAATTATCCTAAAAGGAGAACAAAATAATGGCAGCTTATAACAAGAAGAACATTGAAGACGTAGAAGTCGGCGGCAAGACAGTCCTTGTACGTTGCGATTTCAACGTTCCCATGAAGGACGGCGTTATCACCTCTGATAAGAGAATTGTCGGCGCGCTTCCTACCGTAAAGTACCTGCTCGATAAGGGCGCTAAGGTTATCCTCTGCTCCCATATGGGCAAGCCCCACTCTATCTTTACCGAGGGCTTCGGTCTTACTAAGAAAGAGAAAAAGGCAGTTGAGGCTCTTCCCGAGGCAGAGAGAGCACAGGCTACCGCAGACTACCTTGCAAAGGCTCTTGTATCTGACAAGAAAAAGCTTACTCTTAAGCCCGTAGCAGCAAGACTCAACGAGCTTCTCGGAGCTGAAAAGGTTACATTCGCTGAGGACATTATCGGTCCTGACGCAAAGGCTAAGGTTTCGGCTCTCAAGGCTGGCGAGGCAGTTCTTCTCGAGAACACTCGTTTTGACGCGAGAGAAACAAAGAACGGCGCAGATTTCGCAAAGGAGCTTGCTTCTTATGCTGATATATTCGTAAACGACGCTTTCGGTGCGGCTCACAGAGCGCACGCATCTACCGCAGGTGTTGCTGATTACATTCCCGCAGTTTGCGGCTACCTTATCGAGAAAGAAATTTCTGTAATGGGTAAGGCTCTTGAGAACCCCGAGCGTCCTTTTGTTGCAATTCTCGGCGGTGCTAAGGTTGCAGACAAGCTCAATGTTATCGACAATCTTCTTTCTAAGGTTGACACCCTTATCATCGGCGGCGGTATGGCTTACACATTCGCGGCAGCTAAGGGCTACGGTGTTGGTAACTCTCTTCTTGACGAGACTAAGATCGATTACTGTAAGGAAATGATGGCTAAGGCTGAGGAAAAGGGAGTTAAGCTTCTTCTTCCTATCGATACAGCGGTTGCAGCAGGCTTCCCCAATCCTATCGACGCTCCTGTTGATGTTGATTACGTTGACGTTGACAAGATTCCTGCTGATAAGGAGGGTCTTGACATTGGTCCTAAGTCCGCAAAGATGTTTGCTGACGCTGTTCTTTCCGCAAAAACAGTTATCTGGAACGGTCCTATGGGCGTGTTCGAGAACCCCACTCTCGCAAAGGGTACAATTGCAGTAGCAGAGGCTCTTGCTGAGAGCGATGCTATTACTATCGTTGGCGGCGGCGACAGCGCTGCAGCTTGCGAGCAGCTCGGCTTTGCTGACAGAATTACTCACATCTCCACAGGCGGCGGCGCATCCCTTGAGTTCCTTGAGGGTAAGGATCTTCCCGGCGTTAGCTGTTTGATGGATAGATAATTATTTAGGCATGACCGTCATATTTCGGCGATATCCGTCGATTTGCTCCTTGTCGTAGGTTACTACGTCTGGTGTCGCAATATCGGCGAATCTCATCCAAAATCTGACGGTCTTACACTTGAAAAATCAAGCCTTCTCCGGTGGGGGGACCACGAAGTGGTGGATGAGGTGTCTTGTTCCTCAAATATAAAAATTAAGAAGGAAAATAACATGAGAAAAACAGTAATAGCAGGAAACTGGAAAATGAATATGACTCCTGCGAAAACCGCAGAGTTCATCAAGGCTCTTGCTCCTATGGTAGCAGGCAAGGATAAGTGCGACATCGTGCTTTGTGTTCCTGCAATAGATATTCCCGCAGCAGTTGAGGCTGCAAAGGGCACTAATATTAAGATTGGCGCTGAGAATGTTCACTTTAAGGCATCGGGCGCATACACAGGTGAAATTTCAGCCGAGATGCTCACCGAGGCAGGTGTAGAGTATGTTGTTATCGGTCACTCCGAGCGCAGACAGTACTTTGCCGAGACCGACCAGACAGTAAATCTGCGCACCCTTGCGGCTCTTAACGCAGGTCTTAAGGCTATCGTTTGTGTTGGCGAGACCCTTGAGCAGAGAGAGCTTGGCTATACCGAAACTCTCCTTAAGTTCCAGACAAAAATGGCGCTTACAAACGTAACCGCAGAGCAGATGAAGAATGTTATCATCGCTTACGAGCCTGTTTGGGCAATCGGTACAGGTGTTACCGCAACCGCTGACCAGGCAGACGAGGGTAACGGCTATGTTCGCGCGGCAGTTGCCGAGATGTTCGGCGCTGAGGTTGCCGAGGCTACCACCGTTCAGTACGGCGGCTCTATGAATGACGGCAATGCGGCAGAGCTTCTCGCAAAGGTTAATGTTGACGGCGGACTTATCGGCGGCGCTTCTCTTAAAACCGACAAGTTTACCGCAATAGTTGATGCTGCAAACGCCTAAAGCTTTCATGCTTTAGCGCTTGGCTTTGCACGGATTATAACTCATAACAAAAAATGCGTACTTGGTTTTTAAGCCTTGTACGCATTTTTTAGTATTGTTTATTTTTTACTTGTCAGAAGAAGGAATCTTTTCTACGTCGGAAGTAACTCCGCCGCTAACGTCGCTTTGAGGTCCGTCGGTTGTTCCGTAGTTAGGCTGGCTGCCGGAGTTTTCCGAGTTGCCAGAGTCACCTGAGGGGCCGCTTGTTTGACCGTAAGTGAATACGTAATCAGGGTCGCTTATAGCGTTTTCGCTAACGCTCTTGGGAACTGTAACGGTGCAAAGACCTATGTTCGCATAAATAAAGCTTGCCTTGGAACCGTCTGCATCGCTTCTTGTGCCGTCGGAAGCTACGAAGTAATAATCAGCGGATATGTAGCTTATCTTGCCGTCTGCAACCTTAACCACGTTGTTGTAGCAGTACATATCGTGAGGGAGGGGAGTACCGTCTGCCATATAAGCGGTAGTCTTTATGGGAGTTGCGCAAACATATGCGCCCTTTTCTTCATCGTATGTAAACTTATCGTAGTTATCAGCAAAGGATACAGCAAGAACGGTTTCTGTCTGTGCTTGCTTGAGATATTTGTCAGAGGTGTCTGAGAGCTTGTAGAATGGATCGGAGTCAGTAAGATCATTACCGTATTCTGTGACTTCTCTTGCGTATGTGGTGCAAGTGCCGTCAGCGTTCTTTACCGAATAGAATTCTCTGAATCCGGGGATTTGGTAGTAAACTCCGTTTTCAGTGGTGATGCAATGGTTGTGCTGGGTTCCATCTTTGAATGTCATATAAACATCCATATCGAAGTTTACAAGCTCAAGGTTTTCGAATGCCTGTGTCCATGAAACCTCACCCTCAACAACAGAGGAGATAACAGTGGTCTCGGTCTTTTCGTAACCGCAAAGAGAGCAGGTATATATTCTCTTTATTGCATTTGCTTCCTGAATAATCTCGGGCATTGCGAAGTCGTGCTCCTCGCGGTCACGGCGCTCGGTACAGCCCTCGGTGGTGCAGGCATACCAGTGGAAGTTGGCGCCGGCGGTAAGCTCTGTTTCGTAAACGTGGTCGTGAGGACCTGCGGTGTTTACAAGATTAGAGACATAGCCGCAAACAGTGCAAACATTGATTGCCTTGCCGTCAGCATCGGCATCCTCCTCAAAGGTGTGCTCAGCTTTTTGGCTCTGTGATGTACATCCGTCGCTCTCGCAAGCGTACCAGTGGAAGTCCTCGTCGCTTGACCACTCTGTTTTGTATTTGTGAGTGTGGTCGTTGTCGCAGGAGCCGAGAGTGAGGCAGACAGCAAATGCCGCTACCGCAGCAAGAAGTAAACTAAGTATTCTTTTCATAGCTTTTGTCCTTTCTAATATAAAATGTGACATCATTATATCACTTAATTTCATCAAATTCAATATGTTTTCGTAATTTTCTTAATGTAATTTCAATTGCGAAATCCGACTGTTTTCGCAGCGGCTTTTTTTGAGGTTAAAAAAGCAGATTTATACCAAGCCAAATTTTAAAGCAAAAAAACACCCGATAATTTGTTTGATTTGAACAAGAAAACGGGGGATTTAGGCTTGTTTTTTTGCCTAAGTCTATACTTACATAAAAGGGAAAATATGTTAGTATAGATGTGAAAGGAAAAAGTTCGAACATCCTTTACATTTTATGAAAGGTAAAAAAGAGGCCTCAAAAAATGAAAATTAAATGACAAAGCACTACGGCGAGCACTTCACAATATACACCTTTATGCCGAGGATTTTAGGACTTGGGGGAGGCGAGCTTTTGGTCTATGCCCTCATATACTCCTTTAGCTCTAAGGGAGAGGAGTTTTACGGTTCGGTGTCATATATTGCCGAAAGAACAGGACTGTCTGTCTCCTCGGTAAAGCGCGCCTTGAAATCCTTAACTGCGAAGAAACACATATTAAGAGAGAGCGTCACAGACCGCGGAACGGTAAAATACTGCGCAAATATGGCAATTGTAAAAGAGAACATACATGATACAGACTGTAGTGAAATTAAGTCACCGGATGGCACTTGGGAGCGGGAGGGTCAAAATGATACCTCTCGGGGTGCGGCTCATAATGAACCACCCCCTAGCTCAAAACGAACCGGGGGGAGTGTCAAAATGAGCTACAATAATAAAGAGATAATAAATAATACCTCCACCACCTCCTCATACGCGGGAGAAGATTTAAAATCTTCTATTAGGAGACATGGATTTGAAAATCTGGTTATGCTGTCCGACAGCCAAATAGCAGAGCTGCACAGGAGGTATGGCGAGGATGTAACAAACGAATACATAATAAAGCTTGAGAGCTATCTTGTTTCATTTCCGTCAAGCTACTTGAAAAATCATTACAAAACAATTATCTCCTGGATAGAAGAGGATTTTCGCGCCTAAGAGCAGCAAAGATGAAATTCTAATAAATTAGAAAATCGAATGATGACTAGACTGAATTACCAAAAAACAGCTTATTGTTTTGTGCAACAGTTGCAAAAAAGTGTAAAAAAATCGTTAAAGCTGCCTCTTCCATTTTTTATTTATTTCTGTTAAAATATTATCGTTAAAAAATATTTTCCAAAAAGGAGAAAAACAAAATGGCAGGTCTTTCACTCAGACACATTTACAAGAAGTATCCCGGCGGCGTTACTGCCGTATCCGACTTCAACCTTGAGATCAAGGATAAGGAGTTCCTTATCTTCGTTGGTCCTTCGGGTTGCGGTAAGTCCACCACTCTTCGTATGATCGCAGGTCTTGAGGAGATTTCCGAGGGCGAGCTTTACATCGGTGACAGATACGTTAACGACATCGCTCCTAAGGACAGAGATATCGCGATGGTGTTCCAGAACTATGCTCTTTATCCCCACATGACCGTTTTTGATAACATGGCATTCGGTCTTAAGCTTCGTAAGATTCCTAAGGAGGAGATCAAGCGCCGTGTTGAAGAGGCTGCCCGTATCCTTGACATTTCTCACCTTCTTGAGAGACGTCCCAAGGCTCTTTCCGGTGGTCAGAAGCAGAGAGTTGCGTTGGGCCGTGCTATAGTTCGTAACCCTGCGGTATTCCTTCTTGACGAGCCTCTTTCTAACCTTGACGCAAAGCTCAGAGCTTCGATGAGAACCGAGCTTACCAAGCTTCATAAGAAGGTTGAGACTACATTCATCTACGTTACTCACGACCAGGTCGAGGCTATGACAATGGCTTCACGTATCGTTGTTATGCGTGACGGTATTATTCAGCAGGTTGATACTCCCCAGAACCTCTATGACTCTCCCTGCAATCTCTTCGTTGCGGGCTTCATAGGCACTCCTCAGATGAACTTCCTTACCGGTAAGCTTGTTAAGAAGGATAATGACCTTTATGCTATGCTCGGTACTACTCCTATCAAGCTTCCTGCTGATAAGGCAAACAACCCCGAGCTTAAGGAGTACATCGGCCAGGAGGTTATCTTCGGTGTTCGTCCCGAGGCTATTCACGATGAGCCTATGTATCTTCAGACCCTTGCTGACACCACAATGCAGGTTGACGTTGACGTAACCGAGCTTATGGGTGCTGAGATTTATCTCTACCTCGGCTTTGACGGTATGGAGGATGCTGCCAACGGTAAGAACATTATCGCAAGAGTTTCCTCTCGCTCCTCCGCAAGAGCAGGTGACAAGATCACAGTTGCTATCGACGCATCCCGTATCCACATCTTTGATAAGGATACAGAGAAGTGCATCTGCCACTAATAGCTTACTTAACAGCAACAGATTTTTAGCATTTTTTGCGCCGCCGAGGAGTGTATCTTCGGCGGCCTGCTTGTTAGATACAGCATTTTAAATGTAAATAATTGATAACATTTTTGGATTTTTGGCAAACTTTTCTTTTTAAAACGCAAAATTATTTCAAAAAAGTTTGAAAAAAATTAATAATGCTATTGACGAAAGCCTATATATTTTGTTATAATAATAATGTTAAAATCCCGTGTATCGGAGAAAGAGGTACAAATCAGTGCGCGAAGGTGTTGAAATGACGAAGAGGGAAAGACGCGAAAGAGCGCGTGACCTTCAGCTCTTCATTAGAGAAACACAGAAAAAAGTGAGCTATGAAATTGGACTCTACAGGGCATGCGCCAAGGGTGTCAATGAGGCTGCACGCGACTTCCAGAATGCTGACATAGCATACTCTAAAAAGCCAAGCGTAAGAAATTCCTCGGTTTATGAGGAAACAAAGGCGCATCTTCTCGAAAGCGCAGGCTCATATAAGAGAGCCGGTGCTCAGGTTGCCGCAACAGTAGATTCGATAAATGAGGCATATGCCGAGTTGATGCAGGTTTCTCAAAATGCGGCAAAGGTTAAAATGGATCTTGATAGGTATAACGCAACTGTTACCGAGAGTATAAGAAATATTCAAGCTATGATAGAGGGCGTTGAGATTGAAGACGCACCCAAGGAGGAAGAAACCATGATTGAGAAAAACAATACATACGAGCCCGCCAAGGAGACTCCCGCTCAGGAGAGCGCACCCGCATATGCATATAACGGAGCTGCATACGCGCCTCCAGCATACGCTCAGCCCGCATATCCCCACCCCGCTTATGCGCATCCCGCATATGCTCAGCCTGCGTATGCTCAGCCCCCCTATCCCGGTTACGGATATGAGGCGCCCAAGGTTGCGCCTGTGTCTATCGACGTTTCCGCAATTGTAGAGAAGGCAATTGCCGCTACAATGGATAAGTTCTCTGAGGCGCTTGATAAGCGCATCGCTACATATATGGAGAATTATGACCTTAATCTTCCCGCCCAGTCCGGCAAGACCTACGGTGCAGGTGAGATTGCGGCAGTTGAGGCTACCATCCTTGAGGATGAGCAGTTCCTCCTTGATAAGCTTACCGCTATGATGGAGAGCATCAAGTCTCTTACCGCTCAGGTTGCAGAGCTTTCTGCGGCATATGCCGAGATTGCAAGCAGGAGCGCTGATGCTAACGAGCTTCAGAAGCAGACAAATGATATGCAGCGCCGTACCCTTCGTGAGCAGCAGGGTATCCAGGTCAGCCAGAGAGTTATTTCTCAGGACCAGATCGCAGTTGCGCAGAGTCAGGCCGCTCTCGCAGAGCAGCAGAAGGTTGTTCAGGAGCGCCAGCAGGCTATCACAGAGGCTCAGGGCGCTATGGAGGAGACCCAGCGCGTTGTTGCTGAGAACCAGGCAACTCTCGAGGAGTCTATGAAGACTGTTATGCAGTCCCAGAAGGATATTATCGCGGCTCAGCAGGCGCTTATGACCGGCAACGCAAAGAACGCAGAGGCGCAGGCAGAAATGGCTGCCCGTCAGGCAGAAACCCTCGCCCTTCAGAAAGAGGCTCTCACCTCTCAGAAGCAGGTTCTCCGCGACCAGAAGTCCACTCTCGAAAAGCAGAAGGATATGGCTTTAGTATCTCCCAAAAAGAAAGCGCCTAAGGCAGAGAGTGCGGAGTAATATACATACCGGATGTGACATGTCACATAAGAAAAAACTACCGCAAAATTTGCGGTAGTTTTTTATATACTTAGTTTCAGATATCAGATAACAACGGCATCATCGAAGTCATTTGAGCTTTCGTCGTGCTCTGCTGCCACAAGCTGAACGTGGTAGGCGTCAATAACCGCCTCTTCAAGCTCTGTGCGGAATGATGCGTTTATGGGGTGAACAATGTCACGGTATGTTCCGTCGGGATTCTTTCTGGAGGGCATAACAATAAAGAATCTTTCGCGGGCATAAATAACCTTGATGTCGTGTACTGCAAGACAGTCGTCAAAGGTAACCGAAACGATAGCCTTCATAGGTCCCTCGTCAAAGAATTTTCTGATCTTGATGTCTGTGATTTGCATGAATGTAATTCCTTTCCTCTGTTGTAAGCATTTTTTGATTTATGCATATATTATAATATAATTTTATTAAGAATATTCGGGAATTTAGTAATATTTTTTACCAAAAATTGTTATTTTTTTCTTAATAAATTGTGTATCAGTTGTTAATCGGGAGGCAAATAATGTCGAACACAAATCAAAAAAAGACAAAACAAAAGTCAATGAGCCTGCGCTCTCTGTTAAAAAGGCGAGGATTGCACATACATTTTGTAGGGGTTGGCGGAGTATCTATGTATTCGCTTGCTGTCCTTTCGGAAAAAAACGGATATACCGTCAGCGGAAGCGATATGTTCGTAAACGAGCGGTGCAGACTTCTTGAGCTAAAGGGAATACCTGTATTTGCATGTCATTCTGAAGAAAATATCGGTTTGGCAGAGCTTATTGTTTATTCCCATGCGATACCGGAGGATAATCCCGAGCGCGCGGCTGCAAGGCTGAGGGGAATACCGCAGTTTTCACGCGCGGAGTATCTCGGTGAGCTTATGTTAAAGTACAGGGAAAGAATTGGTGTGTCGGGTACTCACGGAAAGAGCACTACCGTAGCAATTCTTGACAGAATTTTCACTTCCTCCGGCAGAAATCCGACAGTGCTTTCGGGTGCGGAGCTTGAGTCAGGCAGTCCTATCAGAGAGGGCGGCGAGACCTTAATATATGAGGCATGCGAGTACCGCGAGTCCTTTTTGTCCTTTTCGCCAAGTGTAGCCCTTGCTCTCAATCTGGAGCTTGACCATACCGACTGTTATGAAAATATACAGCAGCTAAGTGCCTCATTTGTCAAGGCTCTCTCCAGAGCTACAAGGCTGGCGGTTATAAACCTTGATGACGAAAATCTCAAAAGAATTTATCCCGAGATAAAAAAGAAAACCGATGTTGTAACCTTTGGTCAGGGGGCGGGAGCCGAATACAGCTACTTTATCAATTCCTTTAACGAGGGGGGATATAGGTTTTCACTATCGCACTTTGGCTCTGAGATTGGCAGATTTGAATTAAATGTCCTTGGGGTACATAATGTAATAAATGCGGTGGCAGCAATAGTTTTATCTCTTGAATGTGGGGTGCCCATAGAGCAGGTGCGTGAGGCTGTGGCAGCCTTTTCGGGAATACCCAGGCGCCTTGAGTGTATTGGCAGCCGCCACGGCAGAAAGATATACTATGACTATGCCCACCACCCAACCGAGATTTCAGCAGGGATAAATACATTAAAAATGCTTCATAAAGAACCTCTTACGGTTGTGTTTAAGCCTCACACATTTACCAGAACCCTTGCCCTCTGGGAGGATTTTTGCACATCGCTTTCACTTGCGGACAGGGTGCTGCTGACCGACATCTATCCCGCAAGAGAAAAGCCCATAGAGGGTGTAAATTCTAAGCGCCTTGCTGAGGACATAGGCAGGGGAGCTGAGTATTGCCCCGACCCTGAGGTTTTGTCAAGGCTTGACAGCCAGCATATAAAAGGCCCTGTTGTGCTTATGGGAGCGGGGGACCTTGACTCGGTTAAATATGACATATTTAATAAATAGGAATAAAAATGAAAGAAAAAATACTTGTAAGCGCCTGCCTTTTGGGACTTCCTTGCAGATATGACGGCAAAAGCAAGCCCGAAGAGGGTATAATAGCCTTAATGGAAAAATACGAGCTTATACCCTTTTGTCCCGAGATTTACGGCGGGCTTGAAACCCCGAGAATTCCAAGCGAGAGGGTAGGGGATAAGGTCTTAATGAAAGACGGAAAAGACGTTACCGAAAATTACAGCAGAGGCGCTGAGGGGGCGCTCTATCTATGTAAAACCTTAGGAATAAAAAAGGCGGTATTAAAAGAGCGCTCCCCCTCCTGCGGAAGCGGAAAAATTTATGACGGCAGCTTTACCGGAACACTTAAAGACGGTGACGGTGTTACAGCCGAGCTGTTAAAGAAAAACGGTATTGAGGTTTTAGGCGAGAGTGATACCTTGGCGCGATAAAGCGAAATAAATTCTTTTTGACCATACAAACTGGCGGCAAAAACTTTCTATTGACTTTTTTTGCTTATAGTAATATAATTGTAATGTAAAAAAGGAGACCGAAAAATGGACTTTATGAAATTTGACCCTGCCGTATATGTTATCGGCGAGGAATACGAGATAGCTGTTGCCCTTTTGGAATACGGTCTTGTTACCGTAAGAGTTGGCGACGAAATATATTATGAGGATAACTCGGGAGTTTTGCCCACCGAGAAGCTTTACGCAAGGATAAGAATTCCGCAAGCTGCTCTTAACAGCGCGGGAGCTTACACCGTTGTGTACAGAAAGACTATCGAGCGTAAGAGCTATTGGTCAACTCTCGGTGAGGAAGAGACCGCTTCTTACAGCTTCAAGGCCCCGAGACAGGGCAAAAAACTTAACATTTATCATATCTCCGATGTGCACTACTTCTTTGAGTCGGCAAAAAGGGTTGCCTCCTATTTCGGCGAGGATGTTGACATTTATATTTTTAACGGCGATATCGGAGAGGTACAGACAGACGAGGACTACCTTGCCGTGTGCCGACTTGTAGGTGAGATTGCCGGCGGAAGCATTCCTGTTCTGTTTGTCAGAGGAAACCATGATACAAGAGGACATCTCCCCGAAAAATATACCGATTATTTCCCTGCAAACGGAAAAAATACATACTTTACCGCTAAAGTCGGAGATTTAAATCTTGTTTGTCTTGACCTTGGAGAGGATAAGCCGGATGAACACACGGTTTACGGCGGTTACAACAACTTCCATGCTTTCAGACTTCGTGAGACCGCATTTTTAAGGGAGCTTTTATCAAAGGGCGAAAAATTTGACATGGCGGTTTGTCATATTGCACCTGCGGTAAACAATGCGGTGTCTGACGGAGATGAATTTAATATTGAGGCTGAGCTTTATGAAGAGTGGAACATAATTCTCTCGGAGCTCGGAGTCCGTGTAATGCTCTCAGGTCATATGCATAAAGCATTGGTTTTTGAAAAGAATGATAAAAGAAGCATGAGGGCTCATAATTTCCCTATAATCATAGGCTCTGTTATGGATGATGATTACCGACAGGGTGCGGCACTCGTGCTGTCGGAGGATAATCTAAAGGTTAAATTCACCGACGCAGAGCACAATACGACAGAAGAATATGATATTAATCTTCCTATGGGAAGTGTTATAAAAAAATAAGAAAGGGTAAGTAAAAAATGCTTGACGACAGTCGAAGTTGTAAACAAAACTTAACAAAAACACATATTTCGGCTTGGCTAAGAGTATAAATTGCCCTGCGCCTTGCCGAAAGGAAAGGCGAAAAAATGACAGAAAAGGAATTCACCCTTGAGGGTCTTTCGGAAGAGCTTTCGGAAACTGCCGAGAGAGTTGTAGACCTGATAAAGGAAAAAAATTACACAGAAGTAAAGAAAATTGCAACAGAGCTGCCCGCGCCCGATATAGCAGAGATTTATGCGGAGATACCGATAGAAATTGAAACTCTGTTTTTCCGTCTGCTTCCCAAGGAGCTTGCGGCAGAGACCTTTGTTGAAATGGACACCGAGGACCAGCGCAGACTTATTGATTCCTTTACCGATACTCAGCTTTATGACATTCTCTCGGAGATGTATATTGACGATACGGTTGATATTATTGAGGAAATGCCTGCCACAGTAGTCAAGAGGATATTAAAGAATACCTCTAAAGAGGACAGAGCCACAATAAATACTATATTAAATTACCCTAAGGACTCTGCCGGAACGGTTATGACCACCGAGTATGTGCGCTTTAAGGCTGAAATGACGGTTGGTGCGGCTCTCTCGCATATAAGAAAGGTTGCGATAGATAAGGAAACGATTTACACCTGCTATGTAACCGATGAAAACAGACACCTTTTAGGCATTGTTACCGCAAAGGACCTGCTTATCTCCGACCCCGAAACGGTAGTCGGCTCTATAATGGACGATGCGGTAATTTCGGTAAGCACCCACGATGATAAGGAGGAGGTTGCGCTTCTTCTTGACCGTTACGGATTTCTTGCCATGCCTGTTGTGGATAACGAAAACCGCCTTGTGGGTATTATCACCGTTGACGACGCTATTGAGGTTATTAAAGAGGAGTCCGAAGAGGACTTTGCCAAAATGGCGGCTATCACCCCCAGCGAAACACCTTATCTTAAGACTAATGTATTCGATATTTGGAAGGCGAGAGTTCCTTGGCTTCTTATATTGATGATTTCTTCAACCATATCCAGCGCGATACTTGCGGGCTTTGAGGCAGCGCTCCCCGCGGTTCTTGTGCTCTTTGTGCCTATGATAATGGGTACGGGAGGAAACTCGGGCGGTCAGTCCTCGGTTACGGTAACACGAAGCATATCTCTTTCTGAGGTTGATTTTTCGGATTTACCTAGAGTTTTCTGGAAGGAATTAAGAGTAGGAATTCTTTGCGCTGTGGCTTTGGGAGTTGTTACATTCGGCAAGGTTATGCTTATAGATGGGCTGCTGCTCGGAAATAGTGCGATTGATTTAACCGTATCACTTGTTGTGGCAATTTCACTTTCTTTAACTATCATAGCGGCAAAGGTTATCGGCGCTGTGCTGCCCCTGCTTGCCAAAAAAATAGGTCTCGACCCTGCTGTTATGGCATCTCCCCTTATTACCACCCTTGTTGATGCTATATCGCTTATAATCTATCTCTTCTGTGCAAGAGGAATACTGAATATATAAAAAAGTAAAGGGGGCGTCTCATTAAAAATTCAAGCAAATCAAAGATTTTACCTAAAAAAACTCGGTTATAATCAGATAAAAATTGAATTTTTAATGAGAACACACCTAGGGCTTGGCGGATTTAGAGCAGAAATCGTCGGCTGACGAGCGAGAATCGTATATAGATACGATGAGCGAGGAAACGGCGATAAAACAAAAAACTTAATAAAACGGAGAAAACCGCAGGTTTTCAACCCTGATTTTCTCCCTAAGTATAAAACACACGGTAGAAGCAGAGATTTTTTTCTTTACTTCTACCGTTTTTGTTTGTTTATGCCTAAATGCGACAGCCCCTGTTAAAATCAGTTGCTTTTAGTATACTTATACCATTTTTGAAATCTTGTGTCGGGGATAAATCCGTGGGAGGAGTTCTGGAGCATATTTGCTTCAAAATCACCGCCAAGGCTGTTTAACATAGCAACAATTCCGCCTGCGGGGCAGGTGTCGTCACCGAGACCTATACGGTCTACCTGTACGGGAGCCGTAATAAGGTGGGCAAACTGAGCTGCGTCAAAGTAGTCCACCCCATCCTCGTATGTGGTAAGATAGGTTTTAACTCTGCCCTCGGTGTGACCCGCAATATTGCAGAATGCGGGAATGTTAGGCAGAATTCTTTCCACCTCTATTGGGGCTGCCTTTTCGTTAAGCAGGGTGATAAGACCGCCGATGCAGATAGACTGATAACCGCCCATACTGCCTCCCGAGATTATAGCCTTGCCCGAATATGCATCGGAGAGCCCCTCTATATCACCGCAAAGGTCGGGATTTGCGGCAAAGTGCACCATCTGCAAATCTCTTAATAAAAGGTAGGTCATATAGCAGTCTGAAATATCCTCATATCCTGCGTTTATTTCCTTTCCGCCTCTGCCGTAGTAGTGGCAGACGGTGTTATTAAGATAAGGATAATAGTTATCTCTGTGGTTGCCAAGCTCGTAGCCGTGGTGGGTGCAGTGAACCGAAATTCTCTCCGGGTGAAGTACAGGCTCTGCGCTGTAAACTCCGTATCCGTCGAAAATGTAGTGTATCGGCAGAGACTTTGGCTTTGCGCCCTTTGGCACTGTGATAAATGCCGACGAGTGGCAGGGGCCGGGGGATTTCAGATATACTCTGTAAATATCGTATTTTAGTAGGTCTGTGTCCTCGGGGGCGGATAGCAGATTTTCACGCATTTTTCTAAGGAATTCTTCGTCAACCTTAGTCACCTCATAAAAATTCTTTTCCGCCATGTTGTATTCATATTTGACAGCGCCCGTGTAGCCGTCAGGAGTCTTACCCAGGTGGTCGTGGGCGAGCATTTTGTCTATCTTTGTGCGCCAAAAGTCGGCAAAATCCTTGGGTACAGGGTGGGTAGGCAGTATTTTTTCCTTAGAGAAGAGAAGACCGCCGTATCCCCCCTCGCTTCCGATAATAACCTTGCCGTCGTCTCCCTTAGCAAAGACCTTAAACCTTGCGTGTCCCGGGCTGTCAAGAGTTATTTCAAAGTCAATTTCGGAGGAATTCTTTACCGATTTTGAAAGAGATTTATATTCATCAGCCACAACATCAAGGGAGATTTCAGGTACCTTAAGAGGGGTGTCGGAGGCATAGCTGTAAAGCGTTGCTACAACTCTTACACACCCTCCCGCCTTAAGGTCAACGGGGGAGACCTCTTTGTCACCAACATAAGCTCTTATGATAAAGTAGCAGCCGTCGGCAAGCTCGGGGTCATCAAACTCCACAAGGGTCTCTCTTATGTCAAGACCGTGGCGGTTGTTGTATGCGTTAAAGAATTTGTCAATTAAGATATCAAGACTCTCGCCCTCATCTGTTGTAAGCTCCAGCGCCTCTTTTTTAAAGCTTTCATCCTTGTCAAAGCGGAGCCTTGCGTTATAAAGCACGTTAAGCTCAGAGGTTGTCGTTTGGGTAAATGGATTCCATTTGCCTATTATTTTTTTGTAGGCTTTATATGCCTTTTCTGCTGCAGATAACATTTTTTCACCTGTAAATGTAAATATTTGTTTTCAAAATCAATCAAACGAATATTTAAACCACTTTTGAACGTCAGGCTCGGGAAGAAAACCGTGGTCCGAGCCTTGCAGGAAGTTTATCTCCTTGTGAACACCTTTTTTTATGTTGTTAAACATTGCGACGATTCCGTTAGGCGAGCAGGTCTTGTCACCAAGTCCCACTCTCGGAATAGTTACGGGCACGTCAATAAATGCCGAAAGATGCGCAGCATCAAAATACTCCATTCCCTCGGTGTAGTAGGTCATGCAGGGAACTCTGTTATCGGTTCTGCCCGCAAGATTGCAGAATGCGGGAATATTCGCATTTGCGCTGAGGAGCTTAAAGGGGGCACTCTTTTTTACAAGGATTGTGAGGAGCGCCGCCGTGCATATCGCCTGATAACCGCCCATGCTGCCTCCGGTAAGCCTTACCTCACCGTTCCATATATCGTGAAGCCCCTTTATCATAGATGAAAGGGCAGGATCGGTGACAAATCTTATCGCCTGCAGGTTTCTTAGGTGGAGATAGATCATATAGTTATCGTTCAAGTCCTCATAGAGGGAATTGGGCTTTCCGTCACCGAGACCGTAGTGCATACAAACGCCCTGCCTTAGCTTCATATAGTAGCCCTCGAGGGGTCTTGGAAGCTTGTAGCCGTGGTGGGAGCAGTGCAGACAGATGCAATTTTTGCTGTATGCGGGGGATGAGGGATAAGCCGAGTAGCCGTCAAAGGACACCTGAAGATAAAGGCTTTTCGGGTCAGCGCCCTTGGGTACTGTAAGGTAATTTGCCGAGTGGCAGGGGCCGGGCGCTTTGAGGTTAAGCTCGTAAAAATCAAAGCTCTCGAGCATCTGTTCGGTAATGTTGCCGATCTTGTAATCTCTGAGCATTCTGACGTAATCCTCGTTAAACTTTACAAGCTCAAAGTGATTTTCCTTTGGCATATCGTATTCGTATTCAACAAGTCCCTCGTAGCCGTCGGCAGATGTGTCGGTGGGGTAGGTTTTCATAAGGCGGTCGATAGCCCTGTTCCAGAATTCATAAAGGTCGGAAGGCGGCTTCTTGGTTAAAGAAATTTCCTGCCAGTCAAAGAGCGCTCCGCCAAATGCTGTGTCAAAGCCCAGAATATTCTTTCCGCCCTCGTCTACCGCATTGGCTCTGAAATAGACCCAGCCGGGGCGTGAGAGGCTGAATTCTATCTCTAAGGTGTCGGTGCTTTCGGCAAAGCCCTCGCGCTTTTCACCGTCGTCGGTCATAATTATGTACCATATTTTTTGGGTTTTGAGAGGCGCGTGCTCCGCATGGCTGAAAAGCTTGATTTCAGCGTGAGCTATGTCTCCTACGTTAAATTCTGTCGGAGCGGTGGGGATAAGCTCTTCGCCAAGCTTTTTGTATGTATCAATAACAAAATAAGCTCCCTCGGCAAAGTCAGGGTCGAGAAATTCGGTAAGAGTTTCCCTTATTTCAAGTCCGTGGCGGGCATTGTAGCCGGTAAAATACTTTTCAATAAGAGCGCTGATAGTTTCTCCCTCCTCGGTAACAAAGGAGTCAAGCTCCCTTTTATACTCGGGGTCGCGCTTCATTCTGCATTCTATGTTATAAATGACATTAAGCTTTGCGGTGGTAACCTGAACAAAGTTCATTTTAGCGGTTCTCTTATATGCCTCATATGCCTTTCTTGCAAGCTCGCTCATAATGATTTCTCCTTTAAAATAAATAAAAATACAACTGTAACAATTATATAATAGCTCTTATTTTAAAGTCAAGCACTTTTTAAAAAAATTAAACGAAAAAAATAAGCAAAAATGAACAAAAAGAGCGACCCGTATCTCAGGGCCGCTCAAATATTATTTATGCTCTGCGCTTTGCTATACCGCGCTGAATGAGTTTAACTGTTTCAACAACAGGAATAACAACAAATCCAAGTCCGATAGCAATAAGGTACTCGGTAATTCCCACAGCCGCAAAGCCGAATGCGCCTGCAATGAAGGGGACCTCGCAAACAAGAGTTGTCGCAAGAAGCGAGCCGATAGCCGCTATCCAGAGAGTCTTGTTGTGAGAGCGGAGGCCAAACATTGAGCCTCGCTGAGAGCGCATATTAAAGCTGTGGAATATCTCAGCCATAGACATAGTAAGGAATGCCATAGTCATACCGTGAGCGCTATTCATAACCTGAATGCTTCCGCTTTCGAAGAACACACCGATAAAGTAGGAGACAATAACAAGCAGAGTAACAAGAGCGCCCTGATATGCAACGTCAATACCCATACCGTCAGAGAATATGCCCGCCTTTGCCGACCTGGGCTTACGGCGCATAATGCCGGGCTCTGCCCTTTCCATTCCGAGAGCGAGAGCGGGGAAGCAGTCGGTTACAAGGTTTATCCAAAGCAGGTGAACAGGCTCAAGGATGGTAAAGCCGATAAGCGTTGCGGTAAAGATTGCGAGAACCTCGCTCATGTTTGAGCCGAGGAGGAACTGAATAGCCTTGCGTATATTGTCGTAAATACGTCTGCCCTCTTCAACAGCGCCTACGATAGTTGCAAAGTTGTCGTCAGCCAGAACCATATCAGCAACATTCTTTGTAACGTCGGTGCCTGTGATACCCATACCGACACCGATGTCGGCGCTCTTGATTGAGGGAGCATCGTTTACACCGTCACCTGTCATTGCGGTAACATAGCCTGCATTTCTCCAGGCATTAACGATTCTTGTCTTATGCTCGGGCTGAACTCGGGCATAAACGCTGATGTTAATAAACTCCTTGGCGAACTCCTCGTCGCTCATTTCGTTAAGCTCGGCTCCTGTGATAGCGCGTGTGCCATCGGTTATAATTCCCAGCTCCTTTGCAATAGCAACAGCGGTGTCAACGTGGTCGCCTGTAATCATAATGGGGCGAATACCTGCGCCGCGGCATTCAACTATGGCGTCTTTTACCTCGGGGCGCACAGGGTCTATCATTCCCGCAAGACCTGTGAAGCAAAGCTCATTTTCAAGCGCGTCTGCCTCGTAAGATACAGGCTCGGAATCGTATTTTCTTTCAGCACAGGCAAGGACTCTCAGTGCCTTGTCCGCCATAGCCTTGTTTGCCTTAAGAATTTCAGCCTTGTATTCCTCGGTCATGGGAACGGGCTTGCCGCCATTAAGGTAATGAGTGCATCTGCCGATAATAACATCGGGCGCGCCCTTTGTGTACTGTACAAATCCGGTGTCGGTTCTGTGAACTGTTGACATCATCTTTCTGCCTGAGTCAAAGGGAGCTTCGCCCGAGCGGGGATAGCTTGACTTAAGCTGATTCTTACGAAGTCCGAGCTTGTCAGCCCAGACAACAAGAGCTGCCTCTGTGGGCTCGCCTGTGACATTTCCGTCAGCGTCAATTTCAGCATCGCAGCAGAGCGCCATAGCGGTTGCAAGTCCCGCCTCGCTGTCGCCAAAGTGGTCAACAACGGTCATCTTGTTCTGCGTAAGCGTACCTGTCTTGTCCGAGCAGATTATCTGAGCGCAGCCCAGAGTTTCAACAGCGGTAAGCTTTCTTATAATTGCATTTCTCTTTGACATATTGGTAACGCCGATAGAGAGAACAACGGTAACAACCATCGCAAGTCCCTCGGGAATTGCCGCAACGGCAAGAGAAACGGCTATCATAAATGAGTGAATGGCAAGAGAGGGAGAAATTTCGCCCGCTCTGATAAGCTGAACACCGAAAACAATAACGCAAATTCCAAGCACAAGCCAGGTGAGGATCTTAGAAAGCTGATTAAGCTTTATCTGTAAGGGGGTTTCGCCCTCTTCCGCCTGCTGGAGCGCGCCTGCGATCTTACCCATCTCGGTATCCATGCCTGTTGCGGTCACAACCGCGGTGCCTCTTCCGTAAACTACGGTAGAGCCCATGTAGAGCATATTCTTACGGTCGCCTAAAGGAACGTCCTTTTCGTTTTCCTTAAGGTTTATTATGTCAATAAACTTTGTAACCGGAACAGATTCTCCTGTAAGCGCAGCCTCTTCCACCTTAAGGCTTGCGTTCTCAAGAATTCTTGCGTCTGCGGGAACGGCATCTCCCGCCTCAAGGAGAATTATGTCACCCACAACAAGGTCTTCGCTGTGAATAACCTGAACACGTCCGTCACGCACAACCTTTGATGTTGCGGCAGACATCTCTTGCAGCGCCTCAATTGCCCGCTCGGCCTTGCTTTCCTGGTATACACCGAGAACCGCATTCACGATTACAACCGCGAGTATGATGATAACGTCGGCAAAGCTCTCGTTTTCAATAACCGCAAGAACGCCGCTAATCACCGCTGCCGCAAGGAGAATAATAATCATAGGGTCGGCAAGCTGCTCAAGAAATCTTCTTATAAGTGATTTTCCCTTTGCTGCGGCAAGCTTGTTTTTTCCGTTGGCTTCAAGTCTTTTTGCGGCTTCATCTGACGAAAGACCCTGCTCGGATGCTCTAAGCTCTGAGAGAACACGGTCCTTATCTTCAAGATAAAATTTCATTTTCTTTCTTTCCTTTCCAATATGTGGGTGTAAATACCTACCCTAAAATTATACATCCGTTATAATTGTTAGTCAAGCAAAGAATTGTTAAAGATTGTTAAATATTACACAATTTGTTTAATTTTATTTAAAAACTCCTCGTAGCTCATGCCGGAGCCGTTCTCAACCTGTTCCCAAAGCTCTTCGAATTTTTCTGCCCTGAGCCTGGAGATAAGAAAATTCTCGATCCAGTAGAGAAATTTTGTATTTGGTGACAGATGTTCGAGAGCCTTCATTTTTTTGTACATTGGCGCGCCGTCTGAGGCATCTCTCCAGGTGTCAACAAAGGCTATGTCAAAATGCTCGCTGGGCATCAGCTTTTCAGCATATTCAAAGGCGTCAGCCTCTACTATTTTCACCTTTTCCTTATGGGGGAACTGGGGCAGAATATGCTTTTTAAAAAGCCTTATTACGTCGGGACTTTTTTCTATGACGGTAATAGACTCGACCGTCTCCTTTTCAGACACCATGTATGCGTAATATCCAAGCCCGAGACCAAAGGTTACAACTCTGCCGAATGCCGCTTTTATAGCCTCCTCCGAGG
This sequence comes from Clostridia bacterium, assembly GCA_017621415.1. GTDB lineage: Bacteria > Bacillota > Clostridia > Oscillospirales > CAG-272 > UBA1740. Next base: position 29,649 of record JAGATD010000015.1, read on the forward strand.
TGTCAAGGTCAACAGGCGTCAGCGTCATCCATTCGTTGCCTCCCTCAAGCACTGCGGGAAAGCGGAATTCCTCGGTAAAAAAGCCCAGCGGCGGAATCTCGGTGAAATCTGTGTTTAATATCATATCGTCGCATATAACGGCCCGATAGGGAGCATAAGATTCCCATTTTATCTCCCAGTTCCCGTCTTTTATGTCGGTAAGCTTTATGTTCTTGTAATACGGGTCGTTTTCGTACTTCTTTCTGTCAAGAAGCCTTACGGACGGTGTGAGGTAATCCTTAATAAGCCGTCTGTCATGGGCGCCTCGGTCAAAATCCAGCCCGAAAATCTCTGAGAGCAGGGCAACCAGCGCCTCCTTTTTTGAAATACTGCCGTCATCGGTCAAGGTGTCTATCATTTCCTTTGTGATAGCCTCGGGACATCTCTCAAGATACACAGCATAAAGCCTTGTTATCTCGTAATTATTGTCAAATGTTTCTCTGAGTCTCGATATTTTTGGGTCCTTATAAATCTGCAATTTGCTGCTCCTTGTTTTTTTAATGGTTTTATTTTACAATATATCTTTGTGTATGTCAAGAAAGAAGCTGTTTTTATACATTGAGAAAGAAAAAATAATTTCAAAACAAATTGCAAAAAAAATGTTAATAAGCTTGACATCTTGTCAAAGCAGTGATAAAGTGATATAGTAAATCAGAAAGGAGAATTATAAAAATGAATTTTGAACAATTGCTTTCTTCGCTTGCCTCTTGGGCTGTCAACGTGGGATTAAAGATTGTTATCGCGCTTGTTATTCTCGTGGTTTCATTCAGAGTAGTAACAATCGTTACCCGCAAGATTGAAAAAAAGCTCATTAACGGAAAGCCTCATCTCGACAAGACTCTTGTGTCTACCTTGTTTTACGTTTTAAGGATAGTAGTAAAGTCTTTAATTGTGGTATGCTTGATAGGATATCTGGGAATTGATACCAGCGGACTTACCGCGCTGTTTGTATCCTTTGGTGCATGCGTGGGACTCGCTGTAAACGGCGCTCTTTCCAACCTTGCGGGAGGTGTTCTTATTATCGTAACCCGTCCCTTTAAGATAGATGACTATATCGAGGCGCAGGGCATGAGCGGTACTGTCGAGGACATTCACATAACTACCACCAAGCTTCGCACACCCGACAACAAGGTAGTTTATATCCCCAACGGACCTCTTTCCTCCGGAACAATAATCAACTATTCCGAAAAAGAGCTGCGCCGTGTTGATTTCAACTTCTCCATTAGCTATCAGAATGATTTTGAAAAGGCTAAGGCTCTCGTTATGGACATTCTTAATGCCCACGAGCTTGTACTTAAAGACCCCGAGCCTTTTGTAAGAGTATCATCTCATGCGGACAGCAGCATAACCGTTACCGCCCGCGCTTGGGTAAAGAATGCCGACTATTGGACTGTTAACTTTGATGTTCTTGAGAGCGTAAAGGCTTCGTTCGACGCAAGCGGAATTGAAATTCCTTACAATCAGCTTGACGTACACGTAAAGCAGGGCTAATCGGTGCGTTAAAAAGATAAAAAGCAGATCAGAGCTTTAATTACTCAGGCTCCGGTCTGCTTTTTTGATGATATTTTACATTAAAAAATTCAAGCATGTAAATGATTCGTAGAGTTTTTTATTGAAAACTACCAAAAAACATTAAATGCAGGTTTTATTTATTGACAAAAGGTATTATTTGTACTATAATATAAGGTAATTGAAACAAAAGCTTGCTTTTGGATACAAAAGACATATGAATGAGGTTTTTATGAGTTTTTTAAAGTCGAAACGAAGAGCGCTTCTTATCGGAATAGATTTTTTGATTTTTGCCGCAACATATTTGCTGACAATTCTCTTAGCGCTGATTTCATCCGGTAATACTACTCTGTTTTCTTCGTATGCAATAAGCTTTTGTGTAGCTCTTGTTACAGTTTTCGCTTCAAGACTTGTATCTAAGGTTTATTCTAACGTGTGGAGATACGCGAACTCTAAGTCTTTTATCTCGCTTGTTTTATCCGATGCTTTTGGCGGAGCTGTCGCTGTTCTCGTAATGCAGATTCCCGGCATCTCAGCCTTTGATATAGGCGGCTGGCGTATTCTTTCATTTATCGCTATGGCAAATGTGGCAACGCTTTTGTCAAGATTTTGTTATCAGATTCTTTATCAGACCTCAAATGCGCATGGGGGTCAGCAGAGAAACAATAAAATAGGAGTCGCCATAGTCGGCGCGGGTCAGGTAGGAGCGCTTCTTGCCGAGGAGCTTTTATACAACTCTGCTTCCCATTACTACCCCGTTTGCTTTATTGATAAGGATATAAATAAGGTAGGAAGCCGCGTTTGCGGTATAAATGTAATTGAAGAAAATGCCGATGTCATAGAAAAAATCAGGTCTATGCCTGTTCAGGAAATATTTATCGCACTGCCTAAAATAAGCGCCGAGGAGGCAACCGAGCTTCATAGCTTTTATGCTAAAACCGAGTGTAAAATAAAGCTTTATGACGTTCCTGTTCGTGAGACCGACGCGCAAGATTCAAAGCGGGTTATAAGAGAGGTTAAAATTGAGGACCTGCTCTTCAGAGATGCAATAAAGGTGTATAACGAAGCCACAAGAGAGTTTTATCGGGACAAGGTAGTGCTTGTTACAGGCGGTGGCGGCTCTATCGGAAGTGAGCTTTGCCGTCAGATTGCAAGATGCGCCCCCAAGAGGCTTATTGTTTTTGATATATACGAGAATAATGCCTACGATCTCCAGCAGGAGCTCAGGTACGAGCATAAGGACAAGCTTAATTTGTCTGTTGAAATAGGCTCTGTCAGAGATAGGGCAAGGCTTGACGCGGTATTTGCGGAATATAAGCCCGACATTGTTCTTCACGCAGCCGCCCACAAGCATGTTCCTCTTATGGAGCACTCAAGCTGCGAGGCTATAAAGAATAATGTTTTCGGTACCTATAACACCGCGGATATGGCTGAAAAATACGGTGTAAAGAAGTTTATACTTATATCCACCGACAAGGCTGTAAATCCTACCAATGTTATGGGAGCTTCAAAGCGCCTTTGCGAAATGGTTGTTCAGTGCCGACGTGACAGCTCTACATCATTTGCAGCGGTAAGATTTGGTAATGTTCTCGGCTCTAACGGCTCTGTAATTCCCCTCTTCCGCCGTCAGATAGAGCACGGAGGCCCCGTTACCATTACAGACAAGCGTATAATCCGCTATTTTATGACAATTCCCGAGGCGTCCGGACTTGTTATGCAGGCGGGTGCTATGGCAAAAGGCGGCGATTTGTTCGTTCTTGATATGGGTAAGCCCATAAAGATACTCGACCTTGCTGAAAATATGATAAGACTTTCGGGCAAGACCCCCTATGTTGATATAGATATTGTAGAAACAGGTCTGCGTCCCGGCGAAAAGCTGTATGAAGAGCTTCTTATCAAAACCGAATCGCTTACCAAAACCGAAAATGACCTCATATTTATCGAACGTGATATGCCCAAAACCCGCGAGGAGATCGAGAGGGTTATGTCAAGGCTTCATCAGGTGATAAAGGAAACAGAAAATCAGGTCACTTCTCCCGATATAAAGGCGGTAATGAAAGAGGTTGTTTCTACATTCCGTGATCCCGAGGAAATAAACAAAGAAGCAGAGAGCTGCGACGAGATGAAGCAGGCAGCAACCGTTTAAACGCGAGATTTCGACAACTATTATTTGCATAAAAACACGGGGCTGAGTCATTAAGAATTCAGCAAAATCAATGCTCTATGGGCAGAAACAAGAAAAAAGCTGAATTCTTAGTGCGAAGCTCCTTTTGGGGCTAGCTTAATTTTGAGCAGAAATCGTCGAATGTAACCGAGAGGCGTATATGAATACGTCGGAGG
>JAGATD010000016.1 GCA_017621415.1 Clostridia bacterium
CGGTCTCCTCGCTCAGAGCTATCTGATAGTGAAGGGGAACGATCATATCGTACACAGTCGCCTTACCTTCAACCCTTGCCGCGAATTTGTTGATAAGAGAAACGTAGGAATCAGAGTTCTGCTTATTGAAGAAATATAGCTGATAAGCAGTATCGCCGTTGAGGTACATTCCCTCAAAATTCTCACCCTTGCCGTCGTCGGTGGGATTGAAAACTATGTCCGCAGGACCCGAAGGGATATCGTCCGCCTCGCCGCCTCCAATGACCTGCTCGTCACGTATTCCGTGAAGCTCCTGCATAGCGCCGTTTGCCTCGATCATAGGCTCGCGAAGGGGATAAGTGTCAGAGAACCAAAGGCCTATCTGTGAGGTGTATTCACCCGACAGAAAGGATTCAAGCGTAAATTCGGGGAATTTCGTAAGCTCTCTTTTTTCATTTTCCGAGACCGAGGGGCGCGCAAAAAATGCGAGTCCGATAATAAAGATTATCACGGTCAAGCCAACGGCAAGAATTATCTTTATCCTGGCAGCTTTTTCTGTAAATCTATCCATAAATAACTCTCACCTCGCTCAGAATTGGAAATAAAGGAATGGGTTGTAGCTGTCACCCGCAAGCGCAAGCGCGGAAACGGCTATAAGGATCAGAGGCATCACAACGCCGATGGCGGTGTGTATTCTTGACGTGATCCTGTTCTTTTGGCAAAGTCTTGTGATCGCGGGGATCACGGGCGTGCAGGCAAGAATTGCCGCTATAAGGAAGAAAATATTGTTTTTAAAGGTAAGTGCTGTGGAGACGTCTGAAAAGCCCTTTCCGTTAGAGACGAAAATGTTTGCAACCGCTTGTCCGAGAGCGGCAAGGTCGTTGAACTTAAAGAGCATCGTCGAGAAGAAGGTCACGACGAGGGTAAACAGAATACCCACGATCCTCGGCAAAAGCTTCGGGTCCTTTTGGGGCTTGATAATATATTTTTCAAGCACGAGAAATAAGAACCAGTAAAGTCCCCAGAGGACGTAGTTCCAGTTTGCGCCGTGCCATATTCCCGTGAGCGCCCAAACGCAGAGCATGTTTAGGATGTGACGGGGAACAGATACTCTGTTACCGCCGAGAGGTATGTAAACGTAGTCGCGGAAAAATGAGGAGAGTGACATATGCCAGCGTCTCCAGAAATCTGTCGCGGAATGAGCAATATAAGGATAATTGAAGTTTTCCTTGTAGTGGAATCCGACCATAAGACCCATACCGATAGCCATATCCGAGTATGCGGAGAAATCGAGGTAGAGCTGAAGCATATAGCAAAGCGAAGCTAAAAGCACCGCCGCGCTTGACAAGGGTGCAATTCCCTCGGCGCCCATCATAGCTCCGTTCTGATTGAATATCGTGTCGGTGATGACTCCGCAGCCGTTTGCAAGTATAGCCTTTTTCGCAAGACCTACCGAGAAACGCGAGATACCTCTGCTTACCTCCTCGAGTTTTATCACACGGTTGTTGATATCATCGTTAACGTCAGCGTAACGTACGATGGGGCCCGCGATGCATTGATGGAAGAGTGAGGCGTAAAGGAGCAGGAGCCAATATCTTTTCTGCGCCTCTACCTCGCCTCGATAAACGTCGATGACGTAGGATATCAGCTGGAAGGTGTAGAATGAGATTCCGATAGGAAGGGCAATGGAGGGAACGGTAGCCTCAATGCCGAGGAGAGAGTAAGTGACCGAGAGAGTAAATCCCGCGTATTTGAAAATAAAGAGAATGGCAATGCAGATAGCCGCCGTTATCCAGCAAAGAGAGAGACGTAGCCTCGGGACGTTATTCTGCTCGATCAGAAGCGCACCTATCCAACAGATAAAGGTCATAAGACAGAGCAGAAGCACGAGCGCAGGACCGCCCCAGGCGTAGAATATCAAAGAGGAAACGAGCAATATAATATTCCTGGTTTTCATCCGTTTGGCGAGAAAATACACGCCGTAGCAGACGACGAGAAAGAAAAACACGAAGAAAAGACTTGAAAATACCATTTATATACCCCTTGCAAGCATGCAACGTAGAATTTAATAACGCAGTATACTAATTATAACATAGCGGAAAAATCTTTGCAATAGTCAACACAGCCAATAATAGTGAATAAATAGTAAATTATTGCAAACATGCATTAGGTGGGATTTGAAAAAATGTTGACAAAGTCAAAATGATATGCTATAATAAACACAGGGAATGAGAAGTATTCCTCACGTCCACCCGACAACATAATATATATCCGTTGCCGAGAGACATACTTTTTCTTATAGTCAGATTCATAGATAAGAATTGATTTACGCACGGATAGTCAAAGGTACTTTCCGTGCTTTCTTGCACCAAAAATAAATTCATTATAAGGAGGGAAAAGAATGAAACCTTACTCCATTCGTATGAAAAGACCAGTTAACCGAAATATCCCTCTTCTCTTGCGCAATTTTGGCGTGTAGTGGTATTGTACTGTTTGAAAACTGAATAGAATAGTAAAAGAGACTACCTCATACGCCCCTTACTTAAAAGACGGGATGTTGCGTAAATTCGCCGTAGAAAATCGGTGCCCCGAAACGCATGCACTTAATGTGCATCCGCCCTTTTTCAAGCCTATATAGGCAGTAAGGAGAAAAATGAAAATTAAAAAAAGTTTGTTAAGTATGTCTTTGGCGTTTTTGCTTACCATAATAATGACTAATACCGTATCAGCCAAGGGTGATATTAATTCAGATTTGCCAAATTCAAAGGAATTTACTGAAACAATAGCCAATGCCTCCATGGAAATGGAGGTTGAGACAGAAACACTGACAAACAATGAATTGGAGTCGTGTCATGAGCAAGAAACATATAATGATTTTGAAACGGGTGATTCTGACCAAATTAGTTCTAGTGCAACGGTTTCTATGCAAGGACAGCGATCTGATGTTTTACCGATGTCAACTCAAATAACTACTACTGGTTATATACCGGATGGTGTTTATGCTATCAGAAATGTAGCGAATACGAATTTTTGGGTAGACGTTCAAAATGATTCAAACACATCCGGTGCCTATATTCAACAAACCTTGTATTCATCTAATCCAGCAGACACATTCACTCGCCCAGCACTGTTTAAAATATCACGAATTGAGAACACGGATAGATATGTCATAAGGCTTATGATTAACAATACGCTTAGTTTTTTCGGACATGCTAATGCGGATGTTAAAACGGTAAGTGTTTCATCAAAGGATTCAGGAGTGTTATTGAAAAACCAGTTTCACATTACCTATGATGCTGGTGGATATGTAATCAAGCCTTCTCACTCTACGTCTTACGGACTAAGTGCAAAAAACACC
>JAGATD010000017.1 GCA_017621415.1 Clostridia bacterium
TGGCAGCATCCAAAGGCTTTGATCTCGGGGAATGTTTTGTAGAGCATTCCTGTAATAACTGTCATGGGGTTGGTGTAGTTGATAACCCATGCATTGGGGCAGAACTCCTTAATGGAATTAGCGATAAATTCTATCATAGGAAGAGCTCTTAATGCTCTTACAATACCACCGGGGCCGGAGGTGTCGCCAACAGCCTGGTAAATGCCGTACTTTTCGGGAGTATGTACGTCGCTGTGCATCTCGTCGAATGTTGCGGGAAGAATGGAGATAACAACAAAGTCAGCTCCGGTAAGAGCCTCGCCAATGGTAGGAACAGCCTTGTAGTCCCAGTGAGACTTTGCGCCCTCAGCATTGTTAAACTTGTTACCGATAATTTCGTTATGCTGTGCCGCCTCAAGATCAATGTCATAGAGCGCAACCTGACCGCTGATGTCGTCAGCTGAAGCAAGGTCACTCATAAGGCCCCATGCCCAACCGCGGGAACCGCCGCCTATGTAGGCAATCTTAAGGTCTTCAACACCGTTTTTTGTGTATTTCATTTTGTCCTCCTGATGAGTTTTTTGTTTTCTGTAATTATTGTAGAACTCAAAAAATGATTTTTCCTTAAAAAAATTGATGACTTAGTGTTAAATCTTAGTTTTTTTGATATTAGATTTTGAAAATTGAGCAAATTGTTATTAAGATAATCAAGAAAGCGAAGTTATAGGCGGTAAATTTAAGAATATAGCTTAAGGTGTGTTTGGGATCCTGCTTTGTGTATTCCTTAAATGTAATAAGGCTGGCAAGAGATGCGATAAGCGTACCCGCACCGCCAATATTAACGCCCAGCAAAAGCTCTCTGTAATTTTCCGTAAATTGCGAAAGCAGTATGGCAGACGGTACATTGCTTATCACCTGGCAGGAAAGAGCCGAGAAAATAAGAGTATTTTGCTCAAGCAGATATGAGAAGAAATCTCTGACAATATCAATTCTTGACATATTGCCTGCAAAGATAAAGAAGAACACAAAGGTCAAGAGCAATCCGTAATCCACCTGTAAAAGAGCAACCCTATCAAGCAGCAAAATTGCGAGAGGAATTATAATTAGTCCTGTCCAGTAGGGAATAAACTTGAATACAATTAAGATGGAATAAACAAACAGTATAAGGTAGGTGACAGTACGCGCTATGGGAAGCGATGCTGCCTTTTCTTCAATTACGAGAGGCTCGGATTTTACGAAAACGAGACAGCACACAGTTATCAAAATAATGGATATAATAAAGGGCAGAAACATTATAGAAACAAATTCGGCGTCGGGGATATTGAATTTAGAGTAGAGATAAAGGTTTTGCGGATTTCCAAAAGGAGTAAGCATACCGCCGAGATTTGCCGCAATATTTTGCATTATGTAGGTAAAGGCAAGGTGCTTTTCCATTCCTGTGGTGTGCAGTACAAAGTATCCGAGAGGGAGAAAGGTGAGCAGCGCCATGTCGTTGGCTATCAGCATAGAGCCGATAAAGGTTATGTATACAAGAGCTAAAATTGCGGACTTTGCTGTTCTGAACTTACGTACAATGGCTTTTGCCATAGTGTAGAAGAAACGAATATTTCTCAGTGCGCAAACAACTGCCAAAACGCAGAAAAGACAAGTAAGTGTCTTGAAGTCGAAATAATCAAGATATTTTCTGTCCGGAGGAATTATAAAAGCTGTTATAAGGGCGCACAGCGCTGCAACAAGCATTACTGTATTTGTTTTCGCAAAAGATTTGATTTTTTCCATAAAAAAGCCTTCCTTTTTGTCGAGAATAAGTATAGCACCCTCAAAGAAAAAAATCAATACTTTTAACAAATAATCGTTGACAAAAATTTCTTTATTTGATATTATAAATTTGTAAGAAAACAGATATACGGAGTGAATGTGTAATGCTTTATTCATCACAAACATCAACGGTTGTCAAAAAATTCGGAATAAAAGAGGGAATAGCTGTTCTTGCTGATGCGGGATATCCCTGTCTTGACCTTGGAATATATGATTACACAGAGGATTTGCGCCAAGGCAACTGGCGGGAGATAGCCAAAGAATACAGAGAATGCGCTGAGCATTTCGGAATTGAATATAACCAGGGACATGCACCATTTGGCGGAGGAGCTCTTCCTGACGGACGAAGCAGGTATGTTGTGGAAAAAGCGCATCTTATGCCGTTAACTCTTGAGTTCGCCGCCGAAGCAGGTGTTAAAACCGTTGTAATGCATCCTTTAAACTTTATGGAAAAGGGATTTATTGGCAACGAAGAATACCATTTTGAAAAAAATATGGAATTTTTCTCAAGGCTCACCCCCATAGCCAGGGACCTGGGACTAAAAATCGGTATAGAAAATTTATGGCATCAGCATGAAAAAACAGGAGCCTTGATCGGTGTAACCTGCGCCGACCCAAGAGAGCATATTAGATATGTAACCGAGCTTGGCGCGCCCGACGTATTTGTTGCCTGCCTTGATCTGGGTCACTCAGCTCTTGTGGGCAGAGAGCCGCAAGATGTTATACGAGCTCTGGGCAGCGACATTCTCGGTGCGCTTCATGTTCATGATGTTGACTACAAAACCGATCTTCATACATTGCCGTATCAGGGAAAACTTAATTGGGACGAAATCTGCCGCGCCCTTGGCGAAATAGATTATAAGGGAGTTTTCACATTTGAGGCTGATAGCTTTATTTCAGGGCTTGATGCCGAGCTTATCCCGTCTGCCGTAAAATTTATGGCGAAAACAGGAAAGTATCTCTCGGACAAGGTGGATTCGTATAGGCAAAACGGTTAGTCTTTCTTTGCTTTTGCAGTAAAAATTTGTGATTTGCATTTTGGTGTAAAATGTATACCATTTATTCAGGGACAACTTTTTTGCTGTCCCTTTTTTTAAAAAAATCCATTAAAATAAAAAAACAGTTGATTTTGTGAAAATAAAGTGCTATAATAAATTATTAGTATGAGAGGTGTGCGGTTTTGAGACCGCAAATTCAACAATAACAGAACGGAGGTACGGTACATATGAATAAGTATTTTAAGCATGCGAGAGCAGCCTTGGCTTTTTCTCTTTTTGTGCTTCTTTATTTTGTGACGTCCGTTTTCGTCTATGCCTCCGACGTAAATGAGCCGACAATATCGTTTGATATTGACCCCCGCCCGGTTGTGGCAACGATTGTATTTATTTTCGGTTTGCTTATTGCGGTCATTCTTGCGCTTGTGTTCCTAATAAGACATATCTCCGGAACCAAAGAACGTCTATACCGCCTTTCTAAAATAAAGTCTGAGGATACTGTTCAGCTTTATGACGATCTTGATGATGAAAAGTGGGTAGATGAGAAGCTTGCTGATAGACCAAGAGATGTTCATATTGAGGACGAAAATGCAAAGCCTGCCGCAAAAGCGGCAAAATCTACCGCTTTTGTTCCGCAAGAAAGCGAAAAGAAGCCTCACGGACCTATTCCCGAAAGAGATATGCCTGGATATGATCCCAGGGTACACGGTATGAACGATGATATTGATCCTGTGTCTCCCTTCGGTCCTGTGGGTTCCTACGGTGATGAATACGCATCTGCGCAGGGTACAAGGCAGGCAGCCCCCGAGGCATATCAGCCGGGAAGATTTGCTCCCGCAATGTCCGAGCCTATTATTTATAAGCCCGATTCGGAAGTAGAAATCATTATGCAGGACATCGCTTCTTCGGATAACGAAGCAGCTTCTGTAAATATTATGTATAATACCGTCGCTTCGAGCGATACACCTGATGCTGAGCAGTCCGAGACCGCTCCCACAAGAGTAAGAGCGATAAGACGGCGCGGAAAGGTACCCGGTCTTGTTACAAGAGCTACTCCAACATCTCCTTATGTGCGCAGGCGCGCGCCTGTTGTTGATATGGAGGATAACGCTCCTGCATCCGAGCCCAAAATTCCCAACCTCAACTTCAGACATGTGAGCATAACTCCGAGAAGCTATGCGCCTGTTGAGGAAATTGAGAATGTGACGTCAGATGTGCTTAGCGAGGATCTTACACTTAAGGTTAACGGTCTTGCTGAAAGCGTGCCCGTGACTCCCGATGCAGAGCCGGTACGCGAAGCTCCCATTTTTGATATTGCTGATGCTGAAAAGGGAAGTGCGGATGTTACAGTTAAGCTTGTTACTCCATCCTCTGTTACTGAGGTGTCTGAGAGCTCTGTGCGTACTCTTGCCGATGTTTTGGAGGAGCTTGACGCAGCAGAGGATGATGTTACCGAGCTTGAAGTGATTGAAAGACCTGTGGTAGAAGAGGAGCTTGTGTTCCTTGGCGCGGGTGATGTAACAGATGATGTTGATTCAGATGACGATATCTTTGCTTCTGAGGAAGGCGAGGCGAGAATGTTCCTTAACGGAAAGTATTCTCTCGTTCGTTATAAGACCTCATTCCTTGCAAGGTTTATTCAGTCTGAGGAAAAACTGCAGGATTATTACTCTGTTCTGAAGAATGTATTTATGTCCTACAAGGGAGTTGAAGCTTCGCTGGGCTGGTCCTGTGAAAACTTTACATACGGCGGAGATGTGTGCGCAAAGATAAATGTAGTGGATAAAATGCTTCTGCTTTATCTCGCTCTCGACCCCGAAAGATACCACAATTATAAATATAACTATTCCTACTCTTCATATAAATATAAGGGCTCTAAGGTTCCTATGTTTGTTAAGATTAAGAGTGAGAGAGCGCTGAAGTATGCTCTTGAGCTTATCATTGCCCTTATGAGTGATCTGGCGCTTGAGTCGGGAGAAATGCCCGATATTGATTACCGCCGTCCCTACGAGACGGTTCCGGCTCTTATCGACCGCGGACTTATCAGAATTTTAGCTTCAGAAAATGCTTCTGAGAAAGAAACTGATATCAACACAGCTAAGATAGCAGAAAAGCTTGATGAGCTTGAAGAAGGGGGCGCTGCTGATGTAGACCGCGGCGCGGTATTTGATTTTGAGGATGCTCCCGAAACGATGGTTATCACTATCGACGAGCCGGTAAAGCTTGTGAGCGAATCGGTGGATGAAGCTCGGTCCTTGGATGATAACGGTAAAGTTGATTACGAATCAACCGAACAAGCCGCGCAAGAGTCATCCGAAAAGGAAATCCTTTTGCCGGATAACATAGTGCATGTTAATGCTCAAAGCGCAGATCTTCTTTTGTCTGATGAGGAAGCAATTGCAAGTATTGAGCTTGTGGATGACGCAGAGCACAGAGAGGCAAGCGGAAAAATTGCCGAAGTAAATCTTGACACTATTTGTCAGGCATTTAATGACGGTGATGTTGTTAATCTGGAAACTCTTAAAGCAAAGCGCCTTGTCGGCCGAAATGTAGCAAGAGTTAAGATATTGGCTCGCGGCACAATGACAAAAACTCTCACCATTTATGCCGACCGTTTCTCGCTTCAGGCAGTAAAGATGATTACATTGGCTGGCGGTCACGCCGAGCAGTACAGATGATGGGCTGTCAAATTTCGGCATAAACGCTCGTTCTCTCCCACTTGGCGTATGTAAATACGCCGTCGGGTCGAGATCAAACCTTTCTGCTCGTAATTTGAAGAGCCCGGAAAGAGGAGAGATTTGCGGTTTGTGGGCTGTCAAATTTCGGCATAAACAATCGGTTTTCACTAGACGTATATAAGCATTTTTGTTTGGCGCAATCATAAAATAATTGTCTGTCTCGATTTTTCGGGACAGACTTTTTATATACAAAAACGGCAACCCGAGTGTAGGTTGCCGTTAAGATTCAGAGCGTTTCTGTGAAGTTAATCTTTATTTCTTTTATTTCGTTCTTTCTCTGTGACGAAAGCTCAATACTTTTGTAGCTTTTTGCAAAATTGTCGGCTTCAAGTAAAGCTCCTATATCCTCATCGGGCACATCAAAAAACTTAAGTACACGCCGCACTGATGCGGCACCGCCCACAGCTCTGTCTCTGAAAAGATTTACTTCAATATTTTGATAATCCTCATCAATTGCCCAGTCAAGCATAGGAGGCTTTTCATCATATCCGAAAAGCTCTATTTTAAGCTTTCCTCTGGTATACATAGTTATCACCAATGTCTTGCCCTTTGTGATAATCGCTTTTTCCCTAGAAGAAAAGCGGCCGCCGGCACGTATCATATCATATGAAATATCAATCGTTCTGTAAAGATAAATGAATATAAAGATTATGCCGCCTGTAAGAGCAAAAATAAGAGGATAAAGCTTAAAAACTGTTTCAACTCCGCTATTGTAGTTAATACAAATAAGCAGCAAAGCGATAAGCGGAAGCTCGGTGAGATACATGAGCCATCCTGTGCCGAAAAGTGTGATTTTTTTCATTACTAATTCTCCGTTAACTTGATGCTGTCAGAAAGTCTTTTCATTACTTCTTTTGTTGTGTCTGCGTCAGGCTTTATTACCTGCCTGTCATAGGTCATAAGACCGTTGGTTTCATCTTCAACGTCGGAAACCTGGGTATAAATCAGGGCAGAAATGCCTTTTGGTATCAATGGCAGAATTTCTTTTTCATAAAGATTGATAAATCCATCTCTGAAATCTTCGATAGTGTCATATAGCTTATATCCGTAATTATCCTCGGTCGCGAGATGTCCCGAGACCCTATGAGAGTATCCTCCGAATTCGCTTATAACGATAGGTCTGTCACCGACTTTTTTTATTTTTACAGGCTTAAAATAAACATGCCTTGAGTCTACATCGCTCTTTTTTCTTGTAAACCAGCCTGATGTTGCATCAATAATTCTTGTAGGAGCCGCTTTCTTTGCAATCTCATACATTTTGTCTGCCGAGAATTGCCCCCATCCCTCGTTGAACACCGTGTAATAGAGAACGGAGGGAAATTTATTTGTATGCTTTATGGTGGCGAGCATTTCTCTTTCAAATATTTTTCTGGCTTCCTGATTTGTGTTTTTTAGAGCATCGGGCATTCGCTTAAGACCCACAGTAGGGAGGGCAGTATCCAGAATAAAGGAGTATCCGCCGTTGTTTACCATATCCTGAAATACAACAATGCCCAGTCTGTCGCAAAGATTGTAAAATATCTCAGGCTCAACCTTTATGTGCTTTCTCAAGGTGTTAAAGCCAAGGCTTTTTGCCATGCGTATATCGTCTTCAAATCCCTTTTCTGTAGCGGGTAAAAATATGCCGTCGGGGAAATATCCCTGGTCTAGTAATCCGTTAAAGAGATATGGCTCATCGTTAAGACAAAGCCGTTTGATTCCGGCAATTTCGCGTACAGATATTTTCCTTAATGCAAAATAGCCCTTGACGGTGTCCTCGCCCGATTCAAGAGTGAAGTTGTAAAGGTTTGGAGCTTCGGGTGACCATCTGCGAATTATGCTTGGCGAAACAGTAACATCGTCATCAATAAATTCAAAAACATCGCCGGTTTCTTCTATTGTAAGCTTTTTTGACTGTGCGCCTCCAAAAACCTTTATTTTTGCCGAATTCATATCGGTATCTATTTCAATTGCGCTAACATAGTTTTCGGGTACGCTTTCTATCCACACAGTTTGCCATATTCCACTGACAGGTGTGTACCACATTCCGCCGCGTTTTTTTGTCTGTTTGCCGTATGGATATTTTTTGTCAAGGTTATCGCGAACCCTGATATAAAGCTCGTTTTTTTCGCAAATCGCATCGGTAATATCAAAGCAGAAGGGAAGATACCCACCCTCGTGCACACCGATTATTTTGCCGTTAAGAATAACCTCAGCAATAGTGTCAACTGCGCCAAAATGCAAAATGACCCTTTTGCGAATAAATTCCTTGGGCAGAGAAAACCCGCGTCTGTAATGCATAACCGAGCCTGATGGAATCTCAGCACAAATACCGGATAATCTTGATTCGGGAGCAAAGGGTACAAGAATTTTTTGGTTATACTCAGGCATATCGCCCTCTTTTGTAACCGCAAAATCCCAAGAGCCGTTAAGATTATAGAAAGAGTCTCTTACAAGGCTGGGTCGTGGATATACATTCCAAGGCATATCACGGCTAATATCCTCTTCGTATTTAGTAAAAAGGTGCTTTATCTGTTCCATTAAAATACTCTCCGAGAGAAAATCTTTTCTATATTTTACCACTGTTCAGAAAAAAATACAACACTTTTATTTTAAAATATTTGTGAAGACACATCGCTTTATAAAGAATTAACAAAATAATGGCAGAATTTTCTACTTTATTTTTATATTAAAATCTTTTGTCAACCTTGAATTATCTGTTTTTCTATGGTAAAATGTTATTATAACTTTTTGATACGCACGTTTTTGCATAAAGGGGTGATACAATGTTTTCCATAGGGTTTGATAATGATAAATATCTGAAGCTCCAGTCTCAGAAAATCAAGGAGAGAATATCGCTTTTCGGCGAAAGACTTTATCTTGAATTCGGCGGTAAGCTTTTTGATGATTTTCATGCGTCACGAGTTCTTCCGGGCTTTGCGCCTGACAGTAAGATAAAAATGCTTATCGAGCTTAAAGACGAGGCGGAGATAATTATTTCAATTAATTCAGCCGATATAGAAAAAAATAAGGTCAGGGGAGATCTTGGGATAACCTATGACCTTGATGTTTTGCGCCTTATCGATGCCTTTCGCGGATACGGACTTTATGTGGGCTCTGTTGTAATGACAAGATACAGGTCCACCCCAACTGCCGATGCCTTTAAGCAAAAGCTTGAAAAGCTTGGAATCAAGGTGTATAAGCATTATGCAATAGACGGATATCCACATAATATTCCATTTATTCTCTCTGATGACGGCTTTGGTAAAAACGAATATGCAGAAGCTACCCGCTCGGTTGTTGTGGTAACAGCCCCGGGTCCCGGCTCGGGTAAAATGGCAACCTGCCTGTCTCAGATTTACCACGAGAGCAAAATGGGAAGAAAGTCCGGTTATGCTAAATTTGAGACATTCCCTGTATGGAACATACCCTTAAATCATCCTGTTAATCTCGCATACGAGGCGGCAACAGCAGACCTTAACGATGTTAATATGCTTGACCCATTCCACCTAGAAGCCTATGGCGAAACCGCGGTTAACTACAACCGTGATGTTGAGGTGTTCCCGGTGCTCAGAGCCATGCTTGAGGGAATTCTCGGAGAGTGCCCCTATAAGTCGCCCACAGACATGGGTGTAAATATGGCAGGCTTCTGCATATTTGATGACAAAGCGGTTTGCGATGCTGCAAAGCAGGAGATTGTAAGAAGACATTATAATGCTCTTTGCAATATGCGAAAGGGTAACGGTAACGAGGTTGAGATACAGAAGATTGAGCTTCTTATGCAAAAGCTCAGATGTATTCCCGAGCTTGAGCGCAGATGCGTTCTTCCCGCGCTTAACAAGGCTGATGATACAGGCTCTCCCGCGGTTGCGATAGAGCTTAACGACGGCAGGGTAGTGACAGGAAAAACCTCGTCGCTTCTCGGAGCATCAAGCGCAGCCTTACTTAATGCCCTTAAGGCAATAGCGGGTATAGACCCGAAAATTGATGTTATCTCTCCTGAAATTTTAGAGCCTATACAGAAATTAAAGACACAAAACCTTGGCAACCACAACCCGAGGCTTCATACAGATGAGGTTCTTATAGCGCTCTCTGTTTCCGCTGTTAATAATCCAAATGCAAAAAAGGCATTTGAGGCTATCCCCGGGCTAAAATATGCCGAGGTGCACTCAACGGTTATTCTCTCTCAGGTTGATGTGTCTACGTTTAGAAAGCTTGGTGTAAATCTTTCCTGCGAGCCTAAATATCAGACAAAAAAATTGTATCATAATTAAGGAGAGTCCGTTATGACGTTTGATAAAAATCATATACTTCTCTTTGTTCTTGTTGCAGCGATAATCGCCGTTGTTCTTGCGCAATCTGTATACTTTCTTATAAAGTCTGTGCGCAGGGCTAAAAAAATCGGCATGGACAAAAAGCTTGTTAACAAAACTATTAAAACTGCCGCAATCTTCACCATAGCTCCCGCTGTTGCGATAGTAATAACAATTGCCGCTCTTTCCGAGGCTTTAGGTCTTGCTCTTCCTTGGCTCAGACTTTCTGTTGTCGGTTCGCTTTCTTATGAAGCTGTTGCCGCAGCAAACGCAGCCAGCGGAATGGGTACAACTCTCGCGAGCCTTGCTGAAAGCATCACCGCTTCTCAGTATGTTACAATTGCCCTGGTAATGACTGTTTCAATAATGGTTGGTATCTGGCTTGTTCCCGTTGTTGCAAAGAAGTATCAGAACGGTCTTGTTAAATTTGAAAACAAGGATAAAAAGTGGTCTGACATTCTTCAAAACTCGCTCTTTATCGGTATGATATCAGCCTTTGTCGGCTATGTATTCTGTGACGTAAGCCGTCTTTGGAGCGAGGGCGCAAGGTATGTCAGCTCAACAGATAAAATCAGCGGTGAAACACAAATAACAGAGTATACCGCTACCTCAGGACTTGTGCCTGTCTTTGTAATGATTACAAGTGCTGTGCTTATGTGCCTTTGCGGTGTTCTTATTAATAAGCTTAAGTGGAAGTGGCTAAACGATTATGCGCTGCCTATTTGTATGGTGGTGGGTATGGTATCCGCAATTCCGCTTACAGCCCTCTTTGGAGGTGAAATATAATGAAAAACAAAAAGCAACTTTCTTATATGGATTCTGTACACCGTGACGGTACTGTGTGGAATCTTGTTATAATGGTTATTCTTATGGCTTTTCCTGTCGCTGTGGGACTTATCTTCCGTGCTTGGCCCGATTGGGAAGGATTTGCCAAAGGTATTCTTGCTACCGCCCCTATGTACTGGGCTGTTGGTATTGTTGAAGTTATAACCTTTATTCCCATGCTTGGCGCCGGAGGCTCGTACCTCTCGTTTGTTACAGGTAATATATCAAACCTTAAGCTCCCCTGCGCAATAAATGCTCTCGAGAATGCCAAGGTTGATGTTAAGAGCGAAGAGGGGGAGATTGTATCAACCATTGCTATTGCTGTTTCTTCAATAGTTACAACGGTAATCATAATTCTCGGTGTAATTCTGTTAGCTCCGCTTAAGCCATTTATGGAGAGCGAGACCTTGAAGCCCGCCTTTGACCAGCTTCTCCCTGCGCTCTTTGGCGCGCTTGGCGTTGCTCTTGTTTCCAAGAGCTGGAAGATAGCGGTAGCACCCGTTGTGCTTATGCTAATTCTCTTTATTTTCGTTCCCGCGCTTGATGCATCTACTGTCGGAATTATGGTTCCTGTCGGTGTTGTATTTACAATTCTGTTTTCAAGATTCCTTTACAAAAAGGGAATTCTCTGATAACCTTTAACAAGAAAGGAAAATTTTATGCCGTTTATAATTGCGGGAGGTGTTCTCGCCATGCTGCTGATTGTTTTGGTTTTGGTGCTGGTAATAAGAGCGCTTCTGTTTGTTCCCGAAAAGACCGACCACGAAAAGGTTGCTCCTATCTTTGTAAATAGCGAAAAGGCAATATCCGACCTTGGCGAAATGATAAAGTGCAAGACGGTATCAGATACTGATAAATCAAATGAGGATAAGTCCGAATTTGAAAAATTTGAAGCCCTTTTGCCAAAGCTTTTCCCTAACGTGTATGAAAAATGCGTGCTTGAGAAGCCCTCTGACCGCTCACTTTTGTTTAAGTGGGAGGGTAAGGCTCATGATGCTCCTACGGTTTTGATGTCACACTACGATGTTGTAAGTGTTGTAGAAGAGGATTGGGAAAAGGCTCCTTTTGCTGCCGAGCAGGAAAACGGTGTTCTTTGGGGCAGAGGAACCCTTGATACAAAGGGAACCTTAAACGGAGTGCTTCAGGCGGCTGAAATTCTTATAGGTGAGGGCTTTGTTCCTCATAATGATATTTACTTTGCTTTCGGCGGTGATGAGGAAATTAACGGCTATGGCGCAAAAACTATAGTTGACCTTTTCGAAAACCGCGGAATAACTCCGGGTCTTGTTGTTGATGAGGGCGGTGCCGTTGTTGAGAATGTGTTCCCGGGAGTGACAGCCCCCTGCGCTCTTATCGGAATTGCAGAAAAAGGTATGGTAAACATTGAGTATTCCGTAAAGGGAGGCGGCGGTCATGCATCCTCTCCCGCAGTCCACACACCTGTCGGTAGGCTTTCCGCAGCTTGCGTTAAGGTAGAGAACAGTCCCTTTAAGTTTGGTATATCTAAACCTGCTAAAGCGATGTTTGACACTCTTGGAAGAAATTCAACCTTTGTATACCGTCTTATTTTCTCAAATCTTTGGTTCTTTAAGCCTGTTCTTAATATACTGACAAAAAAGACAGGCGGCGAGCTTAATGCGCTTGTTCGTACCACAACAGCCTTTACCCAAATGGAGGGCTCGAAGGGTATGAATGTTATTCCTCCTTATGCAAAAATGGTGTCTAATCACCGTATCAAGGAGGGCGAGACTCCGGAGAGCGTTGCAGAGCGCATAACCAAAATAATTGATGATGAAAATATCAATGTCCGTATAATCTCGGGTATGCCCCCGTCTAGAATTTCGGATACAAACTGCGAGGCTTGGGACCGTGTTAAGCTGACTGTAAGCGAAACATGGCAGGATGCAATAGTTTCTCCTTATCTTATGCTTGCTTGCTCAGATTCACGTCACTGGGGCAGAATATCCGACAGGGTGTATAGATTTTCGGCTATGGCTCTTTCCAAAGAGGAGAGAGGCACAATTCATGGAAATAACGAGAAAATTCCCTTTGCCACAATTACAAAAACTGTTGAATTCTATATCCGTCTTATGAAAAAATCCTAAAATGTTAAAGCTGCCCGAAGCACTTGCTTCTGGCAGCTTTTCTCTATGTATTAAGAAAATAAATCGCTATGTTAAGATATCCTGCAAATATAACCCATAGAGCATAAGGAATCTGCAAATACGCAGCCAAAGGCTCTATTTTTCTGTATTCCAAAATCGTCTTGATAATGAAATACAAAAGTAAAATCAGCCACAAAAAGCTGAGCAGAAAGGCGTTTGCGTTAAAGAATATAATGCTCCAACCAAAGTTAATTACCAGGCTTACAGCATATGTTGTGAGAGCCGAACGAACATCTGCGGTGTCGGTTATCCGCCTGTTATAAACCATTGCCGAGCTGACACCCATAAGGGTATAAAGCACAGTCCATACAATTGGGAACACTAAGGCTGGGGGAGCAATATTAGGTACTATCAGCTCCTCGTAGATATTCATGTTGTCCTTGGTAAACAGTGTTGACAGTAGCCCAACACCTATCGGAATTGCTATCGCAATAATGTATATTCTGATATAAGGCTTAATTTTTTCCCACATTTTCTTTTTCCTCCGAATATAATTCCTTGGTAAAAGTTATGTGTGGTTTTTTGCAGATATTACCAATTATTCAAAAAAATATACCGATTATGAAAAAATGTTGAAAATAAGACATTTTTTTGATAGAATATATATAGGAGGAATTCTTATGGAAAATGTGATTGAAATTAAAGGCCTTTCAAAGTGCTATGGTACAGTGAAAGCGGTTGATAACCTTAGTCTCAGGGTAAAAAAAGGCGAGCTCTTCGCGTTTCTGGGTGTAAACGGTGCAGGTAAATCCACCACAATTAATATAATGTGCGGAACACTGGTGTCCGACTCCGGTTTGATTTTAATAGACGGACTTGATGCAGTTCTACACTCTGAAAAGGTGAAAAATAAGCTCGGCATAGTTTTTCAAAGCTCTGCGCTGGACCCAGCCCTCACGGTTTATGAAAATCTTGAAAGCCGCGCAGCTCTTTACGGTATAGTAGGAGAGGCTTTCAAGGTAAGACTCGGTGAGCTTTCTCGGTTATTAGAGCTTGACGGACTCTTGAAACGAACGCTTGACAAGCTTTCGGGAGGTCAGCGCCGAAGAATTGATATAGCGCGAGCTCTTATACATAAGCCCGAAATTTTGGTCCTTGATGAGCCTACCACAGGTCTCGACCCTCAGACCAGAAAAGTGATATGGAATGTTGTGTCCGACCTAAGAAAAAACGAGAATATGACAGTCTTTCTTACAACACATTATATGGAAGAAGCGGCAGAAGCCGATTATGTCGTTATAATTGATAAAGGAAGAATTGCAGCAGAGGGAACACCCCTGGAGCTGAAAAACAGCTACACAGGCGATTTTATAACCATTTACGGTCAAAATGAGGAAGAAATAGCCACTCTTGGCTACCCTTATGAGAAAATTTCGGGAGCTATCCGCATATCCGTGCCAAATACAGGATGCGCCACAGATCTGATAATAAAAAATCCCGAAATGTTTTCCGACTATGAAATTACAAAAGGAAAAATGGATGATGTTTTTCTTAATGTAACAGGCATAAAGCCGGAGGGAGGCGAGGAAAAATGAAATCAATGCTTGTAATGATAAAAAGGAATATTAAGCTATTCTTTAAGGATAAAGGAATGTTCTTTACCTCTCTTATAACCCCTGCAATACTGCTTGTTCTGTATGCAACATTTTTAGGTAATGTTTACCGCGACAGCTTCACCTCAAATCTTCCTATGGCACATCTTGTTTCGGAAGAGGTGATAGAGGGACTTGTAGGCGGACAGCTTATTTCCTCGATCCTTGCTGTATCCTGTGTTACGGTAGCCTTTTGCTCCAACTTTCTTATGGTCCAGGATAAAGCTAGTGGCGCGTTAAAGGATTTTTCGGTTTCTCCTATAAAGCCATCTGTCCTTTCGGTAAGCTATTATTTTGCTACCCTTGCATCAACTCTTATAATCTGCCTTGCAGCTATGGCGCTATGTCTTGCCTATGTTATGGCGGTTGGCTGGTATATGACAGCTCTTGATGTAATACTCCTGCTATTCGATGTTATATTACTTGTCCTTTTTGGAACGGCGCTTTCGTCAATCGTAAACTTCTTCTTAACCTCTCAGGGGCAAATTTCCGCCGTTGGAACTATTGTAAGCTCGGGCTACGGCTTTATCTGCGGAGCGTATATGCCGATATCATCCTTTGGCGAGGGATTAAGACATATTATCTCATTTCTTCCCGGAACATACGGCACAGCTCTTGTGCGCAATCATGCTATGCGTGGAGCGCTCGAAGCCCTAGCCGATGAGGGAGTCCCTGACATCGCAATAGAAGAGTTAAAAGACGTTCTTGACTGTAATCTCTATTTCTTTGGCAATAGGGTAGAGGAGCCTGTGATGTACCTGATACTCGGCGTGGCTGTTGTAGTGCTTGTAGCGGTGTATGTAATTATGAATGTAATGTTGAAAAAGAAAAAGTGATAATAAATAAACTACATAGTTTAAAACAAAAAAGAGGCTTAGTCAAAAGCTTTTAATCAAGCAATTGGCTTAGCCTTTTCTTTATGCGGGAAATGTCCTGCGTTAAGAAAACGATTAATAATCGTTTTTAGCAGGAAGAGTGAAGCGGGAGCTGAGCTCTGTCCCGTTTTCCCTCGGGGTAAAGACTTGGAATTTTCACAGTTAAAAAAATAAAGACCAAGAAAAACCTTGGTCTTTACCCTGGTGCGGGAAACGGGACTTGAACCCGTACATCAAAGATACACGCCCCTCAAACGTGCGCGTCTGCCGATTCCGCCACTCCCGCGAACGTCTAATATTATACACTAAAACTTTTTGTTTGTCAATAGGTTTTTGATAAAAAAATAAAAATTTTTAAAAAATATAAAAAAGTGACAAAATTGAGCTCCTTTTGCCAAAATAGATTGACAAACCTTATAAATTCCTTTATAATATTTATGTATACTTATAAAAATATTAAGGAGAGGCAAGATGAATTTTAAAATGAAGCTTGCTGACAGGGTTATAGATGTTGAATGTCTTTATGAATCAACAAAAGCCTTTTGCAAGGATTATTTAACCGAGTACGGTAATATCGACTTTGCTGTTTCGGTAGCTCCCTCTGATATACTCTATGAGCGCGAAAAATCTGACAAAGAGCGTGAGCTTGAAGGTTTGCCTCCTTTTACACCATCGGACGCTTATCTTGAAACTTTGGCTCTTTACCGCAAAATTGCAGATGCGTTTATTGATTATGACACTATCCTTTTCCATGGCTCGGCTCTTTCTATGGATAGTGAAGCATATATCTTTACAGCGAAGAGCGGAACAGGAAAGTCTACCCACACACGGTTTTGGCGTGAAGTCTTTGGCGACAGAGTTGTTATGATAAATGATGACAAGCCGCTTATAAAAATTACAGGCTCCGGAGCCACTGTTTACGGTACACCCTGGTGCGGCAAGCATAACCTTGGTGAAAATATTTCAGCTCCTCTTTTTGCAATTGTTTCTCTTGAGCGCTCTAAGGTAAACAGGGTAGAAAAGAGTGACTCAAAAAAGAGCTTTCCTAAGATTTTCAGTCAAACATACAGAACAAAAAATATTCTTGGCCTCCAAAAAACACTTGCGCTTACAGACAAAATGTTAAACAGTGTTCAGATTTTTGAGCTTGGCTGCAATATGGACCCCGAGGCGGCAATTGTCGCATATAACGGAATGAAAGGTATTTAAAAAAATGAAATTAAAAAAGAACTTTATTACTCATACATCCGGTGATGAGCAGCTTATGATATCCGCAGGCGGAGATTTTAACGGGATGGTAAGAAGCAATAAGACTGCGGCGTTTATCATTGATATGCTGAAAGAGGAAACAACAAAAGAAAAAATCGTTGCGGCAATGCTCGATATATATGATGCGGATGAAGATGTAATTTCAGCTGATGTAGATAAGGTCATAGCTTCTCTTCGCAGCATTGGAGCAATAGATGAGTGATTATTCTACCTATGAGGAGGAGCTTTCCAAGCACGGAAAGATAATTCACACAAATGTGGGTGTCAGCATGATGCCTCTGCTCAGGCAGCACAGGGATGTTATGATTATTGAGCGCCCCAATGGAAGACTGAAAAAATACGATTGCCCTCTCTATAAGACAAGGAGCGGAAAGTATATACTTCACCGAATAATCAAGGTTAGGGAAAATGATTATGTTATCTGCGGTGATAATTGCGTCACCTTTGAGCGGGGAGTGACCGACAAGCAGATATTAGGTGTTCTTACAGGTGTTATCCGAGACGGCAAAACCATTACGATGGATAATAAGTTGTATAAGCTATATTACCATCTCTGGTGCGATTTTATTTACATAAGGATAGCCATACTTCATATTATTCGCTTTACAAAACGTATTTTTAATCTGCCAAAAAGATTTTTCAGGTTAGTAAAAAGGCTAAAGGGAAAAAAATGAAAGAAGAAAACAAAAGCACGGTATACAATGCCTTAATTTACATAATATCCTGCTGTCTTAACGGAAAAAAGGTTGATAAGGAGCTTTTGTCTCACCTTGACCTTGGCAGCATTTATTCCACAGCCTCAAGTCATAGCCTTATTGCTATTGTTGCAACAGCCCTGGAGGATGCAGGCATAGTATCTAAGCGCGCTTCTGAGATGAAGCTTAATGCCGTAAGGAAAAATATGCTGTTTGACTCTGCCAGAGCCGAAATTCTTAAGGAATTTGAAGACCGCGGTATTAAATATTTGCCGCTCAAAGGTGTTATTCTCAAGGATATGTATCCCGAGGTCGGACTTCGTCAAATGGCAGATAACGATATTTTGTTTGACGCAGAGTACAGAAGTGTCGTTAGGGATATTTTCCTGAAAATGGGATATGACGCTAAACATTATGAGATAGGAAATCATGATGTTTATATGAAAGAGCCTGTGCTTAATTTTGAAATGCATGTTTCTTTGTTTAGTCATCCGTCGTTGCCTTTATTTAACGACTATTTTGCTTCTGCTTTTGAAAGGGCAATTTCTGACGGTAAAAGCTCATACGGCTATGCTATGACAGACGAAGATTTTTATATATTTATGAAAGCTCACGAATATAAGCATTATGCGAATTCGGGCACCGGACTTCGCTCTCTTGTGGATGTTTATGTTTATCTTACCTCTAAAAAAGAAAGCCTTGACTTTGATTATATAACCTCCGAGTGCAAAAAGATAGAAATTTCCGAGTATGAAAGAGTTACAAGAGAAATCGCCCTTAAGGTATTTGAGCCTGAGGCGGCTCGGGCATTGGTTTTGGCTGATAGGGGAGAGGGAAAAAGTCCGTTGTCAGATTATGATGTAGGTTTTCTTCAAGATTATATCAATGTTTCTACCTACGGCTCTCACCAAACCTATTTATCAAATCTATTGACAAGAGAAAAGAAAAACAGGAACTCTAGCGATGCAGCAGCGAAGATAAGATATATATTAAGACTTATATTCCCGAAAATGGAATATTATGAGACAGTTCATCCGGGAGTGTCTAAAAAGAAATATCTAATTCCGTTTCTTTGGATAAAGCGTTCTGCTATTATTTTGGTAAAGAGACCCGGCAGAACCATAAAGACCGTATGGGAAGTAATTCGCGCTAAGGTAAAAAAATAAGGGTAAACATTTATGTTAGACTATACAAAGGCTGCGGTTTCAAAAACCATCTCGGACATAAAAAATATTGCGTTTGTTTCAAGACTTTTATTTTACATATCTGGTATCATAATACCTGTTTATAATCTTCTGCTTTTAAAAGGACCTTTGGTTCTTCATATTGTTTCTCTATGCCTGTCTGTTGCGGTTCTTATTCTGTATTTGGTTTACAGAGATACAGACGACAAAAAGGAAAAAAAGAAGCTTAAGGTTAAGCGTAAACAAGTAAAAAAGGCAAATAAAACGGTAAAACTGATTTGCCGTACATATACAGTTTTGTGCGCAGGGTATGCCGTGCTTGTCCTCGGTGAGGAGATTTCCGCATTTTCAATGCTGATTACTTTGTTTGCCATTATCACTCTTATAATAAGTGTTATTTTTGAGCTTGTTAAGTGGGTAATATCAAGAAGAGCACATATGATTTATAACGCATTCAGAGAGGACTTGGCTCCACTAAATCCTGTAAACGGAGTAGGGAACATAATTAGGAGAATAAAAGGCGAGTCTGTTGTTAACAGATCTCACCTTTCGGATAGTGATAGGGAAATTCTTGAGGATTATATAGATGAGCACTATTCAACAAAACAGTAAAAATGCGAGGGCTTCTACCCTCGCATTTTTTATAATGAAATATCGGATTTTGTAATATTTGTTGCAGCATACAGTTTCTGCTTAGCTTCTTCTTCCGTTTTTGCACTTTTTGTGCAAATGAGCACGCCGTTATCGTCAAAGATAGTCGCGGTATATTCATCACCGGATTTCTCGGTTTTTATTCCGTAACGTCTGAGCTCCGCCACAATTGCGGTCATAGAACCCGAAAGAGTGAAGCTTTCGTTTGCGGGAATAAAATAGCTGTCTCCGAGATTTATTTCGGTATCATTTATAAATCCTTTTCCTTCGGTTACGGTAACACATCTGAAGCTTGCGGGGTCTTTATCAAAATCTATTCTTTCATTTTTTAAAACAGCTTTTCTCGCTGTAAAATATTTGCTGATTCCCAAAAGGTCTCCATCAAGCTTTACACCCTTGTATTCGGAAAAATCAAGAACCTTTAGCGCCTTTTCGATGTGCAGCTCTCTTGTGTTTCCGTTTTTATCACGTCTGTCATAGTCGTAGACACGGTAGGTGAGATTGCTGTTTTGCTGTATTTCATAAATAAGACAGCCTGTTCCTATGGCATGTATTGTACCCGAGGGAATAAAGAAACAGTTGCCCGCCTTTACCTCAAAGAAGTTCATAAGTGATGTTAATGTGTTCGTTTTTATAGCGGTGTTAACCTCTTCGCCGGTAACATCTCTTTTGAAGCCAAGATAAATTCCTGCTCCGTCATCCGCCTCAACTATGTACCACATTTCGGTTTTGCCGTAGCTGTTTTCATTAGCAAGAGCATAATCATCGCTTGGATGTACCTGTACCGAAAGATTATCCTTGGCATCAATCAGCTTTATCATAAGGGGGAAGCTGTTAAAGATTTCTGTATTCTTGCCTAAATCTTCCTTTGTGACATATTCGGATAGCAGCATTCCGTCTTCAAGTCTGGTAGGACCGTCGGGGTGAAACGACAGCTCCCAGCTTTCAGCGCATATGCTGTTTTTAGTGGTTTTTCCGTATTTGTCTATGAGTCTTCGTCCGCCCCACAGATTGTCTTTTAATTCGGGATAAAGTTTTAATGTTTTCATAAAAGCTCCATAATTTTTATAAATTTATAGCAAAATCTATAAATAATTTGCTAAAAATAAAAGAAATTTGCGATTTTTATAAATAGATTGCCTTATATATTGCAAAAGTATTAACCCTATGCTAGAATGAATTGTAGTAATTTTCAGAGGGGAGATAACATGGCGGTTTTTAATGAAGTTGAAAAGCAGAGCGCATTTTTTGATTCTCTAAAAACAATTGGCGAAAAGCAGAGCGATTTTGATGTCAGCTTAATATATATAAACAATCTGCCATCATATCAGCCGTCTCATCATTACTTTGAGCTTCTTGCCGTAGCTGAAGGAGAAGTTAAAATTGCTTTAGAATCTGAGACACTTACTCTTTCCTCGCGCAGCGTGTGCTTCTTTTTCCCCGGGGAAGAAAGAAAGCTTGAGTTCGTACATAATTCTGAAGCTATAGTGTACAGTATTCTTGTTTCTCCGTATTTGTTAACAGAATTTTGTAACCTTGTAGCGCACAGAGCTTTGGATCTTCTTTTTTCCGGAGACGGACACCGCTTGTTCCGAATGCATTTTCGTGATTTTGAATATTTTGTGCACCTGGCAGAGATTACGATTTCCTCTGATAAAGAGGAAGCTCGCATACTTTCAAAGCGCGTAGCCTACAATCTTATAAGCCAACTTATTATTTCTATCGAGGATAAATCGGCATATCCCGATTGGTTCGAAATGTTTCTTGATAAAATTCGTCTCCCGGAATATTTCTTAAGCCCGATGAGCGAGATATACAAGCTTGCACCATATTCTCAGCCAATGCTCAACTCCTATTTCAACCGTTTTATGGGTGAAACCTTGGTTTCCTACATTACTAAGATGAAGATCAACTATGCTTGTAATCTTTTGCGTTTTTCTGAGCTTACTGTTGTTGATATTGCGTCTAAGACAAAGTACAGCAGCTTAAGTCATTTTAATCACATATTCAAAAAGCAGGTTGGAATGACTCCCTCCGAATACCGTGTTAATAACTCGGTGGTTAAAAATGATATTAGTGAATAGTTTTTAAAGGCGCTTAAACTCTTAGCGCCTTTATATTTTAACACAAAACACACTCCGGGTCAATAGCGATTAATAAAAGCGATGAGATTTTTTGTTTCTCATCGCTTTAAATATATTTTTAGAAGTTATAATCGGGATTAACGATTTTGCCTGTCTTTGAGGACTCGATAATAGCAAGGCAGGCAGCAACAGTCTTTGCTCCCTCATAAACGGTTGTGGTGATGGGAGTATCGTTTACAAGATGATCGGCAAATTCTTTAAACTCCGCGGTTGCGTTGTGGTTGTTAACCTCAACGGGGATGATTTCGGGCTCAGCTGCTCCGTGTCCCTCATCATCGGCAAAGAATGCCTGGAATGTGTCAGAACGGTTATCAAAGATAAGTGTACCCTTTGTTCCGTAAATACAGGTGCGCATTGTGTAATTGCGTTTGCAGCCTGTGGATACAAATACCTTACCCATAATATTACCGGGGAACTTGAGAATTGCAAGGTTAGCATCATCGTATGTAACCTCGGGGAGGAGCTTGTGAGTTCCGTGAGCATAAATCTCATTGGGGTCATCGTTTACAAGCCAACGAAGCAGGTCTACTGCGTGGCATCCGCCGCCGACAACACCGTTACGATCGGGGTCTGATCTCCAGTTTGTGGGGTTAGCCTCGAACATATGCTGATAATCGTGCGCGTACTCAGACTCTACAAAGTAAAGATCGCCGAGCTTACCCTCTTCGATAATCTTTTTAGCCTGAACAAAGGCGGGAGTAAAGCGGCATATCTGACCAATCATAAACTTGCACTCAGGGTGAGCCTCGACAGCCTTAACAATTGCGTTTATATCATCGCGAGTCAGGGCAAGGGGCTTTTCGCACATAATGTGTTTTCCTGCAGCAAGGCACTCTTCAATCTGTGTTCTGTGCTGTTGGTCAGGAGTGGCAATAATAACAACATTTATGTTTTTGTTGTTAACTATATCGTGGTAATCGGCTGTTCCGATTTCAGCGGGAAGATTGTTATCCTCCAGCGCCTTAGCAAGCTTTTCCGGATTTGTGTCGCAAATACCGCCTATTTCTGCGCCGTAATTTATTGCGCCCTTAAGATGGTTTGCGCCCATACCGAGACCTATAACACCAACAACTAATTTTTCAACTTTCATTTTTTAGCTTCCTTTCGGATAAATTTGTACTATAAAACATTATAGCAAAGAGATATATCTTTTGGAATGATAAATCAATAATATAAACATGAAAAATCAATAAAATCGTCAATTTGTTTGCTAGGTTCGTCAAATTGTGTTTTTCCTTGAAACATATTGAAATATAGCTGATAATCTGCTATAATCATATATGAAGAATAGATAAACGAGAAAGGAAGAATCCTTATGGATATACAAAAGCTTGATAGAATATTAAAAGATTTTTATTTAATTTCGGGTATGGAAACATCTATTCTGGATGCGGATTTTCACAGTATAGTCGTATGCCGTCCATCCGATGAGGATTTTTGCTCTGCTTTTCACAGAGCCCCGGGCGCTCTTGATATATGTAAGGCCTCTGATATTGAGCACCTTAACATAGTGCGTTCGAGCCTCGAGCCGTCAATTTATACCTGCCCCTGCGGTATTACGGAGGTCATTGTGCCTATAATCAAAGGCGATAGTATAACCGCTTATCTTATATCTTCGGTAGGAATAGAAGATTTGCCCGAATGTGATATCCAGGTGCTGAAAAAGACACTTAGCCTGGCGCCAAGACTTAAGGAAGAGAGTATTTTGCCTCGCATAAAAGAGCTCAACCATCTGCCAGGTGAAAAGATAAATGCATATTACAATATGCTTAAAATGGTGGCAGAGCATCTTAGTAATGACGACACTCTTTCATCTGACTCAGAGAGCATAGGCAGGCTGGTTAAGTATTACATAAAGAATAATCTTTCAAGAAAGCTAACCCTTGCTGATATAGCTTGGAATCTCCATTGCAGTACAGTAACTCTTACCGAGCATTTTAAGGCTGAGTTTGGAATTACAATAATGGACTACGTAACAAAAAAACGTATGGACCTGTCAGAAAAGATACTCATTGCAACAGACGAGCCTCTGCGCGAGGTTGCGTCTAGAGTCGGATTTTCAGACGTTGAGTATTTTTCCCGCACATTTAAGCGCTATCACGGAGTATCTCCCGCCGCCTGGCGAAAGGCAAATAAACAAGTATAATAAAACCATAAATAAATTAAAGGTGAGCCAAATAAATGACTCACCTTTTTGTTATGGGAGTTTCGTTAGTATTATATTTTTGCAGAAACGGCAGACGCATTCCTCCTCGGCATTAAACTCTCCGCAAGCAGGGCAGAGCCAGCGCCCGGTAATTTCGGGCTTAACAGGGAAGCGTGTTCCGCCAATATGTATAATCTCGTCGCCTACCTTATAGTAGCCTTCAAGATTTTTAGATACGTCAGAAAGCTCTTTGACAATGATATCGTCACCCGACCGAATATAAAGAATAACTCGGTTGATATCTCTGAAATAGTGGCTGTGCTTTTTTCGAACAAGACCGCCGTAGCCAACAGTCATAATGCCGTTGTTTGCGCCGATTTTTAAATCTATCTTTTCTACTGTGCCCGAGTATCCCTTTGTGCTGCCGAATTTCGCGTTTCTCTTCTCGTAAAATAGTATGCACAAGGAGATAATAGCGCACATTGCCGAGATGATAAACAGTATCGTATTGCTTCCCTTTACTAACATTGCAACAATTGAGGCCACAAGCAACAAAATTCCGAAAACGCACCAAAATATAGAGCAGAATATCTCTGATTTGCGTTTTGCAGCAATGCCGTCAATGTCATATCTTGTGTTCATCCGGGTCTCCTTTGCCTAAAATTTTAAGGCCGCATCCAAAGCACCTTTCGCTTTCCTCACCGTTAACTTCACCGCATACAGGACAGGGCTGTCTGTCGGTATCTCGGCTTGTAATAATAAGAAATTTGCAACCCTCGGGTTTTAGCAGTATATCTCCCTCCTCGTATATTTCAAGGTGTGAGCCGTAAAGACCTGTGAGTAAATTAATGTCTCCGTTTTCGCTCTTTATATATACCTCACCGTTGAAGTGCATATTTTTGTGAAAGGCTTTTCTGTTTGCGCGAGTGTTGGGGGCAATAGGCGCGGCGCCGCTTCTTGTGCCTACAGAGGTTGAGCCCACCTGTCTGTATCTTATTCCTTGGGCTGAAGCCGAGCCCCGCTTCATTATTTCATATTCGGATTCTTTTATGTTTTCTCCCCTTATTTCCTTTGAAAAAAGAATTTTTGGGTTGTAGCTATCAAATAGCTTGAAGAGCAATAAAAAGATAACAAAAAGCGCAGCGCCCGAAAGAATTATTACCTCGCCAACGTTAACAAAAGTGATAAGCAGGACACAAAGAATTGCCAGAAATATAAGGATAAAAAGACTTGTTAAAAAGCTGTTTCTCTTTTTTTGAACAATTAATCGTAAGTGATTTAAATCATATGTCATTTTTTATCGCCCCCTTTTTGTTTATTTTAGCATATATGGATATAATTGTCAATACATCCGATAAAAGGAGAAGAGAAAAAGAGAGTGAAGAGGGAATAAATAAAAAGCGGCAAGTTTCTTTTGAAGCTTGCCGCTTTTTTGGCCTACCTGCGCGGATTCGAACCGCGGACCTTCAGAGTCGGAGTCTGACGCGCTATCCAGCTGTGCCACAGGTAGATATATAAGCCTTCTCCAGTGAAGCAAAGCGAAACGTGTTGGAGAAGGTGGCAGGCAAAGCCTGACGGATGAGGAGGGAAGAGGGACCAACAAAGTTGGTGGATGAGGATGACTCTGAAGAATAAACCCTTCAGAGTTTGCCGCTCGGGGAGAAATTTGATAGAATTTCCCGGTGCAGTGCAGTCGGATGTGTCATCTCCTCGCATGGCAATATTCCGCCTGCGGCGAAATGCGGAGTCTCGGGCGCTATCCAGCTGTGCCACAGGTAGATATATAAGCCTTCCCCAAATAGCCTTCTCCAGTGAAGCAAAGCGAAACGTGTTGGAGAAGGTGGCAGGCAAAGCCTGACGGATGAGGGGGAAGGGGACCAACGAAGTTGGTGGATGATGACTCTGAAAAATAAAAACTTCAGAGTTTGCCGAGCAGAGAAGAGTATACCACTTTTTTTGTCTTTTGTCAATAGCAATCGCTACATACACGAAGATACAAAAGAGCTAAAACAGGGAAAAATTGAACAAGTCCGAAAATGCGGACTTGTTCAATCAAAAGATAGCATGGTTCGTTAAAATAGTAAATCAGCTGCCTGATAAATTAAGCCACTTTACAGGTGTTCCTGCTTCTTCATCAAGATACCAATAATTGCCCGGTACAGTCGGTCTGCCAAGCTCCTTTGCCCAATAATGATAAATAGTTGAACTGCCGAGAACTGTGTTTCCGTCCTTTATATCAAGATTGTTCCAGCCTTCGGCATCTCCACCCCAGTAGATAATATATAGGTTTTCTACACCGTAGAATGCGTTTTTACCAATGTAGGTTACAGATTTAGGAATAATGATTTTCTCCATATTTTTGTAACCCATAAATGCATAATCGGAAATAAATCTTATATCCTCGGTAAGAACAAAGCCCTCGGTTACCGATTTATCGTTTACGTAGAAAAGAGCATTACCGTATCTTAAGGGATTTGAGTACTCATTCTCAAAGGTGGATTCACACCAAGCTTTACGGCTTGTTACACGGACCTCTCTGATTGTATTGCAATTTTTAAAAGCATTTTTACCGAATGATTTTGTTACATTGTTATTCTCAAACTTAACATATATAATTTCATCAAGTGTACTTAAGAAGTTTGCGGGAATACGCTTAGCGGTTCTGCCGAACGTAACTGTAATATCAATTTCGGCATAGACACCGGCTCCTGCGAAGATGCTGTTATCATCGGCAAAATCAGAAAGATTTTCGGCATCAAGCTTTACAGTATCAAGCCATTCGCAGTTGCAAAATGCAAAATCCTCGATAATTTTTATGCTTTTGGGAATGGTAAGCTCCTTAAGAGGTGTTCCGGCAAAAGCTCCTTTTCCGATTTCGGAACAGACAGCTCCGTCATCAAAGTTTAAAATTCTGAATCTGTTTGCCGAATCCATAAGATAAGCGGGAATACGTTCTACATTCTCGCCAACCTGAAGTGTCATGGTTTGGCTGTTTGTGGCAGCAAGCTTAAACACGCCCGATCCTGGATTAAGATCGTTTAACCTTATTGCATTGTAATAGATCATATCAAGGTTAGCGCAGCCGTAAAAGGCTTCATCACCTATGTATTCAACATTTTCGGGAATTGTAATTTCCTTGAGCGACGTACATTTGCTGAATGCGGTGGCGGTGATAATTTTTGTATCGGGATGTATTTTCGCTACTGTTATATCTGGCGAAACTGCCGACACAAGTATTGCGTGTCCGTTACTACCGGATGACAAATATATTGTGTTTTCGTACTCGTTTGTTTCAAGCGAGTTGCAATGGTAAAATGCGTTTTTGCCGATTTGTTTTAGGGCAGAATTGCTTTCTACCACTACCGTTTTAAGCTTTGCGCAGTTGGCAAATGCCATATCGCCTATATATGAAACGGTGCTTGAAATGTTGATTTTCTTTAAAGCGGAGCAAGCCTCAAATGCTGATGCGCCGATAATAGTGACTCCTGAGGGAACGGTAATTTCGGTGGCGGTGCTGTTCATAAAGAATGCTTTTTCGGAAATGGATGTAACAGGGTTGCCGTCTATGGTAGAGGGAATAACTATGTTCTCACCGGTAGATTTGCATCTTGTTATGCTGATTTCACCGCTGTCAGACAGGCGGTAAACAAACTCCTCGCTTTCGGGACTTTGATCATCGTTGCTTTGCTCATTTTCGTTACAAGACATCAGAGGAAAAATAAATGTTAGTGACAGAATAAGTAAAAGTACGGCTTTTATTGTTTTCATATGCACTCCAATATATATAGCGCTAATGCGCTTTTGCTTTTCAAATATTATAACACACATTTTAGCATTTGTAAACCAACAAAAAATATTTTATTTATTTTACTGCTTACATATTGCAAAAATTGCGCTTTTGTGATAGAATATACTAGATATAATATTGCCATTAAAAAGAGAGGAGAGGCCGACATGAATAAAAAAGTAATTATTGATACGGTAGGACTGTCGGCATATTTTGTTTCCTCGTTGGCAGATGGCGCAGCAAAAGAGCTTTCCTCTTGCGGTGATAGATACGAAATTCTTTATGTTGTCTCCGGATGCGGAAAGTATATTGTTGAAGGTGAGGAGTCATCTTTTTCTCCCGGGTTCCTGTTTCTTACCCGTCCTCTTGAATATGCTGCGATTATTCTTGACGAAAAAAGCGATTTTGACAGGTATGTCATAAGCTTTGAGAAGTCCGAATTGTCGGAGGATGCAATCGGCATTCTTGACTTTATGCTTGATGCAGGCGGCTTTGGAGGAATATATTACAGCAATAAGGCGGGATGCAATCATATTGCCTCTGTGTTTGAGAGGCTTTGTATTGCGGATAATCTTGGCGATAGGGAAAAAAAGACCTTTTGTATCGGGCTTCTTTCTGAGCTGTTGGCGCTTCTTTGCGCTCTGGGTGGAGAGAAATTTAAAAATTCTTTTGATACACTTTTCTCAAGGGTTACAAGATATATAAATGCCAATATTCAAAAAGAGTTAAGCCTGGATATTCTTTCACATAGATTTTTCGTCAGTAAGTATTATTTATGCCGCGCATTTAAGCAGAAAAGCGGCACCTCTATACACAGTTATATAAATCAAAAGCGTGTGCTTTATGCCAAACAGCTTATAGAATCGGGCGAAACTGCATCCAGAGCCGCTGAAAGGGTAGGCTTTGGCGATTATTCGGCATTTTACCGCGCTTACACAAAATATCAAGGTGTTTCTCCCGCCTCGGTAAAGCAAAAGGGGGAAAGCACATGATGTACAAATATCTTGATAAAGTTAATTCTCCCGAGGATTTACGTAAGATAAGCGATAAGGATATTCCTATTCTTGCCCATGAAATGCGAGCGTTTATCACAGATGCCGTTGAAAAGCACGGCGGTCACCTTGCATCAAATCTCGGCGCGGTTGAATTGACACTTGCTATTCATAAGGTCTTTAATTCACCCTATGACCGTATAATCTTTGACGTTGGACACCAAGCATATATTCATAAGATAATCACAGGCAGAAAAGAAAGCTTTGATACGCTCCGCATCCCCGGCGGTCTTTCAGGTTTTACATCAAGGCGTGAAAGCCCCCACGACCCCTTTGGCGCAGGACACTCTACAACCTCCCTTTCGGCAGCACTCGGCTTTGCTGAGGCCGACAAAATAAAGGGGGATGACAGATACACGGTTTGCGTTATCGGCGACGGTGCATGCACGGGCGGAATGATGCATGAGGCGTTGAACAACTGTAAGCCCGAGCTGCCGCTTGTTATAGTTCTTAATGAAAACGGAATGTCTATTTCCAAGAACAACGGTGCCTTTGCCTCGTATATTTCAAAGGTCAGAGCTTCGGGAAAATATCTTAAGCTGAAGCAGGGAACAAATACATTTCTTTCAAAGATTCCCTTGGTTGGAAAATGGCTTCACAAGGCTATTTCCGCAGTAAAAAACTGCGTTAAGAGAATAATATATAAATCCAACTATTTTGAGGAGCTTGGGCTATACTATATGGGTCCCATTGACGGAAACGATTATGAAAAGACCCTTTCAGCCCTACGGCTTGCAAGAGAGATGAAGAGAACGGTTATCCTGCACCTTAAGACGGTTAAGGGCAAGGGACATCCGGGGGCAGAATCCTCTCCCGAGGGGTATCACAGTATTTCTTCTGTTTCGGGTGAGAGCTATCACTCGGTGTTTGCCGATGAGCTTATATCCTTGGCAGAGGAAAACAAAAATATAGTTGCGGTTACTGCCGCTATGGGAATCGGCACAGGGCTTGACCGCTTTGGCGAGAGGTATTCTAAAAGATATTTTGATGTAGGAATTGCCGAGCCTCACGCACTAACCTTTTCTGCGGCTCTGGCAGCAGACGGACTTGTGCCGTTTGTTGCTCTTTACTCAACCTTTATGCAAAGAGGGTATGATAATATCCTCCATGATATTGCGCTTCAGTCTCTGCCTGTAAAGATAATGATAGACAGAGCAGGGCTTGCTCTTGGAGACGGAGCTACTCACCACGGTATTTTTGACGTATCAATCTTATCATCAATACCCGGTATAGATATTTTTGCGCCTGTAACCTATTCATCTCTCAGAGCTGCTATGAGCGAGGCTTTGAAGTCGGATGCCCCCGTTGCGATAAGGTATCCCAATTCCTCTGAGCACACAGAGATAATGTCAAGGTTTAAAAGGTCTTACGGGCTACTCTCGCCCCTTGTTGATTTCGATTTATCAAATCCCCCCGAATATGTCTTTATTACTTATGGCGCCCTAGCCTCACAGGTGGCTCTTGCTGCGCAGATTTTGGAAAAGCAGGGGATTTATGCGGGAATAATAATTGCCGAGAGAATAAAGCCGCTTTGCGATCTTTTGAGGCTTGTAAAAGAGTTGAATGGCAGAGCACGCCGTATAGTCTTTGCTGAAGAGGGAATTAAGCGCGGCGGTATGGCAGAGGGGCTTCTTTCATCACTTATGGATGCGGGCTTTGATTTTTCAAAAACCGAATATCTTATTTCGGCTATTGATGAAAGCTTTGCTTCACCCGATAGAGTATGCGACCTTTATGACTATGTGGGACTCTCTCCCGAAAAACTAGCAAAGAGAATGAAAAAAGAATGATTTTAGATAAAAAAACGGCAGGGGTCGACCCTGCGGTACTGTCTGTCAGAGAGCTGGTCTCGGGGTTAAACAGATATTATTATGTTTACACCTTTGGCTGTCAGCAAAATGAGGCAGACAGCGAAAAAATAAGAGCTTTAGCCGAGGCTATGGGCTACCGTAGAGCCGATAGGGCGGAGGATGCAGACCTTGTTGTGGTAAACACCTGCGCTATCCGCGAGCATGCTGAAATGAAGGCTTTGTCGCTTCTTGGCAATTTCCGTGCGAAAAAGAAGAACAACCCTGATTTTATCTTAGGTGTTGTAGGCTGTATGGCTGCCGAAGGACATATAAAGGATATTTTAAAGAATAAATTCCCTTATGTAACATTTACTCTTGAGCCCAATATGATTCACCGTCTCCCCGAGTCTGTGTTTAGATATCTTACCGACCGCAAACGCAGCTTTGTTTTCGGTGAGGACAGGGGCGACATTGTTGAGGGACTTGAGTCTGTTCGTCAAAGCCCGCATAAAGCGTGGGTATCTATAATGTATGGCTGCAATAATTTTTGCACCTATTGCATCGTGCCCTATGTCAGGGGCAGGGAGCGCAGCCGAGCCGGCTCTGATATTATTGCCGAGTGCCATAGGTTGATTGATAGCGGTGTCAGAGAAATCACTCTCCTCGGTCAGAATGTAAATTCCTATCGTTCGGACCTGGATTTTCCCGACCTGCTTTCTAAAATTGCGGAAATAGACGGTGATTTTATAATAAGGTTTATGACAAGCCATCCAAAGGATACTTCGGATAAACTTATATCCGTTATGGCAAAATATAAAGGAAAAATAGCGCCTTATTTTCATCTGCCGCTTCAGTCCGGCTCAGACAGTGTGCTAAAAAGAATGAATCGCACCTATACGAGAGACAAATTTCTTTCTATTGTTGAAAAGCTAAGGGGCAGCATTCCCGAAATTGCCCTTTCCACGGATGTTATAGTCGGTTTCCCGGGTGAGACCGAGACCGACCTTGAGGATACTCTTGATGTTCTTGAAAAAGCAAGATTTGACACGGCATACGCGTTCATTTATTCACCGAGAGAGGGAACTCCGGCTGCCAAGATGGAAGATCAGCTTGCCGAGGAAATAAAGGGGGAGCGCATAAAAAGAGTATTCGCATTACAGGATAAAATATCTTATGAAAAAAATCTGCCGTATCTTAATAAAACCGTCAGGGTGCTTGTTGACTCTCGGGAGGAGCGTGGCGGCTCTGTGATTTACACAGGCAGAACTGATACAAATAAATTAGTTCACTTTACTTGCGATGATGCGAGTGTTGGTGAATTTACAAATGTAAAAATAACAAAAACAGGCGCCTTTGATCTTATAGGCGCCAAGGAATAAAGAAAAGAGGAAATTAAAATGACTAAAATTATTGAGCTTGCGCATCTTCTTGGTGACGAAATAGCAAAGAGCGACGAAATTAAAAATCTTGAGGCGGCAAAGGCTGCGTTTCAGTCTGATGAGGCATTGCAGAACAAGATGAACGAATATGAGGCAGAGAGAATGCTTCTCGGTCAGGAGTTTTCAAAGAGCTCTGACGGAATAGATGAGCGTGCGGTAGCCGACCTCAGAGCGAGAATAGAGGAGCTTTCTTCCGAGATTTCAAAGAACCCTCTTTATATTGCTTTCAGCGAGGCGCAGAAGGCTATGAACGCTCTTATGGCAGAGGTTAACGCGGAGATTAAATTCTGCATCACAGGCGAGAGACCTGTAGAGTGCACCCATGATTGCTCCACCTGCTCTGGTTGTCACTGATTTTTGAATTTTTAAACTTTTTGGAGGGCCGATATGGCAACAGAAGTAGTAGAAAAGCGCTCTGATCTGGTTTCAACAACACCGATGATGCAGCAGTATCTCGAGGTTAAGGCTGAATACGAGGATTACATCCTTATGTACAGGCTTGGTGATTTTTACGAGTGCTTTTTTGAGGATGCTATAATAGCATCCCGCGAGCTTGAATTAACACTTACGGGCAGAGATTGCGGAAACGGCAAGCGTGCCGCTATGTGCGGTGTTCCGTTCCACAAATCCGATGTGTATGTTGGTAGGCTGGTAGAAAAGGGAATAAAGGTTGCTATCTGTGAGCAGGTAAGCGACCCCAAGTCCTCTGTGGGACTTGTTAAAAG
Source organism: Clostridia bacterium (assembly GCA_017621415.1). Lineage (GTDB taxonomy): Bacteria > Bacillota > Clostridia > Oscillospirales > CAG-272 > UBA1740. The sequence continues at coordinate 32,162 of JAGATD010000017.1, forward strand.
AGAAGTCACCCGTGTTGTTACCCCGGGTACTATAACCGATTCGTCTCTTCTTAACGAGGGGCAGAACAATTTCCTTATGGCAATCTGTATAGACAGTGTAAGATGCGGTGTTGCGGCTATTGATATTTCCACAGGAGAGGTATCTGCTACCTGCATTTCAGGTGACGGCTCTTTAAACCTTTTAAAGAACGAAATAGGCGCATATAAGCCCTCTGAGATTCTCATTAATCTTAAGGCTGAGGAATGCTCAGAGCTTGTTGCTTTTGTCAAAGACAGATTTTCCTCTCTTATAACATATGGCGGTAATAAGCTTTTTGCATATGACGGAGCAAAGGCTAAAATTATGCGCACCTTCCCCGAGGAATCTGAGAAGTTTACCGAGCCTGAGATGATTATGGCTGTTGGAGCTCTTCTTTCTTATATTGAGGAAACACAGAAAACCGAGACAGCCTTTGCAAAAGGCGTAAATGTTTATTCAAGAGGACAGTATCTTGAAATGGACCTTAACACTCAGCGTAATCTTGAGCTTACCGAGTCTATGCGCTCTAAGGAAAAGAGAGGTACATTGCTATGGGTTCTTGATAAAACAAGGACCGCAATGGGAGCGAGACTTCTTCACTCATGGGTTATACGTCCGCTTCTTGACCCTGTTAAAATTTCACATAGACAAAGCGCTGTGTCATCTCTTCTTTCTCAAAGGAGAGAAAGAGATGCTTTAGGCGAGCTTCTTTCAGAGATGCTTGATATGGAGCGCCTTACCGCAAGAGCGGTTTACGGTACCGCAAATGCAAGAGATTTGCAGGCTATAGGGTACAGTATTTCCAAACTGCCCGAAATTAAATCCGTAATTTCAAATTTAAATTCGGATGTATTTAAGTCCATAGTCCGCGAGCTTGATACTCTTGATGATATTGGCGAGCTTCTTTTGGCAGCCATTGCGGATAATCCTCCTCTTACAATACGTGAGGGCGGAATGATACGCGACGGCTTTAATTCGGATGTTGATTACTACCGTTCAATAAAGAACGGCGGTGAGGATATAATGGCATCTATTGAGCAGAGAGAAAAGGAAGCAACGGGAATAAAGACACTTAAGGTTGCCTACAACAAGGTCTTTGGCTACTATATTGAGGTGTCTAAATCGTTTGTTAACGATGTGCCCGACAGATTTATCCGTAAGCAGACTCTGACAAACTGTGAGAGATATATTACCCAGGAGCTTAAGGAGATGGAGACATCTATCTTCACCGCAGACGAGAAGCTGACATCTTTGGAGTACGAAATTTTTAACAGCTTAAGAGCGCTTATTGCGGATAACAGAGAGCGTATAAGAGCTGCGGCAAGTCTTGTTGCAGAGATAGATGTTTACCGTTCTCTTGCCGAGGTTGCGGGTAAAAACAATTATGTTTGTCCCGAGGTGGACCTTTCTACGGAAATAAAAATAATTGACGGACGTCACCCTGTTGTGGAGAAATTTGTTAAGGATACATATTTTGTGCCCAATGATACAATTCTTGACACCTCTCAAAACAAGGTTATGATAATAACAGGACCTAATATGGCCGGTAAGTCCACCTATATGCGTCAGGTTGCGATAATTGCGCTAATGGCTCAGATAGGCTCGTTTGTACCCGCAAGGGAGGCAAAAATCGGTATTGTGGACAAGCTCTTTACACGTGTTGGAGCATCGGACGACCTGGCATCCGGTCAGTCAACCTTTATGCTTGAGATGAGTGAGGTTGCCACAATACTTAAAAATGCTACCTCCCGTTCGCTTATAATATACGACGAGGTGGGCAGGGGAACAAGCACATTTGACGGTATGTCCATAGCCCGCGCGGTTGTTGAATACACCTACTCAAAGAAGATAGGCGCTAAAACACTCTTTGCTACCCATTACCACGAGCTTACCGATATGGAGGATGAGTTCCCCGGTATTGTTAACTACAATATTGCCGCAAAGAAGCGGGGTGACAGTATTACATTCCTTCGTAAGATAGTAAGAGGCGGAACCGACGACTCCTACGGTATAGAGGTTGCAAAGCTTGCGGGAGTGCCAAACGAGGTTGTAAAGAGAGCGAGAGAAATTTTAGAGGGAATAGAGGCAGGTGTTCCTAGGGAAGCCAAGCAGTCAAGACCTAAAGAAGAGTCGATAGACCTCTTTAGCCAGCTTTCTCAGGGGGCGGATTCCGAGGTTGCTGATAAAATCCGCGCCCTTGACATAAACACCCTTACACCCATAGAGGCGATGAACACCCTCTTTGAATACAAAAAACTTCTTTCATAAGGATTTTCTAATGGGAAAAATTAATGTTTTGGATTTTGAAATAGCTAACCTTATAGCCGCAGGCGAGGTGGTTGAGCGCCCCTCATCGGTTATGAAGGAGCTTATAGAAAATTCAATAGACTCAGGCGCTACAAGCATTGTTGCCGAGATAAAGCGAGGCGGAGTTGCTCTTATTCGTGTGTCTGATAATGGCTGCGGTATGACGGCAGAGGACCTGCCTGTTGCGATAAAACGCCACGCAACAAGTAAAATTAAAACCCGTGACGACCTTGAAAAAATTGCAACTCTCGGATTCAGAGGAGAGGCTCTTGCCGCTATTTCCTCGGTGTCAAACGTTACTATAATAACCAAGACTAAGGAAGCTGACAGCGGTACTATGCTCACTGCCGAGGGGGGCAGAATTGTTGATATTTCCGAGGTAGGAACGGCAGACGGAACAACAGTGGTTGTTGAGGACCTGTTCTTTAACGTGCCCGCCCGCCGCAAGTTCTTAAAAAAGGACTCTACCGAGGCTATGAACGTCTCCGCTCTGGTAGAAAAGGTGGCGCTTTCCAGTCCCGAAATTTCTATCCAGCTTCTTGTTGACGGTGAGGAGAGATTTAAAACCCCGGGTGACGGAAATTTGCTTAACACCATTTATGCGGTATACGGCAAGGAGTTTTCTTCAAAGCTTATTTCGGCTGAGGGAAGCGCTAACGGAATTCGTGTTCACGGCTACATCGGCAGAAGCGATAATGTAAGAAAGAACAGAAATCTGCAAAATATATTTATAAATGGCAGATATGTAAAAAGCCTTACCGCTATGGCGGCGATAGAAAAGGCATACACCTCATATATAGCCCCCGAGGCATTTCCAGTTTGTGTTCTCTTTATTGAAATGAACCCGACAGCGGTTGATGTAAATGTACATCCGGCAAAGCTTGAGGTAAAATTCGCAAACGAGCAGCCTGTTTTTGAGGCTATATACTATACAGTAAAGCGGGCTATTGAGGACTATACATACAGACCCGATATGACCCTTTCAAAAAAGAATGTATCCGAAAGGAATGCTCTCGGCGCATTTGTTCCGATAGGGGCTGATACCAAAGGGGAGCAGATAAGCCTTAATACCGAGGCAAAAAGACCTGTTTTTTCTTCCTCGGAATATAAAGCATCGCCACAAAGAACCGAATCACCTATCAAATCTATAAATCCGGATGCGCCTTTGCGCGTTTCAAGCGGAGCCGGGCAGAATTTTGGTGAATATAGCCACTCGCAGCCTGTAAGAGCTTCAGAGGCAATGACTCCGAAAAATTCGGTGGAGCTGCTTGAAAAATATTCCAGGGCAAAAGCAGACGGGACATACAAGCCCGAGATGCAAAAGGCTCCCCTGACCCCCGAAATCAATATTTCGGAAAAGATAATCGACTACAAGCTTGTTGGCGAGGTGTTTGACTGTTATGTTCTGGTTGAATACGAGGGTGCTCTTCTTGTAATTGATAAGCACGCAGCCCACGAGCGCATAATATTCGAGGAGCTAAAGGCTATGCGTGAGGGAGACGGCAGAGTAGCGTCTCAATCGCTTTTGCTTCCCATAACCGTCTCACTTACCCCTGACGAGTGTGCTGCGGCAGGCGAATTTACAGAGGAGCTTAGCTCGGTAGGATATGAGTTTACAGTAGGCAAGGGGTATGCAGACATTACAGCTATTCCCGATGCAATAAGCGCATCCGATGCGGAAAGTCTCTTTGTTAAAATGCTTGACGAAATTAATGAGGGAAAGGGAAATCCTGCCGTAACAGAAAATATAAGGCGTGAAAAAGCTCTTTATCAGATAGCCTGCAAGGCAGCTATCAAGGGTGGGCGAAAGTATGACCGTTCGATAATCGAGTGGCTTGTTACCAAGGTGCTCTCTCTTCCCGATATTACGGTTTGCCCTCACGGCAGACCCATAGCATACAGGCTGACAAAGACAGAGCTTGACCGCCAGTTTGACAGAATTAAATAAAGGAATAAATATAAATGGCAAAATTCACATTACTTAAACAAGAGGGAAAAGCCCGCCGAGGTCGCTTTGAAACGGTGCACGGCACAATAGAAACCCCTGTTTTTATGAATGTTGGTACATCTGCGGCAATAAAGGGCGGAATATCTACACGCGACCTCGAGGAGGTTAATTGCCAGGTGGAGCTTTCAAACACCTATCACCTGCATATCCGTCCCGGTGACGAGCTTATACGCAGAATGGGCGGACTCCATAAGTTCTTTAACTGGCAAAGACCTGTTCTTACCGACTCGGGCGGATTTCAGGTGTTCTCTCTCGCAAAGCTTCGTAAAATAACCGAGGAGGGGGTTGCCTTTAACTCTCACATGGACGGTAAGCGCATATTTATGGGCCCCGAGGAGTCTATGCAGATTCAGTCAAACCTTGGCTCAACTATTGCTATGGCTTTTGATGAGTGTGTTGAAAATCCCGCGCCTTACCAGTATGTTAAGGCGTCTCACGAGAGGACTATCCGTTGGCTTAAGCGTTGCAGGGCAGAAATGGACAGGCTTAACTCTCTTCCCGGTACGGTAAATAAAAATCAGCTACTCTTTGGTATCAACCAAGGCGGAACATATGATGATTTGCGTATCGAGAATATGAAAGCTATCAGAGAGGTTGAATGCGACGGCTATGCAATAGGCGGACTTGCGGTAGGCGAGGAAACCGACGTAATGTACCATATTATCGAAACCGTTGAGCCGTATATGCCCGAGGATAAGCCGAGATACCTTATGGGCGTCGGAACACCGCAGAATATTGTTGAGGCGGTATACCGCGGAGTTGATTTCTTCGATTGTGTTATGCCCTCGAGAAATGCCCGCCACGGTAATCTCTTTACCTGGAAAGGAAAAATAAACCTTCTTAACGAGAAGTATGCGGAAGACGAGCGCCCGATAGCTGAAGAGTGCGGATGTCCCGCCTGCAAGAATTATTCCAGAAGCTATATACGTCACCTCTTTAAGGCGCGAGAGGCTCTAGGAATGCGACTTGCAGTGCTTCATAACCTTTATTTCTATAACGAGCTTATGCAAAAGATACGTGATGCCCTTGATGAGGGAAGATATGAGGAATTCTATAAGGAATACCACAACTCTCTTGCAGAAAGACGTAAGGATTAAATTATGTTTTTAAGAAAACAACTAGAGAAAATATATCGCAGTGCACTGTTTTCCCGCCGAGATATAGATAGCAGTATTTTCTATTTCTCGGAGGCGGATTTTCCGGGGCTCAGAAAGACCGAATATAATTTTAAAAACAGAAAAGGGGAAACACTTCGCGGCTGGTTCTTTAGCTATGACGGAGCGAATACAGATAGAATAATAGTCTTTGACCACGGACTTTCTATAGGCCACAGGTCGTACTTCAGAGAGGTTGAAACCCTGGCGGCGGCAGGCTATACGGTCTATACCTTTGACCACACAGGCTGTACATATTCCGAGGGGGAGGAAATTGGTGGCTTTGTCACCTCTCTTTGTGACCTTGACTGTTGTATAAAGGCATTAAAGCAGGCTTTTCCTGACAAAAATCTTTCCGTGGTAGGTCACAGCCGAGGAGGATATTCAACACTTAATATTCCTGCCTATCACCCGGATATTACCCACATTGTCGCTATCTCGGGCTTCTCATCTGTCAAGGATATGGTAGACCAGCTCATCCCCTCCTTTGCAAAGAAAACAAGAGCGCATATTCTCTCTGTTGAGGAAGCTGAAGCCCCCGAGTATGTTAACGCTTCAGCAGTCGATACCCTTAAGAGTACAGCGGTAAAGGCTATGATAATTCACTCGTCAGATGACAGCACCGTCAGTGTGAAACACTACAATAAATTGTATTCTGCCCTGAAAGATGTGCCAAATATCAAGTTTTTGCTAGCTGATGGTAAAATCCACAATCCTCACTATACCGCCGATGCGGTAAGATATAAGGACTCGTTTTTCAAGACCTACAAGAAGATGAAAAAGAAAAAACTGCTTCAAACCGAGAAGCAGCAAGCAGAGTTTAAAAGCTCTTACGATTGGCACCGCATGACCGCCCAGGACGATGCCGTTTGGGCTGAGATCTTAAAATTTATTGAATCTTAACAGAAGCAAAGGGGCTGAGTCATTAAGAATTCAGCAAAATCAATGTTCTATGGGCAGAAACAAGAAAAAAGCTGAATTCTTAGTGCGAAGCTCCTTTTGGGGCTAGCTTAATTTTGAGCAAAAATCGTCGAATGCAACCGAGAGGCGTATATGAATACGTCGGAGAGCGCAGTCGGCGATAGAAAAA
>JAGATD010000018.1 GCA_017621415.1 Clostridia bacterium
ATTGTGCTTGGCAAAAAGGCACAAACGAGAACAGCAACGGACTCTTGAGAGAATTTTACCCCAAGGGGCGCAATCTCTCAAGAGTCAGCCCTAAAACACTTTTGCGGAATCTTGCATTGATCAATGCCAGACCCCGCAAATACTTAAATTATATTTCTGCTCAGGATTCTTGGAACTTGGAATTGCAAAATCTTTCTTAAAAGTGTTGCACTTCTATTGACAATTCACTATCTGTACAGGTATGTATTTTTTCTTTTTCATCAAGTCCACCCATCCGGGTCTATATATCCGGTATTGCTATCCTCGTCTATACTGTCACCGGGCGTTGTATCTGTATCGGCTGTATTATCATTTTCCGTGTCAGTTCCTTCTCCGGTGTCGGTATCTGTGTCAGCTCCGTTGTTATCTGTATCGGGTGTAGTGTTGTCGGTGTCTGATGTGGTATCGTCTGTTTTGTCCTCTTCCTTGTCAAGAAGACCGCCAACGGTTACAGACCCGCCTATTGAACCCTCGGCTTTTATAAAGCCTCCGCCCGAGTCCCCGGGCTTAAATAACGTAATAAGAAGACCTAAAGCAAGTATGCTAATTCCTATTGCAAGAACTACCGATACTACATCTTCCCATTTTGGTTTACACTTGTGTTTCGTGGGGTCACGTTCATTTGACATTGCATATGCTCCTTTAATTCATGTTTATTATCAAGCTTTCGCTCAATTTCCTGTACAAATTCCGGTATAGCATCTTCGAGCATTTCGCCAAAGACCGACCCAAAGTCCGTTCTTTTCGGCTTCTGCCTTTTAAGCTGTTGTACCTCGTTTTTGAATACCCTGGGAAGCCCCGAAGGACGTCCGCGAGAGTCTATTTCATCAAACACACTTACGTGTTGTTCGTCTACTACAACGTAAGACGTTATACGTCTGTATAACTGTTGCAGAGTGTCTGACTTGTTGTATTGATATTCTCTGTACCAAAAGGACAGAGGAACGGTTGACGTTATTACTATAATTTTGCCGTTGAAAACCTTGTTTGAAAATCTGCTCTTTACAGAAGATGCAGTATCGTTGTCAAGGAGCTTTAGTAAGTCCTCAAACTCAAATGCTTTGTCACGTAAGTCATCAAGTATAATTGCCTGTTGACCCATGTAATCCTGGAAAGGGTCATTCGAGGAAGAGGAAACACAGAAATCATAACCCATTTTATTGAGTAGCTTTTTTGCGTAATAGGTTTTTCCTGTACCGCCTTTGCCGTGAATGAACATTACTTCAATTTGTCTGTCGGGTTTAAGTACAAGACATTGACAATGAAGCTTCCAGAGCTTATCTAGCTTTGTATGTGCTTTCGTTTTTTCTTCTATCGAAAGCGAGTTTATGTATTCGAGCTGTTGAGCATAAGAAAACTGCTCAAAATTACCAAGTATTTGAGATACAGCAACTTCGCTTTCAAAATCGAAGTTTGCTATAACCTCTTTTGGTGAGTATTGATGTTTATGCTCTTGCCCTGCGTTTGAGTGCGTAAGGTACATAAGCATATCTACCTTACGGCCCTCAACCTTGTTTACGAAATTTTCATCGAGTCCGAACCACGAAGCAACGTCGGCAAATTCTACCGAGGTTTTACCAAAGTTAAGGTAAATGTGGTAATGTGGCTCTGTATCGTCTTTATCGTGTAATATGTATGCCCATTGTTTTATAGACTTTTTTGAACGTATGACCGCCTGTATATCCACCTTTAAGTGGGAAACATTAGAAACTACCTCACAATGCTTCTTTCGCATATTTTTACCCCCTGCGAAAGTATTTTTTACCGGATTTACACCGGATTTTTATAATACACCAAAAACACCAATACACCGAGGCGCTGGACAAGCCCTCAGCGCCCGATAGCCCCTATATATTTAATTAGATTGCAACCGAGCTTATTGGCGTGCGGTGTACTCGGTGAAATACACCGAATACACCATTTACACCTACTTTTAATTTTCTTCGTCTTTTGAGTAGTGCGGAATACGGAAGCCTACTTCAGATAGTAGTATAAGTACGTCATCAATATTGAGCTTGAAATCAATGATTGTACCGTCTTCCATTTCAAAACGTGTACACTCTTTGTTAGGATAGAAGAAGAGAACCTTTGCGAGATTTACGCAATAATCACCCTTGGGTGTAGGAAGTCTGATAAACATAATCTTACCCCCTTATCCGTGTGCGTTGCCTTCTTTTGCGGGAAGCTCCGCAGCGAAAGCTTTCATAACTGCCTTACGGCTCGAATACTGTGCATCTCTCTTTGTCTGAGGATCCTCAAAGTATGTAGGCTCAATAGGTACAAGAGTGCTACCGCATTCAAGATAAAATCTCGTTGCCTTTTTCTCCTCTCCCGTAGTCTTGTCCTTGTAGGGCGATTCCTTTTTGTAAAGATTACACATCATAGTAGTATACCTACCTTTCTTGGCTGTTTGCCATAAAATTATATTTACAAGCCTATACGGCATTGTATCAAGGGGGAGCTACGGCACAGAGGTAGCACCGTAGCTATGGAGTGTTTTTTCTTTTTCCTCTCCCTCTTCGAAGAGGGGGAGAAAAAAGAAAAATCTTAACAAAATCACAAGTTTTGACACTTGGACTCTGTTAAGATAGATTATAAACTATTCATTATAATAAAAAAATTATAAAATCTATTGACAAATCCGAAAGGTTGTGTTATAATTCTATGGTAGTTTGGACAACTGTGTCCGAGCCCCTTGTCGCCTTAAGGCGGCCAAATGACCAAAAGGAGGTAAAATTTACGATGGAAAAGAAGATTTGTTCTTACGAGACTCTCTTCGCTGTTAACGCTACTCTTGCAGAAGATGACGTTAAGGCACTTGTTGAGAAGTTCGTAGCACTTATTAACGAGAACGCATCTGACGTTAACGTTAACGAGTGGGGCAAGCGCAGATTCGCGTATCCTATCAACTATGTTACCGAGGGATACTATGTGCTTGTTGATTACAAGAGCGAACCCAGCTTCCCTATCGAGCTTGACCGTGTATTCGGTATCACCGAGGGTGTTATGCGTTACATGACAACAATCAAGTGCGAGAAGGCAGCAAAGGCCGAGGCAGCAGCTCCCGCTGTAGCTGAGGAGACCGTCGAAGTTGCAGAAGCAACCGAGGCTTAATTTTTAGATTTTTCAAATCTCACAAAGGAAAGGTCATAATTATGGCAGACTTAAATAAGGTCATCCTTATGGGACACATGACAGCAGATCCCGAGCTCAAGCAGACAACAAGCGGTATTTCCGTTTGTTCATTCTCTATCGGTGTTAACCGCCGTTATTCAAAGGCGGACCAGGGTCAGCAATCTGTTGACTTTATCAACATCGTATCTTGGAGACAGCAGGCAGAGTTCGTATCTCGCTACTTTAAGAAAGGCAGCAGTATCATTGTTTGCGGTAGCCTGCAGACAAGAAACTGGACCGACAATCAGGGCCAGAAGAGATACGTTACCGAGGTTGTTGCAGATGAGGTTAGCTTCGGCGCTCCCGCAGCAGCACAGGGCGGTGACAAGCCCGCAGGACAGAGCTATACTCCCCAGGCGTACGGCGCTCCCTCCTTCGGCAATGCTGCAGAATCTAATTTTGAAGAAATTCCGGGCGACGAGAGCCTTCCCTTCTGATTTGGGACAAACTCGTCCTCTCTCCGCTAGGCTCACTGCGGTGAGAGCAATACAGAAATCGTGAGTCGGAAAGGTTTTACGGTTATCAAAATGGAAAGAAACGATACACAGCGTCCCGCATTCCGTCCCGGCAACAGAAGAAAGAAGGTTTGCATCTTCTGCCAGGATAAGGTTGCTGACATTGATTACAAGGACGTAGCAAAGCTCAGAAAGTTCATTTCCGAGAGAGCTAAGATCCTCCCCAGACGTGTTAGCGGTAACTGCGCTCTTCACCAGAGACAGCTCACCGTAGCAATCAAGAGAGCTCGCCAGATGGCGCTTCTCCCCTACATTTCCAACTAATTTGGATTTTCAAGCAAAAAAACTCGGCTGAGCTATCAGCCGGTTTTTTCTTTCTAACTGTCTTTTTAATTATAAATTCTTAAAAACGAATAATACAGATTATGAATCTACTTTTTCATAATATCCAAGGAGAAAAATGAAACGTCTATTTTGTCTATTGCTTTTGGCTATCACAACCATTATTGCATTGGAATCTTGTGCTTTTAAAAATAACGATTCCGTAGCACAAGTTGACTCTCACGAACACAACTTCAACGAATGGATTACAACACTTGAAAGTTCTTGCACTACTGACGGAAAAAAAGAACGTACATGTCAATGCGGCGAAAAAGAAATAGCAAAAATCGAAGCGACCGGGCACGTTTTTAGCGAATGGACAACAATCGTAGAGCCTACATGCACGTCAAGCGGAAAAAAAGAACGTACATGCCAATGCGGTGAAAAGGATTTCTGCATTATTTCCGCAGAGCACACGCTAATCGACAACGTTTGCTCTACTTGTAGCATAGAGGCAAGCAAGGGGCTTCTGTTTTCTCTTAACGAAAATCAGGATAGCTATAGCATCAGCGGAATCGGTTCTTGTGATAGTTCAACTATAATAATTCCTTCGTCATACAACGGACTTCCCGTTACGTGTATTGCAGATTCAGCATTTGCATACTGTGATAAAATATCAAGCGTATCATTTGGAGGAAACGTTACAAAAATAGGCAACAAAGCATTTTATAAATGCTACACCTTAACTAGAATATTCATATCAAACGAAACAACAGAAATTGGGAATTCCGCCTTTGAAGGCTGCACAAAGCTCTCAAACGTAACAATTCCTGATGGTGTGACAAGAATTGGCAGCTTGGCTTTTTACGGTTGTATATACCTATCAGACATTTCAATTCCAAACAGCGTAACAAGACTTGGCGATTATGCGTTTGGATACTGCAGCAAATTAACTTCTGCAACACTTGGTAATGGTGTAGAAGCAATTGAGGATAAGACTTTTTACAAATGCAGTAGGCTCGAAACTGTAACACTTAACGAAAATATTACTTATATTGGCACCGAAGCTTTCTTTGATTGTAGTAAGCTCACTAACATAAACTTTTCCAATGCAATAAAGTCTATAAACAGTTATGCATTTTATAATTGCTACAACCTTGAAAAAGTTTTACTCCACGAAGGACTAACGTTTATCGGTAAATATGCTTTTTATAACTGTGAAAAGCTTACAAAAATTACAATTCCCGATAGTGTGTACACTTTGGGCGACAACGCCTTTCAAGACTGCGGAGAACTAAAAACAGTGGTGCTCGGAAGAAAACTCAAAGAAATAGGATACAAGACCTTCTACAGTTGCTCAAATCTAGTTGAAATTACAATCCCAAGCAGTATAACAAGTATAGGATACGAGGCATTTTATGAGTGCAGAAGACTAGCTAACGTATATTATACAGGTAACAAAACCGAATGGAAAAAAATTACAATATTAGGTTACAATTCAAATTTAACAAATGCTACAATTAACTACAATTGTATCTCCGAAGATCATGCTGAATAGTAATAGAATCATATCACTTTCTAATTAAATAATTAATAATGGAAAAACGCACTCGTTTTGATATGCACCCCAAAAGTTAGACACTTTTGGAGGTGCATATTTTTTATGGCAAAGAAAGGTCAAATTCAAAAAAAGTACTCGTCAGAATTTAAAATTCATGTTATAATGGATATGCGAGAACACAACTTAGGATATTCAGAAACAATGAGAAAGTATTTTCCTCATTTAGGGGAGCGAAATTTTTATTTTCTAAAGCAGTGGGAACGCATATTCTTAGAAGAAGGAGCCGAAGGTCTAATGAAAGAAAGACGAGGCAGAGCTTGCAAGGCAAGCGGTTCTAATAAAGGTCGCCCACCTAAGCTCGACCGAAAGGTTGAAGAAGATCTTATCGCTGAGAACCAAAGACTCAGAATGGAGATTGAGTACTTAAAAAAACTGAGTGCCTTAGTTCTTGCGGAAGAGCAAAAGAACGGCAAAAAGCGTTCATAATTGCTGAACTAAGGCAAAGGTATCCGCTTAAAGATTTGTTAGAACTTTCCGGTATAGCAAGAAGTACGTACTATTACTACCTAAAGCAGAAGGATAAAGACAAATACGAAAGCGAAAAGCAGGATATATTAGAAATCTACAATACTCACAAAGGAAGATACGGTTACAGGAGGATTTGTGCTGTTTTGAAAGCAAAAGGTTACGAAATTAACCACAAAACAGTACTAAAACTGATGAAATCTCTCAATTTGCGTGGAAAACAGAGCAAAAATGGGAAATACCATTCATACAAAGGTGAAGTTGGAAAGGTTGCGGATAATCTACTGCACAGAGAATTTTATGCAGATAAGCCGTTTGAGAAACTGACTACTGACGTTACAGAGTTTAAGATTGGTGATGAAAAGGTGTACCTTTCTCCTGTACTCGATATGTTTAACCGCGAAATTATATCTTACTCTATTTCCACAAGTCCCAACTTGCAGCAAGTTAGAGATATGCTAAACGGATTATTCAAGAAGCTTCCTACCGATGCACGCCCCTTGTTTCACTCTGATCAAGGATGGCAGTACCAACACACCGAATACCAAAGACTTCTTGCCGAACACAACATTACTCAAAGTATGTCCCGAAAAGGAAACTGTATGGATAACGGCATAATGGAAAACTTCTTCGGCAGACTGAAAGTTGAAATGTATTACGGCGAAAAATTCGAATCCCCTAGGGGATTCATTGAAAAATTAGAAGAATACATACATTACTACAACAACGAAAGAATTTCTCTAAAACTAAAAGGAATGAGCCCAGTTCAGTACCGAGCTCATTCACAAGCAATTTAATATTTAATTTTTGTCTAAACTTTTGGGTTCACTTCATTTATTGGGTGCGTTTTTTATTATCTTGCTAATTATCTGTTGCACTTTAAAATTATTTAAGGAGAGCTTTTGGGGCTCTCCTTTTTTACCGCTATGAGACCGAAATATGATATTCCCTGCCCACAAGACTGTAAAGGTACTCTTTTAGTTCTTCCACGTCATAGGTTCTTGCACGAATTACAAGAGTGTCTCCAACCCTGAGTTGTTTTTCCCCGTCGAGGTCTGTATCGGAGAAATCTTTATTATCTCTGTTGATAGAAACAATGACCGTTGCGTGCGGCCACATTATATCTCTGACGGATTTCCCTACAACAAAGGAATCCGCAGAAACCCTGAGCTCAAAATATTCGACAACAAGGTCCTCTTTATCATTTTCCGAATGCTCCATTTCTTCAAGAACTCTGTCATAAAATGGCTTTTTGCTGAAGAATGTTGTTATTATATTAACTATAAAAATTGCCACGGCGGCAAAGAAAACGTTGCCGAGCCCTTCGGTTATTTCAATAAAGAATACAAGCGCTACAAAGGGAGAACGCAAGGTCCCGCCGAGAAAAGCGCACATACCGATAACCGACATAAGAGGTATGTATTCCGCCGGCATGCCGATAATCATCATAAGATATGACATAATTGCCGAAAAAACAACGCCAATGCAGAGAGTAGGTATATAAATTCCGCCCGTTGCTCCGCTATCTGTCGAAAGCAGCAGCAGCGCCATACGTAAAAAAAGAATAAGTACAAGAGGGGCTACGGAAAATTTGCCTCCCACAACACTGTCTATAACATGATGACCGCTGTATATTGCCGAGGGATAAACAATTCCGAACACTCCAACAACTATAAACAAAACAACAAGCTTTATCGGTAACTTATTAAACTTCTTAAACTTTTTGAAAAGGTTGGAAAAATGGTTTATCGAAGCGTCAAAAACACCTACCCCCAAAGCAATAAGTAATGATGCAAAAGCAAGATATCCAACATGTTTTATGTCAAACTCAATAAGATTACCGAAATCAAAAAGCGAGTCGGATATACCGAAAAGAGAGCACAAAAGCTTGTTTATACAGGTGGCGGAAATAACAGATACCGAAACAATGAGTATAAGAGTAGGCGCAAACTTTTTGTGTACCTCCTCAACAACAAAGAGCATACCCGAAATCGGCGCGCCGGTCGCAACCGCAAATCCGGCTCCCGCCCCGCCGGACATAACGTATCTTTGCCAGGCAGAATGCGAAGAGCGCTTACCGATACAAAGACCTCCGACAGAGGTTCCTATAAGAACAGCAGGTCCCTCGCTGCCGAGAGGAAGGCCTGCAAAGAAGGAAACAAAGCTGCCCAAAGCCGTACCAACAAGAGTTCTGAGTCCTTTAAAAGACAGCATCCCTCTGAGAATCCCCTCTGTTCTCGGTATTCCTCCTCCCCTGACCTCAGGGAGCTTTTTATGAAGCAAAAATTCCGAAAGAGCCAAAATAACAAGCCCTGCGAAAATGGCGAGTATAAACAAGCTGTTTTTGCTAGGCAGAGAATACACAAATCTGCTTATTTCTTCCAAATACTTAGCGGCAAGCTTAAAGCAGAACACAACGGCGCCTGTCAGTGCTCCGCAGAAAGTGCCGTACGTAACGCACGGCACCACAGTTTTTAACGAATTCTTTATTGATGATGTCTTCATTTGATGATAATTATTTTTGCAATACGCATAGTGTCATTAATTCTGCCCGAAAATATTGTACTGAGCCAGCATATTATCGTATAGCTCATCAATTGAGCCCTCTAGATGCTCAAAATAGCCGTGGTATTTTATTTCAAGATTTGAATCCGGGAAAAGATACCTATAAAGCTCTGTACAGTAATCATCTGTCATTGAAGCAATGTAGTCTACAACTATCTGATTAGGTTCTGTTTCGATATAGGGCACTTGAGCTGCATAATGATTTCCCGAAACAAAATCTACGTGGTGCTCAAAAATCGGAGAGGTCTTTACCCCGGCCTTAAGATCGGAAAGGAGCTTATAATACAGTCTTTGAATCATGGGCTTTACCGTTTCGTCAAGAACACGTGTTACGCTCTCGCGGCGGTATATCTGCTCATAATTTATCCTTTTTGCATTCTTAAGACCCATATAGTGGTCGCTGTCAAGCATTATATAGGGCTTTCCGTAGCTATTCTCTATTATATTAACCATAAGGTTATTGATGATCTCAGCATTAATTGTGCCTATTCCCGCATCGCCAAGGTCTGTATCCGACTCGAGAAGCTTTGCTCTCTTTGCGTCCTGGCGGTCCTTACCAAGATATGCAATTATATCGCAAACGCGGACCACGCAGCCCTCAAGAGTTGAGGGAATTATATGCTCAATGTTTTTCTGGTCAACATAGCAGGACTCTACCATTTTGTCAAAGGCATCAAAGCCCGGCATTTCCTTAGGATAATATTCATGCATCTCAAACTCACCGTTGTGAGTTATAATACCGTCAAGGGTGTCGAGTGTTAGGTTTAAGGGGAAAATACCGTCAAGAACTCTGACAGAATGGACATTATGGTTAAAGTACCTGCCGGTCTCGGCATGATAAACCTCAGAAAGATATCGCTCCCCTGCGTGACCGAAGGGTGTGTGTCCGATATCATGACCGAGAGCTATCGCCTCAATAAGGTCAAGGTTAAGGTTTAATACCGAGCCTATGGACCTTGCAATACGGGACACAAGCTGAACATGAAGAGCCCGCCTTGTTATATCATCATGCTTATAGAACGAAAAAACCTGTGTTTTATCTGTATAGCGATTATAATAAGGGCTATGCATTATTTTATCAACGTCCCTGACGTATGCGGGGCGCCAGATAGACTCCCTGTCGAAAAGAGGATTTCTGCGCACAGCATCAGCGCCCTTTGCCGCAAATCCCGGACGTGTGTTATTTTCTATATCCTGTTTAATACGCTCCGATAGCTCGGGGCTTAATTTCTCGTAATTGCGGGTTGCCAATTATTTATTCCCTTCATTTTTAATTATATAATAATTTTATCACAAATCATCTCTTACGTCAATATAAAAAAGAAAAAGTCTGCCGGGTTAGTGCAGACTTTTTGTCATAAAAATTATGCAATAGAGTTGAACTTCTTGGTGAAGTCAGACTTCTTGTGAGCGGCATTGTTCTTGTGAAGGATACCGTGAGCAACAGCCTGGTCAACCTTCTTAACAGCGAGCTTATAAAGCTCAGATGCTGCAGCCTTGTCGCCTGCCTCAACAGCAGCGTTGAACTTCTTGATTACAGTCTTAAGCTGGCTCTTAACCATCTGATTCTGAAGTGCCTTTGTCTGGTTTACAAGAATACGCTTCTTAGCGGACTTAATATTAGCCATTTTTGTTCTCCTTAATTTTTTCTGTAATCGCTGCTCCGCGCCGAACTACAGCTGAGAGGGTCTGTAAAAGGTTACTTCGCAACCTGATTACTTTTTATTCCGATATATTTTATCATACTTTTTCAAGAAAATCAAGAGGTTTTTCAACTTTTTTTAGATATTTTTTAGAAAAAACATTTATTTTTTTAGTGCAATATGTATATTTCCTTTGTTTTGCTAATTATTAACTTTTCTTAAGAAAAATTAACACTTCTTAAACCTGCTTTAAGTCTATTGATTGAAGAAATTTGTAATGCTAAAATGTAGACAAAGGAGGATTCTTTTATGTTCACGTTATTAACAATATTATTTGCGTCTCTTTTGATTTGCATCGGTGTTTTTGTCCTTTCCAAAAAGGACTTATGCGGAAAGTACCTTATGGCAATTGCTGCGATATATTTCGTGCTTGGCATTATTCGTATGCACTTTTCCGACAGCTTTGTAGAAACGGTTATCGGCGGAGCTGATCTTGCGGAATCGTTTATTCGCTGGGGATATTACATAGGCTATGCAATTCTTCCTCTATCGGTTTTTACAGACAACCGTACATTCAGAAATATTGCAATATGCTTCAGCCTTCCCATAGCGCTTATTATGGCGGTAAGATTTGAGACTACAATGGGCTATTTCCTTGCGCCGGGCGGCGGAGGATGGTATGTTGACGAGTGGATAAGATATTTAATGCATACCGTAGAAATCGGACTTGCTATTGCTATTCCCTCTCTTATGCTCTATCACACAAAGCATAGCTTTAATTACAAATCAAAAAAGGAATGGCTTAATTTAGCTCTTGTCTTGCCTGCCGCGCTTCTTTATATGATGCCGCCTTATATGCCGCAATCGCTTGTTGGCTTTACAAATATTCCCGCGGGACTGTTTTCAGCCTTTCATATAGCTTGGCTTGTTGTAACTGCCGCGGAAATTGCGGGTATTTATCTTGTATTTAAAAACAAGAGTACAAAAGAAAAGTGGGAGCTTATTTACTTTATAGTTTTAGCCGAATTCTATCTTTCAAACTCCTCTCTGCTAAGGGGCTTTAAGTGGTCAAGAATTCCTATACAGCTATGTTGTGTTGCTGCATTCTTCTATCTCTTTGTTATTCTTACAAAGTCGAAAAAGATGTTCAACTTCTGCTACTTATGCAACATCTCGGGCGCTATGGTGGCATTTGCTCTCCCCTCTTTTTCAAGCGAGACTCTATGCTGCTGGAATATACACTATATGTACGAGCACACAATGGTTCTCGCATTCCCTGTTCTTGCCCTGTCTCTCGGACTCTTCCCAAAGCTGTCAAAAAGCTCGATAAAGGACATGACATTAAGATATATTGGCTATTTCTCATTCTGCATGGTGCTTGGATTCCTTATAAATCTGCTTTCCGATGTAGCCGTATATGATGTTAACTACTTCTATATGTTCGATTACAGCGAGGCGATAAGCTATCTCCCCTTTGTTACATTCACAGGGCTTATTGACATCCCTGTGGGAGGTATATCAATTTATCCGTTACTGATATTGACGGTATTTACGTTCTTCTATCTTCTGGCTCTTCTTAATTTTGCTATTACAAAAGGAATATGTAAGCTTACCCAAGGCTTAAAGCATAGAGACCGCAAAAAAGAAAGAAGAAGAAAAGAAAAAGCGCCCGCTGTTGCCATAGCAGAATAACAGCAGTATGATGTGAAGCTTTTCCAAGCTTAATTTGTACTAAAAGCTATTGACAAATTGATTTTTTTGTGATATCATATCTCCAATGGAACAAGTCTTGCAGATACGGGTTGCACAGAGAGCCGTTGCTTGGTGAAAAACGGACAAAACGACTGTAAGGTACCGCCCATGCACAGCGAGCAAGCTCGCAATTAAATTTACCCTATCGGGTAAGTGAAATTCGCAAAGCGAATGAAATCTGCCTTTGGCAGATGAAATCCACCAAAGGTGGATGAGCTGTGGGAATTTAATACTAATGAGTTAATCGCTCGGGTGGAACCGTGCGGGACAACCTCATTCACCATTTGCCAAGGCAAACGGTCCCCCTTCCCCAAGGGGGAGGCTTTTATGAGTTAGTCCTCACCCCGAAAGGCAAAATTTGTCTTTCGGGGTGTTTTTTATTGTTAATTTACCAAAAAGGAGAAAATAAAATGGCAAAGATTATTTTTGCGACAGGTGAAATTTACGAGGGCGAGGCTATCTCGGTTTACGAGGCGGCAAAGGCTACCTTCGGCAATGTTTCACGCGATGTTCTTGCCGCGCTTGTTAACGGCGAGGCAAAGGAGCTTTCTTATATTGTTGGCGGCGAGGCTGAGGTTAAGCTTCTCACCTTTGCGGACGAGGAAGGAAAGCGTATTTTCAGACATACCGCAGCTCATGTTATGGCGCAGGCGGTTAAGCGTCTTTACCCCAACACAAAGCAGACCATAGGCCCTGCTACCGATACAGGATATTTCCAGGACTTTGATGCTGAGATTTCATTCACTCCCGAAATTCTTAAAAACATCGAAGCCGAGATGAAGAAGATAGTTAAAGAAAATCTTCTTATTGAAAGAAAGGTTCTTTCAAAGGCTGAGGCTATCGAACTTATGAAGAGCCTTGACGAGCCATATAAGGTTGAGAGAATAGAAGAGCTCCCCGACGACGCAGAGATATCTATTTACACCCAGGGTGAGTACACAGACCTTTGCTCAGGTCCTCACCTTCACTCAACAGGGGCTATCAAGGCATTTAAGCTGACTCAGTGCACAGGCGCATACTACAAGGGCGACCAGAACAACAAAATGCTTCAGCGCGTTTACGGCATTGCATTCCCCACAAAGGACGAGCTTAACGCATACGTTCTTCAGCAGGAGGAGGCTCTTAAGCGCGACCACAACAAAATAGGCCGTGAGCTTGAGTACTTTACCACAGTTGACTGTATCGGTCAGGGACTTCCTATTCTTCTTCCCAAGGGTGCAAGAACTATTCAGCGTCTTCAGAGATGGATTGAGGACGAGGAAGAAAGGAGGGGCTACCTTCTTACAAAGACACCTCTTATGGCAAAGAGAGAGCTTTATCAGATTTCCGGTCACTGGGACCATTATCTTGACGGTATGTTCGTTCTCGGCGACCCTAACGACTACACTAAGGAATGCTTTGCTCTGCGTCCTATGACCTGCCCATTCCAGTATCAGGTATTCCTTAATAAAAAGCGCTCATACAGAGAGCTTCCCATGAGACTTGGCGAGACCTCTACCCTCTTCCGTAACGAGGACTCGGGCGAGATGCACGGTCTTATCAGAGTAAGACAGTTTACCATTTCCGAGGGACATCTTATTCTCCGCCCCGAGCAGCTTGCCGAGGAGTTTAAGGGCTGTCTTGACCTTGCTCTTTACTGTCTTGATACTCTCGGACTCAGAGATGACTGCTCATTCCGCTTCTCCCAGTGGGACCCCAACCGTACAGACAAGTACGAGGGTACACCCGAGCAGTGGGACGAGGCTCAGGGTGTTATGGAAAAGCTTCTTGACGAGAACCTTGGTAAGGGAAATTATACTATCGGCATTGACGAGGCGGCATTCTACGGTCCTAAGCTTGACATTCAGATAAAGAATGTATTCGGCAAAGAGGACACCCTTATCACAATTCAGATTGATATGCTTCTTGCTAAAAAGTTCGGTATGGAGTATGTTGACCGCGACAATACCCTTAAGACTCCTTACATTATTCACAGAACATCAATGGGCTGCTACGAGAGAACTCTTGCCCTTATTCTTGAAAAGTACGCGGGAGCTCTTCCTGTTTGGCTTGCTCCGACACAGGCTGTTGTTATCCCTGTTGTTGCTGATTTTGCCGACTATGCAGCTGAGGTTACTAAGAGAATGCAGGCAGCGGGCATCAGAGCGGAGCTTGATGACAGAAACGAAAAGCTGGGTTACAGAATAAGAGAGGCTCAGCTTGCTAAGGTTCCTTATATGATAGTTGTCGGTGAAGACGAAATGAAGTCCGACTCGGTTACTGTAAGAGCAAGAACCGAGGGCGAGGGCGGAAAGTTCACCGTAGACGAATTTATCGCAAAGGTTGTTTCTGAAATAGAAACAAAAAAGCACTAAGAGAGAGTTTTTGATATGACTTACGAAATAAAAAGCAAAAATCTTACCGTTACGGTAAATGACAAGGGCGCTGAGCTTTTCTCGGTTAAAGGCACTGACGGTCACGAATACATCTGGCAGGGTGACGAAAGATATTGGCAGGACCGCTCTCCTGTGCTATTCCCTGTTTGCGGACGTATTCTTGACAACAAGTATACAGCAGGCGGCAAGGAATACTCTATGAAGTCTCACGGCTTTGCTAAAAAAAGCGTTTTCGATGTTATTGAGAAGAGCGACTCCGCACTTAAGATGCGCCTTACTTCTAATGAGATTACAAGGGCGGAATATCCCTTTGATTTTGAGCTTACCGCAGACTTTAAGCTTGACGGCAACACTCTTAAGGTAGACTTTACCGTAAAGAATACAGGCGACAAGGTTCTTCCGTATATGCTTGGCTGGCATCCCGGCTTTACACTTGAGGGTGACGGAGCTATCGGCAATTTCAAGCTTGATTTTGAGGGCAAGGATACTCTTACCTGGCATCCTCTTCAAAACGGTCCCTTTGTTCGCCCCGAGGGTGAATGCTATGAACTTAAAAATCAGAGCTATACCCTTAACGAAGAAGAGATTTACGCAAATGATACTATGATTTTTGTAGGCACAGGCGACAAAACAAGGCTTTCGTCTCCCGATGCAAAGCATTCTGTTGAGTTCGCGTGGTCAAAGAACCTGCCCTACTTCTGTGTATGGAAGGACGACCACTCCGAGGCAAGATTTATCTGCCTTGAGCCATGGTCAGGTGTTCCTGCTGACGGTGTGACTCCCGAAAACTTTGATACAAGAAAAATGTCACGTCTTTCAAAGGGAGAAAAAGAGACCTACTCTTATGTTTTAAAATTCTTCTAACACCTATTTGGGAGAAAAAATGAAAAGACTTCTGAAACATTTGAAAAAATACACACTGGAGTCAATACTTGCGCCGCTGTTCAAGCTTTTTGAGGCGGCGCTTGAACTTATCGTACCACTTGTGGTTGCGGTAATAATTGACGATGCTATCGGCGGAGGCGATAAGGGGTATGCCGTAATACTCTCTTTGGTGCTTGTTTTGCTTGGCCTTATCGGTCTTGGATTTTCGGTGGTAGCGCAGTACTGTGCGGCAAAGGCATCTGTTGGCTTTATTACATCTGTTCGCACATCCCTGTTTTCTCATCTGCAAACACTTTCTTATTCTGATGTTGACAGAATAGGAACATCTACAATGATAACAAGAATGACCACTGATGCAAATATTTTGCAAACAGGTCTCAACCTTTCACTCCGTCTTCTTTCACGCTCACCCATAGTTGTTTTTGGTGCAATGATAATGGCATTTACCATTGACAGCTATGCAGGATGTATTTTCGCAGCGGCAATTCCTCTGCTTTCTGTTATTGTTTTCGGTATCATGATAATCACAATGCCGATGTACAAGCGTGTTCAAGGCGGTGTTGATAAAATACTGGGAAGAACCAGAGAAAATCTCGCAGGTGTCAGAGTTATCCGCGCTTTTGGCAAGGAAGATGACGAATTTGAGCGCTTTAAGGAAGAGAACAGTCTCTTAACCAAGCAGCAAAAGCGAGTTGGCCACATCTCCGCCCTGATGAATCCCCTGACCTATGCTATAATCAATTTGGCTTTGATACTGCTTATTGATGTTGGAGCACTAAGGGTTAACTCAGGCAATCTTACGCAAGGTGAGGTTATTGCGCTGTACAACTACATGTCGCAAATTCTTATTGAGCTTATTAAGCTTGCAAATCTTATTATCACTATAACAAAGGCTCTTGCCTCGGCTTCAAGAATTTCTTCTGTGTTTGATATTACTCCCACTCAAGCCTTTGGTGATAGAACCAAGGGAGTTGATAACACGCCCGCCGTTGATTTTAACAATGTTTCTCTCAGTTACAATGGTGGAGAAAACTCAATTTCAGGCATTTCTTTCAAGGCAGAACAGGGAGAGACCGTCGGAATCATTGGCGGAACAGGCTCAGGAAAATCTACGCTTGTTAATTTGATTTCTCGTTTTTATGATGCGACAGATGGCGAGATTTACCTTTTTGGTGCACCCATAAAAGAATATACAAAGAGCGCATTAACATCTAAAATCGGTGTTGTTCCGCAAAAGGCTGTGCTTTTCTCGGGCACGATACGCGACAATATGCGCTGGGGCAACCCCGATGCCAAAGACGAGGAAATTATGGCAGCTCTTAAAATTGCGCAAGCTGAGGGAGTAGCCCGTGACAAGGGCGGACTTGACGGCAAGGTTGAGGCAGGAGGAAAGAATTTCTCGGGCGGTCAGCGCCAGAGGCTTACAATTGCCCGCGCCTTAGTTTCTGACCCTGATATTCTTATTCTAGACGATTCGGCATCTGCCCTTGACTTTGCAACCGACGCTGCCCTGCGTGCAGCTATAAAGGAGTTAAAAAACAAAACTGTATTTATTGTTTCACAGCGCGCCTCATCGGTTATGTATGCCGATAAAATAATAGTTCTTGATGACGGCGAATGCGTTGACATTGGCACTCACGAAGAGCTTATCGCCCGCTCCCCAATATATAAAGAGATATACGAGTCTCAGTATAAAAAGGAGGCTGCGGTATGAAAAAATTGATAAGCAAAAGGGATATAAGCACACTAAGCCGAGTGTTAAAATACATCGGCAAATACAAATTGCTTCTTCCTGTTTCGATATTTTTTGCTCTCATTTTTACAGCACTTTCACTTTATATTCCAATACTTATAGGCGATGCTATCGACCTTATTGTAGCCCCGGGGAATGTTGATATTTCGGGCATATTAAAAATTCTTTTCTTTGCAGCTGCTCTTATCGGGGTTTCAGCGCTTTCTCAGTGGTGCATGACTGCGATAAACAACCGCATTACATTCCACATCACACGCGATATACGCAACGATGCCTTTGCAAAGCTTAAGACTCTGCCCCTCTCCTATATTGACACTACCTCACACGGTGATATCGTTAACCGAGTTATCAATGATACCGACAGATTCTCTGAGGGACTTCTTCTTGGCTTTACTCAGGTATTTACAGGTATTCTTACGATAGTCGGAACGCTATTCTTTATGCTGGTTATAAACTGGCAGATTGCCTTGGTTGTTGTGTGCCTTACACCTCTTTCAATATTCATAGCTAAATTTATCGGCAAACGAACATTTACCATGTTCAAGGCGCGCTCCGAGGCAGAGGCTGAAGCTACATCTATTGTTAACGAAATGATAGGTAATCAAAAGCTTTTGCGCGCTTTCGGATATGAGGAGAGAGCCTCAGAGACCTTTGAAAAGGCAGCGAAAAGGCTTGAATCCTCTACCCTTTCGGCAA
Source organism: Clostridia bacterium (assembly GCA_017621415.1). Taxonomy (GTDB): domain Bacteria; phylum Bacillota; class Clostridia; order Oscillospirales; family CAG-272; genus UBA1740. The sequence goes on from JAGATD010000018.1 coordinate 17,745, forward strand.
TATTTATTTCATCCCTCACAAACCCTACAACAAGATTTGTTAACAATGTTGTATATGCTGCCGTGGCTGCCGTTGGCGCTATAATGGCGATAAACGCAAATGCGGCAGGAGCCGCAGTATTCACCATTGGTGAGTTCTCGGTGCTTCTTTCTTACACAAATCAGTACACCAAGCCATTTAATGAGATTTCAGGTATATTTGCCGAATTCCAAAATGCGCTTGCATCTGCTGAGAGGGTTCTTAAATTGATTGATGAAGAAAGCGAACCGGGAGATGCGGAAAACGCCTGTGAGCTAAATAGCACAAAGGGGCTTGTTGAGCTTCAGGATGTTGATTTCTCTTACACCGAGGACAAATCGCTTATAGAAAATTTGAATCTCAGAGCAAATCCCGGCGAAAGAATTGCGATAGTTGGTCCAACCGGTTGCGGCAAAACCACTGTGATAAATCTGCTTATGCGTTTTTATGATATAAATTCAGGCAGAATACAGATTGACGGACAAAATATCGAAAGCATGACCCGAAAAAGCCTAAGAGCATCTTACGGAATGGTGCTTCAGGACACATGGCTTATGGCAGGAACAATACGTGATAATATTGCTTTCGGCAAGCCCGACGCAACCGATGAGGAAGTCATTGCCGCGGCAAAGGCAGCTCATGCCCACAGCTTCATCAAAAGGCTGAAGAACGGTTATAACACCACACTCGGTGAGGGCGGCGAAGGACTTTCGCAGGGGCAGAGGCAGCTTATCTCTATCGCAAGAGTAATGCTAACCCGCCCCGAGATGCTGATTCTCGACGAGGCTACCTCATCTATTGATACAAGAACCGAGCTTAAAATTCAAGACGCCTTCTCCGAGCTTATGGAGGGACACACAAGCTTTATTGTTGCCCACAGACTATCAACCATAAGAGAAGCCGACAAAATACTTGTTATGCGTGACGGAAAGATAATCGAAACAGGAAAGCACGAAGAGCTTCTTAAAAAGGGTGGCTTCTACTCCGAGCTGTACAACAGTCAGTTCGCTCATTAATAAAATATTTTACCCAAAAAACCTCTCTAATTTTGAGAGGTTTTTTACATTCTCTTTTCTTAAAACTATTGAAAGAAGTATAAAAATATGGTACAATATTCTTGCGGGAGGATGTAACTATGACTGTACGAACAAGCCATGCAAAAATATATAGGCAAATAGTTGATGTACTGACAAAGGCGCCGCAGTACCGAAAGGAGCTTATCAACCTTTGCTTGCAGAGATATCATCTTAGTGAGACGGAGCTTAATGACACCGAGGCGGGAAGCGTTAAAAACAATTTAAGAAGTCAGATAGGCACTGTTATTAACGAGATGCATGCCGGTGGTCTTATCGCCATTGACTCAAAGGGACGCTATTTTCTTGTTTCAACAAAGCCTGTGGCAATTAGAATTGAAAAATGTCAAAAAGAGATTATAAAGGCGCTAAGCTGCACTCCGCTAACAAAATCGGAAATAAACGCAAAGCTGCGCAAAGCTCTCGGAACAGACAAAACCGTTACAACCAAGGATGACGATACCTTAGCTACATATATAGGTCAGATTCTAAAAAAATTGCTTACAGATAAGGTCATATTCCTCACTAACGGAGTATATTCCCTTGCCCCAAGGGTTTGCGCAAAAGCAGACGATGTAAACGAGCTTTTAAATCTGAAGAGTGAATTTATTATCAGACTTCATACAAAGGGCGGCGAATTCTTTGAAAATTATTTTATGACACTGATAAAAAAGTATTCAGAAAAGCATGGAAAGAAAATTCTTGAATGCTATGTAACAGGCGGTGCCGAAGACGGAGGAATTGACGGTGTAATGAAAACCGAGGATTCGCTGGGATTCAGAGAAACAACAATGGTTCAAACAAAAAACCGCATTGACTTAACCTCGGAAACAGATGTAAGAGGCTTTTACGGCGCAGTTTGCGCAAAAAAAGGAACACGCGGTATTTTCGCAACAACCTCAGCCTTTCACTCCTCTGCCGAAAAATTTTTATCCGGCCTTGACGACTGCATAGGAATAAGCGGAGACCATATTTTCAGTATGGCGATTGAGTGCTCTTACGGAATAAAGAAAAGCTCGGGCAAGCTTGTTATTGATAATAAAATAATATGATCCGAAAGGAAATATAAATGGAAACAAATAAAGCAAAAGAGCTTCTGGAAGAAGCAATCAAAAATCATGTTGAAAATATATCAAAAATCGGTGTAAAATGTGCGGCAGATGTGTATTTCACCGATATAAAAGGAACTGTTACATCTCTGATACAGGATGACTTCAGCGATTCTCTTTGCGGAAGCATCACCCTTATCAGCGAAGATGCAAATGACGAAAACGGCAAATGCGGATTTGATATAATACTCCAAATCCGAAAAGATAATTCGGTTGATGACAACGAGCTCGAGGCTGCTTTATCCGATTTTAACTCCGACCTTGAAGAATTTATCGAAAAGCTCTCCTCTGCTGAGGATAAAGATGCATTTATAAAAGAGGCTGCCGAGAAAGAAAAGGCAGAATATGCCGAAAAAATGGACAAATTCAACAAGGATATGAAACGGCTGCAAACCGTCAGCATTTGTATTTTCGGTGTTGTTTTTGTTATTATTATGGTAGGCATATTCGCCCTTGTATCAAGCCTGTAATTCAGCAGAAGAGAACAGAGCTATGGATTTTTCAAAATACGGACACAAGCATGCATCCAGCTGCGAAAGCTGCGAGTTTTATGAATATGACGATTATACAGATTCGTATAGCTGTAATATGAAGCTCGACGAAGACGAAATGATTTCCTTTTTAAGCGGGAACTCAAGAGCCTGCCCTTATTACAGATATTACGACGAATATAAGAGTGTGCAAAAGCAGATTTAAAGAAAAACGATGAGACCAACAAAATCTCATCGTTTCTTTTTTATTTAATAATCAAAATAACAGGGTCAAGAATCATTGCGGGAATATCGACTGTGATAACACCGTCAGCAGATTTTGTAAAGATGCATATTTCGTATGCACCGTCTGAGTTCAGTCTCTTTATCTCTTTTACTTCCCTGTCGCAAACAAGTGTAACCTCGTCAAGATTATCAAGCCCTATATTTACGAATGCGCAGAAAAGGTCATCATTTAGGTTTCCCGCCTTCATATATACCTCTGCATCGCCGGGATAATATACAGGAAGATTGCCGCTTTCTTTCATTAACTCGACAATTTGAGCCTTTCTTGATTCATTTAAGAACGAAAAGGCTTCTGTATACACAAATCTTGCGAGCGGTGTTCCGCAAAAAACATTAACTGTGCCGCCTAGCTCATTTTTATAACTTGTTACACCGGGATGAAGCGGTATCCTTGTTTTTCCGTCGGGACATGTATAAACTTGCGATAACTCAACTGTTTCGGGCTTGTTTTTTGTTATAACCTTGCGTGAGAGCTGAACATTTGCATTTTGATTTGTTGCAAAAATTATTTCTCCGCTAGCCTTTGGGTCAGCTTCACTGACTTCACGGATATCAACTCCAAGATATTCTGAAAATCCACGGTCGTAAATGCTTTTCGCTGACTCAGCCGCAAGGAACACTGTTCCGGAAAGAATTTTCTTTATTTCACTGTCGTCAAAGAATTTATCCCGTTTACCATCAATAAATACCGCACCGCCCAATTTATCTGAGAAATACATAGGAATTCCAAGACGCTCAAGAACACAGGATGCCCATGCATTTTCACTGCTTGCCTGCTTGAAGGAAGAAAGCGGCGGTTGAGGCACCCATGCCTTGTGCGAAAGAGGAATTCTGGCACCGAACCATTCTATATCGGGTACAATTCTCGAAAGCTCGGAGTACATTTTACTGTTTTTAGAAAGCTTTTTACGATAAGCCTCTCCGCTTTTTGGCTCGAAAGCAGCAAGTCTGGTTATCCAATGCTTTGCTCCTGCCGCTCCCTCAAGAATTGAGCAAATAAAGTGAGTGTGTAGGCTTGAAGCACTTGTGCTATATCTGTTTTGAGGACATGTATCGGTTTCGGCAAGGAAGATATCAACATCCTTTTCGAGAATTGTTTTTTGAATTGCGGCTCTTGCAATAGAATCGGCAATTCCTCTGGCACCGGGAGTACAGTATTTTCCGTTATTAACTCTTAGTATTACGGGATTTCCCTTTCCTGCAAGAATTTTTGCAATCTCACCTGCTCCCTCACAGGTGTCACCGCAGTTACAGAATGAGCCTTGAATAGTCGGATCAATCTCATCAATACCTTCACGCATAGCTCTGGCTGCACCAAGAAGCGAATCAATTTGTGTATCAAAGAAGATATCGGCTAATCTGCGGTTTTCTTCTGTATCAATTTCAAATCTTTCAAGAAGCTCCTCGCGAGTTATCTTTTTTCCAAAGCGCCGGCTGATTTCTTCCATGTGTCTGGGACATGCACAGCCCTTATAGGAACGAGCAAAAAGTCTGAAATCGTCATCTACCATAATCGATGACGGTTGTGCAAAAGCAAGAGTTTTAAATGATTCTCTTAAATAATCTCGGAAATTTTCATCATATGGACAAACGGTATATTTTTCCTCTCCATCGGTAAGACCTATTACGGGCGAGAAAGGGATTCTTGTAGTCATCTGATACCCGTGCCCTATGGTTGCCTGAACAAGAATACCGCAATTTAAGCCGCATTTATTAAGCTCATCACGAAACTTTACATATTTTTCAGCACCTATTTTAGCCTTGTCTATAACAGGAAATCCCTCAGGGGGTATTGGAAGATTAAAAAGTGCCTCGGTTGCTATTCCATCCCTATATTGACGCTCTATATCATCACAAATCTCAACAATGTGTTCTGTATTCAGCGGCATAATTGAATAAAGTTTCATCTTTTTACCCCTTTATATATTTAGAATAAATTTCTATCAAACCGTCTGCGATAGCCCTGACCCCAAGAGGCGACGGGTGAACAAAATCTCCCGAAAGTCCCCATGACCCGTCTAAGATTTTTCTACCGTCTATATAATGAACATATGGGAAACCCAATTCACAAACCGAACGCTCAACTATTTCACGAAATAGTTGTGGCTTATTTAATCCATCCATATCCTCACGGCAATAAAACGGTGATATACAAAAAATATGTTTTTCAGGATTGCGTTCTGCCACGGTTTTAATCATGTTTTTGACTCTTTTTTCAAAATCCGAGCACTCAATATTAAGAATATTTATACCCATACAAAGTGAAGCAAAGTCCCACTCTCCTCGCTCACCCATCGCCGCAATCTCATCAGCAACAGACTTTTCAAGTCTCGCATTACCTGCGAGACCGAGATTTCTTACATCACATCTGAAATGCTCGCCTATTTGAGAAACAAATGTAGACGGAATGTTTAGAGCCAAACTTCCGTGGGTTATAGACGAACCGTACGCAAGATATGTCTTTTCAGGAACATCTTCCTTACTTGGAGGCACCACATCCCCATCTACTCCCACAAACCGCAGAATAGAAGAGTTTAACACAATTCTTACAACCTCCGGAGAAAAGCCGAATGATGCGGATTTAGTAATTTCTCTAAGCTTTTCTATATTCGGATGCTTGTTTACAACAAGCTCCCTTGTTTCACCGCTAACAATAGCTACCGAGCATTCCTGCCAACCGCCAACAATATTTCCACGATATATGTATACAGTAGTTGCAGATGAATCAGGTGAATCCAATCTAAACTTCAGCTTTACCGAATCGGATATAAGCTTAAAGCGAAGCTCTATTCCACTTGTTATCTTGTTAGCATTTCTTCCGCCCTCGCTCAAAGTCTCTTCAACGCAAAGAGGAAATCTGTGCATAACATAGCCACCAAACTCATCTCTAGTAAGCTCAGAAACATTATGAAAATCTATGTTTTGAAATACCATATCGGTCTCCTTAATTGTCGCTACTTTATTCTAACATTTGTGAGACCTAAAATCAACACATTTTTTTCGAAAAGTTTTTCGAAATATCCATAAGTGTTTTCTACAAGCCAACTAAAAATCCGATTATACCGCTTATTATAACTAAAATATCCACTCTCCCCGCTATGAGTCACATACAAGGCACGCCTTGCTTAAAAAACATTATAACCACAACAAATCTATCGTCATTTTGCTATGATGAGCCGCATACAAGCCGTGCGAGGTTTTCTGAAAGAAAAGCTCAGGAGCGGCAGAGCCGCGGACGGACTTCGTACGTGGGCACGGCGCAGTATATTCGCCATTTGCGCAAAATATACAGACTTTTGGTAGAAGCAAATGGTGAAACATCTTCCCTAGCTCATCACATTTGTGTTTTCTTCTGCGTATTTGTATAAACCTTGCACTTTTTATGCCCTTTAGGGCAGTGGAATTGCTTATAAACAATTCGGCTGCTTGCAGACGAAATTGGATATAATACAATTACACGAAGTGCAACATTAAGTACACTTTTAATTATAATCATTATAAAACAAAAAAG